>JAEUGX010000071.1 GCA_016795545.1 Opitutaceae bacterium
CCGGGAACATCGCGCCGTCAGCGACCAGCTCCTCTTCAAGCTGACCGTGCGCGCCGCGGACGGCACCGAGGTGAAGATCGAGCCGAACACGGTGCTTCGCGGCACGCTGTATCCGACCGCCGCCCTCAACTTGTCGCCCCGAGCTGTCGAGCTGTTCGGCCGCTCGGCCACGATGCGTGTCGTGTCGCTGCCGGACCTGTTCGGCGGCAAGCTCTGCGCCGCGCTCGACCGGCAGCACCCGCGCGACCTTTTCGACGTGCATGGGCTCTTTCAGGCCGAAGGGATCACCGACGAAATCCGGCGCGCCTTCGTTGTGTTTCTGGCGAGCCACGACCGGCCGATGAGCGAACTGCTCACCCCGAATCGTAAGGATTTGAAGCAGGTCTTCGCTGATCAATTCGAGGGCATGACGCTCGACCCGGTGCCGCTCGCGGTGCTGGAGGACACCCGCGAGCGGCTGATCGAACGGATCAACGCCGACCTCACCGCCGCCGAGCGGGAATTTCTGCTTTCGATGAAGCGACTGGAGCCCAAATGGGATCTGCTCGGGTTGCCCGGAGTCGAACGCCTGCCCGGACCGCAGTGGAAGCTCTACAATCTGCGCAAGATGGACGCCGCCAAGCGTCGCGCCGCCGAGGAGCAGCTCCGGAAGCGTCTCGGGCTGTAGTTGGCGTGTTCATCAGGCCGCAAACGCGGATTTGGGCGGGGCAGGCGGAGTGACATTCCTTTCGGCCGGCAGGCGACGGAGGAGATCGTCCCGGATGTGCCGCCACGTCGTGTTTTCCATCGCGACGAGCTTGGCCCGGAGTTCACCGAGGTTGAAGGCCTCCGCCGGCTGAGCCGAGCGGTCGCCCAGCAGCGCCGGCAGCCGGCCGGCAAGCGTGCGCCGGAACTCCTCCCGGCCGGGTTGGAAGTAGTGCTTGAGCACAATCGCGGTGGTTCGATGCCCCGTGACCTTCTGCACGATTTCCAGCGGCACGCCGGCCGTGAGCGCCACGGTCACCCAGGTGACGCGGAACGAATGGAAGTCGCGGAGCGAGGCCTTGCGGAGGCCGTGCTCGCGCTTCTGCTGCACCGCACCGCGCGTGGGCCGCTGCGCCTCGTCCTCCTTCTGATTGAAGAACCCGGCTGCCTTCATCACGCGCCGCACCCGGTCGGTGAGGTGGTCCGGGTTGACCCGGTAGTGCGCCTCCAAGTCCGGGAAGACGTAGAACGGCGGGCGCGGCGCAGGCTTCGCCAACGCCTTTTCCAGCACGCCGCGCAGGAGCGGGAAGATCGGGATTTGCACCGTCTCGCCGGTCTTGGCGGTTTTCACGGTGATGAAGCCGCCTTCGAGATCGACCGAGCTGCGCAACAGCGTGCAGCAATCGCCCCGGCGCATGGCAGTGCACATGCCGGTCACGACGAGCGGGTAGATGAAGGGATCGGCCTTGGCCTTCTCTTCGAGCAGGGACAGTTCCTCGACCGAGAACGGTTTCCGGAAAACCGTCTCGCCGTCCTGGAGCGGGATGGCCGCGAACGGATTCTCGGCGATGCCCGCTTCCTTGCGCAGCACATGAAACACCGAGCGCAGGTGAATCAGCGTGTGGTTGTAGGTCTTCGCGGCAACGCCCCGCGCCAGCTCCGCCCGGCAGAAGGCGTTGGCCAGCGGGGCATGGATTTGCGCCATCTCGTAGAGCGACGGGGAGGTTTTCTTCGCGAAGCGGATGAACCGCTCGATGCAGGCAATCTTCTGTTTCTGGTAGCTGGCGCTCAGCGGACGGCGGCGCAGGACCGCGCACCAGCGGGAGCCGATCTCCGCGAGGGGAATGGAGCAGACCCGGGACCCGGTGCGGATCTCGTGGATCGTCTGCACCAGCTCCTCGGCGCTGCTGCGTTTCTTCAGATCGAGCTGGAGTTTCTCCAGCGCGGCCTGGGCCTTCGCGCGCGTGCGCTCGAAAGCCATGTCGCCGAGTTCGGTCAGCGTGGGCGGGACGTTGCCGCGGACTTCCACCGCGAGGTTTTTCAGGATGCGGCGTTCACCGATTGCGACGCGGCCATACCACCACTTGCTGCGCGGATAACGTAGTTCCAATGCCATGACGTTGTTCTCCTTGTTGCGTTGAGGTTTTGTGACCTCGTGCAACTGCGGGCAACGGACAGCACCTCCCGAAATCACGGTAGCCAAACATTACGCCAAACATGCCCCGAAAGTGGGGTTAACTGCTTGAGGGTGCGGAAGGTCGAAGTTGCCCTCATAACCTGAAGGTCGCTGGTTCAAATCCAGCCCCTGCACCCAATTTAAAGCCCTCCCGCGTAACGGGAGGGCTTTTTGCTGAAGGAGTCGGGACACCCCGTTCAGGCTCACGCGGAAAGCGTCTGAGACACTCCGCTTTTTTGTGAAACCCGACTTCCGGCGAGTAGGCGGAACACCGGCTGCCGGCAGCGCTGGCACGGGCTCGCTGGGAGTCAGCTCCGCAGGATTTTTTCGAGGGCCTTCCCCTTGGCGAGTTCATCGATCAGTTTGTCGAGGTAGCGGATTTCGCGCATGGTCGGTTCTTGCAGATTCTCGATGCGTACGCCGCAGATCAGGCCCTTGATGGTCTTGCGTGACGGATGCGGCTTGGGCGCGTCTTTGAAGAAGGTTGCGAAGTCCGTCTGCTTCTTCAGCTGCGCTTCCAACTGCCGCGGGGTGTAGCCGGTCAACCAGCGGATGATGGCGTCGACTTCTGCCTTCGTGCGGCCTTTTTTCTCCGCTTTGGCGACGTAGTAAGGGTAAACGCGAGCGACGGGAGTCGTGAAGATTCGATGTGAGCTGGGCATGGGATGTCGGGCGCGGTTGAAACGCGCCGCCCGATGGAATGCGAGGGCGATTCTTCGGGTTGGTTGCGGTCTGCCGGTCAGCGTGCCGGCGGCGCGGGTTTTTGGATGACAATCTGCGTGGCTTCGCCGGCTGGCTCCCACCAGATCGCGGCGGAGTCCCCCTCCCTGGTCAGACGCAGGCCGTTCTTCCGCTTTTCCAGTTTCCAGCCGGCGGCGGCCGTCGCGGTTTCGTAGTAGGCGATGATCTTCTGCGCATCATCCCGGGCGGCAAATCTCCAGACGCGGCGAGGCATCCGTCCGCCTTGGGCCCCGACGGCTTGCCCCAGCGCCTCACACACCGGGATGTTTTCCTGCACCAAACGCGCTTTGGCGCCGAACTGCTGCCACGCATAATAAAAGAAGAACGGCGACATGAGCAAAGCGCCCATCGCCACGCCCGCGGCCGGAAGGCTGTCGAAGGCGTCTTCCAGCGTGTCAATCCTCCGGCCCAGGAGCCACCCGAAGAAAAACAGCAGGCACCCCACGCCGCAGATCAGGGTCTTCGGATCCAAGCTGTCCATGATGAGAGAGGGGCGTTGGCCGATGGTTCGTCCCGGATCGGGCGCTGGGGACGGGCCGCTCGCCGGTTCATGATCGGGGTCGCTGGAACTGGGCGGGTAGCACCCGGTTTACTGCGCCATCCGGTTCAGGATTCTGACGGCGGAGATGGCCATCGCGTCACCTCCCGGAGCCCGGTACGGCGCGTGATAGGGAGGGGCGCGATACCGGTAGTTGCCGGCCATGTACTCGCGGTCGTCGCACGCGCTGGCATCTGGGATGTAGCCGTGCATCTGTCCGGTGTAGCCGCAGGGGATGACGCAGGGGAGCGCGGCCTCCCGCTTGATCTTGAGTCCGGTGCGGACAAACGACTCGGCGGGCATGCCGACGAAGCCGACGTCCCCGATGCGCGCGACCACGATCTCGAGGGGCACCGCCGTCGCCACCTGGTCAGCCTTGCCGTCCACATGCTGCTGCAGGGCCCAGGCATACCAGCGGCGCGGAGGCTCGACCAGCCAGGCGCGATACGGCGGCTCGAGCGCCTTGGGAAAATTGAGGCCGACACAGGTCAGGGTGTCCGGGTCGCCCGCCTTCGCGCGCTTCCAAAAGGCGTCGATCTCGGCGAGGGACTGCTCGACGCTCGCGCGGTCCGGCAGCCCCGCGAGCGGGACGTCGACGGTCTCGTGCGCGAGCTCGATGCCGTCGCGCCGGGACGTCTGCAGCGCCCGCAGGGCCTTCAGGTACGCGTCGCCCAGAAAACGGCCGAACTCGCGCGACTGCTCGATCGTGCCGGAAAACATGTACTTCGAATTGATGTCGCCGGCGCACCCCTGGAAAAAGGCCACCGGCACGCCGCCGAGGTGCTCCGACACGATCTCGCACGCCACCTGGGGCCATTCGCCGAATGCCACCGGATTCTCGGGATCGTAGACCGTCACCGGATGACCGGTGTACCAGGCGAGGCAGGCCACGGGGCCGGTTTGTCCTTCCAGCAGCACGAGCGTCGCATCCGGATCGATCGTGCCCTTGTAATCGGGCGGCAGCTGCAGGCGGTCCTCTTCGCGGATGAAGTAACTGGTGCCGTCGGCCCGCCGGCCCCGTCGGTTGTAGGTCAACCGGTCCTCCTGCGCCACGCCCCACTTCACCCATACCGGTTCGAGCGCGCCGGGCAGCGCCTCGGCGGCCTGACGCAGCTTGGCCATGAACTCCCGGCCCAGCGCCCGCGAGGGCTCAAACCGGGGGTCCTGCGCCTGCGCCGTCTCCCCGACGTCCACGCGCGGGATGGAATGGTTGTGCGCGGAATTGATGACCACGTCCTGCGGCTCGATTCCGAGCACCTCGGCGATGAGGTTGCGGCTGGCCGTCTGCAGCGGCATCGATTCAAGCCGGAAGGCCGAGGTGAAAAAAACCACCCGCTTCTCCCCGTCCCGGAACAACACGATCGTGCTCTTGATGTCGCCGTACACCGCGTGGGCGCCGAGTTCGCCCGCCGAACTCGTGCTCGGGGAGCCAACGGCTGGGGCGATCGCAAACGTGCGCGCCGCCGCCTGGAGCCGCGGCGGGGCGGCGACACCCTTGTCCGGGGAGGAGCCTGCCTGAACCAGTGACAGGTTCATTCCGGCGGCGACGAGGAGAGACAGGACGACCGGGCGAAGTTTCATGGCATGATTGGGGATGATGAGCGGGATTCTCGGGAGGGGAAACCGGAAACCCTAGTCCGCCATGGGCGCGGACGTCGAGCCCGCGCGCAGGGCCGAGGCCGCGCGTCTAGGGCTCCGGCGTGCAGGCATCGCGCACGATGCCGCGCAGCCAGCGATGGCCCGGGTCGGCGTCGAGCCGGGGATGCCAGAGCATGGAAACCGTGAATTCCGGCAGGCGCAGGGGAACGGGAAAACCGAACAGGCCCAACCGCAGGTTTCCCGTGTGCCGCTCCGGGACGGTCGCCACCAGGTCCGAATGCCGGGCGAGAGCGAGGGCGGTCGCGAAGCCGGCGACGAGCGAGACGACGGTCTTTCGCTGCAGCCCGAGCGCGGCCAGCGCCGCATCGATCGGGTCCTGGTGCGCCTGGCGCGAGACGCCGATGTGCCGGCCCTCCGCATAGCGGGCCGGGGTGATCCGGCCCCGGCTCAGGGGGTGGTTCCGGCGCACGACGCCGACATAGCGGTCGCGGAAGAGCGCCCGCACCCGCAGTTCGGGGCTGGTGTCCGGCTCCACCACGCCGGTTTCCAGGTCGACGCGGCCCTCGCGCAAAGGCGCGCTGTCCTTGTCGGGCTTCGGCACGAAGCGCAGCTGCACTCCCGGAGCTTCCGCCCCGATCCGGGCGATCAGCCGGGGTCCGAAGTTCTGCACGAAGCCTTCGCTGGTCCGGAGCGTGAACGTGCGGACCAGTTGCCGGAGGTCCGGATTCCCCGCCGGTCGCAAGGCGGCTTCGCCGGCCTGCACGAGCTGGCCGACGCGCTCGCGCAGCTCGGCCGCCCGCGGGGTGGGGACGAGTCCTCTCCCGGCCCGGACCAGCAGCGGGTCGCCCGTCGCCTCGCGCAAGCGCGCCAGGGAGCGGCTCATCGCGGAGGGGCTCAGCCGCAGCCGCTCGGCCGCGCGGGCGACGCTGCCTTCCTCGAGCAGCACGTCCAGGGTCACCAGCAGGTTCAGGTCGGGTCGGTTCATGGGCTGCGGGCGGGCGGAGGGAGATAGGGCGTCACGTGCACGTATTCCGTGCATAGGCTGCGTCTTCCGCCATGTCAATCGGACGGCTACACTGCCGGCATGAACCCGCTTGCTCTCGCACAAGACGCCCGCATCGCGCCGCCTTTCCTTCCGGCGGCCTCGGGGCGAGGGGCGCTGGCGGGATTGTCACTGGCCATCTTGCTGTCGTCCCTCGCCACGAGCATCGCCAATGTCAGCCTGCCGACGCTGGCCCAGGCGTTCAGCGCGAGTTTTCAGGAAGTGCAAGGGGTGGTGCTGGCCTATTTGCTGGCCGTCACGTCGCTGATCGTCGGCATCGGGCGGATCGGCGACCTGGTGGGCCGGCGGCGCCTGCTGCTCGCCGGCATCGTCGTGTTCACGGCGGCGTCCGTGCTGTGCGGGTTCGCCCCGACGCTGGGGCTGCTGGTGGCCGGGCGCGCGGCGCAAGGCCTGGGTGCCGCTGCGATGATGGCCCTGAGTCTGGCTTTCGTCGGTGACGTCGTGCCGAAGGCCAAAACCGGGCGCGCGATGGGATTGCTCGGCATGATGTCGGCCGTCGGCACGGCCCTGGGCCCCTCGCTCGGCGGGCTGCTGATCGCGGCGGCGGGATGGCGCGCCGTTTTCCTCGTCAACGCGCCGCTCGGGGCCGCGGCCTTCGCCCTGGTCCTGCGTTATCTGCCGGCGGACCGCGCGGACCCGCCGCCGGCCCGGGTGCGCTTTGACGCCGCGGGAACCGCCTTGCTCGCGCTCGCGCTGGCGGCCTATGCGCTCGCGCTGACGACGGGGCCGGGGCAGTTCGGGAGGCTAAACGCCGCGTTGCTGGCCGCGGCCGCGGCGGCGGCCGCAGGCCTGGGCTGGGTCGAATCGCAGGCGGCGACGCCGCTGCTTCCGCCGGGCCTGCTGCGGGAACGCGGGTTGCGGACGGGGTTGGTTGGCAGCCTGCTCGTGTCGACGGTGATGATGACGACGCTCGTGGTCGGGCCGTTCTATCTTTCGCGGTCGCTCGGCCTGGGAGCGGCCGCGGTGGGCCTGGTCCTGTCGATCGGGCCGCTCGTGGCCGCGCTCGCGGGCGTGCCCGCCGGCCGGCTGGCGGATCGTCTTGGCGCGCCACGCCTGACGGTCGTCGGCCTCGCCGGCATGGGCGCGGGACTGCTCATCCTCGCCTTGCCGCCCGCTCCCGGGAACGTCCTCGGCTATCTCGCGCCGATCGTGATCATCACGCTCGGCTACGCCCTCTTTCAGACGGCCAACAACACCGCCGTGATGCGGGACGTGGCCCCGGCCCAGCGCGGAGTGGTGTCGGGCCTGCTGAACCTCTCGCGCTACCTGGGCCTGATCACCGGTTCGTCGGTGATGAGCGCGGTGTTTGCCTTCGCGGCGAAGTCGCGCGATGTCGCCAGCGCCGATCCCGCGTCCGTGGCCGACGGCCTGCGGGGCGCGTTCGCCGTGGCGGCGGCACTGGTGGCCTTGGCCCTGGTCATTGCCCGCCGGGACTGGGCCGGCGCCGGCGTTTCTTGACGGGCCTGGCTTTACTGCCGCCAAGCGTCAGACCTCGGCTTCCCCCCGGGGCTTCCAGGCGGGAAGCCCGCGCTGCCTGGATTTCGGCATCAGGCTCGAGCTGGTTTTCCTGCCCCAGGCATCGGGTTCGGCGGGTTGTTTCACGGATCCCCGGGTCGGTCTCGGGCTCTTTCTGTGCTGGCGGGCTTCGGCAGCCAGACCACGACCATGTCTTCCCGCTGGGAAACAGGGTAGGTGTCGACCCGGCCTTCCGGCTCCGAGCGTTCGACGCTGGTCTGATAACACTTGCTCCGGATGGTTTCCGGCAGGGCGACCGAGCGGCCGGTGCGAATATCGAATTCCCAACCGTGCCAGGGGCAGCGCAGGATTTCGCCCTCCCGCTCCGTGGTGTAGGCGTAGGCCTGGTCGGCTTTCACCAGTCCCATCAGCCGGCCCTCGCACAACGGGGCGGAACGGTGCGGACAGCGGTTCCGCAGGGCGAAGTACTGGCCGGCCAGATTGAACACCCCGATGCTGATCCCGCGCAGCTCGGCGATCCTGCGGCTGCCGGGCGGCAGCTCGGCGGTCCGGCACACCGGAAAGGGCTCAAGCGCGGGCGAGGCCATGGAGCTTCGGGTAAGTCTGCAGCGCGTTGCCCGAGAGCACCTGGCGGCGCATCGCGGCCGGGAAACACTGGGCCACCGTGGCGGGAGCATCGAAATCCCAGTGCGGGAAATCGCTCGCGAACATCAGGGAGTTGGCGCCATGCATCCACTCCAGCACTTCGCCCAGCGCCTGGGCGGATGCGGGTTCCTCCATGGGTTGCGTGCTGAAGCGGACGTGCGCGTCGATGTACTCGCTCGGCAGCCGCTTGACCCACGGCGTCTGGGAACGCAGGGCCTTCCACGCGGTGTCCGCCCGCCAGCGGAACGCCGGCACCCAGGCGAATCCGGACTCGAGGAAAACGACCCTCAGGCTCGGGAATTTCTCGAAGGTGCCCTCAAAAAGAAAACTGGACAGGTGGGCTTGGTAAAACTGGGGTCGCAGCAGGTAGGTTTCCGCGTAGTACGACGGAAAGCCGGCCGCCGTCGGGGGCGGATTCATGCCCGCGCCCTCGCCGCTGAAGTGCAGGGCCACGACGAGGCCGTGCTCCACGCAGGCCGCATACACCCGGTCGAAGCAGCGCTGCCCGTACAGGCGGGGCGAGCCGCAGATGACGTAGATGCCCACCACGCCGGGATGCCCCCCCAGGCGCTCGATCTCGCGCACCGCCGCCTCGGGTTGATGCATGGGAACGGTCAGGGCGCACCGGAACCGGTCGTCTTTGGACAGCCAGTTCGCCACCGTCCAGTCGTTGAACGCCCGGCACAGGTCGGCGCTGTAATCGGCGTCGGCCAGCGTGACGAAGGCGGCGGTCAGCTCCCCGTTCAGGATCGCGACGTTCACGCCGCACGCGCCCAGCAGCTTCTCCTGGAACAGGGAGAACGAGGAGCGGGCGGCGGCCGAATCCTCGTCAGGTGACTTCAGGCAGTCCGCGCGGATGCCCTGGTAGCCTCCGTTCTGGTAATAGACATTGCCGAGCCGCGGCAGCCCGTGCTCGGCCAGCCGCTCGCGGCTATGGCTGGGCAGGAACGGATAGAGGTCTTCCTTGGCGGCCAGGCTGTGATGGACGTCCGTGTCGATGATGAGCTCGGTCTGGGGGGATGGCGCGGCCGGGCGTTTCGCGGCCGCTGCGTCGCTTCCGGCCGAGGCAGGTTCGTCGGATTTCATGGGATGGCGGCAGGCATCATGGGGATCGCCGGCCCCGACGCCACTCAGATCAGGCGCGTCCGCGGGACGCCGACGGTTCGCTGAGCGGACCAGCCCATTCCGCTTGCCGGGAGCGCACGCGGGCCGATGAAGTCCGGCCTGCCCCTGAACCCCAACCCGCTTTCCCGCGATCCCCCATGTCCCGCGCCGACCTGCTCCGCAGCTTGATGGAATTTGATTCCGCCCTGCTCGCCAACACGCTCCTCTACATCGACCCGACGCCGGCGGAACAGCTCTACATGGGGGGGAGCATCCAGTGCCAGACTCCCGCCATCGGTCCGATGGTAGGCGTGGCCGTCACCTGCGAGGTGGACTCGAGTTCACCGGGACAGGCGGGGCGGATGGAGCCGTTCTACGAGCATCTGGCGGAGATGAGCCGCCAGCCGGGCCCGCTGGTGTGGGTGGTGAAGGCGGTCGGCAGCCGGCCGGACCACGAATGCGTTTTTGGCGATGGCATGGCCAAGCTGCTTCACTCGGTCGGATGCGTGGGCATCGTGACCGACGGCGGGCTGCGCGACGTGGCGGGTTACGCGACCGTGCCCTTCCACGCCTTTGCGAAGGGCCGGGTGATCCATCACACGCCCTATCGCTTCCGCAGCTTCAACCAGCCGGTCGAGGTGGGCGGCCTCACGATCCGTCCCGGCGACGTCATCCACGGCAGCAGCGAGGGCGTGATCCGCGTCCCGCCGGGCGCGCTGGCGCAGCTGCCGGAGCGGGCGGCGAAGATGCGGGCCTTCGAGCACGAGGCGCATTTCGTCTTCCGTGATCCCTTGCTCGCGCCGCAGGCCAAGGCGGCCAAGGTGCGGGAACTGCTGCAGCAGTACGGCTTCGTCAAGGCCGGCCCCTGATCCCCCTTTACATGCACCCACCCTCCACCGGCCTCGCCCTGCTGTGCGGAACCCTGTTGCTCGCTTCGGCCGGGTGGGCCGAGGCCGAAGCCCTTGCTCTCCCCGCCGCCGCCGACCTCTGGCGCGAACCCGCGCTGCCGGTCGGACGGAAGAAACAGCTGCTGGTCGACGACTACGTCATCGCGCACCGGCACAACATCCACCGCGACCTCAACCCGGCCACCAAGGCCAACGACGGCAAGCCCGTGCTCGTGCGGGACCGCCCGTGGGAAAAGGCCAACGTGTTCCAGGTGATCTCCGTCGTGCACGAGGACGGGCGGTTCATCATGCACTACAATTACACCGGCAGCCCCGACGACTACTGCCTGCGCGCGGAGTCGGAGGACGGCGTGCACTGGACCAAGCCGAGCCTGGGCCTGCGTCCGTTCGCCGGCCGCACGGACAACAATCTCCTGGACCACGAGGGATCCACCGTCTTCCTCGATCCCCACGAGACGGACCCCGCCCACCGCTACAAGTCCGTGTTCCGGCCGATGGCAAAGAGCCCGTACCCGCATGCGGTCGGCATCGCCTACTCGGGCGACCGCCTGCGCTGGCGCGCCTACAACGACGGCAGGCCGGTCACCGGCCGGGCCGCCGACACCCTGAGCCAGCTGGTGTGGGACGAGTACGCGCAGGTCTACCGGCTGTTCACGCGGACGGACTTCGGGGCGGACGGCAAGCCCTCGCCGGTCGACACCGAGTTTCGCGGCGCGCGCGAGATGATCAACCCCGACGTCAAGGCGGACCCGACCAACTGGACCACGGTCCAGGAGTGGAAGTTCGACCGCGAGGGGCCCGACGAGGTCAAGCGGCGCCAGATTCACACGGTCAATTTCTGGCAGCACGAGGGCATCGATTTCGGGCTGATGGTCGTGATGGAGTGGCCCGCGCACACCAAGCAGGGCGCGCTGCCCGCGGAAGCCCGCCGGCACGAGCGCGACAACTGGAACTGCTACCTCGCGACCCGGCGCGGGGGCCACCAGAGCCCCTGGGACCTGACCTGGATCTACGCCGGCAAGACCTTCGTCGCGCGCGGCCCCGACGGTTCGTTCGACAAGGACATGATCCACAACGCGGCCAGCATCGTCACCTGGCAGGATCGCCACTGGATCTACTACAGCGGCTGGCCCAACGGCCACATGCGCCACCCCTACGAGCCGTCGATCGGGGTCGCGACGGTCCCGCGCGATCGTTTCATCTACCTCGCGCCCTGGCAGGACCGGGAGCCGGGCTGGATCATCACCAAGCCGTTCGCGGTCGAGGGCTCCCGCCTGGAGCTGAACGCCGATGCCGCGCGCGGCTGGGTCGGCGTGGAACTGCTCGACGAGGAGGGGAACGTGCTGCCGGGATTCGCGCTGGCCGACGGCGGCCGGCTGGAGTCGGTCGACGGCCTGCGGCTGGAGCCGCGCTGGCGCGACGCGTCCGGCCTGGCCGGCCTCCAGGGCAGGGTGGTGCGCCTGAAAGTGCACCTGAGCAACGCCCGGCTGTTTGCCTTTCAGTTCCGCGACTGAGGTGTCGTCCCGGTATCCGGCCCGGATCCTCCTGCTGGTGCACTCAACAGAGCAGAACGCCATCCTTGCCGGCAGAAGGCCGAGGTCTTGTCTGTTGGCGCGCGGCAATGGTACCCCACGGCAAGACTGTTCAAACCAACCCGCGACCCCGGCGCCGGCGGCTGTCCCCGTTGCGCGAATCGGGGTCGCGCGGGGAAATCCGAGGAGTGGGGGCGCAGGGATGAACGGAGTGACGTCATGCGTGCGGCGGACCTGACCATCATCGTCGTCTACCTCGCCGCGGTGGTCGCCGCCGGCATCGCCTGCCGGGGGCGGCAGGAATCGATCGATGATTACTTCACGGGGCATGGCACGCTGTCGGGACGGTTCGGCGCCCTGCTGATCGGCCTGAGCATCGCGGCGACCTTCTTCAGCGGTGTGAGCCTGGTCGCCTACGTCGGCACGTCCTTTCGCCACGGTGCGGCGATGATCCTGGGCCTGGTCTGCCTGCCGCTGGCCTGGCTGATCCTGCGCGGCTGGTTCCTGCCCCGCTACCTGGCGGAAAATGGGCGGCACCCTTACGAGATCATCGAGCGGCGGTTCGGGCCCGCGATCCGGCTCTGCCTCTCGGCGATGTTCATCCTGCTGCGGATCGGGTGGATGGGCGTGCTCATCTATGCCCCCGCGCTGATCGTCATGGGCGCCGCCGGGCTGGGGCCGGAATGGTTCTGGCCGGTGGTGGCCATGGTCGGGGTGAGCTCCACGGTCTACACGGTGCTGGGCGGGATTCGCGGCGTAATCGTGACTGACGCGCTCCAGTTCGTCGTCATCCTCATCGGCGTGTTCGGCGTGCTCGTGCTGACCTGGGCGAAGCTGGACCTGTCCGCCGGGGCGGCCCTGGCGTGGCTGCGGGAGCAGGGCCGGCTGGCGGTGTTCGACTTCTCGCTCGATCCCGTCCGTCCCTTCACGTTCTGGGCGGTGGTCGGCGGGGTCACGGTCAGCAACCTCGGCTCGTACCTGGCCGACCAGATGTCGCTGCAGCGCTACCTCGCCTCGGCCTCGCTCCGCGAGGCGCAGCGCGCCTTCGCCGTGAATGTCTGGAGTGCCGGGGCGGTGTTGGTCACCCTGATCCTGGCCGGCCTCCTGCTGTCGGTCTGGTACGCCCACCATCCCGACCCGGCGTTGCCGGCGGATCCGGACCTGGTCCTTTCCCACTTCATCGCCAAGGAGCTGCCGGTCGGCATGTCGGGCCTGCTGATCGCCGCGATCCTGGCGGCGACCATGAGCAGCATGACGAGCGGCATCAACTCGCTGGCCGGGGCCCTGACCAACGACTGGCTGCTCCGTTTCGGTCGCGCCCGTACGCCGCAGGAGCTTTACCGCTTCGGCCGCACCGCGAGCCTGGCGATCGGGGTGGTCTCCACGTTGGCGGCGGGGCTGGCCGCGCATTTCGGGTCGCTGATGATCGCTTCGTTCACCGTGATGGGCGCCTTCCTCGGACCCATGCTGGCGGTGATGCTGCTGGCCGTGTCGCGGTGGCAGGTGCGGCGCAGTTTCGTCCTGTCCGGCCTGGTGGCGGGAGTGGGGTGCGGCTGGGCCGTGGCGCTGAGCCCCGCCACCGGCCTATGGGTGCCGCCGGTCTCGTTCGCCGTGGCGATCCTGATCCCCCTGGCCGGCCGGTTGGCCACAGCCGGCGCGCCGGAGCTTTCCCGCGTTTAGTTTCCCCAACCCCAACCCGCATGATCCTCGACACCCTGGCCCTCGCGCGACAGTACGCGTCCCTTTCCCCCCGCCTCGCCCAGGCCTTCGCGTTTCTGCGCGGGGCCGGCGGTGACCTGGCCCCCGGCCGGCATGAGATCAACGGCGAGGATGTTTTCGCCCTGGTGGTGCGGGGCGCCACCAAGCCGCTTGCGGGCCGGCAGATCGAGGTCCACCGCAACTATATCGACGTGCAGTATGTGCACACCGGGCGGGAGATCATGTACTGGGTCCCGCTGGCCGCGCTGGCCAATCCCACCATGCCCTACGATCCCGCGCAGGACGCGGCCCTCTACGCTTTTTCCCCCCGGGCGCAGCCGATCCGGGTGAGCAGCGGGGAATATGCGATCTTTTTTCCCGAGGACGGCCATATTCCCTCCTGCGAGTGGGACCAGCCCGCGGAAGTGTACAAGATCGTCGTCAAGGTCCGCGTCTGACTCCGCCCATGAGCGCCCACCAGCCCAACGTCCTGATCCTGCTGAACACCCCAGAGGAGAACCTCGCCGCGCTCCGGTCCGCCCATCCGCAGGCGCAGATCAACACCGGGCCGTGGATCGCGCGCGCGGGCGAACGCCTCCCGGCGGAGATGCTGGCCGAGGTCGAGGTGATGTTCTGCGAGCTGCCTCCCGCCAACTTCGACGACTGCCCGCGGCTGCGCTGGATCCAGCTCACCTCGGCGGGCTACACGCAGGTGCTCAACCTGCCGATCCTGGCCCGGGGCATCCGGGTCACCAACGGCCTCGGCAACTTCGACGTCCCGATCGCCGAATGGAATCTCATGATGATGCTCTGGTGGCATCGCCACATGCCGGACGCCCAGGCGAGCCAGCGGGCCCGGGTGTTCGACCGCGGGGTCAAGTACCAGCGGGAGCTTCGCGGGTCGACCGTGGGGTTCTACGGCTACGGCGGGATCGCGCGCGAGACCGCGCGTCTGGCCAAGGCGATGGGCCTGAAGATCTGGGCGCTCACCCGCGGCCCGGTCGCGGCGCGGCCGCTGGCCTACCGGGTCGAGGGCACCGGGGATCCGGACGGCAGGCTGCCGGACCGGGTGTTCGGTCCCGACGGGATCGACGAGTTTCTGGGCGGCGTCGACTACCTCATCCTCTCGCTGCCGCTCACGCCGGCCACCCAGGGAATCATCGGGGAGCGGGAACTGCGGAAGCTCAAGCCCTCGGCGGTGCTCATCAACTGCGCCCGGGGCGCGATCGTCGAGGAGCAGGCCTACATCCGCTGCCTTCGGGAGGGATGGATCCGCGGGTCGTCCACGGACGTGCACTACGCCTACCCGCTGCCGCCGGAGCATCCCCTGTGGGCCATGCCCAACCTGATCATGACCGCCCACATCTCCGGCGCGTCCGGCGGCGCGCATTTCCTCCCGCGGGCCCACGACCTGTTCGCCCGGAATCTCGGACGCTATTGCTCCGGTCAGCCCCTGCTCAACGAGCTTTCCCGGGCGCAATTGGAAGGAAAATGACGCGGCCCCCGCCGCTCTCCCCCGACTCCGCCCCGACCATGCCATGAAAATCATCGATGTGCAGTGCACGCTGCTGACCTGCCAGCAGCGCTTTACCAGCGTGGGTCGCGTTTACACCAGCAGCGGCGCGCTGGTGCGCATCCTGACCGACGAGGGCGTCTACGGACTGGGCGACCCCTTGACGGCCTACCATGCGCCCGAGGGCATCCCGCCGCTCGTCGCATTCTACAAGCAGGAGCTCCTAGGCGAGGACCCCCGCCGCATCAGCCATCTCTGGCGCAAGATGTACAGCGCGTCGCTGTTCTGGGGGCGCAGCGGCATCGCCCTCAGCGTGCTGGCCGCTCTGGACAACGCCCTCTGGGACCTGAAGGCCAAGCTGCACGGCGTGCCGCTGTACGAAATGCTCGGCGGCCTCGCCAACGACCGCGTCCGGGTCTACGCGACCGGCGCCGCGTGCTACCTGCCGCTGGACCGGACACTCGAGGCGGTGAAGGGTTTTGTGGCGGACGGCTTCACGGCGTTCAAGCTGGCCACCGGCTACGCGGGCCAGCCCTACGGCAGCCTCTCGTTCGACGCCACCGTGCGGCAGGAGGAGGAGAAGTTCGCGGCCTTCCGGCAGCTGGTGGGCCCGCACGTGGACATCATCATCGATGGCCACCAGGGCGCCGTCACGCGGCCCTGGTCCCGCAAGGCGGCTCTGCACGTGGCGAGGGCGATGGAGCCCCACCGCATCCTGTTCTTCGAGGAGCCGCTTCCGTTCAACGACCCGGAGGGTTACGCGCTCCTGCGGCAGGAGTCCTCCACGCCGATCGGCGGCGGCGAGGGCTTTCTCGGGCTGTATGACTTCATGCATTACTTCCGGCTGCACGCGCTCGATGTCGCCCAGCCCGACGTCGGCTACCACGGCGGCATCACCGAGACCCTGCGCATCATCGCCGCCGCGGAGGCCCACAATGTGCGCGTGGTCATGCACAATCCGAGCCTGGGCGCGGGCATGATGTTCGGGCTGCACCTGGCGTTCGCCCGCCACTCGTGCCAGCTGATCGAGATCATGGCGACGCGCACGGAGCTGCAGAAGGCCATCCTGGCGGAGCCGCTCCGCCTGGACCAGGGACACCTGCTGCCGCCGACCCGTCCGGGGGCCGGGCTCGTCTGGCATGACGACCTGCCCCGGATGTTTCCCTTCGTGCCCGGTTCGGGCGAGCGGCAGGGTGAGGGTTGACCCCTGGCTCCCACCGCAGCACCGCCCAGATCCGCCCGCGGCCCCCTTTCCCTTCCATGAAAACACCCCGATACCTCCTCGTCGCCCTGTGCGCGCTGATCCTGCCCCGGCCGGCGTTTGCCGCCGAACGCGCGGACGTCATTGACGCCCGCCACTGGCAGTTCTTCTTCGACAACCACGCCATCGCCCGCGGCACCGGGCTGAGCCGCGTGGTCCACCAGCCCCGGGCGCGCGGGGTGGTCATTCCCAACGACAAGCCCTGGGAGACCGCGGGCATGAACCCGTTCTACTTCGCGCGCAAGGACGACGGCACGTTCATCGGGTTCTACGACGCCCTGCACTGGGCGCCGAACCCCGAGGGCGCCCTGATCCGCGGCAAGATCCAGAAGGACCGCGCGCAGCAGTACATCAACGCGATCTGCTTCGCGACCAGCCGCGACGGCCTCCACTGGGAAAAGCCCAACCTCGGCTTCGCCGACGCTCCGGCCGGGGTCGACCGGCAGAAGTTCCCGCCGTTCGCCTCGCCGGTCGGCACCACGCGCGACAACAACCTGCTGGGCTTCGAGATGATGTCCTTCGGGTTCACCGACCTGGGGCGCGACGGCAACGTCGCGGACCCGGCCAAGCGCTATGCCTTTGCCCTCGACGGCAAGCTGTACTTCTCGCCGACCCTCCCCGATTTCGTCGCCGACCGGAACTGGCGCGCCAAGCTCACGCCGGCCGAGGGCCGGTTCAGCACGCGCGGGGAGGCGCTGCATTTCTGGGACGAACAGCACGGGGAGTGGGTGGCCATGGTGCAGAACGCCGTCCCGCACTGGCTGCCCTCGCGCGAGATCGCCCGCTTCGCCTCCCCGGACCTGAAGACCTGGCGGTCCGAGATCGTGCTCGCGCCCGATCCCGAGGATCCCCACCGCCCCGACCTCTACGACGAGCCCATGGTCCTCGTGCCCTTCGCCGCCGAGGGCGTGGTGCTGGGCCTGCTGAGCTGGATCCACACGGACCGCACGACGCCCGACGGCGGCCCGGTGATGGAACGCGCGCCGGGATCGCCCGCCCAGGGCTGGCCCTGGCCGCGGACGGCCGAGCACCCGTACGTCTGGCCGTGGGCCCGGAAGGGTCCCAACGAGATGCGGGTCACGCTCAGCCGCGACGGCGGCCGCACCTGGGACCGCACGGCCAGCCGCCAGGCGTGGATCCCGCACGGCACCGAGCAGGACAGCTTCGACCGCCTAGTCATCACGCCGACCCCGCCGGTGCGGGTGGGCGACGAGGACTGGTTCTACGTCGGCGTCTACGACGGCGACCACCTCACCACGCGGCCCGACGCCCGCCAGCGCACCTACTACCACGACCGCACGCGGCGCGGGCAGGTCGCGCTCTACACGCAGAAACGCCACCGCTACGTCAGCCTGGCCACCGGCTCGCAGGTCGAGACGCTCATCACCAAGCCCTTCGTCGTGCAGGGCGACACGCTGCAGCTCAACGTCGACGCCAGCCGCGGCCGCGTGCGCGTGGCCGTCGCCGAGTACAAGCCGGTCCTCACGCTCAAGGACACCACCTACAGCCTCGATCCCCACCTGATGGAGCAGAACGTGCTGGCAGGTTTCACCCGGGACGACTGTGTTCCGATCGAGGCGAACAGCATCGAGTACGCCGTGCAGTTCCGCCAGGGGGCGAGCCTCCAGGCGCTCCGCGGCAAGACCGTCGTGCTCTTCATCGAGATGCTCGACGCCAACCTGTACAGCTTTCGCGTGCAATAACCCCCGCCCGACCCCATGAACCCCGTCAACCGCAGGCAGTTCGTCAAGGACATGGCGCGAGGCTCGCTCGCGCTCACCACCGCGTCGCTGGGCGCGAATCTCCTCCAGGGCCAGGCGTCCGCCGCCTCCCGCCCGTCCGCTCCCGGAGCGGGCCGGGCGCGCGAAACCGTGCTGCTGGCGCTCGATCCCGCGGCGTTCCCGTCGCTCGACGGCGCCCGGCAGGTGCTGGAGACCGGCCGGAAGCACCCGGGCAACCCCGTGCTGCGGCCGCGGCCGGGGCAATGGGACGGCACCCGCTGCAAGGTGTACGGCACCGTGCTCTACGACCCGCAGGACCGGCAGTTCAAGATGTGGTACAGCGGCGGCACCGACACGCCCGACGCGGTCCGGCGGCGCGACGGTGCGTCGCGGCACGTCGGCTACGCCGTCAGCGACGACGGCGTCAACTGGGAGCGTCCCAACCTGGGGCTGGTGGAATACGAGGGTTCGCGGGAAAACAACCTGCTCCTGCTCAACGCGCAGGCGCCGTCGGTCTTCCATCAGCCCGACGAGCCCGATCCGGCGCGGCGCTACGTGATGATCACCGAGGAGGGCCTGAGCACGTCCTACACGAAGGTGCTCTTCAGCCCCGACGGCCTGCACTGGGTCCCGACGCCGAAGGAGCCGATGGCGGCGCGGCCCAGCGGGCGCCAGCACGAGCCGTTCTGCATCCTCTTCGACCCGGAGGAGCCGGACCCGGGCCTGCGGTGGAAGGGCTACTCGCTCCTGCACATCCGCGAACAGGGCTACCGCGGGCGCGCGGTGGGGCTGTTCACGGCGGCCGAGCCGCAGCACTGGACCGAGCATCCCACGCAGCCGATCATGACCAGCCTGGACGGGATGGAGAGCGAGATCCACATCCCGCACGTGAGCCGGTTCGGCGACCTCTACGTCATGCTCTTCGACGCGATGGAGCCGAACCATCACACGCAGACGGAGATCGCGATCAGCCGCGACGGCCTGCGCTTCGAGCGGATCCAGAACGGCGTGAAGGTGATTCCCAACGGCCGGCCGGGTGAGCCCGATGCGGGCAAGGTGTGCGTTTCGCCCCGCTCCCTCTTCGTGCACGAGGGCAAGATCTGGTGGTATTACACCATGTCGCCCGACACCTACCAGACGGGCCCCCGCGGGCTGCGGGCGACCCCGTGGCACCGCTACACGGGGCTGGTGCAGTGGCGGCAGGACGGCTTCGCGTCGCTGCGGCTCGCCCCGGGCGCGGCGCTCGCGACCCTCACGACCCGCCGGCTCCAGTGGCACGGCACCAGCCCGCTGCGCGCGTGGCTCAACGCCGAGACGCCGGCCTCCGGGCGCGGCATCGGGGTCGAGCTGCTCGACGCCGGCGGCCGGGTGCTGGCCAAGTCCTCGCCTTGGCGCGGCGACCAGCTGCGCGGCGAAATCCAGTGGGAAGGCCCGGCTCCGGTCCTG
>JAEUGX010000018.1 GCA_016795545.1 Opitutaceae bacterium
CCCCAGGTGACGGAGTGGGGGGATTTGGCCGTCCTGCGACGGCTGCGGCGTCTTGCGTTCGAGTAACAGGCCTACTCGATTGGCCGAGCGTCGGCCGAAGCGGCCTTTGCGTGCAAAAGGCAGTTCGTACGAGCTGGCGGAGGAGCGCACGGGCGCGGAGATCGGGCTGCGAGATAGCTCCTTGTAAGGAGAAGTGAGGGAGGAGATGGGATTCAGGGTATCGGGATCGATTTAACGACGGATAATAGTCTGTCCCTATCTGAAGATTAACGACGGATAATAACCTGTCCCTATCTGCGGGGCTGCCTTGCTGAGCCGAGGGAGCTCTGGTTGCGGAAAAAGCGCGCCACAGGGCTGGGTTCCCGGGTCAAACGCTTCCGTCGACGCGTTGGTCTGGCGGAGCGGGCTCGTCGTCTTCGAGTCGGCTTACGAGGACGTCGACAATCAACTGCCGCTTGGCAGTGCCGCGGTAAGTGCCTTTGATCGGAGGAACGTCGGCGTAGTCACGTCCGGCGGCGACCTTCACATAGTGACCGTCGGCGGCACGGTTGTTGGTGGGATCAAGACCGCACCAGCCGCGGCCGGGCATGTACACCTCGACCCAGGCGTGGCTGGCCTGGGCGCCTTTCAATTGGTCGGCGGGGCCGTTGTAAAGATAGCCGCTTGCGTAGCGCGCCGGAATCTTCAGGGCGCGGCAGAGCCCGAGCATCACGTGCGCGAAGTCCTGGCAGACGCCTGTGCGGGTCTGCAGCACTTCGCGCATGTGGGTGTGCACGTGAGTGGCCGCGGGCTGATAGCGAAACTCGCGGTGGATGTGCCCCATGATCGCTTGCGCGGCCTGCCAGGCGTCGGTTTGGCCCTGCGTGGCGTCGATCGCGAGACGCCACAGGTCGGCATTGACTTCCACATACGTGCTCGACTGCAAGAAGTCGTAACATCGGTCGAGCCGGGCGCAGGCGCCAATCTGGGCCAGCGGCGCCGGCGTGGCGGCCAGGGGGAGCGGAGGGGTGTCAACCGTCGTGACGGTGGCGTTGGCCTCAATGCTCAGCTCCGTGTGCGCCTCGGAGATCTCGAACAGGTGCACGTAATTCAGGTAGAAATCGAGGTAGTGCGAAAGCCGGCTGGTCGGCAGCACCTTCAGGAGGAAGTTGTGGCAGACCTGTCCGCCGCCGCTGATCGGCTGCAGCCGCGCCTCGTTGAAGCTTTCCTGGACGCTGGTGGCGTAGCGGTATCGGGTGCGGTGGAAGACGTGCAGTTTCATCCGGAGGCTCGGGCGAAGTCGCGGGCGGAAAGCGTGGGAGTGCCGGTAGGCATGAGGGGCAGGGTGGAAAGAGACGGGAAAAGGACCGGTTGGCTCGAGCCCAAGATTTGCCCCGCTTCGCGGGCAAGACTCAAACCGGTTCTGGCGGGAATGGCGCCCCGGCGCAGAGCCGCGTGGGGCCCGCCGGCCGCCATGGCTCGGGCGGCGGGCCGGAGATAGGCCTGCACGGCGGGGACGGAGGGCGGCGGGGTCACCGGGATTGCTGCTGCTGCTCTTCCTGCTGGCGGAGCTCGTGGTCCTCGAGCTGCTGGAATGACTGAAAAATGTATGCCTGGAAAAGCGCGTCGCCGATGGCGTTCAGCTTGGACTGCGCCACATCGATGTAGTCGTGGAGCCCGACCTCGAAAATGTCCTCCGCCGTGCTGAAGCGCAACTCGGCAAGCAGCCGCCCGGCGAGCTTCTCGGCGTCGTTGCAGAACCGGCCCGCCGCCGTGCCGGAGATGCTGCGCAGGGCTTCGTCGAGCCGGTCGACGCAGAAACGCACGGAACGCGGAAACTCGTCGGAAAGCAGCAGGAATTCGGCGACCAGCTCGGGCTGAATCTCGGCGCCGTGCAGGGCCTTGTAGGCGTCCCACGCGCTGCACGAGCGCAGCACGGCCGACCAGCCGAGCGCCTCCGCCTGGTTGGCGCTGGCCGGCGCACCGTGCGCGGGCAGGGAGGCGTGCCGGACATCGAGGATGCGTGAGGTCTTGTCCGCGCGCTCGAGGTAGCGGCCGGCCTGGATGAACGACCAGCCCTCGTTGCGGACCACCGTGGCATCCGTCAGGCCCTGCAGCAGCAGGGAGCCGTTGCGCACGGTATGGAAGAAGTCCGACGGGCTCCCGCGCCACAACTCCCGGGCGCGCGGCGAGTGCAGGAACAGGTAGAGCCGATTGATCTCCTCCCAGAGCTCGACGGTGATCTGGTCGCGCACCATGCGCGCGTTCTCGCGGGCCTGGTCCACGGAGGAGACGATCGAGTTGGGATTGGCCGGCTGGAAGACCATGAACTCGGTCACGGTCTGCCCCGTGGTCCGTCCATGGAGGCGGCGGAACGTTTCCTCGTCACCCGAGCTCTGGACGATCGGGAGCCAGTGCGCCGTCAGCACAGTGTCGTCGAGGTTGCGGAAATCGAGCAGGAGCTGGAGATTCACGTCGACGAGGCGGGCGATGTTCTCCGCGCGTTCGAGGTAGCGGCTCATCCAGTAAAGGCTGTTGGCGACACGACTCAGCATGGGCGGGGGGCGGGAAAATCGGGGAGGCTGCGCCGGGGCGGCCGGGCCGGTCCCCGCGCGAGCGGGGCGGAGGGCGCGTCGGGCGCGCCCCGGCGGGATCCGGGCGGTGGAGCGGGAGGCGCTTTCACTGGTTCCCGTAGAGCACCCAGGTCTCCTTGCTGCCGCCGCCCTGGGAGGAGTTGACCACCAGCGAACCTCGGCGCAGGGCCACGCGGGTGAGGCCGCCGGGGATGACGACGGTTTTTTCGCCGTAGAGGATGAACGGGCGCAGGTCGATGTGGCGGCCGGCGAAACCTTCGCCCTCGCAATGCGTGGGGTGCCGCGACAGCGAGATCATGGGCTGGCCGATGTAGTTGCGCGGGTCGGCCTGGATACGCGCGCGGAACTCGGCGCGCTCGGCCGCCGTGGCCTGCGGGCCCATGAGCATGCCGTAGCCGCCGGCCTCGTTGGCGGCCTTGACGACCAGCCGGTCGAGGTTCTCGAGCATGTACTGCCGGTCGGCCTCCTCGCTCGCGAGGTAGGTCGGCACGTTCGGCAGCAGCGGCTCCTGGTCGAGGTAGTACTTGATGATGCGGGGCACGAAATAGTACATGACCTTGTCGTCGGCCACGCCGGTGCCGATGGAGTTGGCGAGCGAGACATGGCCGGCGCGGTAGGCGTTGACGAGTCCGGGCACGCCGAGGGCCGAGTCGCGGCGGAACACGGTTGGGTCGAGGAAATCGTCGTCGATGCGCCGGTAGATCACGTGCACCGGCTGCAGCCCCTTGGTCGTCCGCATGAACACATGCTGGTCGCGGACGAGCAGGTCGCGTCCCTCGACGATCTCGATGCCCATCTGGCGCGCCAGGTAGGTGTGCTCGAAGTAGGCCGAGTTGTAGGCACCGGGGGTCAGCAGCACCACCGTGGGCTCCGCCACGCCGTGCGGGGCGATGTGCTGCAGCATCTTCAGGAGCTCGGTCGGATAGGTCTCCACCGGGCGCACGCCGCCGGCCTCGAAGACCTCGGGGAAGGTGCGCTTGAGGGCTCGGCGGTTCTCGAGCACGTAGCTGACGCCGGACGGACAGCGGGCGTTGTCCTCGAGCACGAGGTACTCGCCCCGATCGTCGCGGATGATGTCCGTTCCGCAGATGTGGATGTAGATGTCGCCCGGCACCTTGACATTCACGAACTCGCGCCGGAAATGCTTCGCCGACATCACGTAGTGCGGCGGGATCGTGCCGTCGTTCAAGATGTGCTGCTCGTGGTAGATGTCGTGCAGGAAGAGGTTGAGCGCGGTGATCCGCTGCACCAGGCCGGCCTCGAGCCTCGCCCATTCGTGGGCCGGGATGATCCGCGGCACGAGGTCGAAGGGGAAGACGCGCTCGGCGCCCTGGGCGTCGCCGTAGACGTTGAAGGTCACGCCCTGCCGCAGGAACGCCAGGTCGACCGCCTGCCGCTTGGCCTCGAACTCCTGCGGGCCCAGCGCGCCGAAATGGCGGAGAAAATTCCGGTAATGCGTCCGCACCGTGCCGTCGGCGGCGATCATCTCGTCGTAAAAGTCCCCCGGGGCGTACTGGCGGAAGGCTTCGGGGAGGTCGCCGACGGGGTGGGGGGAGCGGGAAGTGGCCATGCTGGGATGGGGCGGCTGAAAGCAGGCCGCATGCTAATGCCGGATTTTTCTCGCGGGCACCCGGCCCGCCGCCGCCCGGCCCCGCCTGCCGGCCGTTTTCCCTTAGTGGCTCGCGAAGAACGGACTGCCCGTCCTCCTCGCGGACGGACCCGGGCCGCCGGCAGGGGCGAATTTTGCCATTTGCCAAGCCCCCGGGCGTCGTTTTCATTCGTCACCTTTCAATGCTCAGCTTCTTCCTCAAGAAACTTTCCGGACGGCACCACCGCAAGTACGTCGAAAAATGCCGTCCGATCGTGGCGCGGATCAACGAATTCGAAACCCAGTTGCAGAAGCTGACGGACGATCAGCTGCGGGCCAAGACCGAGGAGTTCCGGGCCCGGCTGAAGCAGGGCGAGACCCTGGACCAGATCCTGCCCGAGGCCTTCGCTGCGGTCAAGAATGCGGCCCGCCGGCTGGTCGGGCGCAAGATCACGGTGTGCGACCACGAGCTCACCTGGGACATGGTGCATTTCGACGTCCAGCTCATCGGCGGCATCTGCCTCCACGAGGGCCGGATCGCGGAAATGGCCACCGGCGAGGGCAAGACCCTCGTGGCCACGCTGCCCCTCTACCTCAACGCCCTGACCGGCCGGAACGCCCAGCTGGTCACCGTCAACGACTACCTCGCCCGCCGCGACTCGGAGTGGATGGGCCACCTCTACAACTTCCTCGGGATCTCGGTCGGCTGCATCCAGCAGCAGATGCATTCGGAGGTGCGCCGCGAGATGTACGGACGCGGCATCACCTACGGCACGGCCTCGGAGTTCGGCTTCGACTACCTGCGCGACAACGGCATGGCCACGCGCAAGGAGGACCAGGTGCAGCGGGACCACTTCTACTGCATCGTGGACGAGATCGACTCCATCCTCGTCGACGAGGCCCGCACGCCGCTCATCATCTCGGGCCCGGCCCCGATCGAGCGCGAGCAGCCCTTTACCCGCCTGAAGCCCGGCGTCGAGCAGCTCGTCGCCGCCCAGCTCCGCCTGATCAACAATCTCATCAAGGAGGCGAGCGACCTCCTCGCCAAGCCCGATGTGACCGCCGAGGACCGCCAGGCCGCGGCGATGAAGATGCTCCAGGTCAAGCTGGGCATGCCCAAGAACAAGCAGCTGCTCCGGCTGCAGGAGAACCCGGACTGGCGCAAGCTGCTCGACAAGACCGACGTCGAGATGCACAGCGACTTCAACAAGAACGAGCTCTACAAGTACAAGGAGGAGCTCTTCTTCACCATCGACGAGAAGAACCACCAGGCCGACCTGACCGAGCCCGGCCGGCGCAAGCTGCGGCCCGACGATCCCGACGCCTTCGTGCTCCCCGATCTGGCGACGCTGTTCATCGAGATCGAGAAAGACGCCGCCAAGTCCCCCGAGGAGAAGGAGCGCGCCAAGCGCGAGGCCCAGCAGCGATATGAGGTCGTGTCCGAGGATATCCACGCCCTCTCGCAGCTGCTCCGCGCCTATTCGCTCTACGAGCGCGACGTCGAGTACGTCGTGCAGGACGGCAAGGTCGTGATCGTCGACGAGAACACCGGCCGCATCATGAGCGGCCGCCGCTGGTCGGACGGCCTGCACCAGGCCGTGGAGGCCAAGGAAAACGTCACCATCGAGCGCGAGACGCGCACCTACGCGACGGTCACCATCCAGAATTACTTCCGCATGTACGAGAAGCTGGCCGGCATGACCGGCACGGCGGAAACGGAGGCCACCGAGTTCAACGAGATCTACCGGCTGGCGGTGACGCAGATTCCGACCAACAAGCCCTGCATCCGGATCGACAAGAACGACTCGATCTTCAAGACGCGGCGCGACAAGTACAACGCCGTCGTCAAGCAGATCCAGGACGCTCAGCAGCGGGGCCAGCCGGTGCTTGTCGGCACGGTTACGGTCGAGCAGTCGGAGGTGCTCAGCCGGATGCTGAAGCGCGCCGGCGTCATCCACACGGTGCTCAACGCGAAGTTCCACCAGCAGGAGGCCGAGATCGTCGCGCGCGCCGGCCACCGCGGGTCGGTCACCATCGCGACCAACATGGCCGGCCGCGGCACCGACATCAAGCTGGGGGAGGGCGTCCGCGAGCTCGGCGGCCTGCTCGTCATCGGCACGGAGCGTCACGAGTCCCGCCGCATCGACCGCCAGCTGCGCGGGCGCTGCTCGCGCCAGGGTGACCCGGGCATGACCAAGTTCTTCCTGTCGCTCGAGGACGACCTCATGCGCCTCTTCCTGCAGGGCAACCTGGCTTCGCGCATCATGGAGGGCGCGATGGTCGAGGGCGAGGAGCTGGAGCATCCGTGGCTGAACCGCTCGATCGAGTCGGCGCAGAAGAAGGTCGAGCAGCAGAACTTCTCCATCCGCAAGCGGCTGCTGCAGTACGACGACGTGCTGAACAAGCAGCGCGAGGTCGTCTACGGCATCCGCAACGGCGCCCTGCACAGCGAGCGGCCGAAAGACACCATTTTCGAGATGATCGAGGAGGAGCTGGCGAGCCGCCTCGAGGCAGCCGGCTTCGGCGAGAAGGGCGGCGCCAGCGTCGCCAACGTCGAGAGCCTGGTCGGCTGGCTCAACTCGCATTTCCCCATCAGCGCCAAGGTCGAGGAGTTGTCCGGCAAGGCGGGTTTCGACGGCGTGCTCAAGGACCTGGTGGAGCGGATCAAGCAGGCCTACGCGCTGAAGGAGTCGGTCGAGGATCCGGCCGCGCTGGCCGGGCTCGAGCGCTACATCGTCATCAACGCCATCGACCACCACTGGCAGGAGCACCTGACCGAGATGGAGGAGCTGCGCCGGTCCATCGGGCTGCGGAGCTACGGGCAGAAGGATCCGCTGTCGGAATACAAGGGCGAGGCGTTCCGGTTCTTCGAGGAGCTGATGAACAACGTGCGGCTGCAGATCTGCACCAGCCTGTTCCGCTCCGCGACGAACCGCGAGGCCTTCGAGAACCTCTTCGCCATCCTTTCCCGGTCGGCCCGCCTGCAGGGCCCCGCCGCGGCGCCGACCGCGCTGGCCGCCGCCGCCGGCCAGGCGCCCGCCGCGGCCGCGCCCGGACGCGAGGACCGCGCCCCGGCCGAGGCCGAGATCAAGCTCCCGGCCGTCACCGTGCGTCGCGAGACCCCCAAGGTCGGCCGCAACGACCCGTGCCCCTGCGGCTCCGGCAAGAAGTTCAAGAACTGCCACGGGGCCTCCTGACCGCGCGCCCTTGCCCCGCCCGTGTCGGGGCTTGCCGCCGGGCGGGGAGTTTGCCGTCCTGTCGGGATGCCCGTTTCGCCCGCGCCCGATCCCTATGAGCCCCGGCCCTCGGTGTGGCAGCGCCACCCGCAGCTCGGCTGGACGCTGGGCGTGTTCGCGGCCACGGCTTTTTTGACCTTCGCCGCTTTTCCGCCGCTCAACACCGGCGAGGCCGCCTACGTGCTGGCGCTGCCGGCGGCCCTGTGGGCGTACCGGAGGCCGCCGTTCCGGCTTTTCGCGTGGACCGTGGGGGCGTCGCAGGTGGTCGCCTGGACCGCGCTGCTGGGGTGGCTGCACCACGTGACCTGGGTCGGCCTGCTCCTGCTCGGCCCCTTTGTCGGCGGGCTGGCGTCGCTGTGGTTCCTCGGCCTTGGCTGGGCCATTCCCCGGATCGCCGGGCAGCGCGTCCCGTTCCGGATCCTCGGCCTGCTGGCGCTGGCGGCGCTGTGGGTGCTGGGCGAGTGGCTGCGCGCGGTGCTCTTCGGCGGCTTTCCCTGGCTGCCGCTCGCGGCCAGCCAGTGGCAGAAGCCGTTCCTGCTGCAGATGGCGGCCTACGGCGGCGCCTGGACGGTCTCGTTTGTCCTCATCAGTTTCAATCTTGGCGCCGCGGCCTACGCCCACCGCGCGTTCTTCGAGGGCGCGACGGGGCTCCGCAAACGGAGCCCGGAATTCAACGTGGCGCTGCTCCTGCTGATGGGCTCGACCTTCCCGTTTCTCGGCGACATTTTCGGCCAGCAGCGCCACCGGCTGGCGCGGGTGGCGCTGGTGCAGCCGTACATCCCGCAGGAGGAGAAGTGGGACGAGCGGCGGTCGCAGGCGGTGATCCAGACGATCGAGGCGGTGACGCTCGACGCGAACCGAAGCGGCACGCCCGACGTCATTGTCTGGCCCGAGGCGGTCATTCCCTGGCCGCTCTACCGCGACCCGCAGGTCGAGCGCTGGCTGGACACGATCGCGCGACGGACCGGCAAGCCGCTGCTGCTCGGCACGGTCTACACCCGGCCCTCCGCCGACCCCGAGGGCGGCTGGTTCAACGGAGCGGTGGTCGTGGAGCCCGTCGCCGGGCTGCAAGCCGAGCCCTATGCCAAGCGTCACCTCGTGCCGTTCGGCGAATACGTGCCGTGGCGGCCGGGGTTGGGCTGGATCAGCAAGTTCGCCCCGATCGGCGGTGATTTCGAGCGCGGCGACGACCCGCGGCCGCTGGGCGTGCCCGTGGGTCCGGAACGGGTGCCGGTCGGGGTGCTCATCTGCTACGAGGACATCTTTCCCGGGCTGGCCCGCGAAAGCGCCCAGGCCGGCGCGGAGATGCTGGCCGTGCTGACCAACAATGCCTGGTACGGCGAAGGCGGCGCGGCGTACCAGCATGCCGCGCACTCGGTGCTGCGGGCCGTCGAGACCCGGCGTCCGGTGATCCGCTGCGGCAACGGCGGCTGGAGCGGCTGGATCGACGAGTTCGGCTACACCCGCGCGACGCTGAAGGACGAGCATGGCAGCGTGTATTTCCGCGGGGCGGAAACGGTGACGGTGACCCGCGACCTGCGCTGGCACGGGCGCCAGAGCTTCTACGTCGAGCACGGCGACTGGTTCCTGCTGGTGTGCGCCGGCCTGGCCTTCGTCGGCTACTTCACCGTCTTGGTCCTCCGTCCGCCGCCGGTCCGGGAAGGGGAGAACGCGTACTAGCTTCCGGCGGGCCCGAAGAGCACGCAGACCGCCTGCGGCACCGCGGCGGTGTGCGGCGTGCGGGTGAGCCGGCCGGTGGCGGGATCGACGCGGAAAACGACGAGGTTGCCGCTGTCGCGGTTGGCGCAGACCAGCCAGGCTCCGTCGGGCGACAGGGCGAAGTTCCGGGGGTGGCCGCCGCCGGAAGGGACGATCTCGACCGGGGTCAGTCGGCCGCTCGCGGGGTCGCGGGCGAAGACGGCCAGGCTGTCGTGCCCGCGGTTCGACCCGTAGAGGAAGCGTTCGTTGGGGTGCAGGCGGATCTCGGCCGTCGCATTTTCGCCGGCGAATCCGGGCGGGAGGGTGGAGACCGTCTGCACCGGGCGCAGGCCGCCGTCGACCGGATCGCGGACGAATGTCGTGATCGTGCCGGCCAGTTCGTTGATCACGTGGAGGAAGCGGCCGTCGGCGGAAATCTTGCCGTGCCGGGGTCCGGCTCCGGGTGCGGTGGGCTGCGCGCCATCGGCCGTCAGCGCGGCGGTGGCCGGGTCGATCCGGTAGCGAAAGATCCGGTCCAGGCCCAGGTCGCAGACGTAAGCGAAGCGATTGTCGGGCGAAAGGGTGACCGAGTGCGGGTGCGGCCGGTCCTGGCGTGCGGGGTTGGGCCCCGGCTTCCCGGCGGGCAGCTGCCAGCCGATCCGCGCGCCAATCCGTCCGTCCGGCGCCAGCGGGAAAGACGCCACCTGGCCGCCGCTGTAGCTGACGGCGATCAGCATGCGTCCGGTGGCGTCGGCGGCCAGGTGCGTCGTCGAGCCGCCGCCGGTGGGCTCGGTGTTCAGCGGCGCCAGGCCGCCGTCGGGAGCGAGGGCGAACGCGATGACGGCGCCGCCGGGCCGGCCTTGGACCGTCCCGCTCTCACCCAGGGCGTAGAGCACCCGTCTGCCGGGGTGCAGGGCGAGGAAGGTCGGGTTGGGCGTTTCCGCCGCGACCGTCGGCGTGCCCAGCGCCCCGGTAGCCGGGTCGAACGGGACGGCATAGAGGCCGCGGCTGGCGCCCTCCCGGGGCGTGTAGGTTCCGATGAAAATCAGCTGGCGGGAGGCGGCGCACATGACGGAGGGAAGCAGGATGGCGAAGGCAAGGCCCAGGGACAGGACAGACACGGCAGGGCGACTTGGGAAGGCTGAATTCCGCGCCCGGCGCGCCTCGGGCTTCAAGCCTTGGCCCCGCCCTCCGCCAGGGCCTCTTTGTAGTGGCGCCGGCACATGGCGACATAGCGATCGTTGCCGCCGATCTCCACCTGGGCGCCCTCGCGGACGCCGCGGCCGTCGGCCCCGACGCGGAGATTCATCGTCGCCTTGCGGCCGCAGTGGCAGATGGTCTTGAGCTCGATGAGATTGTCGGCGAGCGCCAGCAGCGCGGCGCTGCCCGGAAAAAGCTGGCCCTGGAAGTCCGTGCGCAGGCCGTAGCAGAGCACCGGGATGCGGAGCGTGTCGGCGATGTCCGTGATCTGCTCCACCTGCGGCCGGGTGAGGAACTGCGCCTCGTCGACGAGGACGCAGGCGACCGGCTGCGCGGCGTGGGCGGCGCGCACGAGCGCGAAGAGGTTGTCGCCGGGCCCCAGCACCAGGGCCTCGGCCTCGAGGCCGATGCGGGACTTCACCCGCCCCGGGCCGGACCGGGTGTCGATCGCCGGGGCGAACAGCAGCGTGCGCATGCCGCGCTCCTGGTAGTTGTAGCTCGACTGCAGCAACACCGTGGATTTCCCGGCGTTCATCGCCGAGTAATAGAAGTAGACCTTCGACATGCGTCCCGGTGCTAGACGCCCCGCGCCGTGGTGACAAGCCGGCGGCTACCGCATCCGCGCAAACGTTTTCTGGAGCAGCTCGAGGTCCGAGGCCTGCTTGTGCTTCTCGCGGGTGGCGGCGATCAGCTTGCGCTCGAGGGCGTTCTTGGTCGGGCGCTGCTTGTTTTCGTAGAAGACGCCGAACTTGCCCGGCCAGGCCTCCTGCGCGAGGCGGAAGGCCGCGAGCTCGTCGGCGGGGTCGTGCCGCGCGGCGTCCTCGGGCGAGCCGTCGTTCTTCTTCAGGTCGATGGTCTGGAACGCCCCGCCCTTGCGCGGGTTGGCGCCGTCGAAGGCGCCCTCGAAGAACTCGACGCACTCGGAGAGGATCTCGACGACGGAGAAGCCGTCGTGCTGCGCGGCGCGCAGCATCATGTCGACCATGTGGTTCACCTGCGTCGCATGGCTGCGGGCGACGAACGTCGCGCCGCTGTTCAGCAGCGTGCGCATGGGGTTGATCGGCTGGTCGAGGGCGCCCCAGGGGTCGGTCTTCGACTTGAAGCCGAGCGGCGACGTCGGCGACGTCTGCTTCTTTGTCAGGCCGTAGACGGAGTTGTCCATGATCACGTAGGTCAGGCGCGGGTTCTTGCGCGCGGTGTGAACCAGGTGGTTGCCGCCGATCGAGAAGCCGTCGCCGTCGCCGCCGAAGACGAAGACATGTAGGTCGTCGCGGCCGAGGCTGATGCCGGCCGCGAAGGGCAGGGCCCGGCCGTGGATGTAGTGGCCGCCGTGGGTGTTCACGAAGTAGGGGAAACGCGAGGAGCACCCGATGCCGGCGAAGGTCACCAGCTTCTCCTGCGGATAGTTGAGTTTCTCGAGGACCTTGTAGAACGAGGCCAGCACGGCGAAGTCGCCGCAGCCGGGGCACCACGTGGGGTGGTCGGCGACGAGGGCCTTCTTCGTGAGCGGGGCGCCCGGGGCGGGCGGCGGGGTCAGGGTGGCGGACATGGTGGAAAAGGGGGGGGTGGGTGGGCGGGGTGGGGGCCTAGCGGGCGGTCGCCAGCACGCTCT
>JAEUGX010000057.1 GCA_016795545.1 Opitutaceae bacterium
ACGGAGAGGACCAGGGTCTCGCCGGGGCGTCGGCGCAGGATTTCCTGGCCGAAATAGCCGACGACGACGCGGTCCGGCTTGAAGCGCGGAAGGGTCTGTCCGTCGATGGCCAGCACGATGTCTCGCTCCGCCAATCCCGCCTTGGCCGCCGGGCCGTCCTCCACGAGGTCGCTCAGCACGACGCCCGACTGGTTTTCCAAGTCGAGCAGCTTGGCCACCTCGGGCGCCATGGGCTGGAGCCCGTACGCGCCGAACCAGGCGATCGGGCGTCCCGACACGGTTTCCGGCACGCGGCCCAGGTAAGGCAGCACCTCGTCGGCCAGCAGCACGACGCTGCTCTCTTCAACATTGACCAGGAGGACCGGGCTGCCGCGCTGGTTGCGTGAGAAGAGCAGGAAATTCTGGCCGAAGGATGTCTGCGCCAGCCCCGTGAAGCGTCCGTCCCGGTCGAAAACCGGCAAACCGGGGCCCGCGACGTCGCTGCCGAGAATCGCCGTCTTCTGCGGCAGCTTCATGACCGTGGCCACCCGTGCGCTGAGGAAGTAAGGCATGAAGTCCTCGTCCTTGTTGCGCAGCCCGATGCCCCAGAGTTCATCGCCGAGCGCGGGCTCCCGGCCCGCCACCGCGTAGCGTGTGATGGGCGTCAGTTGCGGACGGAGCTTTTCATCCGCGCGCACAAAATGCCATCCGGTGAAGGCGTCCTGCCCGAGGTACAACGCCGGTGCCGGTTCGCTGCTGCCCGGGCGGTAGACCTTGAATTCCTTGAGCTGGTCCGCGGCGACGCCCGCCATGATCGCCGGGCCGGGCAGGATGATGGTTCCGTTCTCGTCCACGACCGTCCCCATCACCGTGACCGGCTGGCGTTCGATCTCGGCCTGGATGAAGAACTCGACCGCCACCACCGCCTTCAGCCTTTCCGCGAAAAGCTCGGGCAGAGCGGCGGCGGAAGCCGCGCGCACGAGGGTCAGGGCAAGGAGCACTCCGAGGAGCGGGCTTCTCATGGCTTGAAAACGTACAGGGATATGCGGCGGTTGCGCTGGGCCTCCACGAGCTGCGGCTCCGGCTTGGCCTCGTAGGCGGCGTAAATCGCCTTGAGCTGGGCGAGGTTGGCGATGGGGGCGTTGGCGACTTTGGTGATGATGTCTCCGCGCGCCAGCCCCGCTTCCCCGGCGGGATAGCCGGGCTGGACCCCCAGCACGATCACGCCGGTTTCGTCGGTCAGCTGGTTCTCGCGCGCGAAGGCGCGCGAGACCTTGCGCACGGTGAGGCCCCATTTCTCAAAGGCCCATTCCTCGCCGACGCGGCTCTCCAGCTTCTCGGTAACGGCGCTGAGCGCGATCGTCTGCCCGCCGCGCTTGACCCCGAGTTGCACGGTGGTGCCGACCGGCAGGCTGGCGATGGATTGCTGGATGGCGGGAAGCTGCTCGGGAAAACGTCCGTCCACCGGCTGGCCGTTCAGCGTCAGCAGCACATCCCCGGCACGCAGCCCCGCGCGGGCGGCCGGCGAACCGGGATCGACGCTGTTGATCAGCATGCCGGTGTTGCTGGCCAGGGCATAGAACCGCTCGAGGTCCTGGAGCACCCCCGGCACGACCCCGATGTAGCTGCGGGTGACCGCCCCGTCGCGGACGAGGTTGGCGGCGATGCGCAGGGCCACGTTGGAGGGAATGGCGAACCCCAGATTCTCCGCGCCGATGTAAGCGCGCGAGTTGATGCCGACGACCTTGCCGTCATCGGTCACCAGCGGGCCGCCGCTGTTGCCGGGATTGATCGCGGCATCCGTCTGCAGCCAGGTGTTGAACGCGCCGGTCTCGAATCCGTTCACGCCCCGGCTGTCCTCAAAATAACGGTCCCGGTTGGAAATGATGCCCCGGGTGACGGTCCGGGTCAGCCCGTGGGGCGTGCCCACGGCGAAAACCGTTTGCCCGGGAAAAAGATCATCCGAATCCCCGAACGACGCGGCGGCAAAGGTCAGCTGCCGACGGCTGACCGCATCGAGGTCCAGCCGCAGGAGCGCCAGGTCCGTCCAGTGATCCCACCCCACCAGCCGGGCGCCGACCCGTTCAAGGCTGGCGAGGGTGACGGAAATCTCGACGGCCTGCGGGCTGACGACGTGCGCGTTGGTAAGGACGAGGCCGTCCTTGGAGAGGATGACCCCCGAACCCACGCCAGCCGTGAACCGCCGGGCCCCGTCGGCGAACTCGATCTCCCGCACATCGATCCGGACCACCGCGTCCAGCAGCCGGTTGAACCCCCGGCTCATGCCGGCTCCGGCCGCCTCCGCCGCGGTGCCGAGCACGGCCGCCAGCAGGATCAGACGGCAGATGATTGACGGTGATGGCGAATGTCTCAATGTGGCGGGTTTCACTCGATGGCTACCAATTGCAAAGATTACGACTTTCTCCAGATAGAGCCCTATTGGCAATCTTTCTGGGAGAAATCCAAGTCGTTTAGAGCCGAGAATGGTTCGACGAAGCCGAAGTACTATATCTTGGACATGTTTCCGTACCCTTCCGGGGCGGGACTCCATATCGGCCACCCCGAGGGATACACGGCCACCGACATTCTCGCCCGCTACAAGCGCGCCCGGGGGCTCAATGTCCTTCACCCGATCGGCTGGGACGCGTTCGGCCTGCCTGCCGAGCAGCACGCGGTCAAGACCGGCACCCACCCGGCCACCAACACGCAGAACAACATCGTCAACTTCCGTCGCCAGATCAAGGCGCTCGGCTTTTCGTACGACTGGGATCGCGAAGTCGACACCACCGACCCGACCTATTTTCGCTGGACCCAGTGGATTTTCCTGCAGCTGTTTCGCCGGGGCCTGGCCTACGTCGACGAGCGTCCGGTCTGGTGGTGCCCGGAATTGCGGACCGTGCTGGCGAACGAGGAGGTGATCGACGGCCGCTCGGAAGTCGGGAACTTCCCGGTCGAACGCCGAAACCTCCGTCAATGGGTGCTGCGCATCACGGCCTACGCCGAGCAACTGCTCGACGGTCTCAAGCAGGTCGACTGGCCCGACTCCACAAAACGCATGCAGGAGGCCTGGATCGGCCGCAGCGAGGGCGCCGAGGTCGTCTTTGGACTCGAGGATCCGTCCCTCGGGAAGCTCAAGGTTTTCACCACGCGCCCCGACACGCTGTTCGGCTGCACCTACATGGTCCTGGCACCCGAGCATCCGCTCGTTCCGCAGCTGACTACGCCCGCCCAGCAGCCTCTGGTCGACGCCTACCGCAAGAAAACCGCGAACAAGAGCGACCTCGAGCGGACCGATCTCGCGAAGGAGAAGTCCGGCGTGTTCAGCGGCAGTTACGCGATCAATCCGATCAATAATTCCCGCGTGCCTATCTGGATCGCGGACTACGTTCTGATGGGCTACGGCACCGGCGCGATCATGGCGGTGCCCGCTCATGACGAGCGTGACTTCGAATTCGCCCGTCAGTTTCAACTACCGATCACCCGCGTCATCGAGGCTCCGGACGGCTCTCCTGAACTGCCCTACGCAGGTGACGGCAAGGTCGTGAATTCGCCCGGATACGACGGCTTGGCCTGGCCCGAAGCGAAGAAAAAAATCACCGCCGATCTCGCCGCCCGCGGACTGGGCAAGGGCACCGTCAACTACAAGCTGCGCGACTGGCTGTTTTCGCGGCAGCGCTACTGGGGCGAACCCTTCCCGGTCGTCTGGGTCAGCGAGACCGACTACCGCCACGCCGCCTCCGTCCGCACCGACCTCCCGGCCGAGCCGGTCACCTTCACCGAAAACGGCCAGGTCCACTACGCGCTGCCCCTGCCGGACGCCGCGCTCCCGCTCGTCCTGCCGGACGTGAAATCCTACCTGCCGAGCGGCACGGGAGAGAGTCCGCTCGCCAACGAAACCGCCTGGCTTGAAATCTGGCTGAATGTCGTCACCGGCGCCAGCGTGCCCGCCTCCGCACCCCGTCCGTCCGGGAACGAGTGGATCCGCGGAAGGCGCGAAACCAACACGATGCCCCAATGGGCCGGGTCCTGCTGGTATTACCTGCGCTACCTCGATCCCCAGAACCCCCGGGCCATCGCCAGTCCCGAAGCCCTGAAGTACTGGGACGTGCCGGACCTCTACGTCGGCGGAGCTGAACACGCGGTCCTGCACCTGCTTTACGCCCGTTTCTGGCACAAGGTCCTGTTCGACCTCGGCATCGTGCCACAAAACGAGCCTTTCCGGCGCCTCTTCCACCAGGGCATCATCCTCGGCGAGGACGGCCAGAAGATGTCGAAAAGCCGAGGCAACGTGGTCAATCCCGACGATATCATTCGCAAATACGGCGCCGATTCCCTGCGTTTGTACCTGATGTTCCTGGGGCCGCTTGAGGCCATGAAGCCGTGGAATCCCCAGGGCATCGAAGGCGTGCATCGCTTCCTGCGCAAAGTATGGCGCGAATGCCTCACCGAGGAGGGGACGATCAATCCTCGCCTTTCCGCCGCTGGGCAATTGAGCGCCGACACCGAGCGACTCCTGCACGAGACGATTCGTAAAGTCGGCGAGGACATCGAGGGGCTGCGGTTCAACACCGCCATCTCCCAAATGATGATTCTCCTCAACGCGCTGCAGAAGGAGACCGCCTTGCCGCGCCCCGCGATCCTCGACGTGCTGAGGCTGCTCGCCCCGTTCGCTCCGCATCTGGCCGAGGAACTCTGGGCCCGGCTCGGCGAATCCGGTTCCATTATGTCCGCCGGCTGGCCGACATTTGATCCGGCCAAGCTGGTCGCTACGTCCATCACCATCGTCATTCAGGTGAACGGCAAACACCGCGGAGAGGTTACCGCCCCCGTTGGAGCTTCAGAGTCCGACCTGCTGGCGCTAGCCAGTGCCAACCCGAAAGTTTCGCCCCACCTCGCCGACAAGGCCGTAAAGCGCACGATTTACGTAAAAGGACGGCTCCTTAATATTCTTGTATAGAATTGTTTAAGTTTCGGGAAATTTACAAATAAGGCTTGAAGTAGGGTCAACACCCTATTTTATTCGCCGCGTAGCCGGACAAATTAAGGCCATTCGGCCTGAAACCCTTGTCTACTTCGCATCATGAACTCGAAACAAGTCAGTCGTCTGCTCGCCGCTGTGGTCGCCTTCACCTTGGTTTCGACAGCGGCAAACGCCCAGCGTCAACCCGGTGCCCGAAAAGGCCCGGCCAGCAAAATATACGTCGCCGAAACCCAAGGCGAAACACTGATCGAAACCGGGGACAAGATTTACACCGCCCGACAGGCCACGGCTTTCGACGCTTCGGGTACCGTGATTGAAACCAAGGAAAATGCGCACAACGCTTTCGTCTATTCCAACGGCACTGGCATGTACGTGGATCAGAATAGTCGGGTCGAAATCACTCGGTTTCTGCAGGAACCGTTCCTGCCCGACCCAAACAAGGACGCCTTGGTGGAGCCGTCGGTATCCGTCAGTGACATCATAATCGCCCGCGGGGCCATCGGCATCTGCACCAGCCGGTTGGTTTCCGGCAGTTCGATGAGCTACTCCACGCCGCATGTGACTCTCCACATTCGAGGCGGCCGGATTGCAATCGAGGCTTTGCCCGATCGCACGATCATCGACTTGCTGGAGGGAGACCTGACCGTGCGCACCGGACGCGACGATGTGGGGGGCCAGGTACTCCGTCCCGGGGAACGGGCCGTGGTGCAGCCGGGCTCGGCCGGCAAGCCGCCTGCGATCACGATTGGACCGATCCCTCCTGAAGTGCTTTCCATTGTCGAAGGACGCGTCAATGTAGCCTGCAATGCTCGCCGTACAGTCAGCTTCGAGACCATCGAGCGCGGCGCCGGCGGCGGCCCCGACGGCGCCGGGCAGCAGGGCGGCCAGGACATCGTGCCCCGGCCGACCGTTCCCCAGCAGTTGCCGTCCAACATCGTCGTCAGCCCTGACCGGCTGCCGGGAAACTGAAGCCCTCGACGAATCGGACGTGATGTTTTCCGCGAAAGGCTGCCGCTTCCTCATCGGACTTGTCGTGCTGGCCTCAGCCGCTCCGTCGACCTTCGCTCTGCTCAATATCGACGGCAACCGCAACCAGCTGTTCGTGTTCGGCAGCGCGTCGATCAGTTATGATTCGAACGTGTTTTCCGACTCCTCCGAACGCGGGGACACCAGCACGGCCTTCGGCGCCGGCGTGGAATACCAGCGCCGCGCGGGCATCCTGGCCGTGGATGTCATCGGCCGGGTCGACTACCAGCGCTACAACGACTTCACCGATGAAAATGCCGCCAACCCTCGCCTCGAGGCCAAGATCGCCAAGACGACGGGCCGCACGACCGGGGACATCAATGTGCGGGCGTACCGCGAAAGCCGCTCCGACAGCGCGGTGAACCTCCGGACCGACTCGTGGAACTTCCCCGTTGACCTCAACCTCCGCTATCCGGTCAACGACAAGATGTACCTCACCTCCGCTACCGGCTACGTGCGGCGGGATTATCGCGGTGAAGCGACGCTTGTCGACTACACCGACTTTTCCGAGGCGGTGGATGCCTTCTACGTCTACACGTCGAAACTCGACCTCTCGGCCGGCTACCGTATCCGGTCCTCCCGCACCTCAATCGGCGAACGGGCCAACGACCACTGGTTCAACGTCGGTGCCACCGGTGGCATCCTGGCCAAACTCACGGGCACGGTGCGCGTCGGCTTCCAGATCCGCGACGTCCGCGACGGGGAAAGCTACAACCAGGTCAACGCCATGGCCGGCCTCGCCTGGCCGGTCACGCGCAAGCTCAACCTCAACGCGGAGGTGACCCGGGATTTCAACACCATCGCCACCGGCGCCTCCGTCGACTCGACCGGCGCCGCGCTCCGGGCCGCCTACTCCATCACCCGCAAGCTCGACTTGTCCAGCGGGCTCAGCTATGGCCGCAACGACTTCCTGGATGCCGCGGCGGGCGGCCGGCGCGACACCTTCTTCGGTTACGACCTCGGACTCGACTACCGCATGAACGACCACTTCAGCTTCGGCGCCACCTACGCCTATTTCAAGAACTGGTCTTCGCTCGATTTCTCGGACTTCGACCGCCAGTCCTTCTCCGTCAGCGTTTCCACCCGCTACTGATCGCTGCCATGACGCCCCCCCGCCCCTTCCCCCTCCTGCTGCTGGGCCTGCTGCTGGCCGCCGTCCCGGGCTTGCACGGCCAGGCCAACGCCCCCCTCGACAAAAAAAGCTACAGTCACACGCTGACCCTGGCGGACCGCATCCGCGTCGTGGTCTACCAGGAGGACGACCTCACCAGCATGACGCGGATCGACGCGCGGGGCCGGATCAATCTGCCGCTGATCGGCGAGGTCGCGATCGGCGGGCTGACCGTGGCCCAGGCCCAGACAGCCATCGAGAACGCCTACAAGGAAGGCCGGTTCCTGCGGAATCCCCAGGTGACGGTGAGCGTCGAGGAATACGCCCCCCGGGAGGTCTCGATCCAGGGCCAGGTCGTCAGCCCCGGGCGCTACACCCTGCCCATCGAGTCGACCTTCTCCGTCGTCGAACTGGTCACCAAGGCCGGCGGCATCACCAACATCGGCAAAGGCACCGCGGTGACCATCACACGCCTGCTGCCCGACGGCACCAAGCAGGTGTTCACCGTCGACGTCGACAGCATCATCCGCGGCAGGAAGGACACCAAGGTCGATGACAATACCCTCTTGCTGATGCCCGGCGACATCGTCTACGTCCCTGAGCGGCTGATCTGACCCCCACTCCATGCCCGCACCTGACGTTCCCAACCCGGCCGGCTCGTCGCGCCCTGCGAGTCCTTCTCTGCACGGCAACGACAGCCAGGTGGTCGAGCGTCGCTCGCTCCGCGACTACTACATCATCCTGCGGGAAAGGCTCTGGATCGCCCTGCCCATCGCCCTGCTCGTCGCGGTCGGATTCGGCTACGTCAAGGCACGCGAGACCAAGATGTACTCCGCCGTGGCCACCATGCAGTTCGAGCGGCAGGACCGGGTCGTGCTCAACGAGCAGGTCGTCGACACCTCCGTCCGTTCCGACATCGACCTCAACACCTACCTCAAGACGCTGGAAAGCGGCCGCCTCCGCTCGATGGTGGCCCAGTCGCTGACCCCCGACGAGATCAAGCTGCTGCAGCGCCCCTACCTCGCGGAGCTGGAACCCGGCACCAATCCCCCCTCCGTCGGCGCCCTGCTGGGCTCCATGATGCCGGTGTCGGTCCGCAACAGCCTCCTGATCACCATCACCGTCAGCAACCGCGATCCCGAGGGGGCCGCCCTGCTGGCCAACCGCTACGTCGAGCAGTTCATGCGCTACCTGATCGAGAATGTCGGGGGCAAGAACGAGTTCGCCGTCGACTACCTGCGCGCCCGCGCCGAGGAGCTGCGCAAGGAATCCGAGGCCGCCGAAAGCCGCCTCCAGGAGTACCGGCGCAAGAACAACCTCGTCTCGCTCGACAACAGCATCAACATCATCGGCGAGCGCCTGCGCACCATCAACGCCACGCTCACCGCCGCCCGACTGGCCCGCCTCGATCTCGAGACCCTGATCAAGCAGATCGAGCGCATGCAGAAGGAGCACGGCAGCCTGCTCGAAATCGGCTACATCTCGGCCTACGGCAACATCGCCCTGCTCAAGACCCAGCTCGCCGAACTCCGCAAGCAGCAGGCCATCCTGGGCGAGCGCTACCTCGAGCGGCACCCGAAGATGGTCGAGCTCGCCAACACCATCGACATCGTCAACGGCCAGATCACCCGGAACATCGAGCAGTCCATCGCCGACCTCCGCACGCAGTACGCCAAGGCCCAGGAAAGCGAGAGCTCCTACGAGCGGGAATACAAGGAGGCCGAAAAGGCGCAGCTGCGCCTGGGCGAGCTTTCCGTCGAGTTCAAGAGCCTGGAGAACCAGGCGCAGGTGGCGAAGAACAACTACATTCAAATCCTCGACCGGCTGAACCAGACCACCACCTCCAAGAACCTCGAGAACATCCCGGTTAAGCCGCTCGACCGCGCGGTCGCGCCGTCGGCACCCTACACCCCGAACCTGCGGAATATCATCAAGACGAGCTTCTTCCTGGGCCTCGTGGTCTTCGCCGGCGTGGCCATCGGCCTGAGCTTCCTCGATGACCGGATCAAGAGCGCCTGGGACGTCGAGGGTTTCATCGGCGCCCACCTGCTCGGCATCGTGCCGGAGCTGGGCGACGTGCCCGACACCGAGAAGCACTCCCTCGTCAACAGCAACAAGACCTCCCCCGGATCCGAGGCCTTCCTCAGCGTCTACAGCGCGATCAAGATCCAGTCGAAGCTGGATTTCCCCAAGTCGATCCTGGTCACCAGCACCATCCCCGGCGAGGGCAAGACCATGATCAGCTGCAACGTGGCCGCCTCGTTCGCCCGGCACGGCAAGAAGGTCCTGCTCATGGACTGCGACATGCGCCGCCCCATGCTGCACCGCCACTTCAAGCTGACCAACGAGGTCGGGCTGATCGCATGGTTCGAGGCCGGCGCGAAGATTCCCGCCGATCCGTTCACCGACGCCGCGCTCGGCTTCACCAAGGTCGACGAGAACCTCTACCTGCTCCGCTCCGGCGGCCGCTCCAAGGGCCCGACCGAGCTGCTCGAGGCCCCCGTCTTCAGCCAGTTCCTCGAGGCGATGAAGAAACATTTCGACCTGATCATCGTCGACTCGCCGCCGCTCGGCGCGGTCACCGACTCGCTGCTCATCGCCGAGCGCACGGACGAGGTCGTCTACGTCTGCCGCTTCAACCGCGCCTATCGCAAGCACATCCGCCTCTACGTGAAGCAGCTCAAGGAAAGCAAGACGGAGCTCCTCGGCATCGTGCTGAACGGCCTCTCGGCGCGCCGCATCGAGTACTACAGCAACTACCGGTACTACCGGAGCTACAAGAAATACTACGGCTCCCAGTCGTAGCGCCCGCCGGCAACTTCCGGCTTCATTCCGGGCGGATCCTTCCCTCATGCTGCCGGCCGTGCCCTCCGCGTTCCTTCCGCCCGACTTCAACCCGCGGCAGCCCGTCGCGCTCATCGCAGGGCGCGGACGCTACCCGGTCATCACCGCCGCGGCCATCCGCGCCGCCGGCGTGCCGCTCCGCCTCGTGGCGATGGACGACGAGACCAGCCCCGAGCTGGTGGCCAGCTTCCCCGCCGCCGAGCGCGTGACCCTCAACGTCGGGCAGGTCGGCAAGATGCTCGACTCCCTCCGGCAGTTCGGGGCCGGCTACGCGCTGATGGCCGGGCAGGTGAAGCCCAAGAAGCTCTTCCACGGCCTGACACCCGACCTCAAGGCCGCCACCCTCCTCTTCTCCCTCAAGCGGCGCAACGCCGAGACCATCTTCGGCGCCATCGCCGCCGAGATCGAGCAGCTCGGCGTCCGCCTCCTCGACGCGCGCGCCTTCATCGACGACCAGCTCGCCACGCCCGGAGCCATGGCCGGCCGCCTCCGGATCGAGGCCGAATACCTCGAGCACGGCATCCACATCGCCCGCGAGGCCGCCCGCCTCGACATCGGGCAGGGCTGCGTCGTGCGCAAGGGCACCGTGCTGGCCGTGGAGGCGTTCGAGGGCACCGACGAAATGCTGCGCCGCGCCGGCACCTTCAAGACCGACGAGGCCCTCTTCGTGAAGACGGTGAAAGTCCGCCAGGATTTCCGCTTCGACGTGCCCGTGTTCGGGCTCCGCACCCTGGAAACCATGCACGAGGCCGGCCTCGCCGCCGCGGCCCTGGAGGCGGGCAAGGTCATCATCCTCGACAAGCCCGACGTCCTCAAACAGGCCCGCGCCTGGAACATCGCGCTCCACGGTTTCTGAACCGGACCGCCGCCACCACACCCCAGCCGCGCCGCACTTGCACTTTGCCGGCCAGCGGGCAAAGTTGTCCCATGTCCGCAGAGATAGTCGAAGTTTCCGTCAAGGGCCTCATGCCCACATCGAACGGTTGTGCCGTGTTCCTCGGCAACGACGACAAGACGTTTGTCATCTATGTCGATCCCAGCGTGGGCTCGGCCATCTCGATGACCATCAACGGCGTGAAGAAGGAGCGTCCGCTGACGCACGACCTGATCGGCAACCTCCTGCTGGGCTTCGATATCGGGCTGGAGCGGGTCATCATCAACGATGTCAACGACGGCACCTACTTCGCCCGCATCATCCTGCACATGCAGAACGAACTGGGCCGCAAGTTCCTCGAGCTCGATGCCCGGCCGAGCGACTCCATCGTGCTGGCCCTGCAGCAGAAGCGGCCGATTTTTGTCGCGCACAAGGTGTTCGACCTGGTGGAGGACATGACCGAGATCCTCGAGCGGGTGCTCAAGCAGCAGAAGGAAGACCAGAAGGGCGAGGAGGAGCAGTGATTCCCGCCGCCCCCAGCGCGGACTCCCGCCGGCTGCCCGCCGGGCTCGAGCCGGGCCTGCCGCTCACCGCCCTGGCGCCGATGCAGGACGTCACCGACCTGCCGTTCATGCGCGTCTCCGCCCACTATGGCGCGCCCGACTTCTTCTTCACCGAGTTCTTCCGCGTGCACGGCCAGTCGCGGCCGGAGAAACACATCCTGCGCTCGATCACCGAAAACCGCACGGGCCGCCCGGTCTTCGCGCAGCTCATCGGCGAGCACATCCCGGACATGGTCCGGACCGCGCGGGAGCTGCTGCAGTATCCGGTGGCGGGCATCGACCTGAACCTGGGCTGCCCCGCGCCCAAGATCTACAAGAAGAACGTCGGCGGCGGCCTGCTGCGCGATCCCGCCAAGATCGACGCGCTGCTCGGCGCCCTGCGCGCGGCCGTGCCGGGCCGGTTCACCGTGAAGATGCGCGTCGGCTTCGACTCGCCCGCCAACTTCGAGGCCATCCTGCGCCTGATTGACCAGCATGGCGTCGACCTCCTCAGCGTGCACGGCCGCACCGTGAAGGAAATGTACCGGAGCGACGTGCACTACGACCTCATCGCCGCCGCTGTCCGTCACGTCCGCTGCCCGGTGCTGGCCAACGGCAACGTGACCTCCGCCGCCAAGGCCGCCGCGGTCCTGCGCGAGACCGGCGCCGCGGGCGTCATGATCGGACGCCACGCCATCCGCAATCCCTGGATCTTCCGGCAGATCCGCGAGCAGCTCGGCGGCCGGCCCGTCAGCGTCATCACGCTCGCCGAGGTGCGCGAATACGTCTCCCGCCTCTACCACGAGACGCGCCAGCCGGCCGTGCCCGAGACCGCCCACGTGGCGAAGATGAAGAAGTACCTCAACTTCGTCGGACAGGGCGTCGACTCCGCCGGCGCCTTCCTGCACGACATGCGCCGGGCCATGACCGAGGCCCAGCTGTTCGCCGTCTGCGACACCCACCTGCTCGCCGACCCGGCCAAGCCGTTCGCGGCCGAACCCTACCCGGGCATCATCGCCCGCCCGAACTGCGAAACCCCCGTCGAAAGCTGCTCGCTCGACACGGTGACCGCCTAGCCGCGCGCTCCACCGGAGCGCGGCCGGGACGGGCCGCGGCCTATTCCAGGCCCAGCGTCTTCCGTCCGGTTTCCGAGATCATCTGCGGCGTCCATTGGGGATCCCAGACGATGTGCACCTTCGCCGACTCCACGCTAGGCAGCGCGGCGATCTTCTGGCGGGCGTCCTCCGCGATCACCGGCCCCATGCCGCAACCCGGGGCCGTCAGCGTCATCTTCACCTCCACCACATGCCGGCCGCCGGGAGTCTTCTCCACGGCCAGGTCGTACACCAGGCCGAGGTCGACGATGTTCACGGGGATCTCCGGATCGAAGCACGTCTTGAGCGCGTCCCAGACCGCCTGCTCGCTGAACTCCGCCGCCTGCGGCCCCGCGGCCTCCGGCTTCGCGGTGTAGCCGCCCAGCGCGTCGGCATCCTCCCGGGCGATGCGAAACAGGCCGTGGTCGCCCCGCACCGTCACGTTGCCGCCGAGCGATTGCGTGACCAGCACCCGGGTGCCGGCCTTCAGCGTCACCCGGTCGCCGGCGGGTATGACGGTCGCCGGGCAGTCCCGGGTCAGAGTATGTTCCTGGTTCATCGCCCGGACTATGGGGCCACCGTCCCGCGGCGCAACAGCGGCGTGCGCCGTCCTACGGCAGGTTCAGGTCGAACGGCAGCCGGGCATACAAGCCCCGGGGATCGTTCAGCCGCGCCAGCACGCCGAGCTCGCGGGCGACCTCCTCCACCAGCACGCCGATCGCACCCGTCCGCGACTGCTCGCGGCGCCGGCCCTCCAAAGCCTCGGCGATCACCTCCGCAAACTGCTTCCGCTGCGGAAACTCGGCCACCCGGAAGTTGTCGCCCAGCTCCGCCTGGTCCGCCGCATGCCGCACCGCCTCGGCCAGGCCCCCGAGCTCGTCGACGAGCCCGAGCTTCCGGGCCTCGACGCCGGACCACACCCGGCCCTGCGCGATCTCCTCGACCACGGCCCGGTCGAGTTTGCGGGATTCGGACACCTTGGTGAGGAACTGGTCGTACACCCAGTCGACCATGCCCTGGAACAGCGCCAGCTCGGCCTCGGTCTTCGGCCGCACCACCGTGGTCGCGTCGGCGAAACGCCCGGTCTTCACCGTGTCGAAGGTCAGCCCGAGCTTGTCGTTGGCCAGCCCCTGGAAGTTCACGAACAGGCCGAAGACGCCGATCGAGCCCGTGATCGTGGTCGGCTCCGCGTAGATGCGGTCCGCCGCCGTGGCGATCCAGTAGCCGCCGGAGGCCGCGACCGTGCCCATCGAGACCACCACCGGTTTTTCCTTCTGGATCAGCCGCAGCTCGCGCAGGATCTCCTCCGAGGCGGTCACGCTCCCGCCCGGGCTGTTCACCCGCAGCACCACGGCCTTCACCCCGTCGTCCTGGCGGATCCGGCGCAGCAGCCGGGCCGTCTGCGCCCCGTAGACCACGCCCTCTTCGCTGCCGGTGCCGTCGACGATCTCGCCCTCCGCGTAGACGACGGCCACGCGGCCGCGGCCGCCCGAGGCGAGGTCGAGCTTGCCCTCGTTGACGCGCTTGGCGACGGCGCCGTGCCCGGACACCAGCCGGGCATAATCCTTCAGCGCCACCTGCTTGAACGCCTGGCTGCCCCGGCGCCCGGTGGCGGCCTTGAGCTCCTCCAGCACCTCGTCGAGGTAGGCGACCCGGTCGACCAGCTTCAGCCGCCGGGCGTCCTCGGCGCGGATCAGCCCGTGCTCGTCCGCCGCCCGCTGCAGCGCGCCGGCGGGCAGACGGCGGGATTCCTCCATCGCCGAAGCCAGGGACTGCCAGACGTCGTCCAGCAGCTGCTTCGTCTGCGCGCGGCTCTCGGGACTCATGTCCCGGCGCGTGAACGGCTCGACCGCACTCTTGTACTTGCCGACGCGGGTGACCTGCACGCCGATGCCGAACTTCTCGAATGCGCCGGCGAAGAACATCGGCTGCGAGGCCAGCCCGGGCATCACGATCAGCCCGTACGGATCGAGCACGATCTCGCTGGCGGCCGAGGCCACGTAATAATCGCGCGTGCCGGCGAAATTAAGGTAGGCCTTGACCGGCTTGCCCGAAGCGCGGAACGACTCGAGGGCGTCGCGCACCTCGTGGAGCGCGGCGAAGCCGGAACCATAGCCCTGCGCATGAAAGCTGCCGGTCAGGAACACCCCCTTGATCGCGTCGTCCCGCGCCGCGGCCTGCAGCGCCCGGGTGACCTCGCGCAGCTGCAGCACATGCCGGCCCTCGCCGCCCAGCGCCTCGATGAACTCGTCGAGCCCCTCGGCCTGCGAAGGGGAGTCCTGGATGTTGGCCGACAGGTCGAAGACCAGGTAGGAGTCCGCCGTCACCGCCACCGGCTTCTTCTCCCCCAGGGCGACCATCGCGCCCAGGAGCAGGAAAAACAGCAGGCTGCCGCCGACACAAAACACGATCAGGGCCGTGAGCGCGGCGAAGAAGGAGGTGACGAAGTTCTTCATGGCGGCGAACCTATGCGGCCTCTCCGGCGTCGCCAGCGAAAAGCGGCCCCGGCATAAGCCCGGCCAGCCCGGGGCCAGGAGGGGTTTAATATTTCCTGCTAGCGCCCGATTCTTACATGCCCAGCCTTCCCTTCGTGCCCCTTTCCCGCCTATAAAGACGCCCACCTCCCATGAGTGAGAAAAAGGAACTGCTCACAACCAATCGCAAGGCGCTGACCATCAACCTTGAGGGCACCTACTATGGCACCATCGCCGAGATCGGCGCGGGCCAGGAAGTTTCACGGATTTTTTTCCAGGTCGGCGGCGCGTCCGGCTCGATCGCCAAGACCATGTCGGCCTACGACATGACGTTCAGCGACGCCATCTACGGCAAGGCGCCCCGCTACGTGTCGCGCGAGCGCCTGCTGACCATGCTCGATCATGAATACCGGCTGCTCAAGGAACGGCTGTGGGAGAAGCGCGGCGAGCGCACCCAGTTCTTCGTCTTTGCCGACACCGTGGCAGCCAAGAGCTTCAAGGGCGGCAACGACGGCCACGGCTGGCTGGGCATCCGCTTCCAGCACGAGCCCCTGGCCGAGCCGAGCGAGATCATCATCCACACCCGGCTGTGGGACAAGGAGAACGTCCAGCAGCAGCAGGCCCTCGGCATCGTGGGCGTCAACCTCATCTACGGAGCCTTCCACTACGCCAACGACCCGCGCCAGCTGATCCAGTCCCTGGTCGACAACATCGGCAGCGACCGCATCGAGGTCGACATGCTCCGGGTGACCGGCCCCGCGTTCCAGCATGCCGACAACCGCCTGCTTTCGCTGCTGCTGGTCCAGCACGGGCTGACCAACGCGGTGATGTTCGCGCCCAACGGCGACGTGCTCCAGCCTTCCGAGGTGCTCTACCGCAAGGCCGTGCTGGTCGAGCGCGGCAGCTTCCGGCCCGTCACGCACGTCAATGTCGACATGCTCAACTGCGCCACCGCGCAGTTCATGCAGGAGCCGATGGTCAAGGGGAAGGACATGATCGTGCTCATGGAGATCACGATGAACAACCTGCTCGCTTCCGGCGACCTCGACGCCGAGGACTTCCTCGCCCGCGTCGACATGCTCGGGCACATCGGCTTCACGACCCTGATCTCCAACTACTCGGAGTTCTACCGGCTCGTCTCCTATTTCCGCCGCTACACGAAGGAGATGATCGGCGTGGCCATGGGCATCAACAACCTGCTCGAGATCTTCAACGAGAAATATTACGAGGACCTGGAGGGCGGCATCCTCGAGTCCATGGGCCGCATGTTCCGGCACGCGGTGAAGCTTTATATCTACCCCATGAAGCAGGACGCCTACGAGCGCTACCTGGCCGGGGACCAGCCGCCGCCGGCCGGCGCGGCCTCGCACAGCCCCACCCACGCCTTCTCGTCCGCGGTCATGATCACGGCCCGCAACGTCCAGGTGCCGGAGCGCCTGCGCAACCTCTACGCCCACCTGCTCGAGAACCACAACGTCGACTGCATCGTCGGCAGCAATCCCGACTACCTGAACATCTTCTCGCGCGACGTCCTGCAGCGCATCAAGGCCGGCGACGATTCCTGGGCCGCCATGGTGCCGGCGAAAGTCGCCGAGATCATCCGCCAACGCCGCCTACTCGGCTACGGCGCCCGCGCCCAGGCCGCCACGGCCTGAACGCCGCCCGCTGCCGGCGCCCGCCAGCCGGGAATTTTTTCCGTGTGTTCCAGGCGCTCCCTGGTTTAAGCATTCCCTTTCGCATGCGCTTCCACAAATACCACGCCCTCGGCAACGACTACCTCGTGATGAACCCCGCCGACTACCCCAGCTGGCAGGCCCCCACGCCGGAGCAGATCCGCGTCATCTGCCACCGGAACTTCGGCGCCGGCTCCGACGGCATCCTGTGGGGCCCGCTGCCGTCGGCCAAGGCCCGCTTCGGCCTGCGCATCTTCAACCCCGACGGCTCCGAGGCCGAGAAGTCCGGCAACGGCCTGCGCATCTTCTCCCGCTTCCTCTACGACCAGAAGCTGGCCGGCGACCAGCCGTTCACCATCGAGACCCCCGGCGGCGTGGTGGAGTCCCTCGTCATGCAGCAGGGGCAGATGATCACCGTCGAGATGGGCCGCGTCACCTTCCTGAGCGACGGCATCCCGGTGGCCGGTCCGCGCCGCGAGGTGCTCAACGAACGTTTCACCCTCCAGGGCCGCGAATTCACCTTCTGCGCGGCGGGCATCGGCAACCCCCACTGCGTCATCGTCCTGCCGGAAATTTCCGCCGCCCTCGCCCGGCAGTACGGGCCCGAGATCGAGGTCCACCCGAACTTTCCCAACCGCATCAACGTCCAGTTCCTGAAGGTGCTCGACCGCCAGAACGTCCAGATCGAGATCTGGGAGCGGGGCGCCGGCTACACCCTGGCCTCGGGCAGCAGCTCCAGCGCCTCCGCCGCCGTCGCCCGGCGCCTCGGTCTCGTTGACCCCAAGCTGACCGTGCACATGCCCGGCGGCCGCATCGGCATCGAGATCGCCCCCGACTACGCCATCAAGATGACCGGCCCCGTCACCCGCGTCGCCGAAGGCCAGCTGCACGCCGAGCTTTTCTCCGTCTCCGTCTGATCCGGGACGGCGCCCGCCTCGCCGGCATCAGGCGGCTGAACGTGGACCGATACGGACTCAGGCCGTCGCAACGCTGATCAAGTCGGACGGCTGATCCCTTCCTGCCCGGGCAGGGCTGCGGGGAGAGAGGGTGAAGGTCTGAAGGTCGAAAAAGCAGCTCTTCGCTCGCAACGGCATGATCCCGGCTGAGCGCTCAACCGGAAACATTGCCGAGCACGATCAGCCCGACCGTCAGCAGGATCGCCAGGGCGTTCACGATCAGGCCCATCACCGGAAAAACCTTCCGGCGATCCGTCTGCACCAGACCGCCGATCGCCAGCCCGACCCCCAGCAGGTGAATCAGGCACAGGCCGATGATCAGCATCCCGATCACCATCGCCACCGGCGAATTCTCATCCATGCCCTCCGGGTTTTGCAGGTGGATGAATCCGGCGACGCCGAACGAAACAAACAGCGCCACTCCGGCCACGATGCCGACGATGAACGAGGTGATGCCCAGCCCGGAATGCTTGAGGACGCCGGCTTGGACATGTCGCTCCAGCGGCGACGGCGGTGAATCCTGATTTGTCACGCCGCCTGTAAAAGCAGACTCCCGCTCCCGGCGCAAGCCATCCGCTTGCCCTAGCAAAAGGGCGAATCGAGTCGCCGGATCCGGGTCCGGCAGGTCGATTCGCCCTGCCTCGTTCTTGCCGGCGCCTTCCGCTCCGACCTTCCCTGTCTTAACCCGCAGCAGTCAAGGCATGCCGCCGGCCTAGTTCGCGTACTTCACCGAGCAACCATAGGGCTGGGAGTTGCTCGTCCGCAGCGCACGGCCGGCCTTCAGGTCTTCCAGACCGGAGAGGACATAGTTGGTGGCTTTCGGAATGTCGTCGACACGGCTGGAACGGATGCTGTCGATGCCGCCCGCGTAAACCAGCGTGCCGGCGCCATCGATGATGTAAAGATGGGGCGTCGTACGGGCATCGTACAACTTGCCGACCTTCCCGTCTTGGTCCCTCAGGTAGGCGGCGTAAGCGGCATTATTGCGCTTCTGCCACTCGGCAACCTGGTCGGGGGAATAGTCACCCTGCGCACCAGGATGCGCCGAATTGATCGTCAACCAGACAACCCCCTCGGCCTTCGCCGCCGCCTGGGTCTTGGGGATGTTGCTGCTCTTGTCATAGTGTTTCACCACAAACGGGCAGTCGGGATTCACCCATTCAAGCACGACGGTCTTGCCCTTATAGTCGGACAGCCGATGCGCCTTGCCGTTGATGTCGGTCAGCGTGAAGTCGGGCGCGGCCTTGCCCACCTGCGCGGTGGCGGCCAGCCCGACGCTCAGGGTCGCCGCAAAGGCCAGACCCGCAATCAGGAGTTGGTTGAGGTATTTCATGTGGAAACGAGCCGGAAGCTACTCACCTTTCGACCTCCGTCAAAGGCAGATGACGTCGGCGGCCCGGATTTGTGCGGGGTCGCCGGCTCGGGCACGCACAATGTGCTTTGCGCCGCGCTCCGCGCCCCCTAGCTTCGGCGCGTGACCGGCTGGATCGGAGACTTTTTTCGTTTTTGGTGGGCGTTGCTCTATTGGAACCTGCGCAAGACCTGGTTCCACCTCCGCGGCGCGGAACGCGACACCTGCCCCTGCCAGAATTTCAGCGATTCCGGACATGCCTTCGACTCCCGCTGTGAGGCCGTCGTGCACTGGCACAAGCCCGCCCGGTTCCGGCGCGTCTGTCCGCTGCTGACGGAAACCCCCGAGGGCTGGCGTTGCTCGGTGGACGCGGAGCGGGTCCGGCCTTTCTGGGGCCGCGCCGGGCTCTACTTTGCCGGCACCGTCCTGGCACTCTACCTCGTCGGCACGGCGGGCGCCTTCGTGGTCCTGCGCGCGGCCGGCTACGAGTCCAGCTACCTGTCCGTGCTCTGGCCGCCACGCTGGAAGGAATTCCGCCACGCCCAGGAGCAGCTTTACGCCACCCGCGCCCAGAAGGCCCTCGAAACCGGCAACTACCAGGAGGCCATCCTCTCGCTCGAAATCGTCTGCCGGCTCAACCCCCGCAATTATGCCGCCGGCCTCGCCCTGGCCGGCCTCGCCCAGGTGTCCGCCCAGGCGAATGTCGCCGATCACATCTACGAGCGCCTGATGCGCGATGTCCCCGAAAATCGCCTGCAGACCGCCCAGATCTGGTTCCGCCATCTCCTGGCCCGCGCCGCCTATGACCGCATCAAGCCCCTGGCCGCGGTCATGCTGCAGGAAGACCCGGCGCAACGGGCGGCATGGCTCAACGGCTTGCTGTTCTCGGCCCGCCAAACCAAGGACGCCGCCTTTCTCGGCGCCGTCCTGCAGGGCAGCCCCCACTTGCCCGACTGGTGCTCCGAACTGATCGGCATCGAGCAGCTCCTGCTCCAGGGTCACCTGGAGCGCGCCCTCCCCCGGCTGGCGCGCGTGCACGCCCGGTCGGAGTCGCCTTACCTTCCGTACTACCAGATCGACCGCCTCATTCGGCACGACCGCGCCGACCGGGCCAACGAGCTGCTGGAGCGTTATGGCTCCCGCGTGGCTCCCGACGAGGCTGTCTTCCTGCGCCTGCGTATCTTTCATGCCAAGGGCTGGACCGCCCTTCTCGATCCGGAATTCGAGAACCTGCGGCAGTTTCCTCTCACCCCGCGCCTCACCGCGCAGACGTCGGCCTACCTGATCAGCCACCCCGATCCGTCCCGCGCGCGGGCCTTCCTTGATCGTTTCGTACAGCACGGCCCGGGGCTGAACGCCGACTCCGTGCCCTACCACCAGGCCGCCTACCTGGTGGCGACGCTCTCCGGCCACCCGGAACGGGCCGAGGCCATCGCGGCGGGCATCATGAAGTTCACGGCATCCGACGCCCGCGGACTGCGCGGCCTGACCGAGCTCCTGAAGCTCAAGGGCTCCGATCCTCGCCTGCCGCGCATCCTGCCGCTGGTCCCGCTGCCGACCGAGGTCGTCTACGCCATCCTCGAGCGGCCGCCGCCGGCCGCCGCCAGATGATTTTTTCCGACGCTTCCCGCGCCCTGCCGCCCGCGACGGGACGCCTGCCCGGGCCGGTCCTCCGGCTGCTGGCGGCGCTCGGGACGCTGGTCGCGGGCTACTGCGTTCTCCTCTGGGGCGAATGGCGCGCCAATCCCGACCTTTCCCACGGCTTCTTCGCGCCGGTCATCTTCCTGCTGCTCCTGCGGGAGAGCCGGCGGCAGGGCACGCGGCGCTGGCTGGCCCCCGGCCCCGCGCCGGCCGCCGCGGCCCTGCTTGCGCTGCTCGCCGGCGTCGGGCTGTTCGGTCTGGCGGGAATCTTCGCCGCGTCCCTCGGCTGGACCCATGCCGTCGTCTGCGTGCTGCTGGCCGGCACCCTGGGCGGGTTTCTTTTTTCCGGGCTCCTGGTCCTGGCTGACGAACGTGTCCGCGTCCTGCCGTTCAACTGGGTCAGCCTGACCGCGATCTTCCTCTGGCTGCTGGTGGCCCCGCTGCCCGACGGCACCTACGCCCGGGTCACCCTCAGCCTCCAAGGCTGGGTCACCGGCGGAGTGCTGGAGACCCTGCATTTCCTCGGCATCCCCGCCCGCCAGCACGGCAACATCATCGAGCTGGCTTCCACCAGCGTCGGCGTCGAGGAAGCCTGCAGCGGCATCCGCAGCCTGATTTCCTGCCTCTACGCCGGCTGCTTCTTTGCCGCCTGGCAGGTCCGCCGCCCCGCCGGCCGCGCCGTGCTCATCGTGGCCGCCCCGCTCCTAGCCCTGGGCATGAACTTCCTGCGTTCCCTCACGCTCACGCTGCTGGCCAACCGCGGGACGGACATCATGGGATTCTGGCACGATGCCACCGGGTTCGCCATCCTGGGTGTGACCGCCCTCCTGCTGGCCGGCCTCGCCATTCTCCTGGAATCCAGGCCCGCCACCCTTCCCGTCGCGGCGGCATCCGCGGCCGCCGTCGAACAGTCGCCGCCGGCCCTCCGGTTTTTCTGGGCCGGCAGCGTGGCTTTCGCCGGCCTGGCCGCCTTCTACGCGTTCAGCCTACGCCCGGCAGCCGACGCCGGCCGGCCGACACCGGACTTGGCCGCCATGCTGCCGGCGGCTCCCGCGGGCTGGGAGGTCCGCACGCCGGCTGATCTCTACCAGTTCGCGGATATCCTGCAGACTTCCCACCTGATGGAACGCACCTACCTGCGGCGGGCCGCCGACGGCGGGCTGCTGCAGTTCACCGTCTACGTCGCCTACTGGCCCCCCGGACGGGCCTCCGTCAGCCGCGTGGCTTCCCACACCCCGGACGCCTGCTGGCCCGGCTCAGGCTGGACGGCTCAGCCTACGCCCGTCCCGACCGAGGCCCCCGCCCTCGCCGGGCTGAAGATCGCGCCGGGGGAACATCGGCTGTTCATCAACGGGGCGGGATTCCCCCAGCATGTCTGGTTCTGGCACGTGCACGACGGCCGCGTGATCACCTACCGCGACCCCTACTCGATCCCCGCGCTCTTCCAAATCGCCCTGCAGTATGGCTTCCGGCGCCAGGGCGACCAGTTCTTCGTCCGCGTGTCCAGCAACCGCCCCTGGCCCGAACTGGCCGACGAGCCCCTGGTCCGGGAAATCTTCGTGAATCTCAGCCGCATCGGACTGTGACATGCCCCTGCCCGTGACCCAGAGCGAACGCACCACCCTCGCCGTCGTCGCCGGCCTGTTCGTCCTCGGCCTGCTCGGGCTCTGGCTCCTCTGAAAGCCGGCCCCCTGCCCGCCGACTCCGCGCCAAACGTTGTTGCCAAGCGCCGCAGGATGGAAAACCGTAGGCATCCTCGGCTCCTTTCCGCGCGTATAACCATGCAATGCTCTTGGCCACCGCCCGTCCGCCTTTCGTCCTCGGCGTCGCCCCGCGCCGCACGCCAGGCCCGCGCACGCGCATGACCGGTCCAGCCGTAAATTCGAATCCGGGAGACGACCGCGACCGCGAGTTTGCCGCGTTGATGGCGGGCATGGCGCGCGGGGACAAGGGATCCCTGGCCCGCCTCTACGACCTGCTGGCCAAGCCCCTCTACGGGCTGGCCCTGCGGATCGTGAACGACCCGGCGGAGGCGCAGGACGTCGTCCAGGACGTCTTCCTGCAGCTCTGGCAGAAGGCGTCCGCCTTCGACACCGCCCGCGGCTCGGTTTTCTCCTGGGCCGCCACGCTCGCCCGCAACCGCTCCATCGACCGGGTGCGGATGCGCCGGCGGCGTGCCGAGCTGCTGGCCGGCGCGGCGCCCGAACTGCAGCCGGCTTCGGCCGGCACCGACGATTCGGCCGGCTCCCTCTGGCTCCGGGAGAAGGCCGCGGCCGTCCGCCAGGCCCTCACGCGGCTGGCGCCGGACCAGCAGGCGGCGATCGAACTCGCCTTCTTCGGCGGGCTCACCCAGCAGGAGATCGCCGCCAAGCTCAACGAACCCCTGGGCACCGTCAAGGCCCGCATCCGCCGCGGCCTCCTCCGGCTGCGCGAATCCCTTCCCGACCGCCTATGATCACCGAACGCCAGGAAGAGCTCGCCGCCCTGCACGCCCTCGGACTGCTCGAGGACGCCGAGCTCGCCCTGTTCGAGTCCGAACTCGCCGGCAGCCCCGAACTCCGCGCCCTGGTCGCCGCGCTCGGCGACACGTCGGCCGCCCTGGCGCTGGCCGCCCCGCCCGCGGAGCCGCCGGCCGCGCTGCGCGACCGCGTCCTGGCCGCCTGCGCGGCTCCCGCTCCCCTGGCGCCCGTCATCCGCTTCCCGCTCGGCCGCCTCCTCCCCTGGGCCGCGGCGGCCGTCCTGGCCGTCACCGCCGCCTGGCTCGGCACCCAGAATTTCTCGCTGCGCAACGAGGCCCGCGCCCTGCGCACGGAACGCGAGCTTGCCGAGGTGGCCTACAAGATGGCCCGCAACCAGCTTTCCGAGCGCTCCCTGCTCGCGGAAAAGATGATCAACGACCTCGGCGACAAGCTGCGCCGCTCCGAGGACCTCGCCCGCCTCAAGGTCACCGCCCTCGCCTCGCTCGCGGGCAACACCAAGGAGGCGCAGGTCATCGCCGTCTGGGATCCGGAGCAGCAGACCGGCCTGCTGACCCTGGAAAAGCTCCCGGCCATCGCGGACACCCAAGATTACCAGATCTGGATCGTCGACCCCGCTTATCCGAATCCCGTCAACGGCGGCGTCTTCCACGTCGGCAGCGACGGCAAGGTTGTCCTGCCTTTCAAGCCCGACCAGCCCGTCGCCCAGGCCGCGGCCTTCGCCATCAGCGTGGAGAAAAAGGGCGGCGTGCCGAAGGCCGAGGGCCCGATCGTGCTGCTCGGCAAATAGCCGCGCGGAAGCGCCCGCCCCTGCGCTGGCGAGCAAAATCTTGCCGCGTGAACTTGGCCCTTGTCACCCGTCGGACCGCGACAAGAATTGCGGCGCATGATAATCAAACCGAAGGTCCGCGGCTTCGTCTGCGTGACCGCTCACCCCGCGGGCTGCGCTGCACACGTCCAGGAGCAGATCGACCACGTGAAGTCCAAAGGCTTGATCAAGCATGGCCCCAAGCGCGTGCTGGTCATCGGCGCCTCCACCGGATACGGGCTGGCCTCCCGGATCACGGCGGCGTTCGGCTCCGGGGCATCTTCCCTGGGCGTGTTCTTCGAACGTCCGTCCGAGGAAGGCCGGCCGGCCACGCCGGGCTGGTATAATTCGATCGCCTTCACCCGCGCCGCGCGGGCCGCCGGACTCTACGCGGGCAATATCAACGGCGACGCCTTTTCCGACGAGATCAAGCAGCAGGCGATGGCCGCGATCGCCCGGAACCTCGGGCCCGTCGACCTCGTCGTCTACTCCCTCGCCTCCCCGCGCCGCACGCATCCCCGCACCGGCGTCGTGCACAAGTCCGTGCTCAAGCCGCTGGGCAATTCCTACACGAACAAGACCGTCGACACCGACAAGGGCATCGTCAGCCAGGTCACGATCGAGCCGGCCACCGAGGCCGAGGCCGCCGACACCGTGGCCGTCATGGGCGGCGAGGACTGGGAGATGTGGATCGACGCCCTCGCCGAGGCCAAGCTGCTGGCGCCGGGAGCCACCTCCGTCGCCTACTCCTACATCGGCCCGGTGCACACCTGGCCGATTTATCGGGACGGCACCATCGGCCGCGCCAAGCTCGACCTCGAGCGCGCCGCCCGGGCCATTCACGCCCGTCTCGACGCCTTCGGCGGCGGCCGCGCCTTCATCTCCGTGAACAAGGCGCTCGTCACCCAGGCCAGCTCCGCCATCCCCGTGGTCCCGCTCTACATTTCCATCCTCTACCAGGTCATGAAGGCCCAGGGCCTCCACGAGGGCTGCATCGAGCAGATGCAGCGGCTCTTCTCCACCCAGCTGTACAACAACAGCGTCCTGAAGTTTGACGGCGAAGGCCGGGTGCGGGTCGACGACTGGGAGATGCGCCCCGACATCCAGGCCGCGATCTCCGAGATCTGGCCCCGGGTCACCACCGAAAACCTGGCGCAGCTGACCGACATCGCCGGTTACCGCACCGAGTTTCTCAAGCTCTTCGGCTTCGGCGTCGCGGGCATCAATTACGAGGCGGAGGTCGAGCCGCACCAGGTGCTCGACTGACCGACAGGTCGCCCTCCCCCATGCGGGTTGTCGTCCAGCGGGCGGCCTCGGCCAGTGTCACCATCGACGGCCGCGTCCACGGCGCCATCGGCCCGGGCCTGCTGGTCTTCGTCGGCATCGAGTCCGCCGATACGTCCGCGGACGGCGCTTGGCTGGCGCAGAAACTGACTCGGCTGCGCCTCTTCCCCGATTCCGCCGGCCAGATGAATCTCTCCGTCGCCGAAATCGGCGGCGGCATCCTGCTGATCAGCCAGTTCACCCTGCACGCCAGCACCCAGAAGGGCAACCGCCCGTCCTTCAACCAGGCGGCACGCCCCGAGCTGGCACGGCCGCTGTACGAGGAATTCGCCGCCCAGCTGGCCGCCGCGCTGGGCCGGCCGGTGGCGACCGGCGTCTTCGGCGCCTCCATGCAGGTGGCCCTCGTCAACGACGGGCCGGTCACCCTCTGCCTCGACTCCCGCCGCCGGGAATAAGGAGTCGCCTGGGCCGAACGGCTACTGGCAGCGGAACAAAAGATGGCTAGGCTTTATCCCATACCCGTCATGAAGACTTATCCCTCCCTCCTCCTCGCCGCGGCCCTGCTTGCCGGCGGCTGCCAGACCGCCCCAAAACCCGCCGCCTCCGCGGCCGGCGGCAACATCACCGTGACCTTCCAGCAGCCGGAGAAATTCACCGACGTGCAGGAGCACTTCGGCAGCGCTCCGAGCCAGGCCTACCTGGACATGATTGCCGACCACGTGAAGCAGCGCGCGGCCGGATTGCTCGCCGACGGACAGAAGCTGAACGTGACCTTCAAGAACATCGACCTCGCCGGCGACTTCGAGCCGGCCGGCCGACCGGGCATGGAGGATGTCCGACTCGTCAAGGGTATCTACCTGCCGCGTATGTCGCTGCATTTCGCCCTGACCGACGCCACGGGCGCCGTCGTCCGCGAAGGCGACCGCGAGCTGACCGACCTCAACTTCCAGATGAACATCAATCCGATCGGCCGCAGCGAGCCGCTGTTCTACGATTACGAGCTCCTGAATCGCTGGCTGGAATCGGAGTTCAAGCGCTGATCCCTGCCCTTCCGGGCAGGGCACGGAGGCCCTCAACCCTCCCCTCTCAACCGCAGGACGCTCAGTCGTCCGCAAAGCCGCCGACGCTGAGCGACTTTCCATTGTCCCGGGGCCCGAGCTTGAGCAGGAACGGGGCCGCCGTCCTGGCCCACGCCTCGGCCTTCGGGTGGCTGGCGGCACCGTCGCTCCAAGCCAGCCGCAGCATGTCGGTGTCGATAACACCCGGGTTCAGCGGCACGGCGGCCATGCCGGCCGGGAGCTCCTGCGCCAGGGCGAGCGTCAGGCCCTCGATGGCGTACTTGCTCGCGCAGTAGGGCGCAACTTCCGGCGCCGTGCTGCGCCCCCAGCCGGAACTGAGGTTGACGATCACGCCGCGCCGGCGTTCGACCATCGCCGGCACGAAGTGCCGGAGCACGTTTGCCACGCCCTTGATGTTCACGTCGATCACCTGGTTGAATTCGCGGGCGGGCACCCGCCACAACGGCGCAGGCACGTTCATCAGGGCGGCATTGTTGATGAGCAGGTCGGGCGCCCCGTGCGCGGCCAGGACCTTCTCCGCCCACAGCGCCACCTTGCCCTCGTCCACGACGTCCAGCGCCGTGAAATCGTTCGGGGCCGGATGGGTGAAACGCAGGTTGAGGATCTCGGCGCTGCGGCCGCAGCCGACGACCGTATGACCCTGCGCGATGTACCACTCCGCCAGTGCCCGGCCCAGGCCGCGGGTGACGCCGGTGATTACGATCATCATGGAGGGAATAGTAGGGAACGAGACGCAGGCGGGATCCAGGAGAAATCAGCCCTCGCCTCTCCCCTCCGGCCTCAGCGCGACTGCAGGCGGATCTTGTTCAAGCCCTGCTTCCGGCAGGTGTCCATGGCCTGCGTCACGTAGCGCAAGGGAGTGTTCTCGTCGGAGCGGATGACCACGGGGATGTCCTTGGTGACCTCCCCGACCTGGCGGACCAGCTGCTCCAGCGCCTCCATGCTCGCCGGCCGGCCGTTGAACTCGACGGCGCCGTCCTTCGTGATCGAGATCGTGATCGACTCCTTCAGCTCGCTCTTCCCGGCCGTCTCCACCTTGGGCAGCGTCAGGTTCATCGTCGTCACCGAGCGGAACTGCATCGTGACGAACGCGAAGAAGATCAGCATCACGAGCACGTCGATCAGCGGCACGAGATTCATCTCGGGCCGCTTGCGCCGGCGCTGGTACAGCCCGCTCATGACTTCCCAACCTGCGTCAGCAGCCGTTCCAGCAGCAGGTCCAGCTTCGCGGCATAGTTCTCCACCCGGCGCTGCAGGAAGCCCGCGCCGACGAGCGACGGGATCGCGATGGTCAGGCCGATGACCGTGGCCGACAACGCCAGCGCGACGCCCTTGGTGAAGGCCACCGGGTCGGGCAGGCCCGTCTCGGGCGAGATTTGCGAGAACACCTGCAGCAGGCCGGTCACCGTGCCGGTCAGGCCGATCAGGGGCGCCGCGGCGTAGATGACGTCCAGGTAGGGAATCCCGCGCTCCATCCGGTTGACCTCGAGCCGGGCGAACGCCTTCACCGCCTCGGGGTCGTCCTTATGCCGCTGGGCGAACTCGATGATCCGGGCGATGACGGAGTGCCGTCCGCCCTGGGCGACTCGGCCCTCGATGATCGCCTCGACGAGGTCGTCGGGCAGCACCGCGTCCTTGCGCAGCGCATAAAGCCTTTCACAGAGGATGTAGACGGCGATCAGGGAGCAAAGCGCCAGCGGATAGATCAGGACGCCGGCGCCTTTGAAGATGTCGAGCATAGGTGGACGGGAGGGAAGTGAAAGTCGGCTCTTAGACGCTCACAAGCCGGAAAGGTTCAACCCGAAGGCGTTTTTTGTCGCCCGCCCCCCGACGCCCCGGGGAAAATGCACCCTTGCCCTGCCGCCCGCGCCCGGGTTCGCTCCCCCTTCCCCTGCATGAAATTCATCGATTCCAGCACCACCTTCCCCGTCAGCTCCGGCGTCATCACCCAGGGCAAGCTCCTCGAGCTCGTCATCGTCGGCATCCCCGACGGCGACACGAAGCCCGTCGCGGGAGGCGCCGCCGCCGAGATGCGCGAGATATTCAAGCAGCTCGACGAGCTGCTCGCCTCGGTGCAGCTCAACCGCACCCATATCGCGTCGGTCCGACTCTATCTCCAGGAGGTCAACCGCGACGTCGCCGCCGTCAACGTCGTCTACCGCGAATACTTCGGCAACCACGCCCCCTGCCGCCGCTGCTACGGCGTCGACCTCCAGGTCGGCATGCTGGTCGAGGCCGCCTTCGTCGCCGAGTTCCCGGCCTGATCCCGCGCCCGCCCCGCGGACGGCGTCAGCCAAGCCCAAGCGGCGCCGAGCCCGAAAGCCGAAAACCCAAGGCCGCCTACTCCCAGCCGGATAACGGGTGCCCGCCTCAGCTGCCCGCCGCGGGGACGCCCGCCGACGGCGGCCGGGCGAAGAGCTCGTCGCGGATGCGGTCGCTCTCGCGGTCGATTTGCTCGCGCGTGGCGCCGAGCTCCCGGAGGATGTGCTCCGTCATCGACAAGGCCACCTCGCCCTCGCCCGCGAATACCTCGTCGGCTCCCGCCGCCTTCAGGTCCGCCTGCTCGCGCAGGTAGGCGGTGCGGACCAGCACCTCGAGCTTCGGGTTGAGCTCCCGCGCCACCCGGATCACCTCCCGCCCAGCCCGGATGCTCGATGCGCTCAGGACCAGGAACTTGGCCCGCTCCACGCCGGCCTCGCGCAGCGTCTGGACATGGCTCGCCTCGCCGTAGACGGCCCGGATCTTCTCGCTCCGCAGCCGGTGGACCGTCTCGAGGTTGAGCTCGATGACCGTCGGCTCGATGTCGTTGTCGCGCATGAGCCGCACCACCGTCTGCCCGACCGGACCGAAGCCGACGACCACCGCCGCATGCCGGTCCCGGCGCTCCGGCTCCAGCGGCTCCGCGGCCGCCACCGCCGGGGTGGACTCCCGCGACAGCCAGCGCAGCCAGGAGTGGCGCTTGATCCAGCCCTCGATCGGGCCCACCCACCGGTACAGCATCGGGTTGAGCGTGATTGACAGGATCGCGCCGGCCACGAGGACGTTCGATGCCTCCGGCGGCAGCAGGTCCAATTGCCGGCCCATCGAGGCCAGGATGAAGGAAAACTCTCCGATCTGCGCGAGCGCCACCGCCACCGACAGGCCCACCCGCAGCGGGTAGCGCATCAGCACCACCAGCGCGAGCGCGGCCGCCGGCTTGCCGATCAAGATGATGCCGAGCGTCGCCGCCACCATACCGGGAAAATCGAGCAGACTCTTGAAGTCGACGAGCATGCCCACCGAGACGAAGAACAGCACCGCGAAGGCGTCGCGCATCGGCAGCGCCTCCGTCGCCGCCCGCAGCGAGAACTCGGACCGCGCCACGACCATGCCGGCCAGGAAGGCTCCGAGCGCCATCGAGACGCCGAAAAGCTGGGCCGATCCGACCGCGATGCCCAGGGCGACGACCAGCACCGCCAGCGTGAACAGCTCGCGCGACCCGGTCTTGGTGACGTAGGTCAGCGCCCGCGGGATCACCCACCCGCCCACGATGAAAGTGAACGCCACCAGGGCGCCGATCTTGAGGCTGGCGACGCCGAGCGTGGCGGCCAGCCCGGCGCCGCCCGCGACCGCGCCGGCGCCGAACAGCGCCGGCAGGATCACGAGGATGAAGACCGTGAACAGGTCCTCCATCACCAGCCAGCCGATCGCAATGTGCCCGGTCGGCGTGTGCAGGTCGTTGTTGTCGACCAGCACGCGGGTGAGCACCACCGTACTCGCCACCGAGATCGCCAGCCCGAAGATGATGCCCGCCGTCCAGGTCCAGCCGAACGCGTGCATGGTCACGGCCCCCAGGATCGTCGCCACCGCGCTCTGCACCACCGCGCCGGGCACCGCGATCCATTTCACGGCCAGCAGCTCCTTGAAGTGGAACTGCAGGCCGACGCCGAACATCAGCAGGATGACGCCGACCTCCGCCAGCTCGTCCGCGATGCCCTTGTTCACCACCAGGCCGGGCGTGTAGGGGCCGACGACGACGCCGGCCAGCAGGTAGCCGACGATCGGCGACATGCCGAGCCGGTTGGTCAGGAGGCCGAGCGCCAGCGCCGCGCAGAATCCGCCGGCCAGCGTGAGGATGAGATCCAGGTGGTTCATGAGGGAATTCGCCCGCGGTCAGCTGGATCTGCCGCGCGGGCAGGAGCTACGAAGGCAGCCCCCGCGATCATGACAAGTGTGGTTTTGGAAAATCTTCGTCCCGCGCGCGCCGCGGCTCACTCCCCCTTCCGCGCCGACCGCCGCATCTGCACCAGGATCACGACGACCGCCGCCGCCCCGACCGCCAGCGCCACCCACAGGCCGAGCGCCTGCGTGCGCGACAGCGTGCGCTCCAGCTCCGCCAGGTCGTCCTTGAACAGCACCCACAGCCAGTGCCCCAGCCACACGAAGAACGGCACGCTCAGCAGCGCCGCCAGCCCGTCGAGCAGGAAGAACTTCCAGAAGCGCACGCGCGTCGAGCCGGCGGTGAAGAAGATCGGGGCCCGCAGCCCGGGCAAGAACCGGCCGACGAACAGCACCATGGAGTGGTACCGGTCGAACAGGTCCTCGACCTTCGCCTGCTTCTTGGCCGAGAAGAAACGCTGGAACCAGCGCGCTCCCCGCAGCTTCCCGCCCAGGAACCGGCCGGCCATGAAGATCGTCGAATCGCCGATCATCACGCCTGCGTACATCAGCGCGCTCACCTCGATCCAGGAACGCCCCTCGTTCTGCCCCAGCGCCCCGGCCGTGACCAGGACGATGTCCTCCGGGATCGGCAGTCCGAGCCCGCACAACACCAGCACGAAGAAAGGCCCCCACAGCGAAAGAGGCGAGTGCTGGAAATACTTCAGGAGGGTTTCGAACATGCGGGGCGCCGGCCGCGAAGCCAATTCGCGGATCGGCATTCCTCACGAAGCGGGTGCGCCGCTGCAAGACAAGCGCCCTTTTCGGAAAATGAGCCCGCCACTCGGATTTTCGACCGGCCGGCCCGCAGCCAGCCCCCGCGGAAGCCCGGATCGGGCCCCTCGTCGTCGAGGGGCGGATGCCATTGAGCGAAGCGCCGCCGGCAGGAGCTTGGGGCTGAATCCGGGGCAGTCTGGAGCGGCGAACGGTTCCTCGCGTCGATCGCGCCGGCGCCCGGCCTCAGGCGCTCCCCGCCAGCCGCCAGTCCAGCAATTCCATCTGCAGGAGCCGGCGTCCGTTGTAGTGGTTCCAGTTCAGCTGCACCGCCATTTCGAGCGGCGGACCGACCGGGGGCAGGCGCGAGGCGAGTTTCCAGGCCACGCCGCTGATCCGACGTCCGCGCCCGTCCTCGGCCGCGAAGCGGAAATGCTGCTCCTTGAAGACATCCGGCCGGTTGCGCAGGCGCACGCCCCGGACGCCGAAGACCGGCTCCGGATTTCCCATGCCGAACGGGTGCAGCTGCTCCAGCCCGAGCATCAGTTCCTCGCCCAGCTGGGTGCCGTCGAGCCAGCCCGAAAGCTCGAGCCCGGGCTCGAGGTCGCCGTCGCCCCGGCCGCGCCGGATCACGTCGTCGAACCGCCGGCGGAATTCATCCAGCCGGGGCTTCCGCAGCGCCACGCCCACGGCCATGGGATGCCCGCCCCAGCTTTCCAGGCAGTCGGCGCAGGCGCCGAGGATCTCCACCAGGTTGAAGCCGTTCAGGCCCCGGCCCGAGCCCTTGGCCAGCTCGCCCTCGTTGCCGAGCACGATCGCCGGCCGGTTGTATTTCCGGGAGATCCGGCCGGCCACGATGCCCACGACGCCGGGATGCCAGGCCTCGTCGAACAGCACCAGCCCGCTCGCCGCCCCGAAATGCTCCTCCACGTAGCGCTCGGCGCGGTCGGTGATCTCGCGCTCGATGTCCTGCCGCTCGCGGTTCAGCGCATCGAGCTTCCGCGCGGTCTCGTCGCAGAACGCCCGGTCCTCGCTCAGCAGGAGATCCACCGACAGCGCCGCGTCGGCCAGCCGCCCGCTGGCGTTGATCCGCGGCCCGATCCGGAACGAGATGTCGCTGGGCACCACCCCCTGCTCCCGCTTCAGGCCCGCCACCTGCATCAGCGAGAGCAGCCCGGGACGCCGGGTCTCCGCCAGCACCCGCAGCCCGTGGCGCGCGAACACCCGGTTCTCGCCGCTCAGGGGCACCAGGTCGGCGATCGTGCCCATGGCCACGAGGTCGAGGTATTCCTTCAGGACGATCGACAGCGCGACCGGATGCCCGGACGCCCGCAGCTTCTTCAGCAGCCCGTGCGCCAGCTTGAACACCAGCCCCACCGTGCAGAGGTAGCGCCAGGCGTCGTCCCCGGCGGTCGGGTGCACGTGCGGGTTGATCAGCACGGCCCCCGCGGCGGCCGGCTCCGTCGAGCGGTGGTGGTCCACCACCAGCACGTCGATTCCCAGCCCCCGCAGGTGCGCCACCTCCTCGTGGGAATTGGTGCCGCAATCCAGGGCGATGAACAGGTCGGGACGGCCCCGCTCCAGCGCCCGGTCGATCGAGGTGCGCGTCAGCCCGTAGCCCTCCTCCAGCCGGCGCGGCACGACGTACTCCGGGCTCAGCCCGAGCCGCCGCAGGAGGCTGACCAGGATCGCGGTGCTGCAGACTCCGTCGACGTCGTAGTCGCCCAGCACCATCACGCGCTCCCGGGCCTCCAGCGCCCGCAGGATCCGGTCGACGGCGGGCTCCAGGTTCGCGAGCAGGAAGGGGTCCCCGAGCGTCGCCAGCGCCGGCTGCAGGAAACGCGCCGCCGCCGCATCGCCCGCGACGCCGGCGCGCAGCAGCAGCTCGGCCACGATCGGCGTCGCCCCCAGGCTGCGCGCCAGGGCGGCCACGCTTTCGGCGTGGACCGGCGTGTAGTTCCAGCGCATCGGCCGCGACGGACGGTCGGGTTATTCCGAAGCGCGGGAAGAGCCGGCCCACTCGTACTTGGGCGCGATGTCCTGATGGGCCTCGACGTGCTTCCGGTCACCCTTGTGCCACCAGTAGAAGATCGGGCTGGCGATATAGAGCGACGAGAACGTGCCGGTCAGCACGCCGATGAGCAGGGTGAAGGCGATGTCGTTGACCTCGCCGCCCGTGACCAGGATGAGGGTCGTGGCCGTGAGCAGCGTGGTGCCGCCGGTGATGATGGTGCGCGACAGCGTCAGGTTGAGCGAGCGGTTGATGATGTCCCGCAGCGTGCCGGTCGGATTGACCTTCAGCTCCTCGCGGATGCGGTCGAACACGACGATCGTGTCGTTGATGGAATAGCCCATCACGAGCAGGATGGCCGCGACCATCGACGCGTTGAACTGCCGGTCAAAGAGCACGAAGAGCCCCACCGTCATGACGACGTCGTGGATCGTCGAAACCACGGCGCCCATGCCGTAGCCGAACTCGAAGCGGAAGGCCACGTAGACGAGGATGAGCACCAGCGCCCAGAAGACGGCCTTCAGCGCGTTCCACTGGATCTCCTCGCCCACCGAGGCGCCGATCCGGTTCTCGCCGATGACCTTGAACTGCGCCTCCGGAAAGGCCTGCTGCAGCTTGGCCACCAGCGGCCCGCCCTGGTCGAAGCGCGTGGTGACCTTGAGCACCTCCAGGTCCGCCCCCAGTTGCTTCTGGTAGACGGGACTGACGTCCTCGAACCCGCCCGCCGTGGCCGCCGCCCGGACCGCCCCGACGTCGACCGGCTTGGCGAACGAAAGCGTCACCGTGTCGCCGCCGACAAAATCGATGCCGTAGACGCTCCGGCCCTTGATCGCCACGGCGCCGAGGCCGATGGCGATCACGACCCAGGAGGCGATGAAGGCCGGCTTGGCCATCTTGAGGAAGTCGTACTTGGTGTTCTGCAGGACCGAGAACATCGGCATGCGCTTGACGTAGCCGGGCAGGATGAGCAGCTCGAGCACCAGCTTGCTCACGACCACGGCCGCGAACATGGTGGTGAAGATGCCGATCGTCAGGGTGACGCCGAAGCCCTTCACGGGGCCGGTGCCGAGCACGATCATGATGACCGCGGTGATCAGGGTCGTCAGGTTGGAGTCGATGATCGCCGACCACGCCTTGTCGAAGCCGGATTCCAGCGCCGTCGCCAGGCTCTTGCCGAGCTTCAGCTCCTCGCGCATGCGCTCGAAGATCAGGATGTTCGAGTCGACCGACATGGCGAGCGTCAGCACGATGCCGGCGATGCCCGGCAGCGTCAGGGTGGCGCCCACGCTGGGGCTGGCCATGACGCCCAGCACGATCAGGACGTTCACCGCCATGCCGATCGCGGCGACGACGCCGCCGATCGTATAGAAGAAGAGGATGAAGGCGATGGTCAGCGCCGTGCCGATGGCGAAGGCCAGCTTGCCGCTCGTGATCGCGTCCTCCGCGAGCGACGGCCCGACCTCGTACTGCTCCTTGATGGTCAGCGGAACGTCCAGCGGATTGTTCAGGACGTTGGCCAGCTCGAAGGCCTCGCGCTGGGTGAAGTTGCCCGAGATCTCCGCGCTGCCGGTGGTGATGGGCTCGTTGATGTTCGGGGCCGAGGCCAGCTTGCCGTCGAGCACGATGCCGAGCTGCCGGCGGACGTTGGCCGTCGTGACCGCGGCGAACTGCTTCGCGCCCGCGCTGTTGAAGGTCAGGCTGATCCGGTAGCGGCCGAACTCGTCCATGCGCACAAACGCGCTCTCGACGTCGGCTCCGCTCATCTCCGGCACCCGCTTCACGAGGTAATAGGAGGTGTGGATGACTCCGGTCCGGTGATCCTCGTCCTCGGTGCTCAGGTACTCGTAGCCGGCCGGCGGCTCCTCGCGCGGCCGCTCCGGCATGGGGCCCGTGTTCTCCATGACCAGCCGGAACGCCAGCTGGGCCGGCTTCTTCAGACTGTCGACAACCTGCGGGTTGTCCTTGGTCGAGACGCCGGGCAGCTGCACCTCGATGCGGTTCTCGCCGACGGAGCGGATGATGGGCTCGGCGACACCCAGGCCGTTCACGCGGTCGCTGATGATCTGCACCGCCTTGGACAGCTTCTCCTTGCGGGCGTCCTTCGGCAGGTCCGCCAGCGCCTTCTCGTCGACCTCCAGCGTGAAGGACACGCCGCCCTTCAGGTCGAGGCCCAGCTGCAGCGGGCTCTTCGACTTCTTCAGCAGCTCGTTCAGGAGAATGTCATTGCGGCGCTCGACGTTCTTGACGTCGCCGACATTGAGGTGAGGGAAGAACGGGGCCAGGTCGACGTGGTCGCGGAGGCTGATCTGCTTGAGCGCCACGAAGACGCTCCCCGCCTGGCCGTTCTTGACCAGGGCGTCGGCCTCGCCGACGAGCTTGGCGAAATCGGCCTTCTTCGCCGACGCCTCCTCGCGCACATAGGCGCCGAAGTCGCGGTCGGTCACGGGCTGCAGGGAAAGCGCCGCCCAAAGGGTGATCGCCGCGCACAGGATGAGTTTCCAGAGATTGCTGCGGTGCATGGATGTGGGTTGTTAAAGGGGTGCGGGCGCCGCGGATGACGGCGCCCGTTCAGCCGGACGGGCCGGCTTCAGGCGGCGTCGCCTTTCTTGACCAGCGCGCTGATGAAGCCCTTGCCGATTTCCACCTTGGCATTGTTGTCGCCGACGCGCACCACAAAACGATCCTCCTTCACGCCGGTGATCGTGCCGTAGATGCCGCCGGCGGTCACGACCTCGTCACCCGTCTTCAGCTCGGACAGCATCTTCTCGTGCGCCTTCTGCTTCTTGCGCTGCGGCGCGATCAGGAAGAAATACATGGCCGCAAAGAGCAGGAGGTAGGGTACCATCATCACCAGCGGGTTGCCGGCCGGACCGGCGGGCTGGGTTTGGGCGAGCATCATTTGGATTTTAGTCATTGCGTCTTCGGGTGTTTTGAAAAATGGAAAAGGGCGAATAAGCCCAGCCGGTTTCCAAAAAGCAAGCCTAACCCCCCTTCCGCTTTCATCCCGTAAAATTGAAGACCAAATCCGCATCCACCTGGTCGGTCGAACAGTCTGAGGAACATTACGGTTTTAAGCGCTGGGGCGCCAATCACTTCTCGGTGGATTCCGAGGGTTTTGTCCAGGTCCAGCCGCTGGCCGACGGCCGCACGATCCGGATCATGGACGTGATCAACGAGGCCGCGAGCATGGGCCTCAAGGCCCCGATGGTCATCCGCTTGCAGGACACGCTCCGGCACCGGGTCGTGCAGCTCAACCAGGTCTTCCAGAAGGCCATCAAGGAGGAGGGCTACAAGGGCGAGTACCGCGGCGTCTTCCCGATCAAGGTCAATCAGCTGCGCGAGGTGGTCGACGAGATCATCGCGGCCGGCAAGGACTTCAACTACGGCCTCGAGGCGGGCTCCAAGCCCGAGCTGATGATCGCCCTGGCCATGCACGAGGGCGCCCAGCGCCTCATCATCTGCAACGGCTACAAGGACCACGACTACATGCGCCTGGCCCTGCTCGGCCGCAAGCTGGGCAAGCGGATCATCATCGTCATCGAGCAGCTCTCGGAGGTCGACAGCATCATCGAGATCTCCCGCGAGACCGGCGTGAAGCCGATGATCGGCTTCCGCGTCAAGCTCCAGACCCGCGGCGAGGGCAAGTGGGCCCTCTCCTCCGGCGACAACGCCAAGTTCGGCCTCAACACCGCCGAGATCCTCTTCGCCGTCGAGAAGCTCCGCGCCGCCAAGATGCAGCAGAGCCTCCGCCTGGTGCACTTCCATATCGGCTCCCAGGTGCCGAACATCATCACGATCAAGGCCGCCGTCACCGAGGCCGCCCGCTTCTACTGCCAGCTGGCCAAGATGGGCTTCCCCATGGGCTACCTCGACGTCGGCGGCGGGCTGGGCGTCGATTACGACGGCTCGCGGACGAACTTCGAGTCGTCGATGAACTACACCCTCGGCGAGTACGCCCGCGACGTCGTCTCCAACATCCGCGAGGTCTGCACCGCCTCCGGCGTCGCCGTGCCCGACATCGTCAGCGAATCCGGCCGCGCCGTCGCCGCCCCCCACTCCATGCTCGTCGTCGAGGTCTTCGAGCGCATCAACAAGCACGAATCCCTCGGCAAGCAGCACCAGCCCAAGACGCGGCACAAGATCGTCGACGATCTGGCCGACCTCCTCAAAAACAAGGCCAAGCTCGGCCGCCTCGAGCGTTTCCACGACGCCCTGCAGAAGAAGGAGGAGGCCTTCTCCCTCTTCAACCTCGGCTACCTCGACCTGGAGAACCGCGCCGCCGCCGAGCAGATCTTCTGGCAGGTCTGCGAGCAGATCGACCGCGAGGGCACCAAGTCCGGTTACCAGCCCGAGGAGCTCCACGACCTCAAGAAGCTCCTCGCCGACCAGTACGTCTGCAACTTCTCCGTCTTCCAGTCCCTGCTCGACAGCTGGGCCCTCAAGCAGCTCTTCCCCATCACGCCCCTCCACCGCCTCAACGAGAAGCCGACCGTGAACGCCATCCTGGTCGACATCACCTGCGACTCCGACGGCAAGGTCGGCAGCTTCATCGACCTCCAGGACGTGAAGGACTACATCACGCTGCACCCGCTCAACCACCAGCCCTACTACCTGGGGGTCTACCTGACCGGCGCCTACCAGGACATCATGGGCGACCTGCACAACCTCTTCGGCCGCGTCAACGAGGTTCACGTCTTCCTCGAGGACGACGAGCCCAACGGGTTCTATATCGAGGAGGCCCTGGCCGGCTCGCGCATCGCCGACGTGATCGAGGGCGTCCAATACCAGTGGGAGGAGCTCTGCCGGCGCATCAAGCAGCAGATCGACCACGCCACCAAGAAGGACCTCATCAAGCCCCGCGAGGGCGTCCGGCTCGTCGAGTTCTACGAGTCGCAGATGCTCGCCAAGACCTACCTGAACATCGAGCCCAAGCCCCGCCGCCGCAAGGCCCGCTGACCCGCCGCCATCGCCGATCCGGGACCGCAGCGCCGGCACGCTTGCTCGCCAGCAGGAGCGCCCGGCAGCACGGGGCGGCCTGCCCCAGGATGGGTCCGCGGATCGCCAGCGCGCGTGCGCTCATACCGGAGCTCGCACGTGCGATCCCTGGAGCGAACCGCCGGCTGCTTACTTCAGCTCCAGTCGAACCTCGGTGAGCACCGCGCTTTTTCCGCCATAGGGCATGATAAAGAGGGCGCGATACTGCATCCACCGCCCGGTCTTCTCGTCCGACCCAACGTCGCCACCGGAATTTTCGAAATAGGTGCCGGGGCCTTGGGGGCCGCGCCATTCCGCCCGATCCAGGTCCTCCCGCCTCGCCGCCCATCGCAATTGAAACTTCAGCCCCGCGTCCGGGGGCAGGTCCGCGACCCACCGGAGCCGGGTCACAGCGTCATCCCGTAAATCAAACGGCTCGGAAACGTAACTCTCCTGGGGTTTCCGCGTGTAGGCGTTCCCGCGGTCCCGCGCGGTCATGCCGTGCGGCCCAAGCCCGGGCAGTCGGGTCGACCGCTTGGGATCGAATCCCTGGGGGCCGTTCCAGTAAATCAGTGAATCGACCTGGTGGGTGACGTCATTCCGGTGGCAGGCGTACACCAGGTCCACCCAGCCGTCCCGGTTCAAATCCAGCTGAGTCACGGCGGCGGCTGATTCCGCCGGGAGGTTAAAGGGATGCTCAAAATCGATCCGCTTCCCGTTGCCCCAGAAAATCCGGGCGGGCAGGACCCGCTCGGTCGCCGAGGAATAGGCCGTGGCCGCCAGGTCCAGATTGCCGTCGCGGTTGAAATCCGCGACGGCGGTAAAGATCGGAGTGTAACCGGCCGAATAAGTCTGGGAGTTTTCCTCCCTGAATCCCTTGGGACTGCCATAATAGATCCGGTGCGTGTCCTTGAGCCGCCGGTAATGCCCGCCACACGAGATGATGAGATCGAGCCAGCCGTCGCCGTTGAGATCCGCGGTGTTGACGGCAAGGGGATTGACCGCCGGAACCTTGGCGCTCCGCTCCTCGGCATACCCCGCGCGGCCTCCGAAATAAATCAAGATGTAGTCCCGCTTGTCATTGCACAGGATGTCCAGGAAGCCGTCCCGGTTGACGTCCGCCAGGTAGGCGGCGTTGCCGTACATCGGCAGCGGCTGGCTGCGTTCAAGGGCAAAGCCCTGCCTGGAGCCGTGGTAGATCCGGGCAGATTTTGCCAGGGTGGCGGGGCTCGTGTCGTAGACCTGGGACACCGCCAGGATGTCCAGATAACCGTCGCGGTTGAAGTCCGCGACCTGAAGATCCTGGATGCCTTCATTCGCGGGCAGATCCGTGTAGCGGTCGGCCGACGGGCCGCTCGGCGAACCCGCAAAAATCCGCAGATCCGCCCCGGGCCCCGTGAACACGCACTCGGGCCATCCGTCCAAGTCGAGATCCGCGACAAACGCCTGGCCGGTGCCGTCCGTGGGCAGTTCGAGGCGGTGCGCCGGTCCGTACGCGGCATCCTGGTTTCCCCAGTAGATGTAGTTGTGGATCCCCTTCAGGTGGCCGCTCATCGTGCTGTTGAACACCACCTCCGGGCTTCCATCGCCATCCAGGTCGCCGGCGGTGTTGCCCACCGCGCCTTGGGTCGGAATCCAGGTAACGCGGTCGCTCGAAAACCCCGTCGCGGAATTCCAGAAGATCGGCGAGGTCGTGTCGTAAAGCATGCCATCCGTGTAACGGCTGGAAATCAGCTCCGGGCGGCCGTCGCCATTGAGGTCGGCAGCGCTGACCCAGTGGAGATCTTTGACCGCGAGCCGCTGCTGCACGCGCGAGAGATCGCTGCTGGACCGTATTTCCAAGCCCTCGCGGGTCGCCAGGATGAGTTCGGGAACGGCGTCCAGATCCAGATCGGCCACGGCGCAGCGCACGGTGCCGTTGCTGAACATCGAGGAGAATCCCGGCGCGGAGATGATGCGCTGGTGCTCCGCGCTGAATTTTCCCTGCTGGTTCCAGCAGATCTGCACCCTGTTGGCGCCCGAAAACACGATATCGGGTGCGTGGTCGCCATTCAGGTCGGCAAGGATGACATTTTGTGCACCGTGCGTCAGGATGCGTTGGGGATTTCTGGCCTCCACCCCGGCCGGCGTGCCCCAATAGATGACGGATGCAGTATCGAGCTCAAAGTCCCGGCGGTAGTTTGCGACGACGAGATCCGACTGCCCATCGCCATTTAGATCCGCCGCGGCGATGGCAACCGCTGCCGTCCCGCTAATCCCAAAGCGCTCGGAGGCGTCGTTAAAGGTGCGGTCGCCCTTGGCGAGATAGACCCGGGCCAACAAGGGCTGACCGGGATTATGGTGGTCGGTCCAGGCGGACGGGAACACCAGATCGAGTTTGCCGTCGCGATCGAGGTCGAGCACCGCCACGTCGTAAGCCCCCATGGTCGGCAGGTCGGTCCGTTGCCCGGTGAGCCCGCGCGGTCCGCCCCAGTAGATGTAGGAGAGCAGTTCCGAACTCACCCCATTCTCGCCGTTGGCGACAATCAGATCGACGAAACCGTCCTGATCCAGGTCGACGATGCGGCTCATCCAACCGCTGTCATTGGCCAATTCCTGGAATGGAGTTTCGACCTGACCCGGCAAAGCCACCCGGTGGATCCGAGTCGGCCCGCGCTCCTTGTAGTCATGTGAGTTCGCGAGGACGAGATCGGGATAGCTGTCACCGTTCACATCCCAGGTGTGGATCATCTGCACCTTGCCCTGGGCATTCACGTAAAGATTGCTCCCGCCGTCTTCGAACGCTCCCCGGGCAAAATCTTCAAATCCCCGATTGACCAGGGCTCTCGCCTCCACAGCCGCCCCGCGCGGAGCCTTCGGGCTCGCCCCCGATACTTGGGCGGCCCGGCCGGAAGCCGAAACCGCGAGGAGCAACGCGCCCAGGCACCCGATCACCAGCGGCATATTTTTCAGGCGGATGAACATGGTCGAGAGATTCCGGGGTGGGATCGATACGCCTGCGTCAACTGCAGCCGATGGAACCCTGGTTGCGGTTTACGGAATTTATGATTCCTGAGGGAGACAACCGCACCATCAGACACAGCCGAAGCGTCACGCACCACGGCAATCGCACGGTCACATTTGTTTTCCAGCATTCCAGCATTTATCCGCGGGTCTCATCCAACTCAGTCCCGACCCGCGCGCTCCTTTGCCGGCCAGGCGCCCTTTCAAGTTCCGTGAACCATGAACTAACTTTCGCTTGTGTTCGCCGGATTTTCCCTAAAAGAGGGAATCTTGCGTCGCCTTATTGCTTCAAACTCAAACTAATCTGCTGTGAGCAAGAAATCTCCCTCGAAAAAAGCCGAAGTTGCCGTCTCTGATTATGATGCGCGTCTGGCGCCGATCAATGTGAAGCTCGGGCAGGACGAAAAGATCCAGCTTTACCGGGACATGGTGCGCATTCGGCGGTTCGAGGAGCGCTGTCTCCGGAGCTACCAACAGGGAAAGATCGGCGGCTTCCTTCATCTTTACATCGGGCAGGAGTCGATTGCGGTGGGCTGCGTTTCGGTGATGGGCGACAACGACCACATCATCACCGCCTACCGCGATCACGGCCATGGCCTGGCGGTCGGCATGGGGATGAACGAGATGATGGCGGAGAATTACGGTAAGTACACCGGCTGCTCCAAGGGCAAGGGCGGATCGATGCACTACTTCGACCCGTCGCGGAATTTCTGGGGCGGCCACGGCATCGTGGGCGGCCAGATCCCGCTCGGCACCGGCATCGCCTACGCCCTCAAGTACAAGGGCATCAAGGGCGCCTGCCTCGCGTTCATGGGCGACGGCGCCGTCAACCAGGGGGCGGTCCACGAATCCTACAATCTCGCGGCCCTCTGGTCGCTGCCGGTCGTGTTCGTGATCGAAAACAACGGCTATTCCATGGGCACCAGCCAGGCCCGCTCCTCCGCCGGCCCGAGCCTGGCCGAACGCGCCGCCGGCTACGACATGAACTGGGAGATCCTCGAAAACGGGCACGACGTCCTGGAGGTCCGCGACAAGGTCAGCCAGGCCCTCAAGCTGGCCCACGAAAAATCCCTGCCGAGCGTCCTCGAGATCCGCACCTACCGCTACCGGGGGCATTCCGTCGCCGACCCGGACACGACCTACCGCGACAAGCAGGAGATCGAGGAATACAAGCGCACGAAGGATCCGCTCATGGTGTTCCAGAACGCGCTGCTCGCGGAGAAAACCCTGACCGACGACCTTGTGCGCAAGATCGACGAGGAGGCCCGGGCCGAGGCGGAGAACTCCGCCCAGTTCGCCGAGGCGAGCCCCTACCCGACGGTCGAGGACATCAAGAAGGACGTCTATTGGGAGATCGACAATCCCGCCGACCGCAAGTCCCAGGGCGCCTTGTTCTTCGACTAAGCCGGCCCCGTCCCCTCCCCGTTCATCCAACTCCACTTCTCCGAGCAATGCCTGTCATCTCTTACCGCGAAGCCCTCCGGGCGGCCATGTCCGAGGAAATCGAACGCGACCCGAACGTCGTGATCATGGGCGAGGAAGTCGCCCAGTTCAACGGCGCCTACAAGGTCACCGAAGGCCTGCTGGCCAAATACGGCCCCAAGCGCATCGTCGACACCCCCATCAGCGAGGCCGGCTTCATCGGCATGGGCGTCGGCGCCGCCATGCTGGGCCTGCGCCCCGTCATGGAACTGATGTTCTTCAGCTTCTACTCGGTGGCCTTCGACCAGATCTTCAACAACGCCGCCAATATCCGCTACATGTCCGGCGGCCTCATCAGTTGCCCGATCGTGCTCCGCGGCCCGGCCAACGGCGGCACCAACGTGGGCGCCACCCACTCCCACACCCCGGAATCCATCGCCGCCTACCACCCGGGCATCAAGGTCGTCGTGCCGTCCAACGCCTACGACGCCAAGGGCCTGATGAAGTCCGCCATCCGCGACAACGACCCGGTGCTCTTCATGGAGAACACCATCCTCTACGGCGAAACCTGCGAGGTGCCCGAGGGCGAGTATCTCGTGCCGCTCGGCTCCGCCAAGGTCATGCGCGAGGGCAAGCACCTTTCCATCATCGGACACGGCCGCCCCATCCAGCTGGCGCTCAAGGCCGCCGACCTCCTCAAGGAAAAGCACCAGATCGACGCCGAGGTCGTGGACCTCCGCTCCATCCGTCCGCTCGACGAGGAGACCATCCTCAACTCCGTCCGGAAGACCAACCGCGTCCTCTACGTCGAGGAGGCCAAGCCGTTCTGCTCCGTCGGCGCCATGGTGGCCTGCATCATCCAGGAAAAGGCCTTCGACTACCTCGACGCCCCCGTGAAGCGGATCACCTCCCTCGACGCCCCCGCCATCTATTCCCCGCCGCTGGAGAAAATCCAGCTGCCCACCGTCGACCGCATCTTCCAGGCGGCGCTGGACGTCCTGAAGTAAACGGATTTTGTCACCTGCCGGACCGCCGGCCCTCCTCCTTCTTCCAACTCTCAATCGCGCGCCCCGGACGCGCTCCTCTCATGGCCAACATCATCGACATGCCCAAGCTCAGCGACACCATGACGGTCGGCACGCTGGTCAAGTGGCTTAAAAAGGAAGGCGACCCCGTCAAGTCGGGCGACATGCTCGCGGAGGTCGAGACCGACAAGGCGACGATGGAGCTCGAGTCGTTCTTCGACGGCACCCTCCTCAAGATCTTCGCCGCCGCCGGCACCCAGGTCGCGATCGGCGCCCCGCTTTGCGCGGTCGGTCAGCCGGGTGAGAAGGTCGACGCCCCCGCCGAAACTCCCGCCGCCAAGCCGGCTGCAGCCGCCCCCGCCCCCGCGGCGCCTCCGGCTGCGGCGCCGGCCCCGGCCGCGCCGACGACACCGCCCGCGGAGGACGCCGCCCCGGCGCCGGCTCCGGCCCCCGTCGCGCCCGCCGCCGAAGGCGGCCGCGTCAAGGCATCCCCGCTGGCCCGGAAAATCGCCGCCGACCAGAAAATCGACCTGGCCCGCGTCGCCGGCACCGGACCCCACGGCCGCATCGTCAAGGCCGACGTCCTGGCGGCCCTGTCCGCGCCGCCGGCCCCGACTCCCGCCGCCAAAGCGCAGCCGGGAGCCATCGGCGCCCTCGCGCCCCGCGGGGCCGTGCAAGAGGACCGGTTCGCACCGGCCTCCAACATGCGCGCGACCATCGCCAAGCGCCTGCTCGAGTCGAAGGTCCAGATCCCCCACTTTTACCTCGAGATCGAGATCGACGCCGAGCCGCTGCTGGCCCTCCGCGCCCAGCTCAACAGCGGACTCGAGAAGGAGGGCGTCAAGCTCTCGGTCAACGACTTCATCCTCAAGGCCAGCGCCGAGGCCCTGCGCCGCGTGCCGGGCGTCAACGCCTCGTGGGTCGCCAGCGGCGCCCAGGTCGGCATCCAGTACCACGCCGCCGCGCATGTCTCGTTCGCCGTGGCGATCGATGACGGCCTGATCACCCCGGTCATCCGCGACGCCCACCAGAAATCCGTTTTCCAGATCAGCGCCGAGGCCAAGCCCCTCGGCAAGCGGGCCAAGGAGAAGAAGCTCAAGCCCGACGAGTTCACCGGCGGCACGTTCTGCGTCTCCAATCTCGGCATGATGGGCATCGACCGCTTCTCCGCCATCATCAACCCGCCCAACGCCGCGATCCTCGCCGTCGGCACCACCGTCACCAAGCCGGTCGTGAAGCAAGGCCAGCTCGCCGTCGGCCAGACCCTGGCCCTGACGCTATCCTGCGACCACCGCGTGGTCGACGGCGCCCTTGGCGCGCAATTCCTCGCGGCCCTCAAGGACCTCCTGGAAAAGCCGGCCCTGCTGCTCGTCTGACCCGAGCCGCTGCCGCGCCAGCCCGTCGTCCGGCCCGGGAGGACCGGGACTCCCCCTCCCGCCTACCCCTCCGCCCGCTTCCGGGCGTCGGCCTCGATCAACGCCTTCAGGGCGTCCAGCGTCGCCTTGGCCTTGGCCTTGGCCGAGGGCAGCTCGGCCGCGGACGCCGCCGGCTCCTGCGCGAAGAGGTAGAACTTCATCTTCGGCTCCGTGCCGCTGCCGCGCGCGGCGAAGGAATACCCGTTGGCCAGCGTCACCAGGTAAAGGTCCTGCGCCGGGATGGCCTCGCCGTCGGCGTCGTGGAACTGCTCGCGGCCGAAGTCCTGGAAGCGCGTCACGCGCGTGTCCCCGAACGCCTGCGGCGGCGCCGCCCGGTAGTCGTCCAGGATCCGCCGGATCTTCGCGGCCCCGCTGGCGCCCTCGTAGTAGAGGTTGATCACGCCCTCCAGGAAGAAGCCGTAGCGGAGGTAGATCTCGTCGAGGTACTCGGGCACGGTCAGCCCGCGCGACTTCACCCAGGCGCAGAGCTCGGCGAACATCAGGCAGGCGGAATTGCCGTCCTTGTCGCGGACCAGGTCGTTGGGCAGGTAGCCGTAGCTCTCCTCGGTGCCGAAGACGTAGAACGTGCTGTGGCGCAGCAGCAGCTCCGCGCGCCGGCGGAAAGGCGTGGCGTCGTAGTCGAGCGCGATGCCCTCCTGCGCCAGCAGCGCCGCCTTCAGCTGCTCCTCGTAACCGCGCATCTTGCCGGCGATCCACTTGAAGCCGGTCAGCGTGTTGATGACCTTGATGCCCTGCCCGCGCGCGATGGCGTCCTGCAGGGGCGTCGTGACGAAGGTCTTGACCAGCGCCGCCGAGGCCGAGCCCTCGCGGGGCAGCCAGCCGAGCTCCTTGTACTTCGTGATCCGGTAGTCGGCCAGCAGCGCGCCGACCTGGTTGCCCGTCAGCAGCTCCAGGCGCCCGGCGCGGTTGCGCACGGCCACCCCCATGCGGTCGCTGTCCGGATCGGTGGCCATGACCAGGTCGTGGCCGCCCTTCTCCGCCAGCGCCACCGCCAAGGCGAGCGCCTCGGCGTTCTCCGGGTTCGGCGACTTCACCGTGGGGAAACGGGGGTCGAACACCACCTGCTCCGGGACCTCGGTCACGTGCACCCCGGCGTGCAGCAGCAGCGGCACCGACGACACGCCGCCCACGCCGTGGATGTTCGTGTAGACCGCCCGCAGCGGCGCCTTCCGGAAGATCTCGCCGTCGAGCGCCGCCTGCGCCGCGGCCGCCAGGTACGCGTCGTCCGCCTCCCGCCCGAGCGTCACCACCCGCGTCAGGTCCTTGGCCAGGTACTCGCGCACCGCGCCGAGCGCCACGGCGTTGACCTCGGCGATGATGCCGCGGTCGTGCGGCGGCGTGATCTGCGCGCCGTCGTCGAAGTAGGCCTTGAAGCCGTTGTCGTGCGGCGGATTGTGGCTGGCCGTGATCACCACCCCGGCGTGCGCCTTCAGGTAGCGGACGGTGAAGCTGAGCTGCGGCGTCGAGCGCGGGCCGTCGAAGATGAAGGCGACGCCGCCGAGCCGCGTCCAGGTGGACGCCGCCAGCTCGCAGAAGTGGCGCGAGAAATGCCGCACGTCGTGCGCGATCGCCAGCTTGGGCAGGTCGTGCACCCGGCGCGACGCCAGGTGCCGGCTCACGTAGCGGAACAGCCCCACCGTGGCGCGCACCAGCGTGAAGTCGTTGAGCAGGTTGCTGCCGACGTTCGCGTGCTCCGGCGAACCCTGCGCGCTGAGCGTCCCCGTCTCGGCGCGGGCCGCCACCACGCCGACCGTCCGGCCGCGCATGCCGCCGGTGCCGAACTCGAGGTAGCGGTAGAAGCGGTCGTTGAGCTCGCTCCACTGGCCGCGCTCGACCAGCTCGAGCAGGCTCTGCTGCGCCCAGTCGGGCAGCCCGGCGGCCAGCCAGGCCTGGAGGTTCTCGACGGCGCCGGGCAACAGCCGCCCGTCCCGGGCGGCCTGGTCAATCTTGGCGGATGCGGTCATGGGAGGATCAGGTTCGGGGTGGCGGGGTTCACTCGAGGTAGAGTCCGTCAACGACCACCGGCTTCACCGGCAGCTGGGCCCAGCGGCTGCGGAACGAGTCGAGGTCGTAGCCGAACAGTGGCGAGATCTCGATGCCGGCGTGCGGCCGGTCCGACGCGTCGGTCGCGACCTCCGCGCCCGCCGCGCGCAGCCAGCGGCCGAACTGCCGCAGCTGGTCGTCGCGCGCCGTCGCCGGCGAATCCACGCCCTCGGCGTTCTTCACCGGGCTGAAATCCTCCGCCCGGCTCGTCTCGATCACGAGCGGGTTGGCCGCGAAGGGCAGCGCGTCGAAGACGAACATCTCGAACTTCACGCCGTTGGCCGCCCCCGGTTTCACCAGCTGCCCCGCGGCGTCGACCGTCGCGATCTTCTTGTCGGCCCGGTGGAAGGGCAGCGCCACCTCCCCGCCGCCCGCGGCCAGCCGCCGCGCGAAGTCCCGGCTGAGGACGTGGATCGCGATGTTGCCGGCCGCGAAGCGCAGCGACCCGTCGGGATTCGTCTCCCGCTGCCGCGCCGCCGGCATGTCGCTGTACTCCACCACCGCCACCCGCCCGCGCTGCCGGCAGAACAGCCCGACCTTCTCCTCGGGATACGCTTTCGGCACCATCTTGCTCGACATTTCCGAGCCGGCCAGGAGGTGAAATCCGAGGAAGGCCGGGTCGACCGCCCGCACCAGCGGGTTGTCGACCTGGAAGTAGCTGATCGTGTCGACCCCCTCGGCGCGCATCAGGTCCAGCGCCCCGCTGCGGTGCAGGGCCCGCAGCGAGCCGCCGTGCCCGTCGGGGCTCAGCGCGATCGCCCCCCGGCCCTCGAGCAGGATCTTGCCGTCGAAGCCGACCGCCGGCATCCGGCCCTGCCGGAAGAAATGCACGCGCCCGCGATCGAGCCCGAAATACCGGTGCGCGGCGAAGAACTCCTCCGTCTGCGCGTGGTTGGCGTGGCTGGTCATGATGAACCAGTGCAGCGGCCGGCCGTACCGCAGGCCGGCGGCCCGGATCTTCTCGGCGAACACCTGGAACAGCGACTTGCCCTTGAGCGGCGTCACCCGGAACGTGCCCTTGGGCCCGTCGTAGCCCAGCCGGGTTCCCTGCCCGCCCGCGACCGTGAACGCGGCCACCCGCCCGGCCCGCAGCGCAGCCTCGCCGGCCGCCCGGGCCGCCGCCCACTCGTCCGCGCGGCCGCCGTTCTCCGGCAGCCGCGTGCACGGCGCCGGCTCCAGGTCCGCCAGGTCGACCCCGCCGCCGCCCGCCTGGAACACCAGCGCCCGGTTCAGCCGCTCCACCTCGGCCAGGTCGATCTCGGCCGCCTGCGCGGCCAGCTCGGCGCGCGCCGCGGCGTCGAGCGCATCCCAGAAGGCGAAGACCTGGCCCTGCCCGGCGGCACGGTAGGCGGAAATCAAGGTGTCGGGGGTCATGAAGAGAAAGGCGACGGCCGCGCTCACCGCGCCTCGTCGAAACGGAAGACGAACTCCTGCGCGCGCACGTACCCGAGCTTCTGCCGGATCAGGCGCTCCACCAGCACCGGGTCGTGCCGCAGCTGGTCCAGGTACTTCTCCTGCTCGCGCAGCCGCGACTCGGCGTCGGCCAGCCGCCGGCGGTTCGCGTCCTCCTGCGCCCGCAGCGCGGTCAGCTCCCGGTGCATCTGGACGAAAAACGCCGCCGCCCAAAGAGTCAGGCCTGCAAAAACGACGGCGTAGATGCCCATGATCAGCTTGCTGTAATTCACCGGGTGAGGACCCCCAGATAAAGGCCCCGCCGGAGGCCCAGGCAATAGTTTTTCAAAGGCGTTTCACGCGGATTAGTCGTGCATTTTCCAGTGCGGCGCAAATAGTTGCCCGCGCGATGTACCAGAGCCACTACGGTTTCACGGAGATGCCCTTCCACATCACTCCGGACCCGAAGTTTCTTTACCTGAGCGACACCCACCAGGAGGCCCTGCAGCACTTGAAATACGGGGTGACCGAGAAAAAGGGCTTCATCGTGCTCGTCGGCGAGGTCGGCTGCGGCAAGACCACCCTCTGTCGCAAGTTCCTGAACGAGCTCGACCCCGGCCACTATGATTCCGCCCCGATCCTCAACCCGCGGCTCAACGAGACCCAGATGCTCCGGGCCATCCTCACCGAGCTCGGTGAACCCAAGCTCGCCCAGGGCAAGAACGACCTCATCACGCAGATCAACCAGCTCCTGCTCGCCCGCATC
>JAEUGX010000081.1 GCA_016795545.1 Opitutaceae bacterium
GGCGGAGGCCTGCTGCGAGCCGCCGGTGAGCATGGCGATGTCGGCGCCCGCCGCCACCAGCCGGTAGCCGGAACGGACGCAGAACTCGATCAGGGCGGGCGTGAAGGCGAGCGTGGCGGCGATCTTGCCCTGGCGCCGGCAGGCCTCGGCGACGGTGCGCAGGTCGGCGCCGAGCGTCTCCGGGGTCTTGGGCGTGTCCATGGGCAGGCCCCGGCGCACCAGCACGTCGTCCGGACCGTAGAAGAGCCCGTCGACCCCGGGGATCGCGGCGATCTCGTCCGCGTTGCGCAGCCCCTCCTCGGTTTCGATCTGCAAGAGGACGATGACGTCCGCGTTGACGTCCTGCGGGTAGTGCCGGCCCCGCAGGTCGCCGACCCGGCGGCCGCCGTAGGAGCGATCGCCGAGCGGCGGGTACTTGGCGGCCGCGATGACGCGTCGGGCTTCCGCGGCGTTCTGGACCATCGGCACGATCAGGCCGGAAACGTTCATGTCCATGGTCCGCCCGATCTCGGCGTACTCGTGGGACGCCACCCGCACGAACGGCGGCCGGCCCAGGCCGTCGCAGACGCGCACGAGGGCGAGGATGTCCTGGTAGCCGAGCTGCCCGTGCTGCCCGTCGATCCACACCCAGTCCCAGTCGCGGCCGACGCGCTCGACGATGCCCGGGGCGGGATAGCTGACGATGAAGCCCCACTGGGGCGAGCCGGCACGAAGGCGGGTGAGGAAATTGTCCATGCGAGTGGCGGGGTTATGCGGGTGGCGCACCTTGTCCGTGCCACGGATCCGCGGAAAGCACACGCCAAACCTTGCGCAATCGATGCACGCCGGGGTAACGTCGCCGGGCATGTCCAGCCCCGGGAAACCCTGGACGGCGGGCGTCCGGGGCCGCCTGCACCGGACGCCACGCTGTCCAGCCAACCAGACCAGCGCTTTGCCTTTGCCGGATCGCCGCCGGCGCGGAGGCTGGTCGCCCGATGCCCCTGGACGCCCACCCCGAAAGCCGCCGCGCGCGGCGGACCTGCTGATGCGCGCCGCGCCCGTCGTCCGGCCATCGGGGCCCGACTGGATCCGGCTGCCCTCGGTCCCGGACCCCGAGGGATTCGCCGCGCCTTTCGCCGGCGTGACCGGCGGGGCCCTGTTGCTCGCCGGGGGCGCGAACTTTCCCGGCCCGCGCCCGTGGGAGGGCGGGACGAAGGTGTGGTACGACTCCATCTACGTGCTGCCGCCGGGGGCGGCGGCGTGGCAGGCGGCCGGGCGGCTGCCCGCACCCTGCGCCTACGGCCTGTCCGTCCCGCTGCCGGACGGCGTGGCCTGCATCGGCGGCGGCGATGCGCGGACGCACACCGCGCGGGTCCAGGTGCTGTCCTGGGACGGCCGCGCACTGCGGCGGCGGGAGGGTCCGCCGCTGCCGGGGCCCTGCGCGTTCATGACGGGCGCGCGGGTCGGATCCCGGATCTACGTGCTCGGCGGCATCGACCGGCCCGACGCCACGACGGCCCGGCCGGATTTCTGGGCCTGGGATTTCACGCGCCCCGGCGGGGGCTGGAGCGCCTTGCCGCCCTTGCCCGGTCCGGCGCGGATTCTGGCGCTGGCCGGAGCGGCCGGGGAGGGCCTGCTGGTAGCCAGCGGCGCCTCGCTGCACGCCGGTGCCGGGAAGGCGGAGCGCACGTACCTCGCGGATGCCTATGTCTATGACCCCGCCCGCGGCTGGCGCCGCGTGGCGGACCTGCCGCGACCGGCCGTGGCCGCGCCGACTCCGCTGCCGGTCACGGCGGACGGACGGCTGCTGGTCGTCGGCGGCGACGACGGCACGCGCCGCCATCTCGACGGCCCGGGACATCCCGGATTTCCGTCCGACATCCTGGCCTACGATCCCGTTGCCGATTGCTGGTCGCCGGCGGGCGAGGCGCCCGTCTCGCGGGCCACGGCTCCCACGGCCGAGTGGCAGGGACGCTGGGTGGTGCTGAACGGCGAGCGGCGGCCCGGCGAGCGGTCGCCGGAGGTGTGGGCCGGCGCAGTCGGATTGAAGGCGGAGGGCGGGGCATGAGCGCGCCGGCCGGACTGCCCCGCGCCGCCTGGACGGCGGTCGCGCTGCTGTGGTTCGCGGCGCTGCTCAACTACCTCGACCGGCTCATCATCACGACCATGCGGGAGCCGATCGTTGCGGAAATTCCGATGACGGAGGCGCAGTTCGGGCTGCTGACGTCGGTCTTCCTCTGGGTGTACGGCGTGGCGAGCCCGTTCTGCGGTTTCCTCGCGGACCGGTTCAGCCGGCAGCGGGTGATCTTCGCGAGCCTGCTGGTGTGGTCGGCGGTGACCTGGCTGACCGGGCACGTGGAGTCTTTCGCCGGGCTGTTCTGGGCGCGCGCGCTGATGGGCGTCAGCGAGGCCTGCTACCTGCCGGCCGCGCTGGCGCTGATCACCGACTATCACCGCGGGCCCACGCGCTCGCTGGCGGCCGCGCTGCACAACAGCGGCATGTACGCGGGCGCCGTGCTGGGCGGGCTCGGCGGCTACATCGCGGCGGCCCACGGCTGGCGCCTGGGATTCACGCTGTTCGGCGCGATCGGGGTCGGTTACGCGCTGGTGGTGATGCTGTTTCTCCGGGATGCGCCGCGGGCGGAGCCGGCCGCGGTCGGGAACCGGGTGCGGCCGCTGGCGGCGCTGCGGGCGCTGTTCGCCCGGCCGGCGTTCACGATCCTGCTGGCGCTCAACGCGCTGGTCGGCATCGCGAACTGGGCGGTGTACGGCTGGCTGCCGACCTACCTGCGGGAGCATTTCGGACTCGGGCTCGGCAGCGCGGGCCTGTCGGCGACCGCCTACCTGCAGGTCGCCTCGTTTGCCGGCATCGTGGTGGGCGGAGCCTGGGCGGATCGCTGGGCCCGCACGCAGCCGCGCGGCCGGATGCTGGTCCCGGCGCTGGGTTACCTGGCCGCCGCGCCCGCGCTGTTCGTGCTCGGGTGGAGCGACACGCTGGCGGTGGCGCTGGGCGGGCTGATGCTGTTCGGGGTGGGGCGGGGATTCTACGACGCCAATCTCATGCCGATCGTGCGCTCGATCGTCGACGAGCGCTACAGCGCGACCGCTTATGGTTTCCTGAATTTCATCGGCTGCGTCGCGGGCGGGGCGATGACTTATGCCAGCGGCGTGCTGCGCGACGGGCGGGTGGACCTGGCCGTCGCGTTCCAGTTCGCCGGCGTCGGCCTCGTGGGCACGGCGGTCATGCTTTTTATCCTAAAACCTCGCCCCGAGGCGGCGAACGCGCGCGCGTCCTGAAGCCGCCGCCCGCGGCGCAAGTTCGCGCCGCACCCGGCAGCAGCCATCATCGCTGGAGAGCGGCGACCCGCCCGTGGAATCGGCGATCGGCTCGTCCAGGGCGCGCGATCCGCGCGGGAATCGCGCGAGCGGGTTGAGGGAATTCCGCCATCGTTCAGATCATGCGGAAGGGGGGTGGGCACTCCCTAGGATTTAGGCGCCGGGTGTTCTGCCGGAGCAGCACTCCGGGCCGGGGTGCTGAATCGGATCGAACGACGGTGAATCCCTCATTTCTCAGAAACAACCTGTCCCTTGCCGGGCTCCGTCGGGGGGGCCAGTGAGGCTCCGGGGACGAACTCGGGTGCGAAGCGCTGGTGGGGGTGGGTGACGGCCTGGTTACGCGCCAGGGTTAGGACCAAGGAGCACAGGCGCCGGGCGTACGACTTGGGGCGGAGCTGGTAGCAGGCTGGGCGGGGTTCGAGGTAGCTCAGGAAAAAGTCGTAGTCGCGGCAAAGCAGCGAAACGTCCTGGCCGACCTGGAGGCGGCGCTTGGCGAGGAAGGCGACCGCGGTGAGGTAGAACGCGGGCTTGGCGATCAGCAGGGCGGTGGGCGGCGAGGGGCCGTCGTAGAGGCGGCCAAGGGTCCGCCAGACATCTTCGACCGTCCCCTGGTGGCGGGCGATCCGGTAGTGTATGTCCGGCCGGCGCGCCCGCTGCACCGCCTCGGCGAAGCCGGTCTCGCTGGCGAGATCGCCGCCCCGGGGCCCGTGCTCGGTCAGGAAGGCGGCGCGGCGATGCCCATGGCGCAGGAGCGCGCCCACGGCGTGGCGGCAGACGGTGGCATAGTCGGTGTCGAGGTTGGGCAACGCGATGCCCGGGGAGCAGGATCCGGCGACGACGCAGGGAACCCGGTTGCGCTCGAACCAGCGCTGCACCTGGTCGTTCGAATGCGTCAGCACCCAGCAGGCCTGGGGACACTGGGAAACGAGCCGCGCCAGGGTCTTGTCCGCACCGGGAGTGAAGTAGCGGGAGCTGGAAAAGACCGCCAGCCGCAGGCCGTGGTCGATCAGCATGCCGCGCACGTCGTCGACCCAGTGCGTCGTGTAGGACAGGTGCGGTCCGAAGGGTTCGGGAGTGAGCAGGCCGATCGAGTCGCGGGGTCCGTCCGCGGCGGGCGTCGCCTCCAGGATCTGGTGCCCGCGGCGGTTGCGCGTCTCGACGACCCCGTCCCGTCCGAGCTGGACGATCGCCTTGCGCAGCGTCCGTCGGCTGACCTGCAGCGTGCGCGCGAGGACCCGCTCGCTCGGCAGGCAGGACACCCAGGTGCCCTGGCGGATCTCGCGCACGATGCGGGCCGCGACCTGGAACGGCAGGGTGTGGTAGTCCTCACTCCGGCGCGGGGCCGCCTCCGCCCGGTCCTCGCCTGCATGCGGCGCGGGGCCGTCGGACGTCGGGCCTCCCCGCCGCCCCGCCGCACCGCGGACGGCGGGCGCGGCGGCGCGTTCCCGGGAGCGGCTCCCGGCGGGGCGGATCGGCGCGGCGCCAGTCATGGGCGAGAGTCGAGGATGAGGACTGCAGGGCGTCGAGTGTGATGCACTGGATGCTCGATGGGACCAGTGATCGGAGAGTGACAATCCACGCGGGTACGGGCAGGCAGGACATGTCCGATGCCGACCGCGAAGCTCGCGCTCCTCCTCGTCCCCCTGCTGCTCCCGTCTGCGGCCGCGAACCCGGCGGTCGAGCCGGTCCCCCGCGAACATTTCGGCGCTGACCGCCGGAGCTGGCCGGAGCGCCACGCGGAGTATGTCGCGGAGGCCCGGCGGGGCGGCATCGACGTGCTCTTCCTGGGCGACTCGATCACGGACCTCTGGCGGTCGGTCGGCCGCGCGGTCTGGGACCGGCGCCTCGCCCCGCTGCGGTCGGCCAACTTCGGCCTCGACGGCGACCGGACCCAGCACCTGCTCTGGCGGCTGCGCCACGGCGAGCTGGAGGGCCTCTCCCCCCGGGTCGTCGTGATCCTGATCGGCACCGGGAACCTCATGGTGCAGCACGGCACGGGCCTGCCCCGGAACTCGGTGCCCGAGACCATCGCGGGCATCACTGCGGTCGTCGACACCGTGCAGGAGAAGCTGCCTCGAGCGCAGGTCCTGCTCCTCGGGCTGCTGCCGCGGAACGCGCCGGAGTCGCCCTATCGGCGGGAGGTCGCGGAGATCAACCGCGCCCTCGGCGCGCTGCGGCGGGACCGCCTGCACTTCCTCGACATCGGGGCGAGCTTCCTCGAGGCCGACGGCACGCTTCCCGTGGCCCTGATGCCGGACCTCCTCCATCCCAGCGAGGCCGGCTACGCGGTCTGGGCCGAGGCGATCGCCGGGCCGCTGGACCGGCTGCGGGCGCTGGCGGAGGCGGAGTCTGGTGGCGGGACGGCCGCCGGGCGGTGAGCCGCGCCGTGGGCGCTTTGAGGGACCACGAGATCGGAGTGGCCTCGCCGCCGGCTGGCGGCCTTGAATGCCGGCATGCACCCCTCGATCATGCGCCGGCGGCTGCGGTCCGGTGAACCGGTCCGCCTGGCGTTCCTCTACTATCCCAACGACATGTTTGCGCGGCACGCCGCCGCGGCGGGTTTCGACGCCGTGTGCGTGGACGCCGAGCACAACGAATGGGCTCCGCGGGAGATCAAGCGCCTGGGCGCGCTCCACCGCCTCGCGGGCATCGATTGCCTCGTGCGGACCGGCGCCCGCAATCCGACCGACCTCGCCCGGCTACTGGAGGACGGCGCGGCGGGGATCATCGCGCCGCTGATCGGCTCCGCCGCCGAGGCCGCCGCGCTGGGACAGGCGGTGAAGTTCCCGCCGCTCGGCCGCCGCGGGATGGACGGCGCGGGCCTGGACAACGACTTCGCCGTGGGCGGCGCGCGGGGCTACGCGGCCGCCGCCAACGCCGAGACCCTGCTGGTAGTGCAGATCGAGACCCCCGAGGCGGTGGAGGAGGTCGAGGCGATCGCCGCCGCGCCCGGGGTGGACGGCCTGTTCTTCGGCCTCGGCGACCTCTCCCTGCGCCTCGGTTGCGAACCCGACTGGCGCGAGCCGCGCCTCGCGCAGGCCCGCACCCGCGCCGCCGCTGCCGCGCAGCGCCGCGGCATCGCGTGGGGCGGGGTGGTGGGGAGCGCCGCGGACACGGCGACCTTCCTCCGGCTCGGGGCGCGCCTGCTCGCGCACGGCAGCGACTTCGGGGCGGTGCGGACCATGTTGCCGGTGTTTTCCCGTGTGCTCGCGGACGGAATCGTCCAGGCTGGGGCCATGAATCCGGAGGACGGCCAGGCATGACGCGGCGCAAGCAAGGCGGACCGGGCGGCGGGGCGCCGGCGGAACCCCGGAAGGCGGACCTGCTCGTCCAGCACGGCGTGGTCCTGACCATGGACGGCGAGCGCCGCGTCTTCCGCGACGGCGCGGTCGCGGTCGCCGGGGGTGTGATCCTCGAGGTCGGCCCCGCGGCCCGGCTCCAGGCCGCGTACCGGGCGGCACGCGTCATCGACGCCCGGGGCGGCGTCGTGCAGCCGGGGTTCGTGGACAGCCACGTGCACCTCTCCCACCACCTCGACCGGGGCATGATCCCCGACGTCTGGCCCGAGAGCCGCGAGCACGAGCACTGGCTGCCCTACTGGCGCGCGCTGACGCCGCGGGACGCCTACCTGTCGGCCCTGCTCGCCTGCCTCGAGATGCTGCGCAACGGCACGACGACTTTCTCCGACATGAGCGGCCGGCATGCGGTGGAGACGCGCGTGCGGGCCGTCCGCGAGGTCGGCCTGCGGGGCGCCGTGACCGAGATATGCTGGGACCTGCCGCCGCATCCCTCGGTGGGCATCGGCGGCACCCGCGCCTGCGTGCGGGCGCTCGAGCGGATCGTGGACGCCTACCCGCGGAAGCCCGGCAGCCTGGTCTGGGGCGCCGTCAATTTCTCGGGCATGGGCCGCGCCACCGACAAGCTGATCGTCGCGGCCAAGGCCCTCGCGCGGTCGCGCGGGCTCACGATGGCGATGCACCAGTCGTTCGGCCGCCGCGACGTGGCCGCGTTCGGGCAGCGCGGAGCGCGGAGCGCGATCGCGCACCTGCACGACCTGGGCGTCCTCGGGCCGGACCTCGCGCTCGTGCACATGATCCACGTCGACGCACGCGAGGCCGAGCTGCTGCGCCGCACGGGCACCCACGTGATCCACTGCCCGGGCGCCTCGGTGCGCACGGGGATGGGGGCCTCCCGCCACGGGCGCTTCCCGGAGATGCTGCGCCGCGGCATCAACGTCGCGCTCGGCTCGGACTCGGGCAATTACTCCGATTTCCTCGACGTCGGGCGCCAGGCCTACCTGGCCGCCACCGTCCACCGCGAGGCCAAGGGCGAGATGCCCACGATCAGCGCGCACCAGGCGCTCGAGATGGCCACTCGCAACGGCGCCCGGGCGCTCGGGCTGGGCGACGAGATCGGCTCGCTCGAGCCGGGCAAGCGCGCCGACCTCGTCATCCACGGCCGCGGACGGCCGGAGTGGCATCCGATGGGCGACGTCGTGAACACGCTCGTCTACAGCGCCCAGTCCGTGGGCGTCGACACCTGCATCGTCGAGGGCCGCGTTGTGCTCGAGGGCGGGCGCAGCACGCTGGTCGACGAGGAGGAGATCCTGGCCCGCGTCGACCGCGCCGCCCACCGGCTGTACCGGCGGATGGGCTGGACGACGCCCTCGCCCTGGCCGGTCACGTGACCGGGGCCGGGGTCCGGGAGAGGGACGTCACTCGGCGGCCTCGCTCTCGTCGATGGCGACGAGCAGTGCGAGGGCGGATAGGATGAGGGTGGAGAGAATCATGGCGGGAAAGGTTGGGTGGACGAGGTCCGCGGGGGACGATCAGTGCATGCCGCCGCCGGCGCGAATCTCCTCGCCGGTGAGCCAGCCGGACTCGTCGGAGGCGAGGAAGACGGCGACCGCCGCGATGTCGCGGGGCTGGCCGATGCGGCCGAGGGGCGTCTGGCTCTGGACGTCGCGCTCGAAGTCCGAGCCGATGATGCCCGCGGCGTGCGTTCCCTCGGTCTCGACCATGCCGGGGTTGAGGGAGTTGACGCGGATGCGCCGGGGTCCGAGCTCCTTGGCGAGGACGCCGGTGATGGCGTCGACGGCCCCCTTCGTGCCGGTGTAGACGGTGCTGTTGGGGGGCGTGAGGCTGCTGACGACGGAGCCGATGTTGATGATGCTGCCGCCCGTTTCGGGGAAGAGCTTCACGGCTTCCTGGGTGGTGAGGAGCAGGCCGAGGACGTTGATGTTGAACTGGCGGTGGAACAGCTCGGGCGTCACGGCCTCGAGCGGGGCGAACTCGTACACCCCCGCGTTGTTCACCAGAATGTCGAGCCGGCCGTAGATGCGCTTGGTCTCGGCGAGCAGGCGGACGATGTCGGCGGGCCGGGCGACGTCGCCCTGGACCGCGACGGCGTTGCCGCCGGCTGATTTGATTTCGGCGACGACCTGGTCGGCGGCCGCCTGGCTGGAGGCGTAATTGACGACGACCGAGGCGCCGGCGGCGGCGAGGTGCTTGGCGATGGCGGCGCCGATGCCTTTGGAGGCGCCGGTGACGAGGGCGATTTTTCCGGCGAGCTTGGGCTGGAGGTTGGATTTCATGTGATGTCGGAGGGACGATTCGGTGTGGGAGTTGACGGGGAGAGGTTCAGCGGACGGCCGGGGTGATCACGGCGTCGAGCCGGGCGAGGATCTCGGCCTTGGGCCGGGCGCCCACCAGGCTGGCGACGACTTCGCCGTCGCGGAAAACGACGAGCGTGGGAAGGGAGCGGATGCCGTAGCGGGCGGCGACTTCCGGGTGCGCGTCGACGTCGACCTTGGCGATCACGGCCCGGCCGGCGCGTTCGGCCGCGATTTCCTCGAGCGGGACGGCGATCGCCTTGCACGGGCCGCACCAGGAAGCCCAGAAGTCGACCAGCACGGGCTGGTGGTACGAGGCGGCAAGGACGTCGGTCTCGAACGACGAGGTCGAGACCGAGACGGGATGGGAGAGGAGGGTGTTCATATTTAAGGTAGGCTGGCGGGTGGAAGGGGTCGGATTTTCAGTCGCGGTAACGGGTCAGCGGGGCATGGAGCCGGTCGAGCAGCGTCGGGTCCCACAACGAATGGGACGAATACGCGCCGCGCGGCGCCGGTCCCGAGAAGGACTGCGTGAGACGACCGAATGTGCGGCGAGTCAGGCCGGCCGCCGTGCGCGCGCGGCTCGAGAAAGTGGGGGAATAGGAACGAGAAGATTCGCGATTCATGGGGCGATGGATTTAAGCTTAATAGTTGACCAGTTATCTAGTAAGAAGGGAAAAAAAGGGAGTGGTGGAGGGAGCGCGAAACCAGGGGCCGGCGTCAGGCTTTGCCGGCGACGGCGAGGGATTTTGCGCCGAGCACGCGGAGGGCCAGGTCGGGCAGGCTGCGGATGACTTCCGGATCGTTGAGGATGCGCGCCTGGGTCAGGATGCCCTCGATCAAGCCGGTAAGTGCGATGGCCTTTTCCGCCGGGTTGCAGGATTCGATCGAGCCCTCGGCGAGCGCGTCGCGGATCGCGGACTCGTAGTAGCGGCGTTTGCGTGCGAAGAGCTCGCGAATCTTGCCGCCGACCGCCTGTTCGTCCTCGCAGGTGCAGGTCTCCGAGCCGACGGAGACGACGGGGCAGCCCAGCACCTTGCCGTACTTGGCTTTGATCTCGGACTGCTTCTGGTAGACGAACTGCAGGTAGGAGGTGATCCGGGCGAGCGGTTCGACGGAAGAGGAGAAAAGATTGTCCATGGACGGCTTGCTCTCATTGAGCCACATGCGCTCGAGCGCGGCGACCGCCAGGTCGGACTTGGACTTGAAGAAGTAGTAGAAACTACCCTTCTTCACGTCGGCCCGCTTGCAGATGTCGTCGATCGTGACGCCGCCGTAGCTCTCCTCCCAGATCAGGTGGAGGGCGGCGTCCATCAGCCGTTCGTTGGCATCTGAAGTTCTTCCCATGCCTTAGGTGAATAGTTGACTATTTAGTCTAGTCAACTGGATTTTTGGTTTTTTGCGGACAGAGAAGCGCGGGAAATGAGGGGGCGAGAAGATCGGGAGGGATAAAAGGCATTATTAATCCATTGATTTAGATATTATTATAAAATTCCCCTGACTGATTGAATCAGGGGCGTCGGATGAGGAGGTCGACTGCGCGCATGGCGGCGGCGTTGCGGTTTTCGCTGCCGAGTTTCTCGAAGATGCGGGCGGCATGGACTTTCACGGTGTTTTCGGCGCAGCCGAGGATGACGGCGATATCGGCATTGGACTTGCCCTGGGCGATCCAGAGCAGCACTTCGGCCTCGCGCGGCGTGAGGCCGAGTGATTCGAGCGGCTGGCTGGAACTGAAATCGGGGGAGAGGTCGGCCTGTTCGAGGGTAGCCCGTTCGCTGGCCTCGCGGCGGGCGAGGCGCGAGCGGATGGCCTCGAGCACCTCGCTGGCGCTGGCCGGCTTGCTGAGGTAGTCGTCGGCGCCGAGGTTCATTCCCGAGCGGAGGTCTTTCTTCTCGCCGCGCGCGGTGAGGAAGATGAACGGGGTGGCGACGGTCTCCGGAGCGGCGCGCAGGGCCGCGAGCACGCCGTAGCCGTCGAGCTCGGGCATGGAGATGTCGCAGAGCACGAGATCGGGGAGCTCGCGGCGCGCCAGCGCAAGTCCGGCACGGCCGTTCGGCGCGCCGAGGGGCTTGAATCCCTCCATCTCGAGCATGAGCAGCAGGTTCTCGAGGGCCTCGGCTTCGTCTTCGATGACGAGGATTTTTTTCATGGCACGGCGGAGGTCGGGACGGTCGGAGTGTGGGCGGGCGCGGAGGGCGGGAAAGGCCGCGGCAGATTTTTTTCTATCGTGTTGCTAAGCTTTGCCAGATGGTACACATGATCATCCTGCGCACATGAGTTCGGCCGGACCCAAACAGCAGCGGATGGACCAGTTTGTCGCCGCCCACCGCGAGCGGGGACTGCCCATCACCGCGCAGCGGCGCGTGCTCTACGAGGCGATCATGGACCGCACCGACCATCCGACCGCCGAGCAGGTCTACAGCGCCGTGCGCGAGCTGCTGCCGCAGACTTCCCGCATGACGGTCCACCGCATCCTCGGGACCCTGGTGTCGCTCGGCCTGGTGGCCAAGACCTGCCATCCGGGCTCGGCGGCGCGCTTCGATCCCAAGGTCCGCCAGCACCATCACCTCGTCTGCGTCTCCTGCGGGCGCATCGAGGACGTCGAGGACCCGCGGCTCGACCGTATCCCGCGGCCCCGGGTCAACCCGCGCAATTTCCAGATCGAGGACTACTGCGTCCATTTCCGCGGCCGCTGCTCCGACTGCGCCCCGCCGCGGCCCGCGCGCCGGCGTGCCCCGGCGACCCGGCGACGCGCCGCCGGCCGCTGAACGCCCCGGCGACTCCGGCCGACGACGATTTCCACCCCCTTTCCCTATGAATGAACCAGGCAAATGTCCCTTTACGGGCAAAACTCACAGCAAACCCACGGTTGGCGGCGGTACGACGAACCAGGACTGGTGGCCAAACCAGCTCAAGCTCGACCTCCTGCATCAGCATTCCACCAAGTCCGATCCGATGGGGGAGGACTTCGATTACGCCAAGGAATTCAAGAGCCTTGACCTGGCGGCGGTGAAGAAGGACCTGGCGGCCCTGATGACCGATTCGCAGGCCTGGTGGCCGGCGGATTTCGGCCATTACGGCCCGTTGTTTATCCGCATGGCCTGGCACAGCGCCGGCACCTACCGCACCGGTGACGGCCGCGGCGGCGGCGGGCGGGGCCAGCAGCGTTTCGCGCCGCTCAACAGCTGGCCGGACAACGTCAACCTCGACAAGGCGCGGCTGCTGCTCTGGCCGATCAAGCGGAAGTACGGCCGGAAGATCTCGTGGGCCGACCTCATGATCCTCACCGGGAACGTCGCCTTGGAGACGATGGGCTTCAAGACCTTCGGTTTCGGCGGCGGACGCGAGGACGTCTGGGAGCCGGACCGCGACGTGTATTGGGGCGCCGAGATGAAGTGGCTGGACGACAAGCGCTACTCGGGCGACCGGGAGCTCGAGAAGCCGCTCGCGGCCGTGCAGATGGGCCTGATCTACGTCAACCCGGAGGGCCCCAACGGCAACCCCGATCCGCTCGCCGCCGCGCGGGACATCCGGGAGACGTTCGCGCGCATGGCGATGAACGACGAGGAGACGGTGGCGCTGATCGCGGGCGGCCACACCTTCGGCAAGACCCACGGCGCCGGCCCGGCCTCGAACGTGGGCCCCGAGCCGGAAGCCGCGGGCATCGAGCAGCAGGGCCTCGGCTGGAAGAGTTCCTTCGGCACGGGCAAGGGCGCCGACACCATCACCAGCGGCCTGGAGGTCACCTGGACCACCACGCCGACGAAATGGAGCACCAACTTCTTCTGGAACCTGTTCGGCTATGAATGGGAGCTCACGAAGAGCCCGGCCGGCGCCCACCAGTGGCGGCCGAAGGGCGGCGCCGGCGCCAACACCGTGCCGGACGCGCACGACCCGTCGAAGCGCCACGCCCCCGCGATGCTCACCACCGACCTCGCGCTGCGGTTCGACCCGGCCTACGAGAAGATCTCGCGCCGGTTCATGGAGAACCCGGACCAGTTCGCCGATGCGTTCGCCCGGGCCTGGTTCAAGCTCACCCACCGCGACATGGGGCCGCGGGCGCGCTACCTCGGGCCGGAGGTGCCGGCGGAGGACCTGATCTGGCAGGATCCCGTGCCCGCGGTGAAGCACCCGCTGATCGACGCGCAGGACGCCGCCGCCCTGAAGGCGAAGGTCCTGGCCTCCGGGCTCACCGTGTCGCAGCTGGTCACCACGGCGTGGGCCTCGGCCTCCACCTTCCGCGGCTCCGACAAGCGCGGCGGCGCCAACGGCGCGCGCATCCGGCTGGCCCCGCAGAAGGACTGGCCGGTCAACCAGCCCGCGCAACTCGCCGCGGTGCTCAAGGCCCTCGAAGGCATCCAGGCCGCGTTCAACCGCGGCCGGACCGACGGCAAGCAGGTCTCGCTGGCCGACCTGATCGTCCTGGCCGGCTGCGCCGGGGTCGAGCAGGCGGCGAAGAACGCGGGGCATGACGTGACCGTGCCCTTCACCCCGGGCCGCACCGACGCCACGCCGGCGCAGACCGACGCCGCGTCGTTCGACGCGCTCGAGCCCATCGCCGACGGTTTCCGGAACTACCAGAAGGGCCGCTACGTGGTGTCCACCGAGGAGCTGCTGGTCGACAAGGCGCAGCTGCTGACCCTGACCGCGCCCGAGATGACCGTGCTCGTGGGCGGCATGCGGGTCCTCAAGACCAACCACGGCGGAACCCCGCACGGCGTCTTCACGAAGCGGCCGGAGGCGCTGACCAACGACTTCTTCGTCAACCTGCTCGACATGGGCACGACGTGGAAGGCCACCTCGGACGCGGCCGACCTGTTCGAGGGTCGCGACCGCGGCACCGGCGCCGTCCGGTGGACCGCCACGCGGGCCGACCTGATCTTCGGGTCGAACTCCCAGCTCCGGGCCCTGGCCGAGGTCTACGCCTGCAAGGACGCGCAGGAAAAGTTCGTGCGCGACTTCATCGCCGCGTGGAACAAGGTCATGAACCTCGACCGCTTCGACCTTCCGTGACCGCCGCGGGCCCCCCGCCGCGGGCCCGCGCTTCCCCCTCCCGTGCCCCCGTCGCCGTCCGGTGACGGGGGCATTTTTTTGGCCCGCCGCCGCGCGGGGCTTTTTGCCGTTGCCCTCCCCGGGGGTTTTCGGCGTTGGTGCTGGGACGCAACCCAACCCATGAAAGCCCGCCTGTTTTCCCTCCTGCTCCTCAGTGCCCTCGCGGCCGCCGCGGCCGAAACCGCCCCCGAGCTCCACTGGTACAAAGGCAACACCCACACGCACACGCTGAACTCCGACGGCGACAGCCCGGTGGGCACCGTGACCCACTGGTACCGCGACCAGGGGTATGATTTCGTGGTCGTCAGCGACCACCGGTACCTGACGGTCCTCACGGAGCTGCAGCGGGAGTTCGACCTGGAGGCGGGGCGGCTGGAGAAGAGGAAGTTCCTGCTGGTGACCGGCGAGGAGGTCGACGGCGACATCATGCGGCCGGACGGCACCCGTGCGAAGACGGTACATTTCATCTCGGTCGGTCCCCGGGTGGCGGTGGGCAAGCAGGCGGGCGACACCGTGACGGGGCTGGGGCAGACGATCGCCGACGCCATACGCGGCGCCGGCGGGCTGCCGATCCTCAATCACCCCAACTTCCACTGGTCGGTCACGGCGGCGGACATGCTCGCCCTCAGGCACGTCAGGCACTTCGAACTCCACAACGGCCATCCCGCCGTGCACAACCTCGGCGGCAGCGGCCATCCGAGCACCGAGGAGTTGTGGGACCAGGTGCTTTCCAAGGGCCGGATCTATTACGGGGTCGCATCCGACGACGCGCACCACTGGCTGGAGTGGAGCCGCGCCAAGAGCAATCCCGGCCGGGCCTGGATCATGGTCCGCGCCGCGGAGCTCACTTCGGCGGCGGTGGTCGACGCCCTGGCACGCGGCGATTTCTACGGCTCGACCGGGATCGAGCTGATCGACGTGACCGCGTCCGACGGCACGCTCCGGCTGAAGATCAGGCAGAAGGCGGTCGTGCCCGACCCGCGGATGGCCACGAATTTCTTCGGCTACAAGACCTGGTTCATCGGCAAGGACGGCCAGGTCCTGAAGGTCGACGAGTCGATGGAGCCGTCCTACACCCTGAAGCCCGGCGACCTCTACGTGCGGGCCCGCGTGCTTTCGAGCGCGGGCGACCAGGCCTGGACGCAGCCGCTGTTCGCGGCCGGGCAGGGGCGGTTGGAGTAGGCGGCTACCCGCCGAGGACGCGGCGGTAGAGGGCCTCGTATTGCGGGACGACGGCCGCGGCGGAGAAGTGCTCGCGGGCCCGGTCCCGGGCGGCGCGGCCGAGGGTGGCGCGGCGGGCGGGGTCGCCGAGCAGCGACTCGACTGCCCGGGTCAGCGCCGCGGTGTCGCCGAACGGGACGAGCAGGCCGCTCTCGCCGGAGCGGACGACCTCGGGGATGCCGCCGACGGCGAACGCCACGCTCGGGCAGCCGAAGCTCATCGCCTCCAGGATGCTCAGGCAGAAGCTCTCGGTCTCGGAGGTGAACAGCCCCAGGTCGGCGGCCTGGAGGTAGTCCTCGACCTCGGCCACCTTCTCGCGCACGACGACACGGCCGGCGAGCCCGAGCCGCCGCACGGCGTCCTCGTGGGGCGCGAACGGGGCGCCGGCCAGGATGACGAGCTTGAACCGCGCCCGCGGCCCGAGGCGCGCCGCGGTCTCGAGGAGCAGGTCGATGCGCTTGAGCGCGCGCAGGTTCGAGATGTGCAGCACCAGGGCCTCGTCGTCCGCCACACCGAGCTCGCGCCGGACCTCGGCGCGCGGGCGGCGCGGCGCGTGCGGCTCGAAGAAGTTGGGGATGACCTCGATCGGACGCCGGACGCCGAGCAGCCGGACGGTCTCGCGCTGCATGAAGGCGGACACGGTCGTGATCGCGTCGGAGTGCTCCAGCGCGTGGCGGATCGCCGGCCCGTAGCCGGGATCGCGGCCGAGCAAGGTGGTGTCCGTGCCGTGCAGCGTCGTGATGATCCGCAGCCGCGCCTCCTCCCGGAGCATCGCGCGGGCGAGGATGGCCGCCGTGGCGTGCGGCACCGCGTAATGGACGTGCAGGAGGTCGAGCGCGTGCGCGCGGGCCACCTCGGCCATCTTCACCGACAGCGGCAGGGTGTAGTCGGGATACTTGAAGAGGTCGTAGTCGTTGACCCGCACCGCGTGGAAGCGGATGCCGGGCCCGGACGGCATGCGGAAGGGCGGCTCGTAGCTGATGAAATGCACCTCATGCCCGCGCCGAGCCAGCTCCTCGCCCAGCTCGGATGCCAGGATGCCGCTCCCGCCGACGGACGGGTAGCAAGTGATGGCCAGTTTCAGGGGACGACTCACGGGGGAATTGCCGCCGGGGCCGCCCCCGCCGGCGGGCGGGGATCAGAAGGTGCGGGCGGAGCGGGTCAGGGGGGCGAGCGAATCGAAGACGAAGGGATCGTTCGGGTACAGGAGCTGGGCGTACTCGAGACCGGCGCCGAGGCCGTGCATCCGGGCGCGGGCCAGCTGGAGCTCGACGTAGTTGCGGGTCTTGAGCTGCGAGGCGTGCGCCTCCATCGCGGCGGTCCAGGCGGCGACGGTCTCGGTGGACGAGACGTCGATGACCACCGGCATCGCGCCGGCGGGCTCGGCGCCCGGGGTGATGGCGTAGAAGAGGAGCTGCCGGATGGCGTGCGGCGGCGTGCCCTTGAGCTCGGCCAGCCCGCCAAAGCGGGCCAGCCGCGCGGCGTCGCGCACGAGCTCGCCGAGCCGCCAGTGGTCGGGATGCTGGTTGGGCGTGAGCGTGGGCGCCAGCACCAGGCCGGGCTTCAGGCTCCGGATGATGTCGGCCAGCTTGAAGGCGTGGGCCGGGCGGACCTCGAGGTGGGCGTCGCCGCCGAGGTCGATGAATTCCATCGTGGCGCCGAGCAGCCGCGCCGCCTTCTCGGCCTCGGCCGTGCGCTCGGCCGCGGTGCCGTGGGTGCCGGCCTCGCCGCGGGAACAGACGATGAGGTGGGCGGGGCGGCCGATGATGGTCTCGCGGGCGACGATGCCGCCGCAGCCGAACTCGATGTCGTCGGGGTGGGCGCCGAAGACCAGCAGCGGGGCGATGTTAGGCGGGGAAGTCGGTATGGGCTTCATCGGGACGGTCGATGGGTTGGCGGTTGAGGAACGTGATTTCGGGGGCGTCGGCCTGGTTGAGGTAGTGCTGCTCGCTGGCACCGGCAATGTAGTGGGTGCAGCCGATCACGGACTGCATCCAGCGCAGCCGGCTGTCGCGGGTCGGGCTGACCTGCTCCTTGGTGAAGGAAGCGGGCGGCAGTGTCACGAAGCAATCGCCGCCCTCGTGCAGCCGCAGGACCCCGTCCCGCAGTCGGGCGCGGACGATCTCGCCCTCGTACGGCACGTCCACGAAGCAGTCGGCCACGTCGCACGCGGCCCGGCGCACGGCCGGGTCGCCAGAGCGGACGACGCGGATGCCCTCGAGCAGCCCGAGGCGCCGGTACAGGTCGAGGCAGAAGTCGGCGGCGTGGCCGGCCGTGACCTGCCGGAAGGCCGCCACGGCGCGCGCGTCGACGTACGCGGGCAGCTGGCGCGCGGTGTGGGCCGGCCATTCCGGGGTGATCCGTTTCAGGAACAGCGGGGAGAACTTCCGCTGCAGCCGGTTGGCGAAGGTGAAGTTGAAGGCCTGCGGCTGGCCGCTTTTCCGGTGGCGCAGGAGGGTCTGGGTCTCGCGCGGATCGTGGTCGCTGTCGTGGCAGAAGAAGACGATCTCCCCGCCGATCTCCGCCTGCAGCCGCCGGGCCGTTAGGATCTTCGCGTAGAGGAACCGCCGCGGGAAGAACCCGCAGGGCTGCTGGCCAAAGCAGATGATCGGGGAACTCAAGGCGAGGATGCCGCCCGCCGATCACGCGCAAAGGCGCGGCGGCACGACGGGGGGTGGCGCGGTTTTCTATTCGCGGCCATGGACGGGGGGCGGGGGAAGAAGCGATTGGATCACCAGGCTGAAGAGCACGCAGGCGGCGCAGCCGATGGGGTTCAGCCAGAGATAGCCGATCGCGTGCGCGGGCTGGGCCTTGCCGTAGAGGAAGATGGCCAGGACGACGGCCTGGGCGGCGAGGGCGGCCCAGAAGACGGCGGTGCCGCCCACTTTCCGGAGGAAGAACGCCACGACGAAGACGCCGAGCAGGGCGGGGTAGAAGATGGAGGCGACGATGTTGAGCGCCTCGATGAGGTTCTCCGCGAAGCTGACGAACAGCGCGAAGCCGATGGCGAACAGGCCCCAGAGGGCGGTGAACCGTTTCGCGCTGCGGACATTGCGGGCCTCGTCGTGGGCGGCGAGCGGGCGGAGGTGCCGCCACAGGTCGATGGTGGTCGTGGTGCCCAGGGCGTTGAGCTCGCCGGCCTTGGAGGAGAGCGCGGAGGCGAACATGACCGCGATGAGCAGGCCGATGGCCCCGTGGGGCAGCTGGGTGAGGATGAACGTCACGAACACGTAGTCGGAGTCGCGGGTCCGCCGGGCGTCCGGCGCGGCGGAGTACAGCGCCTGCCGCGCCTCGTCGCGCACGGTATCGGAGGCGCGCTGCGCCGCCGCGAGCGCGGACCGCGCCGCGGCCTCGGCGGCCGGGTCGCCGCCGGCGCGGGCGTCGATCCAGGCGTGGATGCGCTCCTGCTTCTCGGCATGGAGCGCGGCATGCCGGGCCGCGAGGGCGCGGAACACCTCGCCCTGCGGGCCCGCGGCCTGGCGCTCCCAGGCGGTCCGGTTGAACACCACGGGGGTGTCGGGCTGGAATTGGTAGAACACGAACAGCAGCGCGCCGAGCAGCACGATGAAGAATTGCATCGGGATCTTGAACAGCGCGTTGAACATCAGGCCGAGCCGGCCCTCCCGCAGCGCCGCCCCGCCGATGTAGCGCTGCACCTGGGACTGGTCCGTGCCGAAGTACGACAGCGACAGGAAGAAGCCCCCGAGCACGCCGCTCCAGAACGTGTAGCGCAGCCGCAGGTCGGGCGTGTAGTCGACGGCCTGGAGCTTGCCCATGGCGCCGGCGACGGCCGTGGCGTGGTCGGGCAGCCGGGCCAGCAGCACGGCGAACGCCGTGAGCATCCCGCCGAAGATCACCGCCATCTGCCATTTCTGGGTGAGGTTCACGGCGGCGCTGCCGCCCGTGACGGTGTAGACGATGGCGAGCAGCCCGGTGAAGACGATCGTCAGGTCGAGCCGCCAGCCGAAGACGGTGGAGAGGATGATGGCGGGGGCGTAGATCGTGATGCCGCTCTGCAGGCCGCGCTGGAGCAGGAACAGCCCGGCGCCGAGCAGGCGGGTTTTCTGGTCGAAGCGGCGCCCGAGGTACTCGTAGGCGGTGTAGACGCCCAGCTTCCGGTAGATCGGCAGGAACACCGCGCAGACGAGGATCAGGGCCAGCGGCAGGCCGAAATAATTTTGGATGAACGCGATGCCGTTCTCGTAGGCCTGGCCGGGGAGCGAAAGGTAGGTGATGGTGCTCGCCTGGGTCGCCATGACCGACAGCCCGATCGTGCCCCATTTCGTCGTCTCGTTGCCCTTCAGGTAGGTGTCGAGGTTGCGGGTGTGCCGCGTGCGCCACGTGCCGTAGGCGGCGATGCCGAGCATGGTTCCGAGCAGGACGATCCAGTCGACCGGGCTCATGCGTAGGCGCGCGCGAACAGGGTGAGGGCGACGACTACCAGCAGGAAGCACCCGAGGACGAAGAGGTAGATTCCGCGCCAGGTGCGGAATCCGGGCACGCCGGGCGCCTCGGGGTCGGGCGCCGGCGGGGGGGCTTGCGGGTCGGTCGGCGTCATTTATTTTCCGAGCGACACGAGGTTGGCGAACAGGCGGTAGGCGCCCGGCACGCCCGCCGGCAGCTGCCGGAAGAAGGCGAGTCCGGTATAGACGTAGTAGCCGCGGCCGTGGCGGGCGACCAGCAGCCCGCTCCGGAGCGCCGGCTCGCCCGGGTCGCCCGCGGCGAGCACCGCCGCGTAGTGCTCCTGGTCCCAGCTGCTGGGGAAATACGCGCCGCGTTCCTGGATCCAGCCGGCGAAGTCCGCGGCGGTGATCCGGTTCGGTACGTTCAGCGCGGGGTGGTCGGGGGCGAGGAAACTGACGGGGGCGGTCTCGTCGGTCACGCGCAGCGCGGGGGCGGGCCCCTGGAGGGAAAGCGGGTAGGGACCGAGCGGCTCGGCGAGCAGGCCGTTGGGGCGGTTGTACTGTGCCACGACGGTGCCGCCCGCCGCCACCCAGGCGAACAGGCCCGGCAGGTTGGCCTGGAGGTCGGAGCGCTCGTTGAACGCGCGCACGCCGATCACCACCGCGTCGAGGCCGGCCAGCTTCTCGGGAACCAGGTCCGCGCCCGCGAGGACCCGCACCTCGTAGCCGAGCTGGGCCAGCGCCTCGGCGGTGCTGTCGCCGGCGCCGGGCAGGTACCCGACCCGCCGGCCCCGGGTTTCGCAGGCGACCGCCACCAGCCGGGCGCGGGCCGGCGGCTGCAGCAGCTGGAAAGGCAGGTGGTCGTAGGCCAGGGTCACGCGACGGTGCGAGTAGCGTCGGCCCGCGACGTCGACGAAGGCGGTCAGGCGGCCGGTGGCGGGTTCCGCCGGCGCGGTCAGCGTGAAAGTGAGGACGGCCTTCGCCCCGGCCGCGTCGAGCCGGAAGTCATGCGCCGCGGGAGCGCAGCGCCAGCCGGCCGGGAGCGCGAGCCCGGCCGTGCCCGCCACGCCCGGACGCGCGGCGGTGACCTCGACCGTCACCGGACGGCTTTGGCCGGGGCGGAGGAGGAACACGTCGGACGAAAGCGCGAGCGACACGGGAGGGATCACGGCCAGCGGCCGGCGGCGATCGCCGGGTCCGCCGGCGGGGGCGGTCGGCACGGCCGTGACCGCGACTTCCTGGCCGCCGATCGAGAACGTGTGCACCAGCGTGACGACCGGAGGATCCTCGGGCAGGCCGATGAGCGCCGGGTCGCTGACGTGCGAGATGCCGGCGGCGCCGTCCTCGCGCAGCCAGTAGGGCTGGGTGAAGGGCGTGTCCGCCGGCAGCACGCCGTCGAGCTCGCCCTCGAGCGGTCGGCCGGGGACCAGCGCGTCGGCCCGGTCCGTGGTGCGTCCCAGCCCGGGGCTGGCGACGGCACGGAGGCGCACGGGGACGCGCCCGGAGGGGAGCGTGATGCGGTAGCGCAGGCGGACGGGTTCGCCCGGCAGGATTTCCGCCTGGTCGGCGGTCGCCTCGACCCGCAGGCCGAGGCAGGCCAGGAGGAGGCGGTCCAGCTGGGCGCGCTTGTCGGCGACGACCGGATCGTCGGGCAGCGCAGCCAGCCGGCGGCGCAGGTCGAGCAGGGCGGGCGCCGAGGCGGCGGGCTCGGCCGGCTGGAAATCGGCGGCGAGACGGGCGAGCAGGCGGTCGAGCGTGTCGCCGCCCGGGTAGCGGGACCAGGTGGCGTTGATCCCGTCCATGAGGTCGGCGGAAGCCGGCTCGCCGGCCAGCAGCTGGAACGACTGCAGGTAGGGGCCGTCGCCCATGCGATTGCCGACGCCCCCGAGCCCCTGGGTCTTGTGCATGGCGCGGCTGCGGGCGGCGATGGCGCCGAAGGATTCGCCGGTGACCGGATCCCGGCCCGCGAGGTCGAGCTGGAACACGGGGCCCGGCAGCGGGCTGGCGCCGGCGGAGCCGGCCCGGAAGGAATTCCAGAGGATTCGCTTCGGCTGCCAGACCTGCAGGCCCTGCGCGAGCTGCTCGGGAAAGGCGCGCGGGTCGCCGGCGAGCGGGAACGCCTCGACCGCCAGCATGGCGGAGGCGGTGTGGTGCCCGTGGCCGCCGCTGCCGGGGGGGACGGGAAAGCGCGTGACCACGACGTCGGGCCGGAACTGGCGGTAGATGCGGACGACGTCGGCCAGGACCTGCTCGCGGTCCCAGAAGGCGAGCGTCTCCTCGGGCGACTTGGAGAAGCCGAAGTCGATCGCCCGGGTGAAGAACTGGCGGCCGTGGTCGAGGCGCCGGGCGGCGAGCAGCTCCTGGGTCCGGGCGACGCCCAGCTTCTCGTCGAAGTCGCGGCCGATCTCGTTCTGGCCGCCGTCGCCGCGGGTGAGGGAGAGGTAGGCGACGCGGTAGCCGCGGCCGCGCGAGAGCCAGGTGATGAGCTCGGTGTTCTCGTCGTCGGGATGCGCGCCGACGTGCAGCACGGTGCCGACCGTGCCGAGCCGGTGGATTTCCTGGGCGAGGGCGGCGGGCGAGGATTCGTCCTGGCCCGCCGCGGCGGACGCGGCGGCGAGCGCCAGGCAGGCGAGGGCGGGCGGGATTTGTCTAGGCATCCGGGGAAGGGCGGGTGCCGCGCCGGCTGCGGGGCCGACGGCGGAGCGGGCGCACCCCGGCGCCCGCGCCGGGAGCCGGATGTGCGCCCCGCGGCCGGCCGGGGCGGAGGCACGGGGCGCGGAGGCTCACTGCAGGCTGGCGATGAGCGCGTGGTTCAGGCGGGTGTATTCTTCCTTCAGGGGCGGCGGCGCCTTCGGGTCGCTGGCGGCCAGCGCGAGGGACTGCTTGGCGGCGGCGATGGCGCCGGCCTTGTCGCCCTTTTTTGCCAGGATGAGCCCCTTGCGGTAGATCATCCAATAGGCCTTCGGCTGCTCGGCGAGGCCGGCGTCCATCCAGGCCAGCGCCTTGTCCAGGTCGAGGTTGTTGGCGTAGTAGAACATGGCGGCGCTGAAGTAAGGCTTCTTCTCCGCGCTGGAGGCCATGACCGCCTCGACCTGCGGCACCAGCATGCCGACGACGTCGACCTCGAGCTTCACGGGCACGCGGGTGTTCTCCCAGGCGAGGTAGAGCGTGGCGGAATTGCTGCCGATATCGGCGATGCCGATGGCGAAGGTCTCGACCGGCGTGGCGAGGGCGACGGGCTTCACCCGGGCCCGGGCGACGTCGTTGGCCGCGTCGTAGCCGTAGGAGCCCCACTGGCCGGAGACGCGGTTCAGGATCACGGTCCACTCCGACTCGCCCGGGATGGAGAACAGGGCGTAGGTCCCGGCCGGGACGTCGACGCCGCCGAACTTCACGGGCGTGCTGAAAGTGATCTTGGTGGCGTTGTCGGCGCCCGTGCGCCAGACGGCGCCGTACGGCTCGAGGCCGCCGAAGATTTTCCGCCCGCGCATGCTCGGGCGCGAGTAGGTGATCTCGATGTCGGTGATGCCGACCCGCTGCTTGAGCGTGGCGGCGGGGCTGGCGGCGGGGAACTCGAGCTTGGGCGCGGCGGGGGTCTGGGCGAACAAGCCGGTGGCTAGCACCGACCCGGCGAAAACGGTCAACAGGGGGCGAAGCAGGGAGGAGGGCATAGGAAAAGTGAGAGAAACCAGAGTGCGTCCGGATTCCAATCAAAAGCGAGGCCGGCCGGCCGCACGCTTTACCTTGCGCCCCGAGCGGGCGCGACCTAGCTTCCCCACGCAGTTCTCCAATCACCCTCGTGCGACAGCATGCCGGGTCGTGCGAGTCTTCGTCGGACCTCGCCTACCCCGCCTATGAATCCTCCCGTCGCCGCCCCGTCCCGCTCCGTCCCGGCTTCCGCCCGTCCCCGCTCCAAGCCGAAGTACCCCGGCATCCGCGTCACCTGCAACGGCAACCAGCTGGTGACCCAGCACGTCGAGACCCGCATCACGGAGGGCGGCGTGTTCTACCCGATCACGCCGTCGACGGAAGGCGGCGAGATCTACCAGCAGTCCTACGCGCAGGGCGAGCTGAACGTCTGGGGGCAGCAGAAGGTGGCGGTGGAGACGGAGGGCGAGCACGCCGCGCAGGGCGGCGCCACCGCGTACGCCGTGCAGGGCCGGCGCACGGTGAACTTCACCTCGGGCCAGGGCATCGTGTACGCGATGGAGCAGTATTACCACGCGCCCGGGAAGCTCTCGACGATGGTGCTGGAGGTCGGCGCGCGGGCGCTGACGAAGCACGCCCTGAACGTGCACTGCGGGCACGACGACTTCTACGCCGCGCTCGACACGGGGTGGACGATGCTGATGGCGAAGGACGCGCAGCAGGCGGCCGACCAGGCGATCATCCTGCGGCGGGTGAACGAGCTCTCGCTCAATCCCGGCATGAACATCCAGGACGGCATGCTGACGACGCATTCCGAGCGCATGTACCTGGCGCCGGAGGCCGAGTTCCTGCGCGAGTACCTGGGGGCGGTCGACGACCTGATCGACTGCCCGACGCCGGCCCAGCGCGAGCTCTTCGGCCCGCGGCGCCGGCGCGTGCCGCAGATGATGGATCTGAAGCACCCGATCCTGCTCGGCCCGGTGCAGAACCAGGAGCACCACATGAACGGCGTCGTGGCGCGCCGGAACAACTTCAACGAGGCGATCCTGCCGATGCTGGAGGAGGCCGCGGCCGAGTTCGGCCGCCTCACCGGCCGGCACTACGGGCTGATCCACGAATACCGGACGGAGGACGCCGACACGGTGTTCGTCTCGCTCGGCTGCGCCGCCGACAACATCGAGGCGGCGTGCGACTACCTGCGCGGGCAGCGCAACGCGCGGGTCGGGTCGATCCACGTCAACGTCATCCGGCCCTTCCCCGAGGCGGCGCTGATCAACGCGCTGCGCGGCAAGCGCAACGTCATCGTGCTGGAGCGCACCGACGAGGGGCTGGCCGGGGACAACCCGCTGGCGCGCGACCTCCGCGTGGCGCTCGGCAAGGCGAACGAGGCGGCCAAGTTCGGCGGGCCGCTGCCGGCCCTGCGCCCGGAGGAGACGCCGCGGCTGTTCCGCGGCGCGTATGGCATCGGGTCGCGCGACTTCCGCCCGGAGCACACGCTCGGGGCCTACGAGTTCGCCACCGGCCAGGCGGCGCGCCGGGACGGGCGCCGCGCCGCGGACGGCGAGACGTTCTTCGTGCTCGGGGTCGACCACCCCTATGCCGTCATCAGCCGGGACACCCCCTCGCTGCTGCCGGAGCACGCGATCGCGGTGCGCTTCCACTCCATCGGCGGCTGGGGCATGATCACGACCGGCAAGAACCTCGGCTCGATCATCGGCGACTTCGGCACCTTCGTGTCGGAGCGCGACCCGGCCTACGACGCGGACGGCTTCCTGGTCGAAAAGCTCTACGTCATGGCGAACCCCAAGTACGGCTCGGAGAAGAAGGGGGCGCCGACCAACTACTACCTCACCGTGGCCCCGTCGCCGATCAAGGTGAACTGCGAGCTGAACCACGTCGACGTGGTGCTCTGCTGCGACCCCAAGGCCTTCACGCACACGAATCCGCTCGAGGGCCTGAAGAAGGGCGGCTGCCTGGTGTGGGAGTCCAGCGAGTCGCCCGAGACCGCCTGGCAGCGCGTGCCGGCGAAATACCGGCAGTGGATCGCGGAGAACAACATCCGGATCTTCATCCTGCCCGGGTTCGACATCGCGCGCGCGGCGACGAACCAGACCGAACTTCAGCTGCGTATGCAGGGCAACTCCTTCCTCGGGGCGTTCTTCCGCGTCTCGCCCTTCCTCGAGACCTTCGGCATCAACGAGGAGCAGTTCCGGGCGGTGGTGCACAAGCAGTACGTGAAGAAGTTCGGCCGGTTCGGCGACGCGGTGGTGGCGTCGAACATGACGGTGATGACCGAGGGTTTCTCCCGGGTGCGGGAGATCCAGTACGGGCGCGCCGACGACGCCGACCGTTCCTCGATGCGCAACCCGCCGCTCGGACCGCAGGGCGAGCATCATTTCATCCCCACGGCGGGTTGCGGCTCGGCCGGCTGCGGCGGCATCCCGGCTCCGGCGGCCCAGCCGGCGCGGGCGCCGTTCCAGACGCTGGCCAAGTTCGACGGCGAGTTCCGCAGCGGGCTCGGCTACCACCAGCCGTCCGGCGCGCTGGCGTCGCTGGGCGTCATGGCCGCGGGCACGGGCGCCACGCAGTCGAAGTACGTGGCGCGCCGCGAAACCCCGGTCTACATCGCCGAGAACTGCACCCAGTGCATGGAGTGCATCACCGCGTGCCCCGACACCGCCCTGCCCAACACGGCGCAGGAGGTGGCGACGGTGCTGAAGACGGCGGTCAACAACTACGTCACGGACCGCGCGCAGCGCCTGCTGCTCGGGGCCGCGCTGCCCGCGCTGGAGCAGCGGGCCCGGGCGCGGATGAACGAGGCGGTCAAGGCGAAGGCCAAGGTGCCGTTCAAGGACATCATCCGCGAGGAGGTCGCGGCCCTGGCCGACGTGTCGGCCGAGGCGCGCGCGGAGTTCACCCACATCATCGACAAGCTCCCGCTGGCCTACGGCAACGTGCCGGCCATCTTCCGCTCGCTCGAGGCCAAGACGCCGGGCGGCGGCGGGCTGTTCGGGATCTTCGTGTCCGACCTCTGCAAGGGCTGCGGCGAGTGCGTGCAGGTCTGCGGCGACCACGACGCGCTGCGGATGACCCGCGAGACGGAGGACCTCAACGCCGAGCTCACGACCGCGCAGGTCTTCTCGCGGCTGCTGCCGGACACGCCCCAGAAGTTCCTCGGGCTGTACCAGGACGCCGACGCGGCGGGCTCGCGCGAGGCCGCCCTGCGGAACCACCTCATGGTCCGCCGCAACTACGAGGCGCTGGTCTCGGGCGACGGCGCCTGCGCCGGGTGCGGCGAGAAGAGCATCCTGCGCTCGGTGGCGAGCGTGACGGAGGCGTACATGCGCCCGCTCTACCACCGGAAGGCCGACCGGCTGCGGGCCAAAGCGGCGCGGCTGCGCGCCGAGGGGCCGGGCCGGCTGGCGGCGCTGCAGGCGCGGAGCGCGCCGGAGTACGCGCGGTTTCGCCGGACGTTCGCGCACGTCGTGGCCGGGCTGGGCGGCGAGAACGACGCCGACACGGCCCAGCGGATCGCCGCCCACGAGGCGCGGCACGGCGCGATCACGGACGCCCAGATCGTCGACGGCCTGGCCGCCGTCCTGGAGCAGGACGCCTTCAACCACCGCGAGCTCCAGGCCGTGGACGGCCGGCGCGCCAACGGGATGTCGGTGATGATGATGGGCGCGAGCACGGGCTGCAACACGGTCTACGGCTCGACGCCGCCGGCCAACCCGCATCCGTACCCGTGGATGAACTCGCTCTTCCAGGACGGCGCGACCATCTCGTGGCTGATGGCGGAGTCCGTCATCGTCAGCCACGCCCGGCGCTCGGTCGTGCCCGAGCGGCTGGCGGACGCGCTGCTGGAGCGGGCGGAAGAGGTGGTCACGGAGGCGGACTACTTCACCCTCACGCACCTCGACGACGCGCTGATGACCGAGCAGGAGATCCGCGAGCTGCCGAAGGTGTGGGTGATCGGCGGCGACGGCGCGCTGGGCGACATCGGCTTCCAGAACGTGTCGAAGGTGATGCTGCAGAACCGGCCGAACGTGAAGATGATGATGCTGGACACGCAGGTCTACTCGAACACGGGCGGGCAGAACTCGGACTCCTCGACGATGCTCGGCGGCTACGACATGAACCAGTTCGGCGTGGCCTCGCAGGGCAAGCTGATCGAGAAGAAGAACGTGGCGGAGGCCTTCACCAGCGGCCACGGCTCGCCGTTCGTCGCCCAGGTGTCGATGGCCAACGCCGCCAAGCTCTACAAGGCGATCCTCGACGGGCTCGAATACCGGGGCACGGCCTTCTTCCAGGCATACACGACCTGCCAGCCGGAGCACGGCGTCGGCGACAACCTGAGCGCCGACCAGGCCAAGCTGGTGCGCGACGCGCGCGGCATGCCGGAGTTCGTCTTCAACCCCCGGCGCGGCGAGACCGCCCAGGAGGCGTTCGACCTGAAGGGCAACCCCAGCCCCGACCGGGACTGGTGGCGCACGAAGTACGCGTCGACGGGCGAGGACTACAACTTCGGCGTCGCGCACTGGGCCGTCACCGAGGGCCGGTTCCGCAAGCACGTGAAGCCGATCAAGGAGGAGGACGCGGCCCGGCTCACGCTGCTCGACGACCAGCTGCCGTTCATCACGCAGGACGACGTGATCCACCGCCGGGTGTTCGACCCGCGGCACCGGAGCTTCGTCCCGAACTTCGGCTGCTATATCAAGGCCGAGGAGCGCGGGAAGCTGAAGTATTACGCCGTCTCGCGGCAGATGGTGCTCTTCGCCGTCGAGCGCCGCAAGGCGTGGCGGATGCTGCAGAGCAAGGCCGGGGTGGTGAACAAGGATTACCTCGCGCAGAAGGCCTTCCTGGCGAAGTTGGACCAGGGCGAGATCCCGCTGGCCGACGCCCGGGCGAGGGTGCGCGAGCTGCTTGCGGCGGAAGCGCCGCCCGCGAAGTAGCCGCGGGCGCGGCGGCCGACCTCCTAGCCGGGGCCGGGCGCCAGCCGGGCCTCGAGTTCGTCCATGGTCCGCCGGAACGCCTGCTCGAGGTCGACCTCGTAGAGCCGGGCGAGCACCAGGACGGACCAGAGGCAGTCGGCCAGCTCGTGCTCCAGCTTCCGGTCGAGGTCCGCGACCTCGCGGACGCCGCTCCGGGCCATGACGAGCCGCATGAGGTCGCCGACGTCGACCACGAGCCCCTGGGCGATCTCCTCGCGCGTCCATTCGCGCCGGAATTTTGCTCGCTCCTGCTCGCCGAAACGGCGTCGAATCTCCATTGCGCGGTCGCTGAGTTGTTTGAAGTCCATGGCGCCGGTCTTTCTCCCGTCGCCCGGGCCGCGTGTCGAGCCCTACCATGAAACCCATCGCAGGCTACCAACTGATCACGCCGGAGCAGCTGACCTGGCGTCCGTCCAACCTGATGCGCGTGCCCAACGCCGACTACCTCGAGCGCACGGGCAGCGAGATCCTCGGCGCCCGGCTGTGGCGGCTGCCGCCGGGCAGCGCCAACACGCGGCACCGGCACGTGCGGGCCGAGGAGTTCTACTGCGTGCTCGAAGGGGTGGGGCGGCTGCGGGTGGACGGGCAGACCCTGACCGTGCCCCGGCTCGGCGGCGTGCTGGTGGGGCCGTCCGTGGTCCGGCAGATCTTCAACGACACCGGCGCGGAGACGCTCTGGCTGATCGTGGGCGCGCCGGAGAAGGAGCTGGAGCCCGCGGAGGTCGGGAACATGAGCCTCTACTACCCCAGCGACCCGACGGAGCTGCCGCCCGAGCTGCGGGGCGCCGCCTGGCCGCCGCCGGCGTGAGGCGGCCGCGCCGGCTTACTGCCGCCGCAGGGTGATCAGCTCCGGCGAGCGGCGGGCCCGGATGCCCATGCCGCTTTCGAGCAGGCGGACGAAGCCCTCGGGGTCGTCGGCCCAGAAAATGCCCGTGAGCTGCAGGTCGTCGAGTGCGGGGTCGGCGATCGCCAGCTGCAGGCGGTTGTGGCCGTTGAAGAGCTCCACGGCCTCGGCCAGTGGCGTGCCGGTGAACTCGACGCGCTTGCCGCGCCAGGCGAGCTCCTGCTCGATGGCGGAGGCCGACAGCCGTTCGCGCACGACGGGGTGGCCGGAGGCCAGGATGACCCGGTCGCCGGCCGAGAGCAGGACGGGGCCGGCGGCGTCGGCGGGCGGCGCGGGCTGGCCGACCGAAACGAGGCCCTCCGTCACGAGGACGCCGACCTCGGTGCCGCCGTTGCGGACGGTGAAGGCGGTGCCGACGGCCTTCACCTCGAGCCCGCCGGCGACGACCACGAAGGGGCGCGCGGGGTTCTTGGTCACGTGGAACATGGCCTCGCCGAGCGGCAGCCGCACGGTGCGCTGCTCGGGGGTGAAGGCGACGTCGATCCGGGCGCCCGCCTTGAGCTCGACGACCGAGCCGTCGGGCAGCGTGCGGCGGTCGGGCCGGACGACAATGGTGGACGGGGCGTCGTCGGCGGCGGGTTCGGGCGGCCGGGTGACGAACAATCCGACCGCCAGCGCCGCGGCCGCGAGGCCGGCGGCGCCGACGAAGGCGAATCGGCGGCGGCGCGCGCCGGCGAGGGTGTCGAGGGCCCGGGCCAGGGCGGCGCCCTGCCCGCGGCGGCGCGGCTCGTTGAGCAGCGTCCAGGCCTGCTCGAGCCGGGCGTAGGCGGCGGCGTGGGCCGGGTCGGCCTCCCGCCAGCGGCGGAAGCGGGCCTCGTCCTCGGCGTCGAGCGGGGCGCCGCGACGGTCCAGCCACTCGGCGGCGGCTTCCTCGATGGCCGCGGCGGAGCCCGGCGCGGACCCGGACGGGGATTTATCAAGGCTCACGCGATCTCTCCTTTCTGCCGCAGGAAATGCGCGCACTTGCGGATGGCGCGGGCCTTCTGCACGCGGACCGTCGCCTCGGAAAGGCCGAGGCGCTCCGCGATCTCGGCGTTGGACAGGCCGTGCACGATGGCGAGCTGGACGATCTCGCGGCAGCGCTGCGGCAGCCGGTCGACCGCGCGGGCGGCGAGCTCAAGGCGCTGGCGGGCGTTGGTGGCTTCGGCGGCATCGGGTTCTCCTTCCATGACCCGCCAGTCCGGCAATTCGTTTACGGGGACCTCCGCATAAAGCTGCTGCCGCCGCCGGAACAGCTTGCGCGCAGTGTTTTGCGCCACGGAGAAAAAATACGCCTTGGCCGAGGCGATGCGGCCGGTGGCCCGGATCCGCAGCAGCTTGAGGTAGGATTCCTGGACGACGTCGTCCGTGTCCACGGACGGGAACCGGTGCCGCAGGTAGCCCCGGATCGCCGCCTCGTGCGGCTGGACCTGCTGCGCGAACCAGCGGGCGTGCTCGGTCGGGCTGCTCGATTCGGGGGCGGGGCGCGGCGTGCTCACGGGGGACGGGCTTGACGCAATGTCCTTGTCGAACCGGCGGTTTGTCGAATCAATTTCCTGGCGAAGCGGCTTTTTTCCAATCCGAAAAAATATCTGTAAACGCATCGGCGGACCTGAGACTCTGGCTGGGACCCGTCTTTTCCACCCCCAAGAAGGAACAGGTTTCTCCGGCTCAACATTCATGTCACCTTTCCCATGGACCAGCGTCCTGCAACCGGCCCGGGCCGCGCCCGGTTGACGGCCGAAGCAGACCGCCGCGAGGCCACCCGGTCCGGAGGGCAAAGGCAGGCGGTGCTGTCCCGGCCGGCGCCGCCTGTAGGCTGGCGGCCGGCCTGGAGGATCCTGCTGGCGCTGGCCGGCTTCTGGCTCGGGCTCGGCGCCGCCGGCGCGGGGCGGGCGGAGGAAGGGGCGCGCGTGCCGTTTAATGTCCCCTCCGGCCCGGCGGGCCGGACGCTCAAGCTTTTCTCCGAGCAGGCGAGCCGCGGCCTGCTGGTCGGCACGGTCGCCGCCCGGGATGTGCGGACCAACGCGGTCGTCGGCACCTACACGGCCCACGAGGCCCTGGAGCTCATGCTGCGCGACACGGGGCTGGAGGCGTCGGAGGACACCACCAACGGCGCCTTCGTCGTCCGGCGGCGTGACGAGCGCGAGGCTCCCGTCGCGCCGGTCGCGGGGCCGGCCCCTGCGCCGCCCGCCGCGCCGGCGGCGTCGGGGTTCGGCGGGGTCGCCGGCCGCGTGCGCGACGCCGCGACCAACACCTACCTGGCCAATGTGGCGGTGACGCTGGTCGAGCTCGGCCGGCAGACGACGACGCAGGCCGGCGGCGAGTTCGCGTTCGGCAACGTGCGGGCGGGCCGGCACACCCTGCTGGTGTCGCACCTGGGCTACCCGGAGGCCAGCCGGGTCGTGACGGTGGCCCCGGACGGCGAGGCGCGCGTCGAGGTCGAGCTCGGCAGCGACGTCGTGAAGCTGGGCAAGTACGTGGTGGCCGGCGAGCGCGGCGGCCAGGCCCGGGCGCTGCAGCAGAAGCGGATGGCGGACAGCGTGATGGACGTGGTCTCCGCCGACAGCGCGGGCAAGCTGCCGGACGGCAACGCGGCCGAGGCGGTGCGCCGGCTGCCGGGGGTTTTCGCCGAGATCGACCAGAACGAGGGCCGTTTCATCGTCGTGCGCGGCATCGACGCCAACCTGAACAACATCACGATGAACGGGCTGCCCATCGGTTCGCCGGGCGGGGGCAACCGCGGCGCGCAGATGGACGCGGTGCCCGCCGACCTCATCAGCCGCATCGAGGTGATCAAGGCGGTCACGCCCGACATGGACGCGCAGGCCGTCGGCGCGTCGATCAACATCGTGACGCCGAGCGCCTTTGACCGCCCCGACCCGTTCGCGTACGGCACGCTGGCCGGCGGGTATTTCAGCGGCCCCGGCCGGGACGGTCCGCGCAGCGCCAGCGCCACGTTCGGCACGCAGTTCGGCGGCGGCAAATGGGGCCTCGTGGCGGGCGTGAGCTACAGCTACCGGCACTACATCTCCAACCGGCGGTCCGGCGGCGGCAGCTGGTGGCCGGCGGCCCCGTCCGGCCCCGGCGCCGACATCTACTTCCCCGACACGCAGTCGCTGTTCTATTACGACGTCCAGCGCTGGCGTCAGGGTATGAACGCCACGCTCGAATATCGGCCCGACGACGCGAACGTCTATTTCCTGCGGCTGATCGGGAATTCCTTCAAGGACGACGAGGGGCGCGACCTGGACGGTTTCGAGTTCTTCCGCACGCCGTACCCGGCGAGCTACACCGCCACGACGGCGCAGTTCGCGGGCGGCCGCTCGTCCATCGAGTACCGGCACTACGTGCAGAAGCACCGGATCAACAACTATGCGGTGGGCGGCCGCAACCAGCTGGGCGGCGACCTCACGCTCGATTACTCGCTGGCCTTCGGCGACACCGGCATCCGCGTGCCCGAGCGGATCGACTGGCAGTTCCGCACCCTCGCCAACCTGGCCAGCGAGATCGACCTGGCGCCGCCTTACTGGAAGGTGACGCCGGAGCCGCAGTACTACAACCTGGCCAACTACCCGCTGCGGCGGGTGCTCGTCCGCTCCGACGACCAGTTCGAGGACCTCTACCATGCGGTCGCCAACCTGAAGGGGGACCGGGAGTTCTTCGGGCACCGGGGATTCTGGCAGGTCGGCGGGAAATACCTGTGGCGCCACAAGGGCTGGATGCGCGAGAACCGGGACTACCTGCCGACGAGCACGGGCTTCACGCTCGACCAGTTCGACCTGAGCGCGGAGCCGCGGACGATCCTGGAGGGCGGTTTTCCGATGACCCGGCGCATCGACTTTGCGAAGGTGCAGCGTTTCCTGCGCGATCACCCGGAGTACTTCACGTTCGCCGAGACCACTTCGGCCGCCAACTCCTACGCCAATCACTTCGACATCGACGAGGAGCTGCTGGCCGGCTACGCGATGGCCCGCATCGAGCTCGGCGCGTGGTCGGTGCTCGCGGGCTTCCGGATCGAGGACACCCGGGTCAAGGTCAGCGGCATCGAGCTGCCCGTGCGCGACGGCGTCTGGCTCGGGCCCCAGCCGTACCGCGGTTCCGGCCGCTACACCAATCTCCTGCCGGGAGTGCACGCGCGGTTCTCGCCGGGGAAAAACTGGCTGCTGCGCGCGGCCTGGACGAACACGATCGGGCGGCCGGCTTACGCGGACATCGGCGCGACGCGCTCGTTCAACTACGTCCTGGATACGACCGCCGGCGGGCCGGCCGTCTACACGGGCACGCTGACGGACAACAACCCGGACCTGCAGCCCTACGAGTCGATGAACTTCGACGTCGCGGCGGAGTATTACTTCCAGCACACGGGCATCTTTTCGGTCGGGGCCTTCCTCAAGGAGGTCCGCCACCCGATCTTCGAGCACAACCTGGTCTTGCGGAACACGGTTTACGAGGGGCTGGCGTTTTCTTCGCTGGCCTACACCAAACCCCTCAACGCCGACCGCGGCCGCATCTCCGGGGTCGAGTTCAACTACCAGCAGCAGCTGACCATGCTGCCGTCGCCCCTCGACGGCTTCGGCTTCGGCGTCAATTTCACCTACGCCAATTCATCCGAGACGCTGCCCACCCGCCCGGGGGAGCGGCTGCCGTTCGCCAAGCAGGCCGAGAAGATCGGCAACATCGCGCTCTTTTATGAAAAGTACCGGGTCGAGGCCCGGCTCGCCTACACGTACACCGGCGCCTACGTGCTGACCTTCGGCTCGAGCGTGAACAGCGACGCCTACCAGGCGGCCCGGCGCACCCTGGACGCCAAGGTCAGCTACCGCCTGAACGAGCACGTCACGGTGTTCGGCAACGTGATCAATCTCACCGAGCAGCCCCTGGACGAATACGCCGGCTTTCCCTGGCGGAACTCCGCGACCGAGTGGTATTGGTGGACGGCGAACTTCGGGATCAACTGGCGCTGGTAGGCTGCGGTCGCGCCCCGGCAGGATTGTAAATCCCGCCCGGGCTTGGGCGAAAATATCCGGATTTCTTGGGATCGATGTAAACGAACCGCGGAGGCGGAGGCTCTTGCTGTGTGACCCACCTTCCGTTCTGCCGCCAGCCGGCGGCCGAGCGAGAGCCAAGAAATCCCGTCTCGTTTCACCCATGTGCCACCACGCCACCTCCGCTCCGCTTGATGTCCCCGCGTCAAACGGCCGCAGCCTGCCTCCGACCGCGCCCTGCCTGGGCGCCCGGTCGTTCTCAGTTCCGCAGACCGCTCCGTCACTGCTCGCCGGGCTCGCCCGCCGCCTCGGATCCACCCTGGCCGCGCTTGCCTGCCTGGCGGCCGCCAACTCGGCCGTGGCCGGCGAGGTCGTCGGCCGCGTGCGCGATGTCAACACCAACACTTACCTGGCGAGCGCCTCGGTCTCGATCCCGGACCTGGACCGCCGGACCACGACGCTGACCAACGGCGAGTTCGCCCTGCGCAACGTCCCGGCGGGCGAACACACCGTGGTCGTGTCCTACATCGGCTACGACGAGGTGAAGCAGCAGGTCATCGTGACCGATGCCGGCGAGACCCGCCTCAACCTGGACATGGGCTCCGAGGTGCTGCAGTTGGGCAAGTTTGTCGTTTCCGGCACCCGCGAGGGCCAGGCGAAAGCGCTCCAGCAGAAGCGCTTTTCTGATAGCATCGTGGATATCGTTTCTGCCGACAGTGCGGGCAAGTTGCCCGACGGCAACGCCGCCGAGGCGGTCCGCCGCCTGCCCGGCGTGTACGCGCAGATCGACCAGAACGAAGGCCGCTTCATCGTCGTGCGTGGCATCGATCCCTCCCTCAACAACGTCACCATCAACGACCTCGCGGTCGGCTCGCCCCAGGGCGACAGCCGCGGCACGTCGATGGACGCGGTGCCGGCCGACCTGATCAGCAGCATCGAGGTCATCAAGGCCGTCACTCCCGATCGCGACGCCCAGGCGGTCGGCGCGTCGGTCAACATCACCACGGCCAGCGCCTTCGACCAGCCGGAGCCCTTCCTGCGCGGCATGGTGTCGGGCGGGCACTTCAACGGCCCCAAGAGCGAGTTCGGCAAGAACACGCCCTACGCGGGCAGCATCACCGGCGCCACGCAGTTCGGCGGCGGCAAGTGGGGCATCCTGGCCGGCGCCAGCTACAGCTTCCGGCACTACATCTCGAACCGCCGTTCCGGCGGCAGCGAATGGTTCCCGGCGGCGGCGTCCGGAGCCGGCGCGAACATCTACTTCCCGGAGGCCCAGGACCTCTACTACTACGACGTGCAGCGCTGGCGGCGGGGTGCGAACGTGAACCTCGAGTTCCGGCCGAACGACGACCACCAGTTCTTCCTGCGCACGTCGCTCAACTACTTCAAGGACGACGAGGGCCGCGACCGCAACAACTTCGAGTTTTTCCGCACGGCGTTCCCGGCCAGCTTCACGGACACGACGGCCCGCTTCACCGGGGGCCGCATGTCGATCGAGTACCGCCACTACGTGCAGATGCAGCGCATCTACAACTACTCGTTCGGCGGCAAGCACAAGTTCGACGCCGGCGCGACGCAGGTCGACTACACGCTGTCGCTTGGCGACACCGGCACCAAGGTCCCGGCCCGCGTCGACTGGCGCTTCCGCACCGCCGCGAACCTCCAGAGCGAAATCGACATCAGCAACCCGACCTGGAAGGTGACCCCGACCGAGGCGCGCTTCTACGACATGGCGATCTACCCGATGCGCGACCTCAACGTGCGTTCCGACGACATGTACGAGGAGATCCAGCAGGGGTCGCTCAACCTCAAGCGCGAGCGCCTGTTCTTCGGCCGCAACGGCTTCTGGCAGATCGGCGGTAAGGGCTTCTACCACAAGAAGGGCTGGGATCGCTCGAACCGCAACTACATCGGCAATCTCTTCAACCTGAGCCAGTATCCCGAGCTGACCCTGCCCGCGCACGAGCACATGGGCGGCTATTTCACGATGACCCGCCGGCTCAACTTCGCCGAACTTGACAATTTCCGGGCGGCGCATCCGAACTTCTTCCCGCTGAACCTGGCGGTCTCGGAATCGGACTCGTTCGCGAACTTCTTCCGCATCATGGAGGAGCAGTACGCCGCCTATGCGATGGCGAAGGTGGACGTCACCAGCAAGCTCTCGATCCTCGCCGGTGTCCGCATGGAGGACACCAAGGTCAAGGTCACGGGAGTCGAGAACGCGACCGTCCTCGGCGTGGTGCAGCCGCCGCGGCTGTACAAAGGCGACGGGCAGTACACCCACTACCTGCCCGGCCTGCACGCGAAGTATGTCGTGGATAAACACCTGCAATTCCACTTCGCGTACACCAACACCATCGGTCGGCCGCCGTACAACCGCATCGGCATCCGCCGCACGTTCAGCTACGGCGTCGACCCCGACGTCCCGGGCGGCAACACCTACATCGGCAGCGTCACGGACGGCAACCCGGACCTCAAGGCGTACGAGTCGCGCAACTTCGACCTCAGCGCCGAGTACTACTTCCAGCAGACCGGCATTCTCTCGGTCGGCGCCTTCCACAAGGACATCAAGAACCCGATCTACACCTACCAGTTCAACGTGCGCAACGGGGTCTTCGAGGGCCTGAACTTCTCGTCGCTCAACTACACCAAGCCGCTGAATGCCGAGAAGGGCCGGGTCACTGGCATCGAGTTCAACTACCAGCAGCAGTTCACCAAGCTTCCGGCGCCGTTCGACGGCCTTGGCTTCGGCGCCAACTTCACGCTGGTGGACTCCATGGAGCGCCTGCCGACGCGGCCCGGCGAGAAGCTGCCGTTCGCCTCACAGTCGGACAAGCTCTACAACATCCAGCTCTTCTATGAGAAGTACCGGATCGAGGCGCGCGTGGCCTACGGCTTCACGGGCCCCTTCCTGACCGGCTTCGGCGACACCGTGAACGCCGACACCTACCAGGCCAAGCGCTCCATCATCGACGCGAAGGTCAGCTACCGGTTGAACAAGCACCTGTCGCTCTTCGCCGACGTCATCAACCTCGGCGAGGAACCCCTGGACGAGTACGGCGGCTTCCCGAACCGCCAGGCGGCGACCGAGCACTACTGGTGGACGGCCAACTTCGGCATCAACTGGAGACTTTGATCGGACCTTGACGGAGGTCTTGACGCATCGCGGCGGGGCTCAGGCCCCGCCGCTTTTTTTGCGCTCCCGGTCCGGCTTGGGGGGTGCCGGGGAGGGGAGGGTGGAGCGCTCAAACCTTCCGCCGCCTCAGTTTGCCGCCCGCTGCAGTTCCCCTGCCGCCGGGGCAGCACACCGGATTTCGGCTGGCCTCGCCGCCCGTTGATCGGATGCTGCGATCATGCCCCACGTTCCTGGTTTGCGCAGCTGTTACGCGAAGGTAGGTCGCCTCGTCTATTTCGGCCGGATGCTCGACAAGATCCGGCTCCACGCGGCGGGCCAGCTGCCGGCCGAGTACCAGGCCAACCTGGGCGACGCGCAATTCTACGTGCTGGACGGTCGCTGCTGCCGCTTCCTGGGCGTGCGTTATGCCGACCTGCGCGAACGCACGCTGGCCGGCGGCACCGACGAGGAAATCCTCGCCTGGGCCCAGGCCTACGGCACGCCGCGCAGTGACGAGGAATGCCACATGTGGAATCGTTTCCTGCTCAAGCTCGGCTGGCGCGACGAACGCTCCGCCGTCCTGCCCCAGCGCATCCGCGACAGCGGCCTCACGGGCAAGCCGATCGAGACCGTGATCGACCACATCGAGTTCGACGAAGGCCGCGACCCCGTGGCCACGCGCGCCTGGGACTCGGTCTGAGCAGGATCAGAGTGGCCAGGCCCTATCCTGTCCGGGACTCAGGAAATCAGGAAGACCGGAAATCCAGCCGCCAAGCCCGCGCCGCGGCGGTCCAGCTCGCCCGTAAAACTTACAACCCCGCCTGGCCCGCGGAACACACGGAACAGAAGCATGGCGGTGAGGTTGGGAAGATATGTGATAAGGCGAGGCTGGGCTGTGGTTCCCAATCCCCCCCACACATCAGCTGCCGTCCCGTAGCGGTTCGACCCCGGTAAACTCAAACTGGATGACGCGCGCCACCCAGCGCGCCTCCTCGGCGGCGCTGAGGCGGCCGTAGAAAGTGAAGGTGGCGTCCTTGACGAGCCGCGCGGTGATTTCCGGATGGTTGCGGGCCTCGGCGGAGAGAAACGCGACCACGCGGTATTTGGCCAGGTCGCTCTGCTGCTCGACGAACTCGATCTCGCCGCTGGTCCGGTTGTAGCTCTTCACGACCGCGCGGTAGCGGTACGTCTTGCGCAGCCAGCCCTCGTAGAGCCGTTTCCGGTGGAGGTTGCGCACGATGCCGTTGCGCGGCTGGAAAGGGCCGGTGACGCCGTCGATGGTCGGCGCGCCGCGGTTCGGGTTGTCGGGCACCCACACGGCCTGGAGCAGCGCCGCCGGATCGAGCAGCGGGAAGGCTGTGCCCAGTTCGGTGTCGATTTTCGCCTCACCCTGGTCCTCCAGGACGATCGGAACCTCGAGCGGCGGGAAATCCTTCGCCTGGAGGCTGAGCTTTCCGCTGCCGGCCGGGAAACGTTCGAGGGTCAGCGGGGTCTGTCCCAGAGTGCGTTTGCCCGACACGACCGCGGCGCCGGCGGGGACGGAGGTCACCACCAGCCGGCCGTGGGGCAGGCGCACGTTGCCGGTGGCTTCCCCGCCTGCGGTGATGACGGTCTTGAACGAGGCGACCGGCCAGCCCGGGATTTCGAGCTGCAGCTCGCATTCGCCCGGCGGCAGGTGGGGCAGGTGCAGCGGGGTGCGGCCGAGCGCGGTGCCGCGCTGCCGTACGGTGGCGCCCTCCGGGTCGGAGGTGAGGTGCAGCGAGCCGCTCTTGAAATTGACGGTCAGCTCGGTCGTGCGCCCGGCTTCGAGGGTGGCCTCGCCGGTGGTGTTCGGCCAGCCCTCGGCGCGGAGGGTGAGGGCGTAGCGGCCCGGCGGCAGGCCGGACAGGGCCTGGTCGACGCTGCCGCTGCCGTGGCCCTCGTCGCGGGGGTTCCGGGCGTCGAGCTGCTCCGCGGAAACGGTGGCCCCGGCGACGTTGGATTTCACGACCAGGCGTCCGGTCTTGGCCGGGTCCGGGATCCGCCGCCGGCCGTCGTCCGAGGACGAGAACGCGCACTTGCCGAGCAGGAGGAGGAAGAGCAGGGCGCCACCCAGGATCAGCGGGCCGTAGCGACGGTGCGACGATCCCGGCGGGAAGAGGGTGTCGTACACCGCCATCGCCTTGCGCAAAAAATCCGCGGGCGGTTCCGCCGGGGCACCGGGCGCTGCGGCTGCCGCCGCCGGTGCGGGAGGCGGCGTCGATGGCGCCGGCACAGGCGGGTTGGGCGGGGCCGGCGGCGGCGGTGGGGCCGGCGGCGGTGGAGGAGGCGGGGGAGGCGGCGGGGGCGGTGGGGCGACGGGAACGGGGGGTGGCGGTTTCGGCGGCGGGGGGCGCGTGGGTGCCGGTTGATCGGGCACCAGCGGGGACAGCCGGAGGCGGCTGCCGCCCGTCGGGGTGGAGGTTGCGGGCGGCGCGACGGCCGGGGCGACCTTGGCGAGGATATGGTAGGCCTCGTTGATGGCCTGGACCCGGCGGGGCGCTTCGGCGGCAGCCGCCGGGCCGCGGGCGGCGGCGCGATCGGGATGCCAGTGATCGATCAGGCGGCAGTAAGCCTCGTCCACCGCGGAGCGCGGGGCCCCGAGTTCAAGTTCAAGGACAAGGTAAGCTTCTTTGACGTCCATGAAATCGCCGACCGGCGGATAATTCCTTGCAACCGACCGCCGCCGTGGCAACGCGGATCGCAGGGAAGTTTTGCGGTTGCAGGCCGGCGGGCCCGAGGGTCCCAGTCGAGGCCTGCATTGCCCATTCGTCCCCCGAGCCCCGTCGGGCGAACCCGTGTGCTCCCGGCAAAACCCCGCCGGGCTTTTCGGGTTTGAGCACGGTGTTGAGACCAAGCCCACGTCATGATTTGTCACCCATTGCGCTCACACCAGGTTCTGCCGCGTCCAGCTCAGGCGTTTGACGGCAGTGGGGCAGTTTGCCTGGGGCGCATCTCTTTGCGTCTTCGCGTGAGTCAACTACGGTCCTTCATTCATGTTCTTGAGCGTGAACGTGAAGATTATCCCATCATTGATGCTACTCCGATCGGTATGCTATTCCAAGTGCGGCACCATCGAGAGCCGGTTATGCGCCCGCGTCAGCAGCCCCGCATAGATGCGGCAACCGAGCGTGATCACCGGAATCACCGGTTCGATCGACAGGTCCATTGGCACAAGCAAAGCGTGAGCAGCCCTTTGGGGCAAGTTTCCGCAATCCGCCCACAGCTGGTGCCACGCTGTAGGTGGCAATGATTTCCGAGCGAACGGATTCTTTGGGATAGCGACAAGAATTCAGGGATCAAAGCGGGCGCTTTCCAGTGCCATGCGGACAATGCTTCGATGCGACACTGGCATAAATCCCGTGCGGCAACGGCAAGACGGCGTTCACGATCCATTGGCCTTCAGGGCGGCGTGAAGGGCCCGCAGCAGCAGCCTTGGCTCGCAGGGCTTCACCAAGACTTCCCGAACGCCCATGGCCGCCAATTCGTCCCGCCGTTCGGTTTCATCCATGCCGCTCATTCCCAAAATCGGCAGCCGTTCGGCCACGAGGCGGATGGTCCGGATCATATCCACGCCACCCATCACAGGCATCATCATGTCGGTGACGACAGCGCGCACGTCGTCGCGTCGCGCCAGAAATTCGCGCACGCCCTCCTCGCCGTTCGTTGCGGTGAGAACCCGATAGCCATTCTCTTCCAGCACCAGGCGAGTTGCCTCGCGGAGTCCCGGTTCGTCATCCACGAGGAGCAGCAGTTCACCATTGCCCCGCGGCGCATCGGTTGCAACCGCCGCGACCGTTGGCTCGGGCGTCTCCGCCGCCGGCAGGTAAACCTTGAAGACACTGCCTTTGCCCGGTTCGCTGTAAACCGTCACGAATCCCCCGTGGTTCTTCGCGATGGCCAGCACCGTGGACAAGCCGAGCCCGGTGCCTTTGCCCTCCGGTTTCGTCGTGAAGAACGGATCAAAAATGCGCTCGATGATCGCCTGGGGGATGCCCTCTCCCGTGTCTGCAACCGTCAACACGACGTAGGGTCCCGGTTTGGCCTGCGGATTCAACCTGGCCTGGTTCTCCGTGAGGCGAACATTTTCCGCCGACAGCGTAAGCTTGCCTCCGTTCGGCATCGCGTCCCGGGCATTCACGCAGAGGTTCATCAGCACCTGGTGCAACTGCGTCGGATCGGCCTTCACCGACCATAAATCTGCCGGCACCGTCCGTATCAGCTCCAGGTTTCTCGGAAAAGTCTCCTGCGCCAGATGCACCATGTCGTTGATCACATGACGGAGCTGCACCGGGTTGCGCGCGGCCTCGGTGCCCCGGCTGAACGTGAGCAGTTGCCGGATGATGCCGGCGCCCCGCTGCGCCCCGTTTTCGATGATGCTCAGGATCGCTTGTTCCCGCTCGCTCGTGAGCTTGTTCTTCAGCAAGCCCGCGCCCATGAGCATCGGTGCCAGGATATTGTTCAGATCGTGCGCCACGCCACTCGCCAGCGTGCCGATTGCATCCATGCGCTGCGCGCGCAGGAACTGCTGCTCCAGCTTCTTGCGCTCGGTGATGTCCACCGCCGTGGCCACGAGCTGGCTGACTCTTCCGCCCTCCTCCCGCAGCGGGCTCACGGCAAAATCCACGATCATTTCCCGGCCGCCGGCCACCCGGATCGCGACATCATACCTAATGAACTCGCCCCGGACGGCCCGCGCCAGAGTGTCCTTGAGCTGCATCTGCACCTCGGGGGAATGCGACCACCAATAGGTCTGCGGGAAATATACCCCGATGACCTCCTCGCGCTTTACGCCGCCGGCCTCAAGCGGGGCGCGATTCACTTCCAGCAGAATGCCGTCCAAAGATAGCAGCCCGACGAACGCAAACAGGCTGTCCAGGATGTCGCGCAACTGCTGCGCGTTCCGCCGCTGCGCCTCTTCGGCCTTTTTTCGCTCCGTGATGTCGCGGGCCGCGGCGATCACCATCTGCCCTTGGTCGGCCGGAAACGACCGCACGCTCAGCTCCGTCGGGATGCGCCGGCCGTCCTTGGACTTTAGCGTGCGCTCGAAGACCAGCCGCTTCTCCCGGCTCAGGCGGTCGGATAAGGCTGCGATTGTCGGCTCTCCCCCCTCCGTCACCTCCAGTTCATGCACCGGCCGGTCGAGCAATTCCTCGTGTGAGTAGCCCAGTAGATCCGCGGCCGCTTCGTTCGCGTCCACCACCCGGTCGGGCCGGCCCTGATCGTCCAGCGAAACGAGGAACATGGCGTCGTTGGCGGCGTTGAAGACCTGCCGGCTGCGGAGTTCGCTGGCACGCAGTGCCAGCGCCTGTTTTTCAAGCTGCAGGCTGCGGTTCTCCAGCTTGTTCACCAGACCCTGGCTGTATTGGTGCATCGCGCCCAATTCGCCCAGCTCGCACGTGACGGGCGGCGTGATCCGATGCCGATCACTCAGCAACTCCCGCAGCGTGCGAATCAGCTCCGGGCCGCTCGCCGGCTTGCGCAAGAATCGGTCGGCCCCGAGGTCGAGGGACAACTGCTCGTCCGCCGCCGAGGTGTAGGTGGCGCTGTAGATGATGATCGGCAGCGACCGCAGTCGCGGATGGTGCCGGATTTCATGGCAAAGCCGGTAGCCGTCCATTCGCGGCATCAGGATATCGGTGATGACCGCGTCAAACGGCGCCTCCAGCAGGGCCTGCAGCGCTAAGATCCCATCAGAAGCCTCCGCCACCTCGAAGCCGTGCTCCTCCAGCACCCCGCGCACAATCGCGCGGTTGTCGTTTTGGTCTTCGGCCAGCAGGATGCGGTGGGGCATGGAATCCGGGCAAAGGTCAGCCTCCGACTTCGGCAACTTGAAAGCGAGCGCCGAATTCCGGCTTGGCACTCGTTGGCTCGGCGGCGAAAGGCGGTGCGTAGTCCGGCGGTTTGGTCAGCGGATCTGCCGGCGTTGGAGGGAGTAGGGTGAAACGGGAGGTCCCCGATCCGGACGGAGCCCGGCGCCTAATGAAAGACCCGGCCGTGTCGGGCCGGGTCTCGGGAAACAGAATTAACCCCTCGAACCAATCTCACCGGTATTCCTCGTTCGTGTTCGCGTTGATGATCTTGAAGTTCTCGACGTGGTAGTTGGGGTCGGCGCGGAAGGCCAGCTTGACGCCGAAGATCTTCTCCATGCGCACGAGCAGGTCGGCATCCTCGGAGCGCAGGCGCTCGAGGATCGACGGGTGGACGTGGATGCGGAGGGCGTACTCCTTGCCGTCCTTGCGGCCTTGCAGCCGGCGGGCGACGGAGGAGAGCTTGCGCTGGAGCTCGACGGACATCGTCGTGGCGCTCTTCACGATGCCGCGGCCGCGGCAGTACGGACAGGCGGTGTAGATGTTGGCCGAGAGCGACTCCTGCTGGCGCTGGCGCGTCATCTGCATGATGCCGAGCTGCGAGATGGGCAGGATGTGGGTCTTGGCTTTGTCCTCCGACATCAGCGCCACCATTTTCTCGTAGACGGCGTTGCGGTGCCGGCGCTCCTTCATGTCGATGAAGTCCATGATCACGAGGCCGCCGATGTTGCGCAGCCGGATCTGGCGCGCGATCTCGGCCGCGGCTTCCATGTTCACCTGGAAGATCGTGTTCTTCTCGTCGCCGGAACGCGACTTGTGGGAGCCGGTGTTGACGTCGATCGAGATGAGCGCCTCGGTCTCGTCGATCACGATCTCGCCGCCCGAGGGCAGCGTGACGCGGCGTTGGAAGGTCTGCTCGATCTGGCGCTCGATGTTGTAGCGCTCGAAGACCGGGATGGACTCCTTGTACCACGCGATCTTGCCGCGGGAGCGGGTGGAGATCTGCGAGACGAGCTCGAGGGTGCGCTTGTAGTCGTCCTCGTTGTCGATGAGCACGCGGTCGATGTCCTCCGTGAGGAAGTCGCGCACGGTGCGCTCGACGATGTCGGGCTCCTGGTACAGGCAGGCCGGCGCGCGGTCGGACTCCATCTTGCGCGAGATCTCCTGCCACTTGGTGAGCAGCAGGTGAAGGTCGCGGACGAAGTACCGGGCCTTCTTGCCCTCGCCCGCAGTGCGGACGATCACGCCCATGCCCTCGGGAATGGTCAGCTCGTTGATCAGCTGCTTGAGCCGCTTGCGCTCCTGGGGGTCCTCGATCTTGCGGGAGATGCCGCAGCCGTCGGAGTACGGGGTGAGGATCAGGTAACGTCCCGGCAGGGAGAGGTTGGTGGTGGTGCGGGGACCCTTGGTGCCGATGGGTCCCTTGGTGACCTGGATGACGATGTCGGTGCCCGGCGGGTAGAGCTGGGGGATGTCCTTGACCGTCGGCGCGGCCCCGCGCGGACCGGTGTCCTTCTTCTTGTTGACGCGCACCACCTCGACGGAGGAGTCGGCGGCGGCCGGCAGCATGTCCCAGTAGTGCAGGAACGCGTTTTTGTTGTAACCGATGTCGACGAAGGCGGCCTTGAGGCCCGGGTCGAGGTTCTTGATGCGGCCCTTATAGATGCCGCCCACCATCCGGTTGTCGGAATCACGCTCGATCTCGAAGCGGTCCAGGGTGCCGTCGACCAGCAGCGCGACGCGCTTTTCAAGCGGCTCCGAGTTGATGACAAGTTCGCGGAAGGTGCCCTTTTCCTTGCGGAAGATGCTGAGGATCTTCTGGAGGATGGGCCGGTTGGCGGCCCGCTCCTTGGATTCGTTGCGCAGCTGCTCGGCGGTCAGAGGCTCGCTATGCTTCTGCGGGGGAGGATTCGCGAGTTCCTCTTCATAACGTGAGGCGGCGTCCTGGGAGGAGCCGGCATTGGATGGCTGGTCGTTCATGTTTGGGGTGGTCCCGGGTGGTTGTAGACACGGGGCACCGGTGGCCAGCGGGCTGCGCGCAGGAGATTCCGGCAGAGCGGTCAATATCGGGTGGCAGGTGACTCATCTTAGAAGTCCCTCCGAAAACGATAGACGCTTTGGACCAGTCCTTGCAGCAAGCAGCAGCTGAGCACGAAAGTGCCGCCGTAGCTGATGAAGGGAAGCGGTATGCCTTTAACCGGCACCAGGCCGATGGTCATGGCGATGTTGACGAACACGTGCACGGTCATGAGCACCGTGACTCCCAGCGCCAGGAGGGCGCCGAAACGGTCGCGGGCGAGCCCGGCGATCCGCAGTCCGTTCCACAACACCACGCCAAACAGTCCGATGACGGTGATGCTTCCCAAAAAACCCTTTTCCTCCGCGATGACGGAGAAGATGAAATCGTTGTGCGCCACGCTGCGCGGCAGGTACCCGAGCTTGGCCTGCGTGCCTTCCGTCCAGCCCTTGCCGACCAGCCCGCCCGAACCGACCGAGATCAGCGACTGCCGGCTGTTCCAACCGATGCCCATCGGGTCGATCTTGTCCGGCATCGCAAATGCCAGGATGCGGTTCCGCTGGTAGTCGTGCAGCGGCAGCCACGAGTGCGGCTCATAGGCGCCCTTGCTGGCGGACGCGTTTAAGTTGTTTTCCTCGAGGAAATTGGCATATCTCCAGACATCGAGGGCGACCGCGCCGACGAGCAGGGCGAAGACACCCAGGGCGCCGGCGAAGAAACGCATCGAGAGATTGGAGACATACAGCATGGCAAAGACCATCGGGGGAATGACAAGGGCACTGCCGAGGTCGGGTTCGGCGATTATCAACAGCATGGGGATGCCCACCGCAAGGGCCAATTTTACAAGCGTTTGCAGCGAATCGCGGACGGTGCCCAGCCGCGAGCCGGTGAGGATGGCGGCGGTGGCGACGAGGACGGCCACCTTGGCGAATTCCGACGGCTGGAACGAGGCGGGGCCGAAGTCGAGCCAGCGCTGGGCGCCCATCTTGACGCTGCCGATGCCGGGAATCAGCACGGCGATCAGGAGCACGAGGGCCAGCAGGTAGATGAAGTGGGCCCACTTAAGCCACAGGCGATAGTCGATGAGCGCGGTGGCGACGTAGATGACGGCGCCGAGCGCGAGCCAGACCAGCTGCTGGACCCACTGGTGCTGGTCGGTCGCGAGCTGGGCGCTGTAGATGAAGAAGACCCCGAACAGGCAGAGGACGATCAGGGCGGAGGGCGTGATCCAGTCGAAGCGCTCACGGGTGGTGAGCTTGAAAAAACTGCCGAGATCGAGGACGCGGGCGAGCTTCACGGATTGGGAGAGCCCGACTAAACACCCGGGCCGGCGGCTGGCAATGGCGCAGTGGGGCGGCGCGTCGCGGCGTGGTGCGCCAGCCCCAGCAGGATCCAGTAGGGGATCGCGCCCATCGGGCCCTCGAGCACGACGCCGAAGCAGGCGCTGACGAGCACCACCGCGCCCATCGCGTGCAGCGTGAGCGCCTCCTCGGCCGCGGGATCCTGGCGGGTCCGGTGGGCGACCGCCCACACCTCGGCGGCGATCGCGACCAGGAACGCCGCGAGGATGGCGAGGCCGAGCAGGCCCATCCGCCCAAGCGTGCTGAAGACGATGCTGTGGGGGCTCCGGGCGGTGAAGTCGTCGGCCATGAGCGGATTGTAGGCGAGCAGGAAGCCTTTCGCGAGGTCGTAGCCGAAACCGAGCCCGAAGACCGGCGACTGGGTCAGCGTCTCCTCCGTCAGCGTCTTCCACCACACCAGCCGGAAGCGGTTGTTGTCACCGCTGTCCACGCTCTCCTCGTTGCGGTAGCCGCCGCGGCCCTCGAAGTCGACGATCGAGACGAGATGCTCGTAGAGTCCGTAGGCCTTGGTCTGGGTGAAGTCGGTGCGCTGCGCGAGGGAGACGATCACGACCGCCAGCAGCCCGGCGGCGCCGGCGGTGGCCAGGATCCGGGTGGGCAGCCACCGCCGGCCGAGGGCGAGGCAGCCGAGGCCGACCCCGAGCCCTAACATGCCGGCGCGGGAGAGCAGGGAGACACCCTGGGCCAGCGAGGCCAGCGCCAGCAGCAGCCGCCACCAGTCGCGGACCCAGTTGAACGAGGCCTTCGGCACCAGGTAGATGAAGCCGGCGAAAAGGAAGGTCGCCAGCAGGTCGCCCTTATAATAGATGAGCGGTACGCCGTTCACCAGGAAATTGCGGAGGAAGAAGTCGGGGAAGGCCACCGCCAGCACCCCGGTGACGGGAAGCAGGCCGAAAGTGACGTGCAGGACGAGCCCGAACATCCGCCGCGAGGGCTCATGCCGGGCGATGGCCTGGGTCGCGAAGCAATACAACGCGTAGTAGACCATGGCGAAGTCGCGCAGGGCGACGAAGCCGAAGATCCGGACGTCCCAGCCGACCCGGCCCGCACCCACGACCAGCCAGAGCAGGAGCAGGCCGTTGATCCAGTCGGGCTGCCAGGGCAGCGCGCGGCGCATGGCGCCGCGCAGCAGGGCGAGGGCGGTGACGGCCGCCAGGCCGAGCTCGCCGCAGAAGAGCGGCAGGCCGGGCACGGGCATGAACTGGGCGAATCCGCGGCTGCCGATGACGTAGCCGAACACCAGGAAACCGAGCAGCCAGGCTTCCGCCAGGGGGCCGCGGGTCCACGACAACACGGCCCACACGCTCAGGCCCGCGGACACGGTGGCGAGGAAATGCTGCTCCTGCGCCAACGCCACCCCGACCCAGCCCGCGAGGGCGGAGGCGGCGAGCCCGACAAGCAGGGTGCGCAGGCGCGGATCCATGGCGGCCAGCACAGCCCGGCGGCCGCGCCGGCGCAACTCCGGAGCGGCGCGGACGCAAACCCGCCTTGCCTCGCGCCGCGCCGGACCATGGGATGGCGCCATGCCCGCCGTAACCGTGCTGATGGTGACGCACCGCGCCACGCCCTTCCTGCGCCCGGCGATCGACAGCGTGTGGGCGCAGGCCTGGCGCGACCTCGAGCTGCTGCTGGTCGACAACGGCGCCGGGCTGGACCCGGACGTCCTCGGCGAGGCGGGGCGCGACCCGCGGCTCCGCCTGCTGCGTCTGCCCGCCAACGCCGGCATCCCCGCCGGCCACAACGCGGGCGTGGCGGCGGCGCAGGGCGAGTTCATCGCCCTGCTCGACCACGACGACCGGATGCTGCCGGCGCGCCTCGAGCGCCAGGTCGAGTGGCTCCGGCAGCATCGGACGGCGGGGCTGGTCGGCTCGCGGGCGGAGACGATCGATGCCGCCGGGCGGGTGACGGGCGCCGAATTTTCGCTCGCGTCGGCCGAGGAGCAGCATCGTTACCTGCCATACGCGTGTCCGGTCGTGACGCCGGCCTACACCGGCCGCCGCGCCGTGTTCGCGGCGCTGCCCTACCGCGCCGAATTCCCGCTGGCGGCCGACTTCGATTTCCTGGCGCGGGCCTCCGCGCGGTACGGGCTGGGGGCCGTGCCGGAAGTGCTGCTGCAGTACCGCCGGCACGCCGGCCAGGCGACGGTGGAGCACGCCGCCGCGATCGAGCGCCAGCGTTGCGCCATCCGCCTGCGCACGGCCCGGCGCCGGGCGGGTAGGGCGGAGGGACCGGCGGATTTTCCGGGGACCGGCGACTCGCCGGCCGCCTGCTGCCTGGCCTGCGCCGACCAATGCCGGCGGGAAGGTTTTGCGGTGCTCGCGGCCTACCATGCCCGGCGCGCGCTCAGCCTCGAGCGCTCGGCGCCCATGGCGCTGCGCTCCGCCGTGCGCGGCCTGGGCGCCGTGGCCGGCGCGTCGGCGACCCAACGCGGGCCGGCCTGGGCCATGTACCGGCGCGGACCGGTCCAGGCCCTCGGGCTGCATCCGGAGTGACGCGGCCGCTCCGGGTCCGCGCCCGCACCGGGGCGGCGGAGCGGAAAACGTTTATTCCGCCCGGCCGCGCAGGCGCCACCAGCCGCGCTTGGCCAGGCGGAAGGCCTGCAGCGGCAGCGGATGGCGGAGCGTGGCCTGGCCGGCGATCCACCAGTGCGGGGGGCGTTTCCGGTGGTCGAGCAGGGCGGCGATCGTGGCGCCGAATCCCAGTTCGGCGCACAGGGTGGCGTGACGCTGCTCGTAGTACTGGTCCGAGTGCGGCAGCGAGCCCCACACCTCCGCCTCGCGCGGCTCCGGACGGTCGTGGAAATCGCGGTAAATTCCGATGACGGCGCGGGCGAAATCTGCCTCCGGCGCGGCGGCGACCGTCGCCGTGGCCAAGGCGCGGTGGGTGAAGGCCAGGGCGGCTTCCTGGAGCAGGCGGACTTCCGCCAGGTTCACCGGCCCGGTGTCCTGCAGCCGCACGGTCCAGCGGCCGCCGCGCTCCTCGAACCCGGCGGCCTGCCCGTGGTCGCCCTGGGCCATGAGCTCGATGAGCACCTTGTGCGACTCCTCGCGGAGGAGCGGGAGCGGGGCGAACCGGTTCGTGTAGCCGAGCGCCTCGCCGGCGAACCGCCGCGCGTCGTGGGCCATGAGCCCGACGTAGAATCCCCGCAGCGGGGCGGGCGCGGAGCCGTCGCCGAGGATGTGCTCGAGGCTGCGCTGGATGGTGCCGAACCAGCCGGCGTCGACGACCGCCACCGGTTCGCCGGCGCGGAGCCCGGCCGCGTGGAGGTAGGCGCGAGCCTGCCCGGCGCGGCGTTGCGCGGCCGCCTCGAGCTCGGGGCGGCGCGCCGGGTCGAGCAGCCAGTCGGCCAGCGCCGCGCGCTGGGCCGGTTCCAGGTTCGCCTCCCAGTCGAGCGCGCGGAAGGCCGGCGGCAGGCGGGCGGTGCCCCAGGCCTCGTCGAGCCCGAGCGGCAGCAGGGCCTGACGCAGCGAATGGAACGGGACCGCCGGCGCCACCAGCCGGCGCAGCGCCGCGGGATCGCGCAGCTCGGCCGGACCGGTGAACAGCACGCGCGAGGCCTGCAGGTAGTGGCACTCGACCGGCTGGGGCTCGGCTTCCAGGATCGCGCGGGCGATGCGCCAGAAGATCTGGCCGTCGCGCGCCAGGAAATAGAGCCGGCGGACGCCGCGCCGCCCGGCCTCGGCGAGGACCCAGCGGACGAATCCGTAGAACAGCGGGCCGGCCACCGTGGTGCCGGAGTCCCAGAGCACCCCGGCCCGGTCCGCCGCGGGCGCCCTCTCGAGCCGCGCCAGCCGCATGGCGCCCGCCAGCAGCGACCGCCAGGTGACGGCGAACTCGCCGGTGGTGCCGCGCGCCCGCTGCTCGCGGCGCGTCAGGTGCGCGTGGGTCAGATGCCGGGCGGACAGGCCGAGTTCCCGCGGCTTGGCCACGTCGGCCACCGGATGGTCGCCTGCGTGGCGCCAGGCGCCGGGGCTGGCCCCGGTCTCGCGGGCGACGACGTGGAACAGCTGGCCCGAATTCTTGTTCGCCCGGCCCTCGCCCGACACGAACACGGCGTCGGACTCCGCCATGACTCCCTCGCGGATCAGCCAGCCGCGGAGGATCGCGGCGGGCAGGTACATGTCGGAGATGAACAGCACCCGGCCCGCCTCGGCGCGGTCGGCCGCGATCACCGGCCGCATGAAGGGCACGCCGCGCAGGTGGCGTGACTCGACCTCCAGTTCCAGGTCCCGGGCGGCGAGCGCGGCCGCCTCGCTCCACCCGAGCCGCGCGGCCAGCTGGCGGTAGATGTCGTCGAGCAGCACCTCCGTCCAGGGCGAGAGCCGCCGCGCCGCGAGCTCGGATTCCCAGCGGGCCCGGGCGAAGGCCAGCGCGTCCAGCGGGCTCGCGGCCCGCTGGCGCAGGAGGTCGCCGACATGCACGAAGACATCGCGGGGGTGGGCGAACGCCCGGGTGACCACCGTGTCGAAGACGTCGTAGCTGACCGTGATCCGGCTCATCCCGCCTTGACGGCCACCGCCAGCAGGTTGGGCGTCAGGACCACGGCGCGGCCGCGTTGCCAGCCGAGCTCCGCCACGTACACGGCGCGCTGGCGGCAGCGCAGGAGGCGGCGCAGCCACCAGGCGACCGTGCGCGGCGTCGGCAGCCAGAAGAGGAAGCGCGGCCGGCGCTCGAATTCGACGCCGGCGCACCTCACCTCCGCCAGTCCCGATTGCTCGAGGAGGAACGTGAGGCTGTCCGCGGTGAAGCTCTGCTGGTGGGTGTAGTCGTTGAACAGCCAGAAGCTCGCGATCGCCGAGCCGGCGTTGGGCACCGTGCAGACGAGCGTGCCGCCGGGCCGCAGGCTGCGGGCCACGGCCTGCAGGAGGGCGGGCTGCGCGGGGCGGGGCAGGTGCTCGAGTACGTCCATCAGCAGCACCACCGCGTAGGCCCCCGGCCGCGCGTTCAGGTGGGCGGCGGTGTCCTCGACCCGGGTGACGTCCAGGCCCTGGCTCCGCGCGTACGCGACCTGGCCGGGGTCGATGTCGATCCCCGTGACCGCGGTGTAGCCCAGCGCGGCCACGTCCTGCATGGCATATCCCCGGCCGCAGCCGACGTCCAGGATCGCGGCGGTGCGGTCGGCCGGCAGATGCGGGGCGAGCAGCCGCTGGTGGAGCAGCCGCAGGCCGTTCCGGTGCGCGGGGGCGTCGGGATGGAATTGGGCGTAGTGCCGGGAGTAATCCAGGTTCATGGGGGCGGCGGGGCCGCGGCGGGCCGCGCCTGGAACTGGGCGAGCAAACCGCGCCAGCGCGCCGGTGTAAAGAGGATGAGCAGGCCCCGCGCCTGGGCGGCCGCGCAGGGCCGGAGGGGCGGGAAGAGGAAGCTGGTGGCCAGTCCGCTCGCCAGGTTGGCGGCCAGCAGCGACCAGGCCGCGCCCGCCAGGCCGAGGCGCGGCAGCAGCGCGGCCGCGAGGGCGAGCAACGTGGCGGCGTGCAGCGCGGCGGCCGCCAGGTTGAGGGTCACGGGGGCGGCCAGCAGGATGAAATTCCACCGCACGTTGGCATTGAGCGCGACCAGCGCGGCCCAGCCGAGCACGGCCAGGGCATCCGCCGCGCCGGCGTAGGCGGGTCCGTAGAGCAGGCGGATGACCAGCGGTCCGGCGAGCGTGCAGCCGAGCCCGGCGATCCAGCCCAGCGCCGAGAGGGCGTCGAACTGGGCCTGCAGCCGCGCGGCGAATTCCCCGGGCGAGGCCGCGCGGCTCGCCGATAGCGCGGGAAACAGGCTCAGCGACATGGCCGCGCCCGCGAACAGGATCATGTCCACGAGCCGGACCGCCGCGAAATAGATCCCGGCGTCGTGTTCGCCCAGCCAGCCGCGCACCAGCAGCTGGTCCAGCCGCAGGGCGAACGCGACCGCGAGGGTCGCCACCGCCAGCGGCGCGCCCCGGCGCCACAGCTGCCGCGCGAGGCCGGGGTCCCACGTCCAGGGTCCGGTGGGGTGCGGCGACCGCCGCACCGCCCAGGCCAGGGCGGCGGCGATGAAAGCCACGTCGGCGACCTGGGCCCAGGCGAAGGCGGCCAGGGGCGCGCCGGCGGCGGCCAGCCAGAGCTTGAGCGTCGCCCCGGCGCAGATGCCGACGAGGCGGGCCACCGCCGTCCGGCGCGACTCGAGATGCCGCTGGAACCAGAGGTCGATCACGTCCGCCGGCTGGAACGCCAGTCCGAGGGCCACGATCGCCACCACCGGGGCGTCGGCGGGGGTCGCGAGCGCGGCCAGCCCGCCGAGCAAGGCGGCGGTGGCGAGGCCGGCCGCCAGGCGCAGGCGGAGCGCGGTGCCCAGCACGGCCCCGGCCTGGGCGGGCCGGCGGATCAGCTCGTCGACCACGACGCCCTCGAGCCCGAGGTTGGCCAGGGCGGCGGCGATAGCGGCGACCGCGACGGCGAAATTCAGCTGCCCGAATCCGGCGGGCTCCAGGTGGCGAGCCACCACGCCGAGGACCGTGGCGGTGACGAGGGCGCGGCCCGCCCGTTCGCCGACCAGCCACAGGATGTTTTGCAGCGGAGCACGGGGCTTGGGCACGACGGGGAACATTGCACAGATGGGTTGGCGAATGAAAGCCTTTGCTCGGGGGCAAATTTGCTGTCCTTCGGTTCCGCTTGCGCTAAGGAAGGTCCCGATGCGCGTCGCGCTCGACACCAATCCGCTCTATGCCAGCCGGGCCGGCGTGGCGCGCTACGTCGCCGGGCTCCGCGGCGGCCTGGCGGCGGCGGCCGACCCGGGGGTGGAGGTGCGCGAGCTGGCTTGGGCGGTGGAGAACCTGGGCTACGCCCAGCCGGGCCGCGCGCTGCGCACGGCGTGGCGCGAGCTGGTCTGGGCACCCTGGGTGGCCCCGGCGCGAATGCGGCAGGCGGACCTGGTGCATCACACCTACGGTCCGCTCCTGCCGCTGGTCCGCGGTCCGCGGCATGTCGCGACCCTCTGCGATCTCGCGCTCCTGCGCCAGCCCGGGCGATTCCGCCGCTGGCACCGCCGGGCCGGCATCCGGCGGCTGCGGCGGCTGGCGGCGGCGGACCGCGTCATCTGCATCAGCCGGTTCACGGCGGACGAAGCCATGGCGCTGCTCGGCCTGCCGGCGGCCAAGCTCGAGGTGGTGCACCTGGCGGCGACCTTGGCGGACCGGGAGGAGGCGGTGTTGGGCCTGCCGGACGAGTTCTGCCTGTTCGTCGGCTCGCTCGAGCCCGGCAAGAACCTCGCGTTCCTGCGCACGCTGTGGCTGTCGGCGGGGCCGGCGCTGCCGCCGCTGGTGATCGTGGGGGCGCGCTGGCCGGGCGTGGCGCGGGAGGGCGCGCCGCCTCCCGGCTGGATCTACCTCGGGCATCGATCGGATGCGGTCCTGCGCTGGCTCTACGGCCGGGCGACGGCCCTGTTGTTCCCGAGCCTTTACGAAGGTTTCGGCCTCCCGCCGCTCGAGGCGATGGCGGCGGGGTGCCCGGTGATCTGTTCCCCGCGGGCCAGCCTGCCGGAAGTGGTGGGCGACGCCGCGCCGCTGGTGGAGCTCGAGACCGGCCCGTGGCGCGCGGCGCTCGACGCCGTGCGGCGGGACGCCGCCGGCTGGCGGCAGCGGGGCCGGGAACGGGCCGCGCTTTTCTCGTGGGAGCGGTGCGCGCGCGAGACGGTGGCGGTCTATCGCACGGCCCTCGGCGGCTAGGACCGGGGGGGGTGCTCCTGCGCGCCGCGGACGCCGGCCGGCGCCGCCAGCCACGGGGCGAGCTGCTTCCAGGCCTGGTCGACGCTGATGCTGCGGATGCAGTGGGGTTCGGCGAACCGGCAGCGGTCCTTGCACGGCTTGAACGGGCAGGGGTCACCCTCGATCCAGGCGGCGTGGGGATGGATGGGATGGAAGCTCCCGGGCGGGTGCGAGCCGATGATCGTGAAGGTCGGCACGCCTGACAACGCGGCGAGGTGGCCGGGACCGGAATCGTTGCCGATGAAACGGTCGGCGGTGGCGAGAACGTCGAGCAGATCGTCGAGGCCACCCGACTGCCCGTCGAGCACGGTCACCTGCCATCCCGCCTGCCGCAGCCGGCCGGCGATTTCCTCGAACCGGTCCGCGGGCCACTGCCGCGTGGGCTGGGCGGCGCCGGTGTGGATAACGACATGGCGGCCGACGCGGGGACCGGCGGCGGGCGCCGGCAGGGTCCAGCCCAGCGCGGTCGCGAGGGCCTGCCAGTGGGCGAAACGGTGCGGCGAATCCGGCCGCGGCAGGCCGAGGTTCAGCAGCGGCGCCGAGCCCGCCCGTGGAAAGCCGGCCCGCAGTCCGGCGGCGGCGGCGGCGAGCAGCACATGGTCGCGCGGGTCGGGCCGGGCGGACACGGCGGCGGCGAAACGGCGGTGGCGCAGTCCGGCGACGAGTCCGGCGAGGCCAAGCCAGGGCCAGCGGTGGAGCCGGTACTTGCCGCGAAAGGCGGTCCAGGGGGCGGTGAACGGCAGCAGCTCCACCCCGGGACAGAAACGCCGCACCAGCGGTTCGGCGTGGGGTTTCGCGACCAGCGTGACGCGCGCATGCCGCGCCGCGAGCTGCAGGAAGGGCACGGCCAGCGCGACGTCACCCAGGCCCCAAAGCTCCACGACCAGCAGGCGCGGTCGGCGGTCGAGGCCGGACGACGAGAAACTTTGCATGGCCGCGTTATCCTGTTTTTGTGGCGCCCATGGCAAGCCCTGCGGCCGCAGCTGAATCCTCCCGGTTCCGGATTTCGATTCCGGGAATGGTGTGCGCGGCGGCGGGGTTGGCGGTTTTCCAGGGGTTCGGCAACTCCAACCTGGGCTACATCGATTCGCGTTCGCTGTTCTACTGGTGGGGTTACCAGTGGTCCAATCCCGCCTCCGAAAGCGAGCACGGCTGGATGATCCTGGCGCTCAGCGTGTGGCTCTGCTGGCGAAACCTGCGGCGGGCGGATCCGACGCCCCCGGCTGCGGGCGGGCGTAATTTTCCATGGCGGGCGACCGCGGCCATGACGGGCGGGTTGGGGGTGCATCTGCTGGGCTACGCGTTGCAGCAGCAGCGGGTGTCGATCGTGGGCCTGCTCTGCTTCGTCTGGGGTGTGGCCGAACTGGCCGGCGGCCGGCGGTGGGGGCGGGCGGCGGCGTTTCCGCTGGCGTTCATGGTGTTTGCCATCCCGCTGAACGTGCTCGACACCCTGGGCTTCTACCTGCGGCTCGGGGTCATCGAGGTCTCCTACACGCTGGCGCGGATGCTTGACCTCGACGTCATCCGCAACGGCACCCAGCTGATGTCGCCGGACGGCAGCTACCAGTATGATGTCGCCGCGGCCTGCTCGGGCATGCGCTCGCTCATGGCGCTGTCGGCGCTGTCGCTGCTGATCGGCTACCTGAATTTCCGCGCCTGGTGGGCGCGGGCCTTCATCGGCCTGCTGTGCTTCCCCTATGCGTTTATCGGCAATGTGGTCAGAATCTTCGCCATCATCATCGCCGCGGAATGGAAGGGGCAGGAGGCGGGCACGGTCGTGCACGAGTGGTTCGGCTTCCTGATCTTCCTGATCGTGCTCGGATTGGTGCAGCTGACGGTCGGACTCATGCAACGGTGGAGGGTGGGGGGAGCGGGGATGGAAGACAGCCGATCGGAGCTTGAGGATGGGGCTTCGGAGAGGGGAGATCGGGGACCGGAGATGCGGCCTAAGGGGGAATGTCACGTATTACGTGACATCGGGGTTGGGGTGGTGGTGGCGGTGGCGGCGGGGGGGGTGATGCTGGCGGCGCACCGGCTGGATGGGATCCAGGTGAGTCCGCGGGTGGGGATTCGGCTGGCGGCGGACGGGGTGAATCCGGTGGAGCTGCCTTATTACCTCGGGGTGGATTGGGAGGGGGAGCCGGCGGAGGTCAGCGCGGTCGAGCGGGAGGTGTTGCCCGCGGATACCGGGTTCTCGCGCAAGACCTACGTGTCGCTGCACGACCGCCGGCAGCAGGTTTTCTTGTCGGTGGTGCTGAGCGGGAGGGACCGCTCGTCGATTCACCGGCCCGAACTCTGCCTGGTCGGACAGGGATGGACGATCCAGGGTCGGGGACGACACACCTTCACCCGGCCCGAGGCGGCCGGGGCGGCGGTGCCAGCGACGATCCTGCGGATCGAGCGCGAATTCACCACCCCGCGCGGGGAGAAAGTAAAGGTGCCGGCATTGTTCGCCTACTGGTTTGTCGGCGCCGACCGGGTGGTGGCTTCGAACAACGAGCGGGTGTGGTACACGTCGGTAGACCGGCTCCGTCATCTCCAGGCGCACCGCTGGGCCTACGTGGTCGCGCAAACGCTCGCGTTCGACGGCGAGGCGGCGGCTCTCGGGCGGATCCAGGACGTGCTGTCGGGTGCGCTGCCGGCTTTCCAGCAACCGATACCGACCGTGGCTTCCGGAACCGAAAAATGATCGGCGATCCTTCGGCAGGCTGCCCAATAGAAGCCGCGCTTCCGGTCATCGCTTACCGGCTTATGCGGTGTTGCCAAAGGGGGGACGGTACGTAGGTTGTCGCCCCCTGAGATGTTGACCGTCATCGCAGCCGCCGAGTCCGTTGTTCCCGCCGCCTCGGCGGAGCCGTATCTGTGGGCGCTGGTCGGGGCCGGGCTGGTCGGGGTGGCGGGTGGATTTGTGGCGGTGTGGTTTGTCATGCGGCAGGCCCGGCGGTTGGCGGAGCAGAGTGCGCAGGCGCACCTGGAGCTGGCGAAGCGCGAGGCGGCGGTGGCGTCGCAGGAGCTGATCAGCCAAGCCGAGGAGGATATCCGGGCCCGCGAGGCGGAGATGAACCGGGATTTCGACCGACGGAAGATCGAGGTGGAGCTGATGCTCCGCGAGATCCGCTCGCACGAGGAGTCGCTGGCGCTGCTGGACTACCAGCTGGAGCAGCGCCAGGAGCGGCTGGCGCGCGAGGCGAGCGCGATCAAGCAGGCGCGCGACGCGATGCGGGACCTCTCGAAGAGCCTCCGCAAGCGGCTGGAGGGGGTGGCGTCGCTCGACGGCGAGGAGATCCGCAAGCAGCTGCGGGAGGAGGTGACCTTCGAGTGCCAGGAGGAGCTGCGGGCCCTGCGCAAGGAGCTGCTGGAAAAATCGGAGCAGGAGCTGGTCCACGAGGGCAAACGGATCCTGGTCACGGCGATGCAGCGCCTGGCGAGCAAGCCCAACAACGACATCACGGCCGCGATCGTGCAGCTGCCGAGCGAGGAGATGAAGGGGCGCATCATCGGCCGCGAGGGACGCAACATCAAGTCGTTCGAGGCCGCGACCGGCACGACGCTGCTGATCGACGAGTCGCCGCAGATGGTGCTGATCTCGTCGTTCGACCCCGTGCGCCGCGAAATCGCCAAGCTGGCGCTCGAGGGCCTGCTGCGGGACGGGCGCATCCACCCGGCGAGCATCGAGGACTACGTCAACCGGGCGCGCCAGGAGCTGGACCTGCACGTGGCGCAGATCGGGGAGGAGGCCGTGGACCGCCTGAAGATCTCCGGCCTGCATCCCGAGATCATCAAGCTGCTCGGCAAGCTGCGCTTCCGCTTCTCGTACACCCAAAACGTGCTCGACCACTCGATCGAGGTGGCGCAGCTGTGCTCGATGCTGGCGTCGGAGATCGGGCTGGAGCCCAACGTCGCCAAGCGCGCCGGGCTGCTGCACGACATCGGCAAGTCGATCGAGGGCGAGTACGAGGGCAGCCACGCGCTGATCGGCGCGGACTTCATCCGGCGGTACGGCGAGACCACGATCGTGGTGAACGCCGTCGCCGCGCATCACGAGGAGGTCAAGCCGGAGACCGTCTATGCGGGTCTGGTGATCCTGGCCGACACCATCTCCGCATCGCGCCCGGGCGCGCGGGCCGAGTCGATGACTTCCTACCTGGAGCGGCTCGGCCGCCTGGAGAAGCTGGCGATGACCATGCCCGGCGTGCAGCAGGCCTTCGCGATCCAGGCCGGACGCGAGGTGCGGGTCGTCGTGCAGCCCAGCGTCGTCACGGACGAGCAGGCCTGCCAGCTGGCCAAGACGCTGCGGCAGAAGATCGAGCAGGAGCTCGACTACCCCAGCACGATCAAGGTCACCGTGATCCGCGAGCAGCGGTACTCGGAGACGGCAACCTAAGGTTTCCGGGATAAGTTTTAAGTTGTAGAACGACCCCGAGCCGGTTGCCGTTGACTGAAGCCCGATCCCTCGCGCTCCTGCATTTTTCCGCCATGCCCGACCCGAAGATCCTCGAGACGTTCCCGAACCCGGCGCCGCACCGGGACTACGTGATCGAGCACACGCACCACGAGTTCACGTCGCTCTGCCCGATGACGGGGCACCCGGATTTCGCCGACATCACGGTGCGGTACGTGCCGGACCGGAAGTGCGTGGAGTTGAAGTCGCTGAAGCTGTACTTTCACGCCTTCCGCAACGAGGGCATCTTCTTCGAGGCGGCGACGAACCGGATCTGCGACGACCTTGGTGCTGCGCTGAAGCCCCGGTCGCTCATGATCGTGGCCAACTGGAAGGCGCGCGGCGGCTTCACCTCGGTGATCACGGCCGACTGGAAGCGGCGGCGCTGACTCCGGACCGGCCGGCGCCTGCGGGACCATGCACTGGACCGACGTGCCGATCCACTTCATCGACTTCGAGGGCAGCGCGGCCTCGGGGATCCTGGAGTTCGGGGTGGTGACCTTGCGCTGCGGGACAGTGGCCGAGACCCGGACCCGCCTGTGCCGGGCCACCGGCCGGATCACGGAGGAGGACACGGCGGTGCACCGGCTGGACGAGGCGGTGTTGCGGAGGGCGGCGCCGTTTGCCGACGAGTGGGAGTATTTCGCCCGGCTGCGGGAAAGCGGGCCGCTGGCGGCGCATTTTGCGCAGGCGGAGAACCACCTGATCCGGACGACCTGGGCCTACCCGCGCAGCGCGCCCGATTTCGCGCGGCCCGGCCGGATGGCGACCGAGTGGGGGCCGTGGATCGACACGGGGCGCCTGTATCCGCAGCTGCGGCCGGGGCTCGGCGAGGGCCGGCTCGAGGTGCTGGTGGCGGCGGCGGGGCTCCAAGCCGCGCTGGACGCGGCGGCGGCGGAGCATTGCCCGCCGGACCGGCGGTTCTACCACGCGGCGCTCTATGACGCGCTGGGCGGGGCGCTGCTGCTGGCGGAGCTGCTGCGCCGGCCCGAGCTCGGGTCGGCGACGATCCCCTGGCTGCTGCAGATGAGCACGCTCGACGGCGGGAAGCGGCAGGCGTTGCAGCAAGGCGACCTGTTCGGAGGCGGCTGACGCTGGCGCGGCGGATCAGGGTTCGAGCGGGTAGCGTTTGAGTCCGGTCAGCTGGGCGCAGGTCCGCAGGACGAAGAGCGGATTGTAGACCAGGTAGCGGCGCCAGAGGCGGCGCGGCTCGGCGCCGAGCCGGAACAGCCACTCGAGGCCCCCGCGCTGCATCCAGCGCGGGGCCTGGGGCACGCGGCCGGTGTGGAAGTCGAAGGCGGCGCCCACGCCGAGCAGCAGCCCGGCGTCGAGCGTCGGGGCGAACTCGGCCATGAAGCGCTCCTGCTTCGGGGTGCCCAGGCCCACCCACACGACGTCGGGTTGGCGGGCGGCGACGTCGGCGCGGAGGGCGGCGGCCTCGTCGGCCGACAGCGGGCGGTAGGGCGGCGTGAAGGTGCCGACCACCTGCAGGCCGGGAAAGCGGGCCGTCAGGCGCTGGTGCAGGAGTCCGGCCACGCCGGGGGCGCCGCCGTAGAAGTAGTGGGTCAGGCCGACGGCCCGGCCGGCGTCGCAGACGGCCAGCATGAGGTCGGGACCGTAGACCCGCGTGACCGTGCGCCCGGCCCGGCGTCCGAGCCAGACCAGCGGCATGCCGTCGGGGGTGGTGAGGTAGGAGCGGTTGAAGATGGCGCGCAGCGACGGATCGCGGCGCGCCTCGCCCACGCCGTTGGAGGTGCCGAGGCATACGTAGCCGCGTCGCCGGCGCCCGCGCGCGGCCAGGACCAGGTCGCGGGCCTGGTCGAGCGTCAGCGCGGACACGCCGACGCCGAGGACATTGGAGCGCTCGGGCGGATTCACGGGCGGCATCCTGGATGAACGGGGGCGGGCAGGGCGAGATTTTAGCCCTCGGGCGGCGGGCTTTGGTCTTTTCGTCCGTGCCGGGGGCCTTTACTGAAGATCATGCATCCACGAATTGCGGCGGGAATGTTGGCGGCGGCGCTGGTGCTGGCCGGTTGTCGGAAGCAGGAAACCCCCCAGGCGGCGGCGGTTGTCGCCGAGAAGCCGCGGCCGGCGACGGTCGAGGTGGTGAAGGAGAGCGAGCGCAGCCCGCATTTCCGGGCGGTGACCAGCCAGCTCGAGCTGGGCGGCACTTTATTCGGCTACGCCGACGTCGACGGCGACGTCCTGAAGGTGGCGGGTTACCTGCAGACTATTTTCGGCGAAGTCGCGAAGATCCAGCCGGAGGCGGCGGTCCTCGGCCGGCAGGATTTTGCCGAGATGGCCCGGATCCTCGGGCTCACGGACATCAAGGCGCTGGGCCTGAGCTCGGTGCCGGACGGCACCGGCTACTTCCGCAACCGGGTGTTCGTCTATGCGCCCGGCGAACGGCGCGGGCTGCTGGCGGGGCTCGGCGGGCCGCCGAAGCCCTTTGCGCGGCTCGACCTGGCGCCGGCCGGCACGGACGTCTACAGCGAGGCCGAGCTGGATCTGGCGGAGATCTACGCCACCATCCGGGAGCTGGTCCGGAAGTCCGCCGGCGAAGAGGCGTCGAATCTCATGGAGGGTGCGCTGCGCCAGGCCGGCGAGAAGGCGGCGATTTCGCTGCTCGGGCTGATCCAGGGCTGGAAGGGGCATTCGGTCCTGGTGCTGCGGACCGACCCGGAGCGGAACCTGACGCTGCCGGGGGAGAACGGCCTGACGGTGCCATATTTCTCGATGCTGCTGGGCATCGACGGTATCGCGCCTGCGCTCGAAAAGGCGCTCCAGGCCTCGCCGCTGCTGGCGATGCGGGAGGAGGGCGGGGTGAAGGCCTTCGCGATGAGGCAGCGGCTGCCGATCGAAGACGTCAGTCCGGTCCTGGCGATCGAGGGCTCGACGCTCTATTTCGCCACGTCCCCGGGTTTCCTCGCCGTGTGCCTGCAGCGCAAGGGAGGACTGGCGCGGGAAGCGGCCTTCACGGAGGCCGTGGCGCAGGTCGGCGCGGAAGGAAACGGGCTGGCCTACGTCAGCCCCCGGTTCTTCCGGCGCTTCCGGCAGCTCACGGAACTCAACCCCGGGCAGCCGGCCGAGGTCCGGCGCGTCCTGGAAATGATGGTTTCACTGGTGCCGCCGGTGGACCGCCCGCTGGTCAGCATTCGCACCAACCTGCCGGAAGGCATCCTGGTGCGTTCCTACCAGAATCGTTCCCTGAAGCAGGACGTGGCGGTCATGGCGGTGTACAATCCGGCGTCGATCGGCCTGATGGCGGCGATGGCGATTCCGGCGTTCCAGAAGGTGCGCACGGCCTCGCAGGAGAAAGCCGTCCTGAACAACCTGCGCCAGCTCGCGGCGGCTGCCGACCAGTATTATCTGGAGAATGGCGTCGACCAAGCCACTTACGACCAGCTGGTCGGTCCGGACAAATATATCCGCACGATCCAGGCGGTCGCCGGCGAGGACTACCGGAACCTGGAATTCAAGCTGGGCCGGCGGCTGGAGGTCACGCTGGGTTCAGGCAAGGTGGTGGGTTACGATCCGTGAAGGTGGATTTCCTCCCGGGCCGGATTGCCGGCGATCCGGCGGAAAACCGCGGGGAGCATGCAGCGGGCGGCTTCCGCCATTCCCCGGAGTGCGTCCGGCTTAACGGGCGAGCAAGTCGTTCCGGACGTAGAGTCGGAGCGGCTCCTGTCGGCTGACCAGAGTGTAGGACCGGGTGACCAGGTCGTGCAGGGCGGGGAAGATCTCGTGGCCGTAGCGGTCGCGGTCGTGCAGGATGAAGTCGGCGGGGCCGGTGGCATCGAGGAAGAAGGCCGGCCGGCCGGCCTCAAGGTCGGCCAGGAAGCGAGCCCGGTAGTAATCGCGCTGCGGGTGGACGTTGATCTGGGCTTCGGCGAGGGCTTCGCGCGTGGCCTGAGGCAGCTGGGTCTCAACATACACCTCGGGCCGCCACCCCCAGATCGCGAGCGTGTCACCCGGGCGTTTCACGTGGTTGATGAACGCCACGACGCGGTCGCGCGGCCCAGCCGCCGGCACGAGCCGGGACAAGTCGTGGCGGTCCCACGCGCGGTCAACGAGCGGGGCGCCCGCGCCCACGCCGAGGAACAACGTCCACCAGAGGACGGGGCGCCGGCTCCGGGCGATGAGCGGGCCGAAGGTGATGGCGGCCAGGAGCGCCAGCGGCAGCGGGAGAAAGAGCAGGTAGTGGGGGTAAAGCCGGCCCGGCACGACGACGGCCAGGTACGCGGCCAGGACCAGCGACCAGCCCAGCAGGAGGCTGCGCCAAGGGGGGCGGCTCCGGCAGGCGGTGCCGACCGCGACCAGCAGGAGCAGGCCGAGCTGGAAGGCGCTGAATCCCCAGGAGAATCCGCTGAGGTGGGCGAGCAGTTCGAGCGGCGACGTGTCGGGCAGGCGTCCGGCGCCTGCGTAAAACAGGTTGTGCACCCAGTAGGACTCGTAGAAGTCGGCGCCGTGGCCGCTGGCTCCGAGAGCCAGCAGCATGCCGCCGGCCCCGGCGACGACGCCCGCCGCCAGCCCGGCGGCGTCGGCAAGCTTCCGGCGCCGGTCCGTCGGCTGGAAGAGCAGCCAGGTCAGGACGGCGCTCCCGAGCGCGGCGCCGAGTGGGATCACCTGGAACTTGCTGAAAGGCAGCAGGCCGAGAACGCCGCCGCCGGCGGCCAGGCGAGCGCGCCGGGTCACGAGCCCCTCGGCGGAGAACGCCGTCAGCAGGAGCCAGGCGGCGAGGGCGCAGAGGAACACCGGCGCGGATTCGCTGCTGTAGGGCACGAAGTCCCAGAACAGGAGGCAGGCATAAAACGCCGCCAGCGGCAGCACGAGGAGCCGGGCGGGCCGGTCGCCGTGGAGGTGCCGCAGGCTGAGGTAGGCCAGGACGACGGTGCCCCACTGCAGCAGGAGCGCGACCAGCCTGCCGGCGGCAAAGTCGACCGGAGTCCCGAGCAGGCCCGGCAGGGTCAGGGGCAGGACGACCAGCGGGCCGGAGGTGGTGGCGTCGAGCCACCCGAGTTCGCCGCGGGCCAGGATGGTGAGGGCGCCGGCGAGGAACTGGGCCTCGTCGGGATTGACCGGGCGGAAATGAAAAATCGCCGGCCAGCGGAGGGCGAACATGGCGCCGAGCAGGAGGAGCGCGAATGCCGTCGGGTGCCGCAGCCGGGACCAGCCGGAGGACCCGGCGGGCGAGGGGAAGGCGGCGACGGCCAGCCAGGCGGCGAGGGCCGTCAGCGCCGCGGTCCAGTAGGCCCACGGAGGAAAGCCGAGCGCGCGCAGGAAATCGGTCATGGGCGGTCCGGGTTCGGGGGGCGGAAGACGGACGCCCGGGACGAGGAGCTCCGGCGGCGGGATCCGCGGTCCGGGGGCATCCGCATCAGAACCACTTCTTCTTCTTCAGGTAGACGGCCATGAGCACGGTGAAGACCAGCGTCGTGCCGAGCGCGATCTGGTAGCCGTGAAGGGACTGCAGCTCCTTCATGTGCTCGAAGTTCATACCGTACCAGGTGCCGACCACCATGACGGGGATGGTGATGGCGGTGATCGCGGTGAGGAACTTGATCCCCTCGTTGGCCTCGCCGGCCGCCTTGTTCAGGTAAATATCGAAGGCCATCATCAGGCGCTCGTGGTAGCCGGTGACCGTTTCCTCGAGGCGGGCGAGGTTGTCGCGCAGGTCGCGGAAATACGGCAGCAGGGTGGCGCGGATCATCTTGGTGTCGCCGCGGGTGAGCCGGTCGATGATGTCGCGCTGCGGCCGCACGATCTGCCGGAGCTTGGAAAAGTCGGCGCGCACGTGCAGGAGCTCGGTGACGAGGTTCTGGTCGGACGCCTTGCTGAGCACGGTCTCCTCGATCTCCTCGAGCTCGGTGTGCAGCTCGCTGAGCATGGGGGCGTAGTTGTCGACCAGGAGGTCGAGCAGCGAGTGCGCCAGCCGGTCGGGGCCGCGGGGGCCGGGGCTGGCGTTCTTGGCCAGGCGCTCGATCAGGGTGGAAACCGACCGGAGGGGGGTGCGGTGAAAGGTGACGAGATATTCCTTGCCGAGGAAGAGGTCCAGTTCCGTGGTCGCGAACTTGTCCTGCCGGTTGAAGTCCACGGCGTGGGTGACCATGAAGAGGTAGTCCTCGTAGTCCTCGATCTTGGGCAGGCTGCTCGGCGTGATGCAGTCCTCGATGGCCAGCGGGTGGAAGTGGAACAGGCTGTCGAGCACCGCCTTGATCTCCTCGTCGGTCGGGTTGTCAAGGTCGACCCAGACGATGAGCCCCTTGTCGGAAACGACGAGGCGCAGGGCTTCGAGCTCGAGGTCGCGGCCGACGAGTTTGCCCTCGCTGAAGATGAAGGAGTGGATCATGCGCTGCGGCGGGATCCTGTCCGGACCGCGGACGGTGGCAAGCCCGGCATGGCCGGGGCCGCGGCCGGGCCTACTTCTCGGGGCCGAAGATCTTGTTTTCCAGCTCCCGGACGGTGGCGATGAACGCGTCGGGCGTGGCGGCGGCGAAGAGGGCCTCGCGCTGGGGGCCTTCCTTGATCAGCCGGCACAGGGAGCCGACGAGCATGAGGTAGTCGCCGGGATTGGACTTGGGGGTGCCCAGGACGAAGAGCAGGCGCACGTTCTGGTTGCTGTTCTCGAAGAACACGCCCGCGTCGCTGCGGCCGACGGCGATGACGATCTTCTTCACGTGTTCGGTGCGGGCGTGCGGCAGGGCGATCTCGTTGCCGAGGCAGGTGGTGTCGAGCCGTTCGCGGGCGAGCAGCTCGTTGTAGAAGCCCTGGAAGTTGACGACGTTGGGATCGCCCTCGAGCAGCTTGGCGACCTCATTGAGCGCCGTGGTGCGCTTGGTGCTCTGCAGCGAGAGCAGGATGCGGTCGGGGGCGAGGAGGCTGGAGAGGCGGACGGCCATGCGCGGAATGGATGCGCAAAAGAGATTCAGGCCCCCAGCGGTTGGCAAGGACGGAGTAGGCGCGGATCGCCGCGGCGGCGTGCGGCCGGCCCGGCGGGGGCGAATCAGGTTCGGCTGAGCTGCCGGTGCGCCCGTTCCAGGCACTGGGCGAGGTCCTCGATCAGGTACGGCTTGGTGAGAAAGTCATTCATGCCGGCGGCGAAGGCCCGTTCGCGGTCGTCCTTCATGGCATTGGCGGTCAGGGCGATGATCCACGGCCGGGTCGGATCCGCGCGGCTGGCGCGGATGCGGCGCGTGGCCTCGAGGCCGTCGAGCTCGGGCATGTCGACATCCATCAGGATGACGTCAAAGCGGGCGCGTTCCAGGGCTTCGAGCACCTCCCGGCCGTCGCTGACCGATACCACCCGGTAGCCCAGCCGCCCGAGCATGAGCTGGGCGATCTTGAGGTTAACGGGATTGTCCTCGGCCAGCAGGAGGTGGAGGGGGCAACGGACGGCGAGTTCGCGGGTGGGCGTCGTGCCGCCGGCGGCCGCGGCGGGCGCCGCGGGCTCCACGGCGCGATGGAAATGGCGGCCCAGCTCGGCGAGGAGGAGGGTGGGCTTGACCGGCTTGGCTAGGGAGGCGCTGAAGAGGCCGGCGGTGGGCTGCCGGCCGGTGGAGCTGAGCAGGAACAGGGGGAGCCGGGCGGTGGGCGCGAGGCCGCGGAGCCGGCGGGCCAGCTCGTCACCGTGCATCCCGGCCATGTTGAGATCGAGGAGCCCGAGGTCGAAGACGGCGCCGCCCTCGACCAAGGCCAGGGCGGCGGCGCCCGAGTCGGCCTCGGTCGGCAGCATGCCCCAGGACCGCGCGTGGGTGGCCAGGATCTGGCGGTTGGTGGCGTTGTCGTCGACGATCAGGACCCGGAGGCCCTCCAGGGCCGGCTGGCGGGCGCCGACATTGACGCGGACGGGGCCGGTGTGGGCCTTGGTCAGGATGGTGAACGAGAAAGTCGAGCCCCGGCCGACGGTGCTTTCCACCCACATGCGGCCGCCGAGCAGGCTTGCCAGGCGCTCGCTGATGGCGAGGCCGAGGCCGGTGCCGCCGTATTTACGGGAGGTGGAGCTGTCCACCTGGGAAAACGACTTGAAGAGCCGGTCGAGGCGGTCGGCGGGAATGCCGATGCCCGTGTCGCGGACGGAGAAGCGGAGCTCGAGTCCCTTGGCCGCGTCTGCGGCGGCGACGGAGACGACCACCTCGCCTTGGGCGGTGAACTTGACGGCGTTGCCGACCAGATTGACCAGGATCTGCCGCAGGCGGGTGACGTCGCCGACGATCCAGGCGGGGACCTCCGGCTCCATGGAGTAGGCGAGCTCGATGGATTTGGCCGCCGCGGCGGCGCCGAAGAGATCGAGCGCCTCCTCGAGGCACTGGCGCAGGTCGAACGGTACGCTTTCGAGCTCGATGCGGCCGGCCTCGATCTTGGAGTAGTCGAGGATGTCGTTGATGATGGTGAGCAGGGCGTCGCCGCTGGACTCGATGGTCTCGACGTAGCTCAGCTGCTGGGCGTCGAGCGGGGTTTCGCGCAGGAGGCTGGTCATGCCGATGACGCCGTTCATGGGCGTGCGGATCTCATGGCTCATCATGGCCAGGAACGCGCCCTTGGCCTGGTTGGCCGCCACGGCCAGTTCCTTGGCGGAGCGCAGCTCGGCCGTGGCGGCGAGGCTGCGGGCGGCGGCCGCGGCGGCGGACCGGCGGAGCCGCCAGACGATGATGCCGGCCGCCAGGGAGAGCAGGCCGACGCCGCTGAGCGCCAGGTAGGCGATGGACCGGATGCGCGCGAGGCGGGCGAGGAGGTCGGACAGCTCCATGTCGACTCCCGCGACGCCGACAAACCGGTGCTGCGAGTCGTAAAACGGGGCGAAGCCGCTCATGAAGGTGCCCTGCCCGTCGGCCACGGGCTTCGCGTTCGTGACCACCCGCGCCTCGCGCAGGGCGACGAGGAACTCGGGATCGTCGCCCTGGTAGGGGGTCATGATCGGATCGGGCGGCTCGGAGCCTTGCGGCGGACTGAGCAGGTAGTCGGTGCCGAGGACGAGGTGGATGGCGTCGTTCTTCAGCACCGCCGTGTAGACATAGTAGAGCCGGGGATTGGCGCGGTGAAAGGCCACGAGCGGGGCCAGCGCGCGCAGGTGTTCCGGCGATCCCATCTGCTCGGGGGAGGTCAGGGCCTGGTGGGCGTCGCCGTCGATCTGGACCGCCAGGGAGCGCGCCAGGGCGGCCAGTTCTTCGCGCACGGATTCGACCTGGGCCTGGCGGGCGAAGTGGTAGACGAAGGCCAGCCCGATGCAGGAGACGAGAAAGACCGTGGCGCCGGCCAGCAAACCCTCGCGGATGGGGCGGATGGATTCGGAGGAGGTGGGGCGGTCGGCGGACATGGAGGGCAACGGCGGGGTCGGGAAGGGGGAAAGGAGGGGGAGGTATTATATCGGCACGGAGGGAGGTTTTGACGGCGAAGGCGTGGATTTGGCCGGAGGCGGGGCATCTTCAGGGACAGATGGCCGTATTGCAGGGGCTTAAATGACCAAAAATAAGGCGCACCGCGTCGGGTGCGCCTGGGTTGGCGGGGGGGGGGGGAAGGGGCGGCGGGGGCCGCGTCCGGGGTTAGACCGCGGGCGGCGGCGGTTCGATCGGGGGATTGGAGTTCGCCTCGATCTCCGCCTCGGTCTCGACGATGCGGGCGATGGCCAGCAGGCGGTCGCCCTCCTCGAGGTTGACGAGCTTGACGCCCTTGGCGCCGCGGCCGGTTTCGCGGATTTCGCTGACGCGGGTCCGGATGCTCTGGCCCTTGGCGGTAAGGAGCATGACCTCGTCGCGGTCGTGGACGCTGAGGGCGCCGGCGACGTTGACGGAGCCGTCCTCGGGGAGGTCGATGGCGATGACGCCGGTGCCGCCGCGGGAGATGAGCCGGTAGTCCTCGAACGGGGTGCGCTTGCCGATGCCGTCCTCGCGGGCGACGAGCAGGCGGGCGGTGGCGTCGCAGACCTCGATGGTGCGGAGGTGGTCGCCGTCGTACTTGAAGCGCATGCCCGTGACGCCGACGGTGTCGCGGCCCTGGTCGCGCAGGTCGGACTCCGCGAAGCGGACGGCCTGACCCTTGTAGGAAACGAGAACGATCTCGTTCTCGCCGTTGGTGAGCACGCAGCCGACGAGGGTGTCGCCCTCCTCCAGCTTGATGCCGCGGAGGCCGCCCTCGCGGGTGGCGTTGGCGTAGTCGCCGAGGTTGGTCTTCTTGGTCACGCCGTTCTTGGTGGCCATGACCAGGTGTTTCTGGTCGGAGAAGTCCTGGACGCAGATCATGGCGGCGATCTTCTCGCCGGGGCTGAGGCGGAGGAAGCTCGAGACGGACTTGCCCTTGGCGGTGCGGGCGCCCTCGGGGATGTCGTAGACCTTCTTGGCCAGGCACTGGCCGGTGTTCGTGAAGTAGAGCACGAAGTCGTGGGTCGAGGCGGTGAAAAGCGTCTCGACGAAATCCTCGTCGTAGGTCTCCGCCCCGATCACGCCCTTGCCGCCGCGCTTCTGGGCGCGGTAGGCGGCGACGGGCGTGCGCTTGATGAACCCGAGGTGGGAGACGGTGATGACGCAGCCCTCGTTGGGGATGACGTCCTCCATGCGCAGGTCGCCGGCGTCGTCGATGATCTCGGTGCGGCGAGGCGAGGCGTACTTGTCGCGCAGCTCGAGCAGTTCCTGCTTGATGAGCGCGAGCAGCTTCGCCTCGGAGGCGAGGATGCCGCGGAGCTCCTCGATGAGCTTGGCCAGCTCGAGGTATTCCGCCTCGATCTTGCCGCGCTCGAGGCCGGTCAGCTGGTAGAGGCGCAGCTCGAGGATGGCGTTGGTCTGCCGCTCGGAGAGCGGGTACTTCGCCATCAGCTTCACCTTGGCCTCGTCGCGGTTGGCGGAAGAGCGGATGATGCGGACGAAGTCGTCGAGATTGTCGAGGGCGATGATGTAGCCCTCGAGGATGTGCGCGCGCTCCTCGGCCTGGCGCAGGCGGAAGCGGGTGCGGCGGGTGACGACATCGCGCCGGTGGTCGATGTAGCACTCCAGGAGCTCCTTGATGTTCATCTGCTTCGGCCGCTTCTGGTCGAGCGCGAGCAGGATGACGCCGAACGAGGATTCGAGGGCGGTCTTCTGGTAGAGCTGGTTGATGACGACCTGGGCCTGTTCGCCGCGCTTGAGCTCGACCACGATGCGCGTGTTCTCGTCGGACTCGTCGCGCAGGTCGCGGATGCCGTCGATCTCCTTCTCGCGCACGAGCTCCGCGATGCGCAGCACGAGGCTGGCGCGGTTCACGTTGTAGGGGATCTCCGTGATGACGATCTGCTCGAGCCCGCCCTTGAGCTCCTCGGTGTGGGCCTTGCCGCGCATCCGGACGATGCCGCGGCCGGTGGTGAGGTAGGACTTGATGCCGGCGCGGCCGTTGATGTAGCCGCCGGTCGGGAAGTCGGGTCCGGGGATGTGGCTGACCAGCTCGTCGACGGCGATGTCGGGCCGGTCGATGATGGCGCAGGTGGCGTCGATGATTTCGCCGAGGTTGTGCGGCGGGATGTTGGTCGTCATGCCGACCGCGATGCCGGTCGACCCGTTCATCAGCAGGTTCGGCAGGGCGGAGGGGAGGACGGTGGGCTCGGTGGTCGACTCCTTGTAGTTGGGCGCGAAGTCGACGGTCTCCTCCTCGATGTCCTTGAGCAGTTCCTCCGCGATCGCGTTCAGGCGGGCCTCGGTGTAGCGGTAGGCGGCCGGCGGGTCGCCGTCGACGGAGCCGAAGTTGCCCTGCGGGTCGATGAGCGGGTAGCGCATGACCCAGTTTTGGGCGAGGCGGACGAGGGTGTCGTAGACGGAGGCGTCGCCGTGGGGGTGGTAGTTCTTCAGGACCTCGCCGACGACGCCCGCGCACTTGTCGTAGGCGCGGTTATGGAGCAGGCCCTCGCGCAGCATCGCGTAGAGGATGCGGCGCTGCACCGGCTTCAGCCCGTCCCGCGCATCCGGCAGGGCGCGCGAGATGATGACCGACATCGAATAATCGATGTAGGCGGTCTGCATGATGTCGGTGATGTTGGCGGTCGAGAGCTTTTCGTTGGCAGTGTACATGCGGCGGAAAGAAGCGGGGGAATGAAGGGCGGGAAAAGAAAGGCGCGGAGCGGAGGAGGGGCGGGTGGGTCGGCGGTTGCCTGCTGGATGCCCGCGGTTCGCCCGCGGCCTAGACGTCCAGGTACTGGACGTTCAGCGCGTTGTCCTCGATGAACTGGCGGCGGGGCGGCACCTCGTCGCCCATGAGCAGGGTGAAGAGCGCGTCGGCCTTGGCGGCGTCGTTGATGTTCACCTTGAGCAGGCGGCGCTTGTCGGGATCCATCGTCGTCTCGTAGAGCTGCTTCGGGTTCATTTCGCCGAGGCCCTTGTAGCGTTGGATCGACAGGCCCTTGCGGCCGTTGGCGCGGATCTGCGAGATGATGTCGAGCGGCGAGAAGAGGTCGGTCTTGGCCTCGCCCTTGGTGCCGGCGTTTTCCGTGAAGGTGTAGCGCGGCTCGCTCGAGGGGGCGAAGGAGGAGGTGTCGACGCCGGCCTTGGCCAGGGCCTTGATGAGCTTGGTCATCTCGGTGGCCTCGAAGATCTCGTGCAGCGTGACGCGGCGGGTGCCGAGCGGGGCGGTCGAGCCGTTGGCCGGCGCCGGGGCGATCTCGGGATTGGCGGCCATGAAGGCGGCGCGGGCCTTGTCGTCGGCGAGGAACTGGTGGGACTCCTTGTTGCCCTCGCGGATGCGGGCGATGTAGCGCGGCAGCTCGTGCGTGGCCTTGTCCTGCTGGTCGAGGTATTCGGCCAGCGCGGCGCCGTGGCGGGTGATGCCCTGGCCGAGTTTTTCCAGCGCGGCCAGCATCTCGACGACCTGGTCGAGCACGGCGGGGGCGAACGGCAGCCGGCCCTCGCCGGCGGGTGCGACGAGGATGTCCTCGGCGCCCAGCTCGAGCAGGATGCGGTTGAGCTGTTCGTCGTTGTCGACGTACTGCTCGCGCTTCTTGCGCTTGATCTTGTAGAGGGGCGGCTGGGCGATGTAGACGTAGCCCCGCTCGATGATGCCCTTCATCTGCCGGTAGAGGAACGTCAGCAGCAGCGTGCGGATGTGCGAGCCGTCCACATCGGCGTCGGTCATGATGATGACGCGATGGTAGCGGGCCTTGTCGGCGTTGAAGGACGAGTCGTCCTCGCCGGTGCCGATGCCGGTGCCGATGGCCGTGATGAGGGTGCGGATTTCCTCGTTGTTGAGCACCTTGTCGAGCTGGGCCTTCTCGGAGTTGATGAGCTTGCCGCGAAGCGGGAGGATGGCCTGGTAGCGGCGGTCGCGGCCCTGTTTGGCGGAGCCGCCGGCGGAGTCGCCCTCGACGATGTAGAGCTCGCAGACGGCGGGATCCTTTTCCGAGCAATCGGCGAGCTTGCCGGGGAGGCCGCCGCCGGACAGGGCGCCCTTGCGGATGGTCTCGCGGGCCTTGCGGGCGGCCTCGCGGGCGCGGGCGGCCATCAGGGATTTCTCCACGATGCGCTTGGCGACGGGCGTGTTGGTCTCGAAGTAGAGCATCAGGCCCTCGTAGGAGACGGAGCCGACGATGCTCTCGACCTCGGGGGAGAGCAGCTTGACCTTGGTCTGCGACTCGAACTTCGGGTCGCTGTGCTTGATGGAGATGACGGCGGCGAGGCCCTCGCGCACGTCGTCGCCGGTGATCTGCGGATCCTTGTCCTTGAGGAGATTGTTGGCCTTGGCGAACTGATTGATCGCGCGGGTGAGCGCGCTGCGGAAGCCGGAGAGGTGGGTGCCGCCGTCGGGATTATGGATCGTGTTGGTGTAACAGAGCACCAGGTCGTTGAAGCTGTCGTTGTACTGCAGGACGACCTCGACGTGGATCTCGACCTCCTTGTCGTCGATCGAGGTGCGGGTCTCCTTGGCGATCCGCACCGGCTTCGGGTGCAGCGGGTTTTTGCCCGTGTTGATCTGCTTCACGAACTCGACCACGCCGTCCTTGTAGTAATAGGCCTCCGTCTTGGGCGTCGCGGGGCGCTCGTCGGTGAACGTGATCTCGAGCCCCGAGTTGAGGAAGGCCAGCTCGCGCAGGCGCTGGGCGATGCGGTCGGCCTGGAACACGGTGGTCTCCCGGAAGATCTCGGGGTCGGGCTTGAAGGTGATGAGCGTGCCGGTGCCGCGGGCCTTGCCGATGACTTCCAGCTTCTTGGTGGTCTTGCCCCGCTCGAAAGTCATGTGGTGGATCTTGCCGTCGCGGGACACCTCGACCTCGAACCACTCGGAGACGGCGTTGACGCACTTGGCGCCGACGCCGTGGGTGCCGCCGGAGAACTTGTAGCCGCCCTGGCCGTACTTGCCGCCCGAGTGCAGCGTGGTCAGCACCATCTCGACGCCGGGAATCTTGTACTGCGGGTGGATGTCGACCGGGATCCCGCGGCCGTTGTCGCGGATGCTGATCGAGCCGTCCACGTGGATCACCACCTCGATGCGGGTGCAGAATCCGGCCAGGTGCTCGTCGACGGAATTGTCCAGCACCTCGGAAACACAGTGGTGCAGGGCGCGCTCGTCCGTGCCGCCGATGTACATGCCGGGCTTCTTTCGGACGGCCTCGAGGCCCTCGAGCTTGCCGAGCTTGGAGGCATCGTAGGCGGCCGCGCCGGCTTCATTTTTAGCTTGGTTGGTCGCTTCGTCGTGGTCGGACATCTAGGAGAAAAATAAGATGCAAAAACGTCTCGTAATTCAGCGGCTTCCACAATGTTTTTCTCCGCAAAATCCAGGGTATTTTCTGGCGCAAAATCTGGATTTTTAATCATTGTGGATCAATAATTAGCAATATTTGTATTTTGGCGCCGGAAAGCGCCGTGAGCGGAGGGCTCCGGCGGGCGGAAATCGGGGTGCAAATGGAGAAAAAAAGCGGGCAAAAACCTTGCGGCGGAGGGATTCCATTGACCGTCGGAAGCCGCGCCGCAATGTGGCGCCCACATGGCCGCGTTCAGTCTGGAAAAACTGCTCATCCTACAGGATCGCGACAGCAAGCGCCTGGGGTTTGAGCAACAGCTGGCGGCGGTGCCGCGCGAGGTGGCAGCGGTGGAGGCCAAGATTGCGGCGGAGAAGGCGGCGATCGAGAGTGCGAAGGCGGAGTGGCACGGGCTGGAGTCCCGCAAGAAGCTGCTCGAGCTCGAGATCAAGGGCGCCGAGGAGAAGGCGGCGAAGTACAAGCTCCAGCAGGCGCAGGTGCGGAAGAACGACGAATACCAGGCGCTGACGCACGAGATTGCGTCGACGGAGGCGGCGATCTCCCGGCTGGAGGAGGAGGAGATCGGGGTGATGCTGCAGATCGACGAGGCGAAAAAGCGCTTCGGCGTGGCCGAGGCCGAGCTGAAGCGCAACATCGTCGGCCACGAGAACCGGATCCGCACGATGCGCGACCGGGAAAAGCAATTGCAGGCGGACGTGCAGACGGCGCAGGCCGCGGCGGCGGCGGCGCGCAACGAGGTGCCGGCGGCGCAGCTGAAGGTCTACGACCGGGTGGCGGCGCGCCCCGGGCATCCGGTGTGCGTGCCGGTCAACGGCGGGCGCTGCGGCGGCTGCCACCTCAAGGTGCCGACCCACCTCGAGGTGCAGGCGCGGGCTGGGCAGGAAATTGTCACTTGCGACCAGTGCGGTCGCGTGGTTTATTGGCAGTCCTAGTTTCGGAGCCAGATCTTCGCTCCGGTGTTCTTTGAACCTGGAGAGGAAAGTCCGGACACCACCGGGCAGGATTCCCCGTGAAAGCGGGGGCGCGGCGTTTCAAGGCGCCGTGACGGACAGTGTCACAGAAAATCAGACCGCTCGGCGGGCAACCGCCGGGCAAGGGTGAAAAGGTGGGGTAAGAGCCCACCGCGCCGAAAGCAATGACGGCGGCACGAAAAACCCAATCCGGTGCAAGACTGAATAGGGGACTCGGCGGCCCGCCGGACAGTCCCGGGTTAGTCGCATCCGTGGCCGGGCCCGCGTCAGCGGGACCGTCGCGGGCAGGGGCGCCGCCAGGCGTGCCTGAGAGAAATGAAGATCATGCCGTCCTCCGGGGCGGCGGACAGAATCCGGCTTACCGGCTGCGAAACTAGTTGATCATGCGGGGCGCGCTGCGACGAGCGGCGCGCCCCGCTCCCGTTTAGGACCGGGACGTCGCCGCGGGGCGCCCGTCGGCGGGGAGGAATTAGCCCTTGACTCACCCCGGGGATTTTGGGTCTTTCGCCCCTCTCCTTTTTCGCACCACCATGGCCAACACCAAGTCCGCTATCAAAGCCGCCCGCAAGTCCGCCCGCAATGCGGCGCGCAACCAGACGACCAAGACCCGCCTGAAGTCCCTCGCCAAGGCCGTGGAGAAGGCCGTCGCCGGCGGCGACGCCGAGGCCTCCCGGGCCGCCGCGATCGCCTACAGCTCGGCCCTGGACCGGGCCGTGAAGGCCAACGTCATCCACCGCAACGCGGCCGCGCACCACAAGTCGCAGTTCGCGAAGTACATCTTCGCCGCGAAGAAATAACGGCCCGGCTGCCCCCGCCTCCCGCCCCCCGCGAGCCTGGCCGCCGCGGGGGTTTTTTGCGGCTGCCCCCGGCGCCGGATCCGATGCGGGATTGAGTTTGGCGGCCGGATGGTCGTTCATCGCGGCGCGCGTGCAACCAAAGTGCGAACTCCATCTCGTCCGCAGCTGGGAGGCGGCTTGGCGCGGGATCGTGCGGCCCTGGCTGGGGGCGGCACCCGGGCTGCGGCGCGACTATGTCCTGGTGCCCACGCGCGGCCAGGCGGCGGCCTGCAAGCTGCGCTGCGTGCGCGAAGGCGTGCCGCTGCTCGGCGTCGAGTTCCTGACCCCGGGCCTCGCGCGGCAGAAGTGGCTCGCGGCGGCCCGGGACCAGGCCGCGCCCGACTCGCCCCTGCGGCGCCCGGCGATGGGCCGGGAGCTGCTGCTGCTCGGGCTGCGTCTCCTGATCGAGGAGCGGCTGGCCGGACTGCAGCCGGAGGATGCGGCCTGGGGTTTGTGGAAGAGCCTGCAGAGCGACCCGGACCGGGCGCTTGACGACTTTGACGAGCTGCTGAAGGCGGGCTTTACGGCGGCGGACTTCCCGACCGCGCCGCTGCGGGGGATCTTCGCGGAGCTCGCCGATTGGGTCCGGATGCACGACTACGCCCTGGCGCCGGTCCAGGCCGAGGCCGCCGGGTTGGCGGCCGTGTCCGCGGGGGAGGCGCGGCTGGGCGGCCGCCTGCTTGTGCTGGGATTCACGGCCGAGGCCTGGGGCGAGTTCTTCAACCTGGCGGCCCTCGCCCGGCGCGCGGACGACGTGCGGGTGGCGCTGCCGGAGCCGGAATTCCGCGGCGGCGGGGGCGGCGACGAGAGCTGGGTCGAGCTGTGGTCCGCGCTCCTCGGCGTCGAGGCGCGGCCGGTCGACGAGCCCGACGATGTCGAGTCGTGCGCCGCGGTCGGGGCGCTTTGGACCGGGGAGGGCGGCGCGGCGGCGCGGGCGCGCGTGCTCGTGGGCCAGACCCGCGCCGGCGAGATGGAGCTGGTGGCGGCCGACGTGGCCCGGCTGGTGGCGGCCGGCGCCGATCGGATCGGGGTGATCTTTCCCGGCGCGGACGCCGCGCACCTGCGGCTGGCCCGCCTGCTGGCGGCGCGCGGCGTGCCGTTCACGGACCTGCTGGAAACGGCCGGGCCGGCGCCGGTCGACACCCGGCTGCAGCGCGCCCTGTTGCGCTTCCAGGAGCAGGGCGCCCGCCTGGAGGACCTGCTGGAGCTGTGGCCGCTGCTGCGGACCCTGAACCACGTCCGCTGCACGCTGGGCGAGGCCCGCGCGGTCTGTGAGCGGCTGTTCGACGAGGCGCAGACGCACGCCCTCGCGGCCTACGGCGACCGGCTCGCCGCCGGCGCCGGCGCGGGCGCGGCCGCGGCCGAGGTGGCGCGGGTGGCGGCGCTGCTGCCGGCGTGGCCGGAGCGGCTGACGCTGGGG
>JAEUGX010000008.1 GCA_016795545.1 Opitutaceae bacterium
GCAGGTCGCGGTGGGCGACGAGATCGTGTTCGACGTGCAGGGCGTGCCGGTGAAGACGCACGTCGGCAGCCTGCGGTCCGTCGACTGGCAGCGGATGCAGCCGAATTTCTTCGTCGTGTTTCCCGAAGGCGTGCTCGAGGCCGCGCCCAAGTTCCACGTCATGGCGCTCCGCGCGGAATCGGCGGAGCTGTCCGCCCGGATCCAGCAGGCGGTCGTGCGCGAGCACCCCAATGTCTCGGCGATCGACCTCGGGCTGATCATGCAGACGATCGACCGCGTGTACACGCGCGCGTCCTTCGTCGTCGAGTTCCTGGCGCTCTTCACGGTCGTCACCGGCGCGATCGTGCTGGCCGGCGCCGTGCTGATCGGCCGTTCGCAGCGCGTGCGGGAGAGTGTGCTGCTCCGGACGTTGGGCGCGACCAAGGCCCAGGTGAACCGCATCATGGTGGCTGAATACCTGGCGCTCGGCACGCTCGGCGCCGCGGTCGGCGCCATCCTCGCCGTCGGCGCCAACTGGGCGCTGGCCTTCTATGTCTTCGACGTGAAAGGGGTGGCGCCCTCGGCGGCGGTCCTGCTCGGCGGCTGGGCGGCGGTGAGCGCCCTGACCGTCCTGACCGGCCTGCTCTCGAACCGCGGCATCTGCGACCACCCGCCGCTGGCGGTGCTCCGGGAGGAGGCCTAAGGATCCTGGTGCGGGCGCGATTTCGCGCTTCCCCCCGGTGGGTTTCGGCGGGAGGCTCGGTCCTGTGCGACACTTCACCTTTCACTACACCTTGCGTGATGCGGGGGGACGGGTCCTGGACACCTCCCGGGGCGGGGCGCCGATGCCCTTCGTCGAGGGGGCGGGCCAGATCATTGACGGACTCGAGGAACCGCTGCGGCAGATGACGGCCGGCGAGAAGCGGGCCGTCGTCGTCCCGCCCGAGCGGGCCTATGGCGTCCGCGAGGCCGACCTGGTGCAGAAGGTCCCGCGGGAACGGCTGCCGGTGGACGAGGTCAAGGTGGGCGACCAGTTCCAGACGGGGCCCGATCCCCGCGACCCCATCGTGACCGTGCTGGCCATCGAGGGCGGAGAGGTTGTGCTGGACGCCAACCACCCGCTGGCGGGGCAGGAGCTGCACTTCGAGGTGGAACTGGTCGCGGTCCGTCCCGCGACCCCCGCCGAACTCCAGGCGGCCCAAGCCGCCGGGTGAGCCTCCCGCGGTGCGCCGGGCGCCGGTTTTGGCCGGTATGCTTTTCGTGTTTTCCGGATGTTCCGCGGGCATCCGGATTGCTCGTGAATTCGCGTGATTCACGGGCCGTCACCGCCTAGGGTTCGGCCGCATGAAAGTTCTCGGCATTGATATCGGGGGGTCCGCCTTCAAGGGGGCGCCGGTCGACACCAAGACCGGCCGGCTGCTCGCGGAGCGCCACCGGGTGGAGATCACGTCCCCATGTCCGACCGCCGAGGGGTTGGCGGCGGCCCGAGAGATCGCCCGGCATTTCCAGTGGCGAGGGCCGGTGGGCATCGGCTTTCCGGGCATCGTGCTCGGCGATCGCAGCGGCCCGGTCGGCAACCTGGGCAAGAACTGGGAGGGCCTGAACCTGGCGGCGCGGTTCAACCGGGCGACCGGCGGCGACACGCACGTCTGCAACGACGCCGACGCCGCCGGCCTGGCGGAGATGAAGTTCGGCGCCGGACGCGGTTTTCCGGGCTCGGTGCTGATGCTCACGATGGGCACCGGCATCGGCTCGGCGCTGTTTTACCAGGGCCGGCTGATGCCGAACCTGGAATTCGGCCACATCCCGTGGCAGGGGCGGCCGATCGAGCGGTTCGCCTCCGCCGCCGTCAAGAAGCGGCTCGACCTCTCCTGGCGCGACTGGGCCAAGCGCGTGAACCAGTTCCTGGCCGTGGTGGAACGCCTCTGCGCGCCGGAGCTCATCATCATCGGCGGCGGGGTCAGCAAAAAATCCGACCGGTGGTTCCACTACCTCAAGGCCAAGGCCCGGGTCGTGCCGGCCCGGCTCCAGAACGATGCCGGGATTGTCGGGGCCGCGCTGGCGTGGGAGCAGGGGGCCGAGAAGAAGTAGGCGGGGCGTCCGGCCGCGGGGTGCGGCGAAAATCCCGGCGGGGCGGCGAAGGGTGCAACTTCCGGTGCCGATCCGGTGTAGTGGGGAGTATGCCAGCCCTTGTCGACACCCGTCCGACCGCCGCCTCGCGCGCCCGAAGCGGCCGTGTAAAGCGCTGGCCAAGCGCGCCCATTTCACCCAGATAACAGCGAACACCTGCTAAACCATGTCCGTCCCCTCCACTCCGGGCGCGCCGGCCTTGTCTGCGCCCAAGAAGAAATCGCGGCGCAAACTGTACGTCATCCTCGCCCTGGGCGCGGCCGTCCTCGTGGCCGCCGCGGTCGTCGTGGCCAAACGCAAGCAGGACAAGGGTGTGGCGGTGACGACGGAAAAGGCGGTGATCAAGACGATCACCCACATCGTGACGGCGACGGGCAAGGTCCAGCCGGAGGTCGAGGTGAAGATCTCCCCGGAGGTGGCGGGCGAGCTGGTGGAGATCCCGGTCATCGAGGGCCAGGCGGTGAAGAAGGGCGACCTGCTGGTGCGCATCAAGCCCGACTTCTACCAGGCCCAGCTCGAGCAGCAGGAGGCCGCGCTCGCCTCGGCCCGGGCCGCCAGCGTGCTCAGCCAGGCCCGCCTGACGAAGGCGGAGCAGGATTTCCGGCAGGCGCAGGAGCTCTACGGCAAGAAGCTGGTGTCCGACGCCGACTACACGGCGGCCAAGACCAATTTCGACGTGGCCAAGGCCGACTTCGAGTCCTCGCAGGCCCAGATCCGCCGCACCGAGGGCTCGCTCTACCAGGCGCGCGACTCGCTGGCCAAGACGACGATCTACTCGCCGATGGACGGCAGCGTCAGCTCGCTCACCAGCGAGGTCGGCGAGCGGGTGGTCGGCACGAACCAGTTCGCCGGCACCGAGATCATGCGCATCGCCAATCTCGACAGCATGGAGGTGCGGGTGAAGGTGAACGAGAACGACATCATCAACGTCAAGGTCGGCGACCGGGCGTGGGTGAGCGTCGACGCCTTCCCCGGCCGCAAGTTCACCGGCGCCGTGCACGAGATCAGCAGCTCCGCCATCACCACCGGCTCCACCTCGGGCGCCTCGGCGGCGGCCGCCTCGGCCTCGGACGAGGTCACGAACTTCCTGGTGAAGATCAGCATCAAGGACCGCGACGCCCGGCTACGCCCGGGCATGAGCGCCACGGTCGACATCGAGACCGAGACGGTCGAGAACGTCGTGGCCGTGCCCATCCAGAGCGTCACGGTCCGCGCCGCCGGCGGCAAGACGGCCGAGGAGCTCCAGCAGGCGCGGGCCAAGGAGGCCAAGGAGCGCTCGGGCAACGACCTCGAGGTCGTGAACGAGCGGGAGGAGGCCCGCCGCACCCGCGACACGCTTCCGCGCGTGGTCTTCGTGAAGACGGGCGACACCGTCAGGCAGGTGCCGGTCGAGACCGGCATCGCCGACAACACGTCGATCGAGATCAAGTCCGGGATCAAGGCGGGCGACGAGGTCGTCGCCGGCAGCTACGCCGCGATCAGCCGCCGGCTGAAGGACGGCAGCAAGGTGACGATCGAGAAGCCGAAGCCGGAGGCCGCCAAGTGACGCCGGGGGCGCGTCCCGTCCCGCCATGAACGCTCCCGCCACTCCTCCCGCCGCCGCGTCGGCCCGGGTTCACCGCGAGCCCGGTCCGGTGGTCATCGAGATCGAGGGCGTGACCAAGCTCTACCGCATGGGCGAAGAGACCGTGCACGCCCTGCGCGGCGTCGCGCTCACGGTCCGCCGGAACGAATACCTTGCCATCATGGGCCCGTCCGGCAGCGGCAAGTCCACGCTCATGAACATGCTCGGGTGCCTCGACACGCCGACGAGCGGCCGGTACCACTTCACCGGCAAGGACGTCTCGACCATGTCGGACGACGAGCTCGCCGACATCCGCAACCGCGAGATCGGCTTCGTCTTCCAGACCTTCAACCTGCTGCCGCGCTCGTCGTCGCTCCAGAACGTCGAGCTGCCGCTGGTCTACGCCGGCGTCCCGCCCGAGCTGCGGCGCGAGCGGGCCGTGCGGGCGCTGACGAACGTCGGCCTGGCCGAGCGCATGGAGCACAAGCCGAACGAGCTTTCCGGCGGCCAGCGCCAGCGCGTGGCCATCGCGCGGGCGCTGGTGAACAACCCGGCCATCATCCTCGCCGACGAACCCACCGGCAACCTCGACTCCCGCACGGGCGAGGAGATCATGCTGCTGCTCGAGGAGCTCTACGCGCAGGGCAACACCATCATCGTGGTCACGCACGAGGAGGACATCGCCCGCCACGCCCGCCGCATCGTGCGGCTGCGGGACGGGCTGATCGAATCCGACGTCCGCCAGGCCTGAGGCCGGTCCGATGAGGCGCTTCGTCTACGAGTTCATCGAATCCTTCCGCATCGCGGTCACGCAGATCCGGGCGAACAAGCTGCGGTCGGTGCTGACGGCGCTGGGGGTCATCATCGGCATCGTGGCGGTCACGCTCATGGGCACCGCCATCCGCGGGATCGACACGGGGTTCCAGAACAGCCTGGCCATGCTGGGCGACGACGTCCTCTACGTGCAGAAGTGGCCGTGGGGCGGGGTGGAGGACTGGTGGAATTACGCGAACCGGCCGAGCCTGCGTCCGCGCGACGCCGACACGCTGAACCGGATCATCGCCGGCACGCCCGACAGCCTCCTGGAAATCGCCGTGCCGGTGCTCGGCCGCGGCGCGGCGGTGAAGCGCGGCGACGCCAAGCTCTCCGCCGTGTACATCATCGGCACGACCGCCGACTATGCCCGCATCAGCGGCGTCGACTACCGGGAGGGCCGGTTGTTCAACGACACGGAGGCCAACGCGGGCCGCGAGGTCTGCGTGCTCGGCTACGACGTGGCCGAGGCGCTGTTCCCGGACGGGTCGCCGCTCGACCAGGTCGTGATCATCGGCGGGCACCCGTTCCAGGTGGTCGGCGTTTTTGCCAAGCAGGGCGAATTCCTCGGGCTGTTCAGCTTCGACAACCAGGCGGTGCTGCCCCTCAACGCGTACCAGAAATATTTCGGCAGCCGGCGCGGGGCCGATCTCCGGGTGAAGATCACCGACAAAAACCGGCTGGCCGACGCCAAGGAGGAGTTGGTCGGCGCGATGCGGCGCGTGCGCGGCCAGCTGCCCGGGGAGCGGGACAATTTCTCGATCAACGAGCAGCAGGCGTTCAAGGCGCAGCTCGACCCGATCAAGTCCGGCATCGCGTTCGCGGGTCTGTTCATCACGGGGCTCTCCTTGTTCGTCGGCGCCATCGGCATCATGAACATCACCTTCGTGAGCGTGAAGGAGCGCACCAAGGAGATCGGCACCCGCAAGGCGCTCGGGGCGCGGCGGCGGAGCATTCTGCTGCAGTTCCTGATCGAGGCGGTCTCGATCTGCCTGATCGGCGGCGCAGCCGGCATGGTCGTCTCCTTCCTGCTGTTCCTCGGCGTCCGCCAGGCCGCGCCGAGTTTCCCGGTCGAATTTTCGCCCGACCTGGTCCTCGTGAGCATGGCCGTGTCGGTCATCACCGGGGTCATCTCCGGCTTCGCTCCCGCCTGGGGCGCCTCGCGCCTGGATCCGGTCGTGGCCTTGCGTTATGAGTGAGTTGGCGCAGAATCTTTTGGCCCACCCAACACGCGGAGAACACGGACCATGAGCCCAAGCACGGTAGCGGTTTACCCGCTGAGTTCATCCCTGGACGCCACGGCTGACCGCAATGTTTCCGGGGTGTCCCGCGGGCAGACCCCGGATCGCGAATTGGGCCGCGGCTGATTCCTTGCCATGAATTTCGCCGAGATTCTCCGGATGGCGCTGGGGTCGCTGGGGGTGAACAAGCTCCGGTCGTTCCTGACCATGTCGGGCATCACGATCGGCGTCTTTTCCGTGATCGGGGTGATGACGGCGGTGTCCGCGCTGCGGAATTCGATCGAGACGGGCATCAGTTTCCTGGGCACGAACATGTTCCAGTTCGCGAAGTTTCCGGTCAGCGGGGGCGGGGAGGGGCCGCAGCGGCGGCGGTACGAGCTGCGGCGCGACATCACGCTGGCCCAGGCGCTGCGTTATCAGCAGCTCATGGCGGACACGGCCGAGGTGGTGTGCCTCAAGGTCTTCAACCGCGACGGCGGCGCCCAGGCGGTCTACGGCGGCCGCAAGACGACGCCGGGACTGACCTTCGGCGGCACCAACGAACATTTCCTGACGGCCAACCAGTACACCATCGGCCTGGGGCGCAACTTCACGCCGGACGACGTCGAGCTGGCGCGGCCGTTCATCCTCATCGGGCAGGACATCGTCGACCGCCTCTTTCCCTCCGAGAACCCGCTGGGCAAGCTCATCAAGCTCAAGGAGCGCACCTACACCGTCATCGGCGTCTTCGGCGTGAAGGGCAGCCAGTTCGGCGAAAGCCAGGACCAGATCGCGATGATACCGATCACGCGGTACCTGAACGATTTTGGCTCCGAGCGGGTGACGGTGAACATCGCCACGCAGGCGGCGAACCAGATGGTTTACAACGACACCATCGAGAAAGCCATCACCGCCATGCGCATCGTCCGCGGCCTGAAGCCGGAGGAGGACAACGATTTCGAGCTGTATTCGAACGACTCGCTGATCTCGGCGTTTGCGAAGGTGGCGGATGTGATTGCCGCCGCGTCGTTCGTGATCAGCGGGATCGCGCTCCTGGCGGCCGGGGTCGGGATCATGAACATCATGCTGGTCAGCGTCACCGAGCGGACCAAGGAGATCGGCATCCGGAAATCGATCGGGGCGCGGAAGAAGAGCATCCTGACGCAGTTCCTGATCGAGGCCGTCGCCATCTCGCTGGCCGGCGGCGTCATGGGCATCCTGCTGGGCGTCGGCGGCGGCAATGTCGTGGCCGGAATCCTCAAGGCCGACGCGGTGTTTCCCTGGAACTGGGCGCTGACGGGGCTCGTCGTGTGTTCGGGCATCGGGGTCGCGTTCGGCTTCTATCCCGCCTGGAAGGCCGCTTCGCTCGATCCCATCGAGGCCCTGCGTTACGAGTAGGCGGAGCATCGGCGGGAGGATTGCCCGGGGACCGGCGTGGGTCGCTGCGCGGTGACGGAAAATGAAGCTGAACCGATGCGAACGCATGCCGTCGAAACGAACATCAAGGCGGACAGAGACGGGGCGCGTCGGTCGAGTCCTGCATTCAGCCGTTGGCCCGCTCGTCCTGTTCGCGCAGGGCCTCGGCGCAGCGGGCGCGGCCGCGGACGAGCTGCACGCGCACCGTCGCCTTCGACACGCCGAGGCGTGCGGCGATCTCGGCGCAGGACAGTCCCCGCACCACCCGCAGCAGAAGAATCTCGCGGCAACGGCCGGGGAGCCGCGCCGCGAGCAGGCTGATCAGGTGGGTCCGGTCCGGCGCGCGGGCGGCGTCTTCCGCCAGCAGCCAGGCCTCCGGCAGCTGGTTCAATGACAGGTCGGAATAAAGCCGGCGCTTGCGGAACGATTGGAGCGCCCGGTTGCGCGCGATCGCGAACAGGTAGGCCTTGGTCGAGACGATGCGTCCGGCGGCCTGGGCGGACAAAATGCTGATGTAGGAATCCTGCAGCACGTCATCGATGTCGTGCAGGGTGGGGAACTTGCTCCGGAGGAAAGAACGAAGCGCGGGCTCGTGGGGCTGGACCTCCTCCGTGAACCAGCGCGCCTGATCGGCCGGATCCTTTCCCTCCCGGTAATCGCCCGGGCGGGACAGGAGCGGGGAGCGATGCGGCGGGACGATCATGAACGCAAAAGAATATCATACTCTTTCTGAAAGGGATATTCACCTAGCGGCCGATACGGCATTCGCCGGGCTTGCACGAGGGTGGCGGTTGTGTGACAAGGGGGCGCCGCATTCGTCATGGCTCGCGACCTCACAGACCTCGGACGCCGGCGTCAGCGGGAGATCTACGTGGCGGGCCTCGGTGGCCGGCGTCCGGTGGTGCCCGTTGCCTGGGCAGAATTGGAGCAGGCGGCACGGGCGGCGATGTCGCCCGATGCCTGGGCGTATGTCGCCGGCGGAGCGGGGAGGGAGGCGACGGCGGACGCCAACCGGGCGGCCTTGGACCGGAGGCGGATCGTGCCCCGGGTGCTGGTCGACGTGGAGCGCCGCGATCTGGCGGTGGAGTTGTTTGGCCGCCGGCTGGCGGCGCCGCTGCTGCTGGCGCCGGTCGGGGTGCTGGAGATGGTGCATCGCGAAGCGGACCTGGCGGCTGCGCGCGCGGCGGCGGCGTGGGGAGTGCCGTTCATCTTCTCCAATCAGGCGTCGGTGCCGATGGAAGCCTGTTCCGCGGCGATGGGCGCCGGGCCCCGCTGGTTCCAGCTATACTGGAGCCGTTCCAACGCGCTGGTGGCGTCGCTGGTCCGGCGTGCGGAAGCCTGCGGGTGTGAGGCGGTCGTGCTGACCCTCGATACGACGATGCTGGGCTGGCGGCCGCGCGACCTCGACCGCGGTTCGCTGCCGTTTCTCCGCGGCCTGGGCATCGCGCAGTACACGAGCGACCCCGTGTTCCGGGAGGAAGTGAGGCGAGCGATGTTGGAATCGGCTCCGCCGGACGGTGCCCGGCCGCCGCTGACGCTCGGCGCGATCGCCGCCGCCCTGGAGCAGAAGGCACGGTATCCCGGCGGCCTGTGGCATAACCTCGCCTCGCGCGAGCCGCGGGCGGCGGTGCAGCGCTTCGTGGCGACCTATTCGCGTCCGTCGCTGCAATGGGAGGACCTGGCGTTCCTCCGCTCGCTGACGAAGCTGCCGATCCTGCTGAAGGGCATTCTTCATCCTGACGATGCGCGCCGGGCGCTGACCCACGGGATGGACGGACTGATCGTGTCGAATCACGGCGGCCGCCAGGTTGACGGCGGCGTGGGTGCGCTGGATGCGTTGCCCGGCGTCGTCGCCGCGGTGCAGGGCCGGGTTCCGGTCCTGTTCGACAGCGGGGTGCGCGGCGGGGCGGATGTCCTCAAGGCGCTGGCCCTGGGCGCGGCGGCGGTCTGCCTTGGGCGCCCGTATGTTTATGGCCTGGCGGTCGCCGGGCAGGCCGGCGTCGAAGCCGTCATCGCCAACGTCCTGGCTGAGCTCGACCTGACGCTCGGGCTTGCCGGAGTCGGCGCCGTGCGCGGGTTGTCGCCTTCGGTGCTCGTGTGAGGCCGGCCGGCGGAGACCAGCCGTTCCCGTTCGCGTCGCTTCCCGAAGACTGCGTACAACCTCCCTTGGTTGAGGCATCCCTGCCCTCCCGGGCAGGGCTACGACGAGAGGGGGCGAACCGCGCGGGAAGGAAGGCGAAAGGCGGAGATTCTTCTCCCGCTTTCCTGAGCTCCACGCACCTTGGCGTGCGGCCAACCCGGCGGGTGTGTTACCAGGCGGTCCACCCGCCGTCGACGACCAGGCTGTGGCCGGTGACGTAGGAGGCGCTGTCGGTCAGGAGGAAGAGCGTCGGGCCGACTATCTCATGATTGACGCCGAAGCGGTTCAGCGCGGTCTTGGCGTTGAGACGGGGAAGGAACTCGGGGGCTTTCCTCTGGAAATCCGGATTCGGAAAGGCGCCGGGCGTGATGCAGTTGAACCGGAGGCCTGCGGGACCGTAATGCACGCACAGGTAGCGGGCCATCTGCAGGAGGCCGGCCTTGCTCACCCCGTAGTCGATGGGGTTGGGCGTGTGCGGCTGGGTGTAGATCCGGGGGTCGGGCGAGACCACACCGTACATGCTCGAATAAAGCACGATGCTGCCGGAGCCGCGCGGCTTCATGAGGTTGGCCAGGGTGCGGCAGAGGAGGAAGGTCGGCGTCAGGCCGTTGGTCATCGTCGAGTCGAAGTCGTCGGTCGTGATCTGGTCGAGCGTCTTGCCGCCCGACGAGGCCCAAACCATGTGGACCACGCCGTCCGGGAGGCCGTGGTCCTTGACGGTCTTCTCGATGAATCCCGGCATCGCCTTGACGTCGGTGAAATCAAAGGAAAGGGGGACCGTGCGCTTCAGGCCCTTCTGTTTGACGAGATCGGCCGCGCGTTCGCCGCGGTCGATGCAGAGGGTCTTGGCGGCCAGGCCGTCGAGGGCCTCGACCACGGGCGTGCCGAGGTAACCGGCGCCGCCGTTTACCCAGATGGTTTTGTTTTCGAGGGAGTACCAGGGATTCATGGGAGTAGAAAAGCGATTGCCGGACGCGGGGCATCCGGCTGTCCGCATACTCTCGAATGCAGTTCAAGGTTGGCGAGGCGAATATTGCGGCCGCGCGTTTTGCACCGCGAAACGGGGAAGCGTGCCGGAGCGTCGGCGCCTAGGATCGCCGGAGATGCGAGCGGGAAGACCGCCCAGCCCGCGCCGATGCCGAGGACGTCCCCGGTGCTTACGGCTTGGCTTCCGCCGGGGGCGTCGGCGCGGGTGCGGCCTCCCAGAAATCCTCCGCGTGGGCGGGCAGGCCGGTGAAGGTCCATTCGCCGATCTGGAACGCGCGCTGGCGCATCATGGCGTTGACGGCGGCCTGCTCGTCGGAGGCGGTGACCGCGACGAAGACCGGTCCGGCGGGGATGGTGTCGAACTCGGGTTCCGGCGGCTTGGCTTCGGCCGGGGGTTCGCCGGCTTTCGGTTCGGCCGTCGGGGCCGGAGCGGCCGGCGGCTTCGGCTTCTTTTCCTCGGGCTTGCGGCCGAGGGTGATCGTGTAGGCCTGGCCGTCGAAGGTGCCTAGCTTGACGGTACGCGCGTGGGCGCGGGCGGCGGCGACGCCCGGGTCGGCAGGGTCGACCGTCTCGGTGAAGCGCAGCTGGCCGACGCTGGCCAGCAGCGAGCTGATCCGGTCCGATCTAAGCTGCTTGCCCGCGGGCGCGGCGTCGGTGGTCCAGGCGGCATCCTTGGCGGGACGGGAAACCTTCAGCGGGTCGCCTTCGGCGAAGGTCAGCTCGACGGAGGCGACCTCCTCCGGCTTGAGCTGCAGCAGCGTGGTGTCGGCCCAGTTCTTCGGCTCGGGGTCGAGCCAGGAACTGAGGTTCGCCTGGTAGGCCTTCTCCTCGGTGCCGAAGCGGACGTAGCGGCCGCCGCCCTCGGCGGTCTTGCCGAGCGCGAGGCGCCAGAGCTCCTGGCCGCCGGCGTCGAGCAGGGTGATGGCGGTGTCCTTGAAATCGAGGCGGGCGAGCCGGTCCGGGCGGGAGGTCACGAAGCGCTGGATCTTGGCCTCGCTGAGTTCGTTCATCAGCCGGCCGAGCTTGGTAAAGTCGGCGCGGAAGTGGTGGTAATCCGGCACGATCCAGCGGCCATCGGGCTGGCGCCGGACGGTGACGGACTTGCCGAGGTCGGACAAGCGGACCTCGGCGGCGCCGGCGGCCAGCGCGGCATCGAGCAGGGGTTGGCCCACGCGGGCGTCGGGGGCGGCCGGCGGCGCGGGGCGCTGGAGGAAGTAGGCCGCGGCGCAGGCGGCGCACAGGAGGGCGACGACGAGGCTGAGGTGGCGGAGTTTCATGGGCGACGGCGGGGGTTAGCGCGACTTCCGGCGGGAAAAGAACCAAAGGCCGAACGCACCCACGAGGCAGGGGGTGGCCAGGAGGTTGAGCACGAGCAGGCGGTTCCCCAGGCTTTCGATGCCCTCGCGGAGGGCGGCGCGGACCTGCCGGCGCTCGCCGCGCATGGCCGCCGCCTGTTTCTGGAAGTCCTCGATGGCCTTGGTCATTTCCGGCGTGGCCACGAGCCGGTTGCCCTCGGTGCGCTTGCCCTGGAGCTCGGTCAGCTTGTTCTGGACCTCGCCGATCCGGGCCTCGAGCGCGGTCAGCTGCTCCTGGTACTGGCGCTGGGCGGCCGCCTCCATCTGGCGCACGACCGTAAACGGCCGGATCGAGCTGCCCTTGCCGCGGATCGAGATGAGGTCCTGCGAGCCGGACAGGAACTCCAGCGCGTTGCCGGCCAGCGCGAGGTTGTCGTTGGCGGGCACGTACAGTCCGGAACGGGCGTAGCGCGGGTCGAAGAGGTAGTCGTCGAGGAGCCAGTCGGTGTCGGCGATCACCAGCAGGGTCGAGGTGCCCGTGGATTCCTTCAGGGCCGCGGCGGCCGGCTTGGCCGGATCCTCCTTTGGCTGGGCCGGGTCGCCGGGCGCCGCGGGCGGGGCCTCGGCGGGGCGGCCGTCGGGAAAGGCGCTCTTGAACTTGCCCTGGACGAGGGCCGCGAGGGTCTTGCGGCCCGACACGGTCAGCGCGCGCGCCAGGTCCTCGGGCTGGCTCATGGCGAACAGGGCGCCGTTGAGCTCGCCGGCCTGGTCGGTCGACTCGACCAGCGGCGTGAAGTTCAGGTTCGTGCCCGGCTTGAGGGCGACGGCGCCGGCCTCGACGAACAGCAGCGACTCCAGCTGGCTGGTCGGCAGGGCCGTGCGGTTGAGCTCGGCGCGCGTGAGGCTGAGCCACGCCGGATGCCGGGTGATCCGGCCGGGTCCGGTCTGGACCTGGGTGGCGGCCTCGAGGTCGCCGACGACGCCCGAGGCGCGGTAGTCGATGCCCCAGCCGTTGAGCAGGGTGGGCAGGTCGCTGGAGGCGCCGGGGGCCGGGCCGCCGTACATCGCCATCTGCTGCGAGCGGCTCCGCATCAGGCGCGAGGCGGGGTCGAGCGCGAGAAAGACGGGCTTGCCGGACAGCAGGAACTGGTCGATCGAGAACTGGAGCCCGCTGGCGAGGTTCTGCGGGTGGATGACGGCCAGCGCGTCGAGATTGGCCGGAAGCTCGGTGGCGTTGGCCTCGATCGAGACGACCTCGAAGGTCTTTTCCCACTCGCCGAGCACGAACTGGTCCTGCGGCATGCGGCCGCTCTGCATCGCCATCATGTCCATCGGCGCGCGCAGCGGCAGCCCGCTGATCAGGCCGAGCCGCCGTTTCTCGCGCAGCTCGACGCCGTAGATGAGCTGCGAGAGGTCGTACTCGAGGAACTGCTCCCGCTGCGGGCTCAGGAACGGGACGGCGCGCTGCTGCTCGGCCTGCACGGCGACGAGCCCCAGGTAGAACGCCTCGCCGGAGGGCATCGGCTGGCCCTGGAGGCCGGCGGCGGTGGCGCGCTCCTCCGCCGGCGTGTCGGGCCGCGGGTCGGTGATGACCAGCTCGATCTTGCCCTGGGAGGCGCGGGCGTACTGCCGGAGCATCTCCTGCACGCGCGCGGCGTAGTTTTTGAGCGAGATCGGGAGGCCCGACGTGTTCCGGGAGTAATAGAGCTCGAGCTTCACCGGCTCCTCAAGCCGGCTGAGCAGGGCCCGGGTGCCCGGCGAGAGCGTGTAGATCTTCTCGGCGGTGGCGTCGAGGCGCACCGGCACGGACGAGGCGAGGTAGTTGACCGCGACGAGGCCGACGAGGAGGAGGAGCAGGGCGAGGAGTTTGCTGCCGCTTTTCATGGTGCGCGAGGGGTCAGCGTTCGATGGCCAGGACGTTGAGGAACAGGCAGAAGCCCGCCAGGGAGACGAAGAACATCACGTCCTTGGGGTCGATGATGCCCTTGGTGAACGCGTCGAAATGCGTCGTGAAGCTGAAGTTGGCCAGCAGGTCGACGGCCGCGACCGGCAGCAGGCCGGTCAGCAGCTCGGAGAACACGTTCCAGCCGAGGAAGACGAGCACCAGGCAGACGACGACGCTGAGGACGAAGCTGATGACCTGGTTCTTGGTCAGGGCCGACGTGAGCGAGCACACGCCCAGGTAGGCCCCGGCCATGAGCATGCTGCCCGCGTAGCTGCTGAGGATGACGCCCCAGTCGGGGTCGCCGAGGTAGGCGACCGTGATCGCCATGGGAAAGCTCAGGGCGATCGCCAGGCAGAGGAAAGCCCAGGCGGCCAGGAATTTCCCGAGCACGGCCTCGAGCGGCGTGACCGGCAGGGTGAAGAGCAGCTCGATCGTGCCGGAGCGCTTTTCCTCCGACCAGAGCCGCATGCCGACCGCCGGGATCAGGAAGAGGAAGAGCCAGGGATGGAACACGAAATAGCTCTCGAGGCTGGCGGTGCCCGCCTGGAAGAACTGGCCGATGAAGAAGGCCAGGCCCACCGAGGCCATCAGGAACACGACGAGGAAGACGTAGGCCACGGGCGACCGGAAGTAGCCCATGAACTCGCGTTTGAACAGCGGGGTGATCTGGGTCATGGCGGCAGGCGGTTCAGACATCGCCGCTCGTCAGCGAGCGGAAAATCTCGTCGAGGCGCGCCCCGGGCCGGCGGGCGCGGAATTGGTCGGGCGTCTCGTCGACGACCACGCGGCCGCGCGAGATGATGATCACCCGGTTGCAGATGGCGTCGACCTCCTCGAGGATGTGCGTGGAGAGGATGACCGCCTTTTCGGCCGCCATCCCCTTGATCAGGTTGCGCACCTCGATCTTCTGGTTGGGGTCGAGGCCGTCGGTCGGCTCGTCGAGCACCAGTCCCGGCGGGTCGTGCAGCAGCGCCTGCGCAAAGCCGACGCGCTGCTTGTAGCCCTTGGAAAGGGTCTCGATCGGCTGGCGGCGGACGCCGTCGAGGTGGCAGAGCTCGACGACCCGGCGCACGCGCGCCTCCTTCTCGGCCGCCTGCCGGAAGCCGCGGATCTCGGCGATGAAGCCGAGGAACTCGAGCACCGTCATTTCCGGGTAGGCGGGCGCGCTTTCGGCCAGGTAGCCGAGGCGGCGTTTGACCGCGACGGGGTCCCGGGTGACGTCGAAACCGTCGACGACCGCGCTGCCGGCGGTCGGGCGCAGGTAGCCCGTGATCATCTTCATCGTCGTCGACTTGCCGGCGCCGTTGGGCCCCAGGAACCCGAGGATGTCGCCACGCCGGACGGTGAAGGACACGTTGTCGACGGCGCGCAGCGCGCCGTAATTTTTGACCAGACCTTTGACTTCGATCATCGTTTAACGAAGGGGGTTAATCGCACGACGTGGGAAACCTCCTTTGAAAAATTGTTCCGCGGGGGTATTCCAGCACAAAATGATTTCCGCGGGGCCGGGGGCGCCGGCAATCTTCGTAAATCCGCCCCGCGCGCGGGCTGCGTTCGTGCGCCTGCGAAGCTGCTTGTCAGGGTATCGGGCGCCGTTTTGACTGCCGGACCAATCCATGGCCCAGATCACCAAGAGCTACGAACCGCGCGACGTCGAAAAGAAGTGGTATGCCGCGTGGCAGCAGGCGGAGTGTTTCGCGGGGAGGGTGGATCCGGCCCGGGAGCCCTATGCGATCGTGATCCCCCCGCCGAACGTCACCGGCGTGCTGACGATGGGCCACGTGCTGAACAACACGCTGCAGGACATCCTGATCCGGCGCGCCCGGCTCGAGGGCGGCTCGGCGATGTGGCTGCCGGGCACGGACCACGCCGGCATCGCCACGCAGTCGGTGGTGGAGCGGGAGCTGCGCAAGCAGAAGAAAAATCGCCGCGACCTCGGCCGGGAGAAATTCCTGGAGCAGGTCTGGCAGTGGCGCGAGGAAAAGGGCGGGATGATCCTCAAGCAGCTGCAGGCGCTCGGAGCCTCGGCGGACTGGGCGCGCACCCAGTTCACGATGGATCCGCACTACTCGCGGGCGGTGCTGAAGGTCTTCGTCGACCTCTACCGCAAGGGGCACATCTACCGCGGCAAGCGGATGGTGAACTGGTGCCCGGCGAGCCTCACGGCGCTGTCCGACGAGGAGGTCGTCATGAAGCCGGTGAAGGGCTTCATCTACCGGGTCCGCTACGAGCTGGCGGACCAGCCGGGGCGTTTCATCGAGGTCAAGACCACCCGGCCCGAGACCATCCCGGGCGACGTGGCCATCGCGGTGCATCCGGACGACCCGCGCTACCAGGACGTGGTGGGACGGAAGGTGTGGCGTCCGTTGAACCGGGCCGCCATCCCGATCATTGCCGACGCGGCGGTGGACCGCGAGTTCGGCTCGGGCGCGCTGAAGATCACGCCGGCGCACGACAAGGTGGATTTCGAGATCGGGCTGCGGCACAAGCTGGAGCCGATCGACGTGCTGAATCCCGACGCCACGCTCAACGACCTCGCCGGTCCGGGGCTGGCGGGCCTGGAGCGTTTTGCGGGCAGGAAGCGCGCGGTGGAGCTGCTCCGCGAGTCCGGTGCCCTGGCGCAGGAGGAGGCCTACGAGAACAATGTCGGCTACTCCGAGCGGGCCGACGTGCCGATCGAGCCGCGGCTGACCTGGCAGTGGTGGCTGAAGTATCCCCGGGTCGAGGAGGCCAAGGCGGCGGTGCGCGACGGCCACATCCGCTTCTATCCCGAGCGCTGGTCGAAGGTCTATCTGCACTGGCTGGAGAACATCCAGGACTGGTGCATCAGCCGCCAGCTGTGGTGGGGTCACCGCATCCCGGTCTGGTACGCGCGGGGGCTCGACAAGGAGAAGCTTACCGAGGCCGACCTCGCCGACCCGGCGAAGGTGCACGTGTCGCTCGACGGCCCGGCCGACCCGGCGAACTGGGTTCAGGAGGACGACGTGCTCGACACCTGGGCCTCGTCCTGGCTGTGGCCGTTCGCCACGCTGGGCTGGCCGGACGAGGAGGCGATGGCGAAGGCGGGCTTCGACTATTACTACCCGACCACGACCCTGGTGACGGGGCCCGACATCATCTTCTTCTGGGTGGCGCGGATGATCATGGCCGGCCTGGAGTTCATCCGGCCCGGCGAGCCGCTGGCGCGCCGCATCCCGTTCAAGCAGGTGTATTTCACGGGCATCATCCGCGACGCGCAGGGACGCAAGATGTCGAAGTCGCTCGGCAATTCCCCCGATCCGCTGGACCTGATCGAGCGCTACGGCGCGGACGGCCTGCGGTTCGGCATCGTGTCGATCGCGCCGCAGGGCCAGGACATCCGCTTCCAGGAGGACCGGATCGAGAGCGGCAAGAACTTCTGCAACAAGCTCTGGAACGCCTGCCGCTTCCGGCAGATGCACGGCGGCATCGCCGACAACTCCATGCTCGGCGCGGTGCTGGCCCGGCTGGAGCCGGCGAAGTTCGACGCCGACGACCACGGCGTGCTCGACCGCCTGCTGGCCACCACGCGGGAGGTGGACCGCTGCTTCACGGAATTCGAGTTCAGCGCCGCGGCGCAGGCGATCTACGGCTTCTTCTGGAATGACTTCTGCGACTGGTACGTCGAGGTCTCGAAGGCGAAGCTGCAGGACGAGGCGACGAAGGCGAACTGCCTGGCGCTCCAGGACCTGGTGCTGCGCCAAACCCTGATGCAGCTGCACCCGTTCGCGCCGTTCATCACCGAGGAGCTGTGGCACCAGCTCGGCTACGGGTCGGCGGACTCGTTCCTGATCCGCGACGCCCGCATCGAGAGCACCTCGCAGCTGGTCGAGGCCCTGCGGCTGGTCGGCCTGCGCGTCGACCTCAAGGCCAGCGCGGCCAGCCGCGCCCTGCAGCTGTCGGCCTCCAAGTACCGCGCCGACAAGGCGGCGGCCGGCCTGGCCGGCGCACGCCTGCCGGAGGTGTACTTCGAGGTCCACCCGGCGCACGCCGCGTTCTTCACCGCGGCGAAGGCGGCGCAGTACGCGCGCATCTTCGAGACGGAGGTTTTCCGTCCCGGCACCCTGGCCAACGCGGTCAACTCGGTGACGGCGGTGGCGACCTTTTACCTGCCCCGGCCGGCGACCGACACCGGGGCCGAGCGGGCGCGGCTCCAGAAGGAGCGCGAGACGGTGGCGAAGCATATCGCGGCCACCGAGGCGCGCCTCGCCAACCAGGCGTTCGTCAGCAAGGCGCCCCCCGCCGTGCTCGACGGCGCGCGGAAACAGCTGGCCGACCTCCAGGCGAAGCAGGCCGAGATCGACCGGCTGATCGGCGGCCTCGGTTGAGGCAGGGGCTGGCCCGCGGAACACCCGGAAAACCCGGAAAGGGGCCGCGGCGGGGGGATCCGGGAAGGCGGAAGTGCGGGCGGGCCTGCTTCAATAAAGCATGGTAGCCGCGTGCAGGCGCGGTTGGTAGCGGCCGACGGGGTCGAGCAGGGACTTGGCGCCGAGGCGGAGCAGGTCGAGGTCGGTGGGGCCCTGGAAGAACTGATAGCCCTGGGCGTGGAACCGCCGCGTGCTTTCGGCGTCGAGCGCGGGGCGGCCGAGCCATTTGCCGTGGCGGCGGGCGGCGGCCTCCACCCGGGCGATGGCGTCGTCCATGCCGGCCCCGGCCATTTCGCCGCGCAGGCCGAGGGAGAAGGACAGGTCGCTGACGCCGATGAAGAGGACGTCGATCCCGGGCGTGGCCGCGATTTCGTCGACGCAGGCGAGCGCCTCGGCGCGTTCGATGACGGCGACGCACAGGACGTTCTCGTCGGCGAAGTCGTAGTAGTTCTCGGCGGGCCAGCGAAAGCTCGCCAGCCCCGCGCCCGATCCCCGGAGCCCGTGCGGCGGGTAGCGGCAGGCCTGCGCGGCGGTCGCGGCGATGGCCGGGCTGTTCACGAACGGGAAGATCACCCCGAGGCTGCCGGCGTCGAGCACGCGCTTGGCGGTCCACAGCTCCGCCGCCGGCACGCGCGCGATCGGCACGGCCCGCAGCCCGCGCGTCGCCAGCACCATGGCGCGCAGAGTCTCCAGCGTGATCGGCGAATGCTCCATCTCGATCCAGAGGAAGTCGAAACCCATCGCGGCCACCTGCGCGGCGACCTCGGGCGAGGGCACCGTCAGGGTCGCGCTGCTGACGAATTCGCCGCGGGCGAGGCGGGACTTGAGCGAGGCGGGGGCGGGCGGTTGGGACATGCGGGAAGGGCGGTGCGGCCCATCCTCAGGGAAGTCCGCCGGGGCACACAAGCCCGCAGCAATCGCCGCCGGGGCGTCGGTTAGCGCTCGACGGCCCGGGGGCTTCCGCTATTGCAGAGCCCACAACGGCGCCAACCTCCCTGATGCTTTCATATCCCGCGGAAAGTAAGCCGGCTTGGCTGCGGCTGATCGGACTGACGCTGGCCGCCTCCGTGCTGGTCGGCGGCCTCTGCGGGCTGCTTTACCAGCGCGAGCTGGCCGGAATCGAGCGGCGCCTCGGCGACCGGGAGGAGGCGCGGGTGGGGCAGCTCGCCTTCCAGCTCCAGCGCGACCTGGAGCCGGCCGCCGACGACCTGCAGATCCTCGCGCAGGGCGCGGGCCTGCAGGCCTACCTGGTCTCGGGCCTGGCGGCTGACCGGGAGCGCGTCCTGCGCGGCGCGACCTACTTCAGCCAGCGCCGCGAAGACTACTACCGCATCGGCTTCCTCGACGAGCACGGGCGGGAGGTGCTGCGCGTCGACCAGGGCGGGCGGGTGGACGGACAGCTCGGCGACCGGTCCGGCGACCCCGGATTCGGCCCGGCCCTGGCGCTGGGTCCGGGGGAGATTCATGTCGCGCGTTTCGCCCTCGAGCAGGGGGGCGCGGGGCCGGGACCGGCGCTCGTCCGGTTCTCGACGCCGGTGTTCGACGCCGCGGGCCGCCGGCGCGGGGTCTACTACATCGACTACCTGGGCGACAACGTGCTGGCGCGGCTGGTGGGGTCCGCTCCGCAGCTGGCCCACCGGCTCCGGCTGCTGGATGCCGGCGGGCACTGGCTCAAGGCCGGGGATCCCGCGCACGAGTGGGGGGCGCAGCGGCCCGAGCGCGCGGGTTACGCGCTGGCGCGGACCGATCCGGCGCTCTGGCAGCAACTGCTGCGCGAGCCGCAGGGCCGGGTCCGGCGGGAGGGGGGACTGTTCAGCTGGCAGCGGGTGGCGCTGCTCGAGCCGCGGCGCGGCGGCCCGGCCCGGCGCGTGGCGGAGGACAGCTTCCTCTTCGTGGCCTCCCAGGTGTCGGCCGAGGAGTTGGCGCGCCTGTCCGCCGGGCTCCGCCAGATCTTCCTGGTGGTCACGCCGGGGCTGCTCCTGCTCGCAGGCGGCTGCGTCTGGTTCGTCGACGCCCGGCGGCGGTTCGAGCGGGCGCTGCGCCGGAGCGAGGAGAGCCTGGCCGTCACGCTGCAGTCGATCGGCGACGCCGTGCTGGCGACAGACGTGGCGGGCCGCATCACGCGCATGAACGCGGTCGCGGAGCAGCTGACCGGCTGGCGGCTCGACGAGGCGCGGGGGCGGCCCATCGCGGAGGTTTTCCGCATCATCCACGAGGAAACCCGGACGGCGGCTCCGATCCCGGTGGACGCGGTGCTCGCCACCGGCCAGATCAAGGGCCTGGCCAACCACACCGCCCTGATCGCCCGGGACGGCCGGGAGCGGCCGATTGCGGACAGCGCGGCGCCGATCCGCGCCCGGGACGGGCGGGTGCTGGGAGTCGTGCTGGTGTTTCGCGACGTGACGGCGGAGCGGGACGCGGAACGGGCGCTGCGCACGAGCGAGGCGCGGTACCGCACGCTGTTCGAGTCGATCGACGAGGGCTTCTGCGTCATCGAACTCATCTTTGACGACGCCGGCCGGCCGGTCGACTACCGCTTCCTCGAGGTCAATCCCTCCTTCGAGAAACAGAGCGGGTTGACCGGTGCCGTCGGCCGGCGCATGCGCGAGTTCGCGCCCAACCTCGAGGCGCACTGGTTCGAGGCGTTCGGGCGGATCGCGCTGACGGGCGAGCCGGCCCGCTTCCAGAACCGCGCCGAGCCGCTGGGCCGCATCTACGACGTCTACGGCTTCCGTTTCGGCGATCCCGCGCGGCGCCAGGTGGCGATCCTGTTCAGCGACATCACGCGGAGCAAGGAGGCCGAGGAGCGGATCGTCCGGCTCAACACGGACCTGCGCGTCCGCGCCCAGGAGCTCGAGGCGGCGAACAAGGAGCTGGAGTCCTTCTCCTACTCGGTCTCGCACGACCTGCGGGCGCCCCTGCGGCACGTCCAGGGCTACGTCGAGCTCCTGACCCGGGAGGCGCAGGGGCAGTTGTCGGACAAGGCGCGGCGTTTCCTGCAGACGATCACCGACGCCAGCCGCGAGATGGGTGTCCTGATCGACCACCTGCTGGAATTCTCCCGCATGAGCCGGGCCACGCTGCGGGAGGAGGTGGTCGACCTCGACGCCGTCGTCCGCGAGGTCCGCGCCGGGCTGGAGCTGGCCCTCCGCGACCGCCCAGTCGAGTGGCGGTGCCCGCCTCTGCCGCGGGTGCGGGGGGACCCGGTGATGCTCCGGCAGGTCTACACCAACCTGGTCGGCAACGCCGTGAAGTACACGCGCCCGCGGACGCCCGCCGTGATCGAGGTGGGCCATGCCGGGACGGAGCAGGGGCGGCTGGTGCTGTTCGTGCGCGACAACGGGGTCGGCTTCGACATGCGGCACGCCGAGAAGCTGTTCGGCGTCTTCCAGCGGCTGCACCGGGCCGACGAGTTCGAGGGCAGCGGCATCGGCCTGGCGAACGTGCAGCGGATCGTCACCCGCCACGGCGGCCGGGTCTGGGCCGAAGCGCGGCCCGGCGAGGGCGCCACGTTCTCGTTCACGCTGGCCCCGGCCGAATCCGGACCACCGGCGCCCGCCACGTGAAGACCGGCCACATCCTCCTGGTCGACGACAGCCCGCGCGACATCGAGATGGCGTTGGAGGCGTTCGCGCATCACCGGGTCGGGAATCCCATCGTGACCCTGCGCGACGGGGTGGAAGCGCTCGATTACCTGTACCGCCGCGGCGACTATGCCGGGCGTCCGGACGAGGCTCCGGTCGTCGTCCTGCTCGACCTGAAGATGCCGCGCCTCGACGGCCTGGGGGTGCTGCGGCAGGTCAAGGGCGATCCCAAGCTCCGCACGATCCCGGTCGTGGTCATGACGTCCTCGCGGGAGGAAAGCGACGTAGTCGGCAGCTACCGGCTGGGCGTGAACGCCTACGTGGTCAAGCCGCTCGACTTCCAGCAGTTCGTCGCCGCCATGCAGGTGCTCGGCACCTTCTGGGGCGTGCTGAACGAGACGTCGCGCGGTCCGGCGCAGCCGCCGCCGTAAGGGCTGACTAGGGGTGAAGCCGTAGTTCGACCTGCTCCAGCCGCGGAGTGCTGCCGCCGTCGGGAGTGGAGAGGATCGCCTGGTACTGGAGCCAGGCGTGGCCCACCGGCAGGCGGACGGCTCCGGGCTGTTCGTAGGTGGTCCGGGGGCCGCCCGGGCCCTGCCAGGCGGCGCCGGCCAGCTCCTTGGCGGTGGTCGCGGAGCGGATCTGGAAGGCGACACGGGTGCCGTGGGGCTGCTGCGCCTGCCAGGCGAGGCTTGAGACCTGGCGGCCGGCGGGGATCGCGAGTGGCGGCGAGAGATACTCCTCGCTCAGGGCGCGGGTGTAGAGGTTGCCCACGTCGCGGCGGGTGCTGAAGTGGGTGCCGAAAGTGGGCACGGTCTGGCGCCGCGCGTAGGCGAATCCGGCCGGACCGCCCCAGAAGAGGTTGCCGTCGGCCCCGTGGTCTCCGCGGGCGACATGGTCGATGACGAAGAGGTCCGGCCAGCCGTCGCGGTTGAAGTCGGCGGCGGTGATCGCGCCGGTCGATTCCCCGGGCAGGCTCAGGCGGCGCGTCTCACTGTAGCCCTGCGGCCCGCCCCAGTACACGAACGAGGGCAGCGTCCGGGTGAAGCCGGCATGGTAGTTTGTCATGGCGATGTCGAGGTAGCCGTCGCGGTTGAGGTCAGCCACCGCCTGTTCCAGGGATTGGAAGGCCTCGAGGCGCTGCTGGCGTACAACGGCATAGCCGTCCTTTGCCCCCGGCCCGCCGTAGCCGATGGTGGCGACGCGGGTCGGCCGGCCCGGGGTCTTCGGGTCGTAGCCGCCGCCGAAGATGAGGTCGAGCCAGCCGTCGCCGTCGAGGTCGGCGAGCTCGACGGTGGTGGAAGGCTGCACGGTCAGCGCGCTGCGGCGCTCGGACTGGAAGCCTCCGGGGCCGCCCCACAGCACCTCCGTCAGGGTGGTGTCGAGATCGCAGAAGATGGCGTCGAGATAGCCGTCGCGGTTCAGGTCCGCGGCGCTCACGCTCAGGCCCATCCGGATGTTGAGCTTGATCTCGGTCTTGCGGTCCGCGGCGAGTCCGCCGGGCCCGCCCCAGAAGAAGGCGGCGCGCGCGGTCTCGCGGATCCCGCCCACGATGGCGAGGTCAAGGTAACCGTCCTGGTTGAAGTCGCCGACCGCGGTGCCCAGGCCATCCTGGTATCTCAGGTCGACGCGGCGCTGGGCGGTGTAGCCGTCGGCACCGCCGAAGTAGAGCAGGCCCGTGGCGACGACGAGGTCGACGTAGCCGTCCTGGTCGAAGTCGGCGACGGACGGAGTGACGCCGCGGGCGCCCAGCACGCTGGTCATGGCGGCCGGCGAGTAGTGGTGGGCCGCGTTGCCCCAGTAGATGAAGGTGTCGATGCCGGTCAGCCGGCCGCTGTTGCGGTTGATCAGGACGAGCTCGGGCCGTGCGTCGCCGTCGAGATCGGCGGCCTGGACGCTGACGGCGCCGAAACCCTGCAGGTCGAGCCGGGCGGCGTCGTCGAAGCCCTGCGGGCCGTTCCAGTACACGTAGCTGTTCACGTCGTAGGTCTGGCCGTCGTGCTCGTTGGCGAAGGCGACGTCGGTCCACCCGTCGCCGTTGAAGTCGGCCAGCGCGACGTCGGTGGCGTGGAGGGTGGGCAGGACGGTGCGGCGGTCGGCCGCGAAGCCCGCGGCCCCGCCCCAGTAGATGAGGGAGGCGTTCTGCGTCGCGGTGCCTTCGCCGGCAAACACGAGGTCGGCGTGGCCGTCCCGGTTGAGGTCGGCGGTCTGTGTCTGGCTGGCGCCCAGGGTGGGCAGCACGGCCGTCGGGATCGGGGCCAGGCCCTGGCCGGTGCCGCGGAAGATCTCGGCGCGGCTGTCGCGGTGCGTGACCACGAGGTCGGCATGCCCGTCGCTGTCGAGGTCGGCGAAACGGGCGCCGACCGGGTCGCCGCCGCGCCGGACCTCGCGGCGCTCCTCGGAGAAGCCCGCTGCGCCGCCCCAATAGAGGTACCAGCTCTTCTCGTGGGTGTTGTTGTTCACCAGTAGCAGCTCGGGATAACCGTCCTGGTTGAGGTCGGCGGCGGCGCAGGTGACCGCGCTGACCGAGGGAATGCTGGTGCGGCCGGCCTCCGTGAAGCCGGTCGGCCCGCCCCAATAGAGGTACGATTCGAGGTGGTGATCGAGGCCGAAGCGCTCCGGCTCCTCGATGCCCTGGTTGGCAAACACGAGGTCGGTGAAGCCGTCGCGGTTGAAGTCGGCGGCCGCGACCCCGCTGGCCATCAGGGTGGGGAGCGCGGTGCGGCGCCCGATCCCGTAGCCTTCCTCGGTGCCCCAGTAGATCAGGGCGGTGGTGAACACCGAGTAGTTGTGGATGGTGTTGCAGAAGACGATCTCCGGCCGGCCGTCGTGGTCGAGGTCGACGACGATGGCCCGTCCGCCGCCGTCGCTGGGCAGGCGGGTGACGCCCTTTTCGCGCACCTTCAGCTGGTGCAGGAAGCGGCCGAGGGGCTGTTGGGCGGGCACGTCCGGCATCAGCGAGCGCAGGCCCTGCGGCCGGCCCCAGTAGATGAACGCATCCTCGTTCTCCAGCAGGTTGTGGTCGTTGCTGGCCAGCAGGTCGAGGAAGCCGTCGTTGTTGTAGTCCCAGCGATGGATCATCTCCACCCCGCCGTTGCGGCGGGCGTAGAGGTTGGAGCCGCCGTCGGCGAACGAGCCCGCGGAGAACTGCTCGAAGGTTGCGTGGCGAACCCAGGGCTCAGCGTCGTCGGCTGCGCCGGGAGCGGCGACGGCCGCCCACACGAGGGCGATGGCGAGCCAGGGGAGGAGGACGGAGCGGGGCATTGAGGGAGGGAGATGGAGGCGGAGTGCGCGGGTTTAGGCGTCCGGGTCGAGGCGGAGCTTGACGTAGCGGATGCCGTGGCCCGACGGCTGCGACACCCAGAACGTCACCAGGACGGTGCCGTCGGTCAGTGCGGTGGCCGAGGGTTCGCCGAACGCGAAGCTGGTCCAGTCCTTGAAGTCCGCGACCGCGTTGCCGCGCACGGCGACCTCGGCCCGCCATACGGGGGCATTGGCGGCCATCCCGAAGCCGGCCTCGGTCGGGGCGGCGACCGCCAGCCAGACGCCGACGGTGCCGTGCTTGCGCTGGTTGTAGACGAACAGCACGCGTCCGTCCGGGAGCAGGCCGAGGCCGGTGGACTGCCCCAGGGTGCCGGTGGCCAGCGTGGGGCTCCAGGTGCGCCCGCCGTCCGTCGAGAGGGCGTAGGCGTTCGACAGGCTCTCGTCGCCGTGGATGTGCCAGCCGGTGCCCAGCAGGCGGCCGTCGGCGAGCTCGATCACCCAGGACTCGGCGCCGTTGGCGTCGGGCTGCGGGAAGCTCAGCATGGCGCGGTGCGTCCAGGTCCGGCCCCCGTCGCGGCTGGTGAGGCAGACCACCTGGTTGGTGGCGACGACGACCGCGGGATCGAAGGTGGGATAGGGCGCGTAGCAGCACACGAGGTCGCCGGCGCGCGTGACGCACAGGGGGCCGGCCGCCTCGGCGCTGCCCGGGATCGGCATGGGAATGACCTGCAGGTCCTCCCAGGTGCGGCCGAAGTCGCGGGAGCGGGTCCAGATGAGCTCGTTCTGCTTCAGGCCGCGCGTCGCCTCGCTCCAGGCCGGCTCGCCGGGCCGGTCGATCGGCGTGCGCATGCCGTAATAATAGAGATCGCCGTTGGGCGCGCCGCTGATGGAGCCGAAGATCGAGCACCGGTCCTGCAGGGCGGGCCAGATGAGCCGGGGCTCCGACCAGGTCAGGCCCTGGTCCTGCGACCACGAGATCATGGGCTTGAAGTCGTTCAGCCCCGATCCCGCCTGGGCCATGAAGCTGCACGCGAGCTCGCCCGTGGCCCGGGCGACGCAGCGCGAGCCGGCGGTCTGGCTCGTCGGCGTGCCCGGCTGGCGCTGGGTGACAAATCCTTCGGCGATGGGGGTGTATTTCATGGGGGATCCGGATGGAAAATGCGGTGGCGGCGGCAGCCCGGCCTCGTTCCCGCGGGGGCCAGGATGATGGACGCTGACCGGCGGTGACTGGGGTAGCAATGGCGCGGTCTGCGCTCCAGCGGAAAGCCGCGGAAAAATCCCTTGCCCGCGGGGCCGCGGCGGCTCAGGCCAGCGTCTGGATCGTGCCGCCGGCGACGAAGGACGGCACGATCAGGGTCGGCTCCGGCTTCAGGTAGCCCTGGCCGACCATCTGCAGCATGAGCCGCGACAGCCGGTGCTCGAACGCCCCGGCCTTCGGCCGGTAGTGGGCGACGGCGGGGACGACGGTATCGAAGATGCGGTGGTGGTCGCGGGCGATGAACGAGACGGAATCGGGCACCGCGAGGCCGCGGCGGATCAGGTGCATGAGGACGATGAACACCTCCTCGATGTTGGCGATCAGCAGGGCCGTCGGCGGGCTGGCTGACCGGAGGAGCGCGTCGAGCCGCGCGATGAGATTGGCGGCGGTGCCGTCGTGGTGGACGATGCGGCCCTCGGCCCGCGGACGGCCCCGATGATCCGTGATGGCCGCGAGGAAGCCCTGTTCGCTGACAAGGTCGCCGGCCAGGCCGGAATCGGGCACGATGAGGGCCAGCCGCCGGTGGCCCCGGCGGAGGAAGACCCCGGCGGCGTGCCGGCAGATCAGGCGGTTGTCGAAGTCGAGCGACGGCAGCTTGACGTGCGGGTGGCAGGAGCCGATGACGAGCGCGGGGAGACCGCGGGTCGAGAACCAGCGCTGGATGTGCTCGCTGACCGAGAGCAGGACGCTGCAGAAGACGCGGTTCCGCCGCAGGTAGTTCGCGACGAGGCGCTGGGCCGCGGGGCCGGTCGTCCGGCAGAGGAGGGTCGCGGTGTCGAAGCCCTGCTTGGCCAGGTGGGTGCGCATCTCGCTCACGCCGTCGTAGGTCACTCCGAGCTCCGGGACGGGCTGGTGCGAGATGAGCACCACCAGCCGGTTCCTTTCCCGCGCCGGTTGGGCCTGGCGGTGCCGGAGTCGCGTGCCCTGGCCCGGCCGGATCTCGACGAGCTGCTCGGCCGCGAGCAGGTGCAGCGCCACGCGCAGGGTGGGACGGCTCACCTGGAACATCTCCTCGAGCCGCCGCTCGGTGGGCAGGTAATCCCGCCAGCAGCCCGCCGCGATGCCCTGCCGGATCGCGGCGGCGGTGGTCGCCGCCAGCGACGCGCGTCGGGGGATCTCGAAGGGGGGCCGCGGGTGTTTCATCAAGGGAGGGACGCCAGCATCGCGCCGGCCGGCGGCTGCGTCCAGTCCGCACGCGGCCGGGAAGGAAGAGGGCCGCGCGGGCAGCTCCCCGCGGCGATCCCCGAACCGGGCGCACGCCAGCGGCGGGCGGCGCCGGCCGCCGGGAAAGCGGCTCAGCGGGCGGAGTAGCCGCCGTCGACCGTGAGGGTCGTGCCGGTGACGTAGCTGGCGGCGTCGCTCAGCAGGAACACGACCGCACCCCCGATCTCCGCGGGTTCGGCCATGCGCCCGAGCGCCGTCATCTTGCCGTAGCGTTCGAGGAAGGCGGGCGGGTCGGGGTTCTTGGCATCGTAGATGCCGCCCGGCGCCACGACGTTGGCGCGGACGCCGCGGGGGCCGTAGCGGGCGGCCATGAACCGGGCGAGGTTGATCATGCCGGCCTTGTGGAAGAAGTAGTCGGGCGCGGATTTCATCTCCGTGCCCTCGTAAAGCCACGGGTTCGGGCCGCCCAGGCCGTGGATGGAGGCGATGCTGACAATGCTGCCGCGGCCGGCGGCCGCCATGGCGTCGCCGAAGGCCCGCACGGTGGCGAAGTAGGCGGTGGCGTTGGTCGCCATCGACGACTGCCAGCGCTCCAGGCGGTCGTTCCAGCCGTCGCGCATCGGGTAATGAACGGCGTTGTAGACGAGGCCGTCGATGCGCGGGTGCGCGGCCAGGACGCGGTCGCGCAGGGCGAGGATCTCGGCCTCGCTCTCGAGCGGGCAGGCTTCGGCGCGCACGTCGCGGCCCCGGGCGCGCTCGGCGGCGGCGACGCGCTCGGACTTCTCGAGCTGCCGTGAAGACACCACGACCGTGGCGCCGGCGGCCGCGAGAGCCGACACGAGGGCGGGCCCGAGCAGGCCGGAGCCGCCGATCTGGACCACGATCTTGCCTTGGAGATGGAGGGACGGAGGCGGGCTCATGGGGGCGGGGAGTGGAGGGTCAGCGTTCCCAGATGACCGCCTTCGTGAAGGCGCCCTCGGGGGCGGCCCCTTCCATGCGGAAGCGGCCCTCCTGGCCGTACACGACATAATAAATCGTGACCAGCTTCCCGTCCGCGCGCTCGACGGTCACGGCGTAGCCGAGGTCGCCGTGATCGCCGTCGGCGGCGAGCAGGTAACGGTGGCCGAAATCCCAGGTTGCTCCCTGGTCGCGGCTGACGACGGCCTGGACCCCGTACGGCTTGTTGCGCTCGCCGTACGAGAGCAGGATGTCGCCGTTGCGCAGGGCCAGCAGGTCGGCCGGATGCTGGCGGTTCCGGGTGAGCGGAGCCGGCGGAGACCAGGTGCGGCCGCCGTCCGAGGAGAAGGTCGCATCCAGCCGACCGCCGCGGTCGGAGTGGCGGATCGCGGCCATCAGGCGGCCGTCGGCCAGGCGGATCGCGCAGACCTCGTTGTGGTCCCGGGCGATGACGCTCGCGTCGCCCCACGTGCGGCCGCCGTCCCGGGAACGCAGGAGGAAGGAGAAGTCCCCGCGCTGGGCCTCCGGCTTCGCGTCGCCGAGGCGGCGCAGGGCGCGGGTCTCATCGTCCTTGTCGTCCTCCGGCGTGCCGGACAGCGAGACCGGCAGGTAGCCGCCGAAGAGGGTCATGATCAGCTCGCCGTCCGGCAGCTCGAGGATGCGGCCGAAAGGGTACGCCCAGGTGAAAGGGGCGATGTCGACCTTGGCCGGCGGCGTCCAGGTCTCGCCCCGGTCGGACGAGCGGATCACATAGGTGTCGGCGCGCCAGTCGGCGTACGAGTATTTTTCCCCCCGCCAGCGGTATGAGACGGCGGCGAACACGAGGGTGCCGTCCCGCAGCTGGGCGCAGGCGTCGAGGCTGTCGTCGGCGTCGGGAAGGTCGAAGGCCGTGACCGGCTCCGACCAGGTGAGCCCGCCGTCGCGCGAGCGCGAGAGCGAGGACCGGCCGGCCTTGCCGACGTGTCCCGCGCCGGTCTTGAACGAGGCGAGCAGGTCGCCGTTGTCGAGGAGCAGGACGCGGGGGAAGTAGGCGCCGGCGGCCACGGTCGTCCGCTGGGTGGGCAGCGCGCGAAGCGCGTAGGCCTCGTCGTCCGCGCGGCCGGGGGCGGCCGCGGCGAGCGCGAGCAGGGCGGGAAGCAGGCGGGAAAGGGGGGCGGGCGTGGGCATGGCGGTGTTATTGGATGTGGGCGTAGTGGCGTTCGAAGAGCTCGCGGCACTTGGCCGACTCCTCGGCGGTCAGGCCCTGGTAGGGAGGCAGGACGCGGTTGGAGAACCGCGGATTGCGCAGCCATAGGAACGTCTTGTCGTAGCTGCCGTCGATCATCGGGCGCGCGCAGTGGCCGAAGAGGACCTTGTCGACCTCGTTCAGGAAGACGTGGATCCGGAAGAGGGTCTCCAGGTCGCGCTTGCCGCCGGCCGCGAAGAACTCCCAGGTGGTCTTGGGGAACAGCGCGTCGTAGCTGCAGAGCAGCGAGCACTCGCCGAGGAGCGAGCCGAAGGCGAAGCCGCCCTCCAGGAAGAAGTGCTGCAGCTCGCCGGAGTGCTTCATCAGGTCGGCGACGCGGGCGTAGTCGGACGTGCTGTTCTTGGTCGCCACGAGGTTCGGCACCTCGTCCATGATGCGCCGGTATTCGCGGCCGTTGATGATGTGCTTCGCGCGCGGCAGGTTGTAATGCAGGAAGCGGCAGTCGGGGAACCGGCCGCAGACGGTCTTGAAGAACGTCAGGATTTCCTGCGCGTCCAGCGCGCCCCACGAGGGGAGCGAGATCTGGAACATCCGGATGCCCTGGTCGCGGGCCCAGGCGATGCGTTCGATCATCTGTCCCATCGAGAGCGAGATGACCCCGATCTGCGGGTCGTAGCCGGGCTTGACGGTCAGCCGCGCGAAGCGGCTGACGATGTCCCGGAACTGGGAGTCGGTGATGGCGTAGCCTTCGCCGGCGGTGCCCATCAGGTAAAGGTGCTTGTAGCCGCCATCGATGGCCTCCTGCACGTGCTGTTCGAACATGGCCGTGTCGAGGCTGAACTGGTCGGTCCAGGGCAGCATGCAGGCGGCGAGATTGGCGCGGGGATAACGGGTCTGGGTTGGCATAGATCGGGAGGGAGTGGGGGCTGAGGGAAAGGAAGGGGGGCGGCCTCGTCAGAGGCGCAGCATCCGGGCGGCGGTGCCGCCCATGATCTTGGCGAGGTCGGCAGGCGAGAGGAGGTCGCGGCAGTGTTTTTCCAGGTAGTCGCGCGACTGCCGGTAGGTGCAGAAGCGGTTCTGGAAGGGCATGTCCGTGCCCCACATCAGCCGGTCCGGGCCGAGGTGCCGCATCATGGCCTCGATCACGGGGCGGCACTCGAAGTACGGGTAGTCAAACAGGTCGCCGATGCGGAAGGGAAACCCGAGTTCGATGCAGAGGCTCGAGTCGATGAAGGGTTCCCACATCGAGGCGGGCAAGACGAAGCGGTTCTCCTCGAGGAAATCGCGCCAGGGATAGCCGTGGGTGACGCTCACGGCGGCGCCGGGATAACGATCCATCCAGCGACGGAGTTCCCACAGCTCGTCGACGAAGCCCTGGCGCGGATCGGTCGCGTCGGGCCGGGCGCCGAGGGTGAAGAAAAACGGGACCTGCAACGGGATGACCGCTTCCCAGAAAGGCCGCCAAGACGGATCGTTGAAGCTGCGCGAGCCCGACATGCGGTAGGCGTATTCGGGGATGATCTTCAGCGCGTGCAGGCCGTGCCGGGAGATCGAATCGACGGCCTGCGCGATGGCCACGTCGGGATGGTGCGGGATCTGCCACTCGTCGACGAGCCCCATCGCCCGCAGGCGGTGCGGGTAGGCGCGGATGCAGGCCGCCAGGTGGGCCATGTCCTTGGAGAGCGTCGCGTCGGTGTGCAGCAGCGCCCAGTCGACGTCCGCGTAGTCCATCTCCGCGATCAGCGCGCCGGGGCTGAACTCGATCACGTTGGGCGGCAGCTGCTGCTTCGTGTAGTCCTCGCCGTCGACGGTCCATATGAACCGGTTGCTGACCCGGTCGACCCGGAAATGACGCTTCTCCGAGAGGCGGAGCGGGTCCTCGGGCGTGGGATCGAGCAGAACCCGGGAGTCGCCCCGGGCGCGGTCGCGTACCCGATAGGCGGGCTGGTGGTGCAGGGCCTGCTGGCGCTGCCAGAACTCGAGGTGCGCGGCCGCGGACTCATGACCGGCGGGGGTGTCGGGGGCGGTGAAACAATAGGCGTGGCTGTCGACGATCATGGGGGATGGCTGGGACTATGGCTGGGCGATCCGGAAGCTGTCCATGACGATGGATTGATCGGACTTGCCGTAGGCATCGTCGCCCCCGACGTGGGCAAACACGAGAATGAGCCCGTCGGCGGTCTGGACCGAGCGAGGGTAGTAGCCGGTGCCGGGGATGTCCAGGCGGTGCCAGGTGCGGCCGGCGTCGATCGTCCAATGCACACCCGAGGTGGCCAGGTGCAGGATCGGGCCTTCCCGGGTGGCGAGCAGTTCCGGGTGGCCGCTGTGCGGGAAGGGCGCCGGACCGACCTCCGTGGGCGTCCAGGTGTCACCGGTCTTGCGCAGCACGCCCTGCCAGCGGACTTCGCCCTTTTGTTTGGCCGGATCCGGGCGGCGGAAGACGCAAAGCAGGTCGCCGTTGGGCAGTTCGGCCACGTCATATTCCTCTCCGCCCCAGGTGCGGCGGTGGGACTGGGGCACGACGGCGATCGGCGGGGACCAGGTGCGACCCTGGTCGGAGGAAACGAGCAACAGCGGCTCCAGCTTACGCATGGCCTCTTCGCGGCCCACGCCGGGGCCCGGCGCCGGGGCGACCCCGCCGACCAGGATGACCCGGCCGTCGCGCAGGACGCGGATCCGTTTCGGGAAGGTCTGGTACTTGACCTGATCAAGCAGGATTTCCGGAGGTCCCCACGTGAGGGTGCCGTCGGTCGAGCGTTGCAGGTAACCGGTCTGCGGGACTTCCGGGTTGTAGGGAAGGTACTGGCCCCAGACGCCGCGCAGCACGGTGCCGTCCGGCAGCGCGACCTCGGGTTCGCCGGTGATGCCGTTCATGTTCGATTTGAAGGGATCGGCGCTGACCAGCTTCCAGGTGCGACCCGAATCCCACGAGCGCAGGTGGACGTTGCGCAGGTCGAGGCCGGTCATGTCGTACCCCGGATGACCCGGCGGCGGCCAGTTCAGGCGCTGTTGAATCTCGAGCGGAGCCTGCGGCCGGCCCTCGACCGGGCCGGTGGCCTGGGTGAAGGCGTTCATCACGCTCTGATCCGGCATAATCCACGCGCCCACCCAGCTGGTGAATCCCGGCGTCTGCGGCGAATGATAGATAGTCCGCCGTTCGTGCTCGCGAGCGGTAAAGGCAGGAGTCGAGCCGGCTTCCGCGCCCATCGGAAGCAAACAGATCTGCATCAGCAGGGCGACGAAGACGGCGCGGTTATTGAACGAGGATAATCCGGTGAATAGGCGGGAATGAAACATGATGGATGGGGCGGAGTTGGGCGGGGATGGCACGAAATCCAGGGATCTTACTGATCTCGCGCGCACCGTATATCCAGATATACTAAAATGAAATCAACTTCAATTTCAGGGTTCCGAAACTCCTTAGAGGAGCGGGAAGGTGGGATAGCAAAAAACCTAATTCCGGCGATGTTCAGTCGGCCTAATTCTTATCGCCTTTAAGATGATAAATAGTTTTAATATAATTACTTAATATAATAATTTTACCCATAAGACGCGCAAAAAATACTGCTCCAAGAATCCCCCTCGTGCCATGACTAGAGTTCTGATCGGGCCAAGGAGTGCCATGGTTTTGAGTGCAGAATTGACATATCATATACTCAGATATACGAACAAATCCAGTTAGCCGTCTCGTGCGGTTAGCCGCCTAACTCAAATCACCCAATGCACCTAGCCTTCGATCACTCACTCTGTCCCGGCTTGCGCCGGATGGCAGCAGTCAGCGCGGCCTTTGTCGCCGCTTCCGTTGTCGCCCAAACCACATCCTCCCCGAGCGCGTCGGAGCAGGCCGACAAGGATGCGGTGGTGGAATTGCCGGCTTTCCAAGTGAAGTCGACCCAGGACAGCGGTTATTTCGTGCGGGAGGCGATCTCGGGCAGCAAGACGAAGCAGGCGCTGGAGAACCTGGCGGGCGCCTATTCGGTCGTGCCGCGCGATCTCCTCGACGACCTTGGCGCGATCCAGAACGCGCCGGAGGGCATCAAGTTCGTTGTTCCCGGCATCACTCCCTTCGTGAAGGGCGACCAGTACATGATCCGCGGTCGCCGCAGCGGTGGCACGTCGGACGACGGCGTGAATTCGGTTATTTTCTTCGCGGACAGCATCGGCATTGACGCCATCGAGCTCATGAAGGGCCCGCAGGCGGTCCTTTACGGCCAGCAGGCCGGCATGTTCGGCAATGTGCTGCGGGTGACAAAAAAGCCGCTCCCGTCTTTCCAGGGCACGGTTTCGGGTTACTACGGCTCGGACGATTTCCGGCGCGTGGAGCTGGACGTGACGGGTCCGCTCTCGAAGGGTTTTTCCTACCGCCTGATCGGCGCCCAGCAGGAGGCGGACGGCTTTCTCAAGAACGCCGTCGACAACCGCCAGGTCGGCATCGCGACGGTCCAGTGGCGCAATGACAAGACCACCGTCAGCCTGCGCATCGAGCACCAGGACCTGCGCCAGCGCGGCGACAACATCCAGATCGGCACTCCCGGCAAGGTTTTCACCGTCTACACGGGCGCCGGCAAGGACGAGGGTTTCTTCCCCGAATGGGGTTATTACCAGGACATCGGCAATATCGCCCGCCTGAATGTCATCCACCAGTTCAACGAGAACTGGCAGAGCCGCGTCGCCCTGAGCCGCGCCGCCACCTTCCGCGATTACGTCTACCTGCTGGCGCCGGTCGCGAACTTCACGGCCAACACCTTCACGCAGGACTACTTCAACTACGCGGAAGACTTCGTCGCCAAGGGCATCTACTTCGACAACCTCGGCAAGTACACCTTCGGGAAGGTTCAGTTCCAGACGAACTTCGGCTACTCGTGGGACGAGTTCACGCCGCTCAGCTTCACCCGCAGCTATATCCCGCAGTTCTTCTCCGGCATCCTGTCGGCGCCCAACTACAAGGGGCTGGTTGAGCCGCGTTCCTCCGTGGGCGCCACGCCGGTCAGCTACGGCTCTGTGACCACGGCCACCAGCGCCTACGTTCTCGAGACGGTCGAGGTCCTGCCGGACCGCCTGATCCTCAGCGCGGGCACGGCCTACAACAAGTCCGTCGTCGAGAACCCCGTGACCAACGCGATCACCACCGACCAGGGTGACTGGGTGAAGCGCCTCGGCGCCGTGTTCAAACCGGTGAAGAACATCTCCCTCTATTACGGGTGGGCCACGATGTTCAACCCGTCATCCGTCACGACGCGCGACATCAACGGCAACCCCATGCCCATCATCACCGGCAAGGGCAGCGAGATCGGCGTCAAGACGAGCTTCCTCGACGGCAAGCTCACTTTCTCGGCCGATTATTACAAGCTGACCCGCACCAACATCTCCGTCTTCACCGGCAAGCTGAACTCGCAGGGTCTCGGCTACTATGAGCTGGTCGGTGACGAGAACAGCAAGGGCTGGGAGTTCGAACTCCACGCCCAGCTGACGCCGAACTGGCAGCTGATCGGGGTCGCCTGGAAGGGCGACTCCCTCGACCGCACCGGCGCGCAGTTCTTCAACTCGCTGAAGGAGTCCGCGGGCATGTTCACGCGCTACAACTTCACTTCCGGCACGCTGAACGGGTTTTCGCTCGGCGGCGGTTCCTACGCCCAGGGCCGCCGGTACTTCGGCGCCAACGCCGCGGCCGGATACATCGCCCACAACGTCTTTGCGAGCTACCGCGTCAAGGACATCACCGTGTCCCTGAACGTCGAGAACCTCACCGACAAGACCTACGTGGCCGGCGCCTGGTCCCAGGGCCAGGTTTCGGGCGGCACGCCCCGCTCGTTCCGCCTGATGGTCCAGAAACGCTTCAAGTGAATGTTCGTTCGCGGCCGCGCCGGCGTGGCGCGGCCGCACCTTTCACCCCGATGTACCCCTCACGATTCACCCCCGGCGTGGTTTGCGCGGGTGGCCTGGGTTTTCGCCTTCCTTTCCCGCTCCCGCCCAACTAAAAGGCAAACGTGGTAAACGTCGATTATTCCAAGGCCTATAATTACATCCGCGAACGGATCCTGAGCGGTGAATATCCCAGCGGTTATGCGCTGAGGGCTGACAAGCTGGCGAAGGAGATCGGGATGAGCCGCACTCCGGTGCGGGACGCGCTGCGGCAGCTGAATTCGGACGGACTGGTCAGCATCCACCCGCGCATGGGCGCCAGCGTGCGCTCCATCGACGTCGATGAGTTCAGCGAGATCTGCGGCATGCGCATGGCGCTCGAGGTCTACGCCGTCGGCTTGGCCGCGCGCCTGCGGACCGATTCCGACCTCAAGGAGATCGCCCACTCCCACGAGGCGGTGGCGCAGGAGATCGAGCGCCTGATCGCCGTGAGCGAACCCGACTCCCATCCGCTGGCCGGCCTCACCTCGGAACTGCTGGTCCGCGAGGACGTCCGCTTCCACCTGGCCATCACCAACGCTTCCCGGAACCGGCTCATCAAAAAGGAAATCATCCGCCACCACCTCCTCAACCGCATCGTGAGCGTGTCGAGCATGCTCGCCTCCGAGCCTTTCCTGCCCGCGAACCGCGTCGAGGCCGTGGCCTACGCGCGCGCGACCGTGACCGAACACAAGCTCATCCTCGACGCGATCAGCCGCAAGGATTCCGCCGTGGCCAAGAACGCGATGGAGATGCACCTGCAGAGCGACGTCGACGCCATGCTGCGCCGGCTCTCCCGCGGCGAATCGGTCCAGGTCACCGGCAGCGCGCCGCTCTATTCGCCGGCGCCCGCGGCGGCCGACACCTAGGCGGACCCATGGCGTGCGCTTCCCAGACTCCGGGCGCAGCCCGGCCGCGACCCGGTTTCTCCGGCAGGGGCGGACGCCCGCCTCCCGCGCGGATCCCCGGCGCGGCCGCAAGCAGACCGATCCCGTGAGCCTCTTTCGCCGCCTGCAGTTGGCTTTGGGCCGACGTCCGCGCCCGATCCGGTCCGGCCGCATCTTCCTGGCGGCCGGCCTGGCCGCCGCGGCGGCAACCGGCGACGCCGGTTCGACGCCGCCGGCGTTGCCCGCGGCTGAACGTGCCGCCTGGGCCGCAAGCGCCCGCGCGGTGCTGCACGGGGTCGTCGACCGCGAGCGCAGCTGGACCCGCATTCACGCCATCGAGGCCCTGATCCGTCTCGGGGAGGGGGAGGGGCTCCGCGCCCGGCTGGAGCGGGAGCAGCCGGAGGCCGATCAGTCCGACTACCGGATCGGCGCCTGGCGGTCGCGGGCCCTGCTGGCGACCGATGCCGTCGAACGCGCCCGCTGGATCGCGCGGATCGAGTCGGCCTACCGGGATCCGGCCAGCGCCGACCGTCTGGACGCGATCGAAACCCTGGCCAAGCTGGGTCACCGGATCGAGGGCGAGACCCGCGTGCTCGCGCAGCGGCAGGCCGAGGCCTTGCCGGCGGGCGATGCCGTGTTTCCCCTTTGGGCGCTGGCCGTGGCCGGCGACCGCCCCGCGTTTGACCGCCTGGTGGCCGCCCTGGCTTCCGACGACGCGTCCGCCCGGGGCCGGGCCGCGTATGCGCTGCGCTGGCTCGGGCCCACCGAGCCGGCCGTGCTGACCGCGCTCGCGCGGGCGGCGGAACGCGAACCTGCCGACTCGGCGGCATACCCCTATGTGCTCGGGGCCGCCTGCCGGCTCGAGGCGGATCCCGCGGCCGCGGCGGCCTGGCGCGCCCGCCTGGAAGCGGTGCAGGCCGGCGGCCCGGCGTCCGCCTCCTACGAGGCCAGCCAGGCGCTGCTGGCCCGCGCCTCCACGGCCGATTTTCCCCGGCTGGCCCCCCTGCTGGAACATGCCG
>JAEUGX010000026.1 GCA_016795545.1 Opitutaceae bacterium
ATCGTGGGCCTGGGCGAGGGCACGATGACGGGCAAGTGCAAGACGGTCGCGACCGCGATCGAGGAGCACGAGCGCTACCTGGTGGGCAAGGACCCGACGGACATCGAGTACCTGTGGCAGGCGATGTTCCGGGGCCCGCGCTACCGCGGCGGCCCGATCCTGATGTCGGCCCTGGCGGCCATCGACATCGCGCTGTGGGACATCCTCGGCCAGGCCCTCGGCGTGCCGATCTGGAAGCTCCTCGGCGGCCGCGCCCGCGAGACGGTGCGCGTCTACGTCAAACACACCAACCAGCCGATCGACCCCCGCCTCAGCTGGGAGGACCGCACCGTCGCCAAGTGGGCCGGGATCAAGCAGGACGGCTTCACCGCCTCCAAGGAGGGCACCTTCCTCATCACCGACAATGGCGTGATGGAGCCGGCCAAGGCGATCCGGCGCGGCATCGACCTGCTGCGGCGGATCCGCGAGGCGGTCGGACCCGACTTCGACATCCTCTGCGAACTCCACGGCCAGGCGACCACGCCGATGTCGGTCGAGTTCTGCAACCGGGCGGAGGAATACCGGCCGTTCCTCGTCGAGGAGCCGGGACAGCTCGAGGACCTCGGCGAGCTGGCGCACATCCGCGCCCACACCAACGTGCCGCTGGCCACGGGCGAGCGGCTCACCACCAAGTATCCGTTCGCGGAGATCTGCGCGCGGCACCTGGTCGACTACGTCCAGCCCGACGTGATCCACTGCGGCGGCATCACCGAGCTGAAGAAGATCGGCGCCCTCGCGGACTGCTTCCGGATCGAGATGCTCCCGCACAACCCGAACGCGCGCACGAGCACGTTCGCGTCGCTCCATCTCTGCATGAGCACGCCCAACGCCACGCTGCTCGAGACCTCGACCAGCGAGTACCCGCGCTGGGACGACCTGTTCAACGGCGGTCGCGTGACCTACGAGAACGGCTTCGCCCTCGCCCCGCAGAAGCCCGGCCTCGGGCTCGAGCTGAACGAGAAGGAGGCGGCGAAGTATCCCTACCAGCCCAAGCACTGGACCAGCCTGAAGTGGCCGGACGGCGCCATCCACGACCGCTGACGCGCGGCCGCGGTTCGCCCGCCCCGCGGGCGCGGGCGGGTCAGGGCGGGCTCCAGAGGGTCGCGGCGACGTACTGCTCGGGCCCGGTTTGGCGGTCGGCGAAGTAGTACACGGTGACGATCCGGCCGTCGGGGCGGCGCACGCTTTGCGTGTACCCGATGGGCCGCAGCGAGCCGTCGCGGCGCAGCACGATCTCCGGTCCCCAGGTCCGCCCGCCGTCGGGGCTCAGCCGCGCACAGATGCGGGAGGGCAGGCTCCGCACGCCGTAGGTCAGGGCGAGCCGGCCGCCGCCGAGATCCACCAGCGAGCCCGGGTTGCCCGCGGCCGTCTCTGTGACCGGATCCGCCTCGGCGGTCCACGTGGCCCCCGCGTCGCTCGAGCGGTGGCCCGACAGCCAGCGCCGCTCGCCCTCGCGGCGGCGGACGACGGCGTACAGGGTGCGGTCGGCGAGGCTCCGCACCGTCGGCATGATCGCGAAGCGCCCGGGCCCGGGCGGCACGTCGGGCACGATCCAAGACACGAAGGACCACGTGAGGCCGCCGTCCATGGTCCGGGCCGCCAGCGCGCGGCCGTTGTAGCCGTCGTCCTTGGCGGCCGTCAGGAAGACCAGGCAGCGCGACGGGCCCTCGACCAGGTAGGAGGTGCGGGCGAGCAGGCCCGGCGTGCCGAGGTCGGGCAGCCGGTAGGGGCCGGACCAGGTGCGGCCCCGGTCGTAGGAATAGGCAAAGAACGAGGGGCCGACGTCGCTGTCCTGCACCTTGCGCAGGGACAGGGCGAAATCGGGGTGGGTGAAGTTGATGCCGCCCGTGGGCGGCCGGAGCCCGGCCGCGGCCTCCTCCGCGCTCTGTCCGGCCCGGCGGATCACGAGCGGCAGGGCGCCGCCGGCCGCGGGATCTTCGATGGTCCAGGTCAGCCCGCCGTCCCGGCTGCGCGCCAGCAGGTCCCGCTGCGGCCGGGACGGGTCCGCCGGCGGCGCCTCGCCCGGACCCACCGCGTCCTCGGCCCGGGCGTCGCCCGTCGCGGCCGCCGGGAGCGCATCCGCGTAGAAGCCCGTGTGGAAGCCGACGAGGATCTCGTCGCCCCACGCCCAGATGCCGCCGTTCGCCGGCCAGCCCGCGTATTGCCCGGGCCGGTGGTAGATCGTGACGTGCTGGGTGTCCGGCGGCGCGGCCAAGGCCCACCCCGGGAGCGCGGGGAAGGCGGTGGCGAGGGCCAGGGCGGCGAGTGGACGGAGGGGCATGGCGGGATCAGCGGTAGTCCAGGCCTGGCGGCCGGGCGGGTTCGAGTTGTGGGGGCGGTTCGGTGTGCTCGGCCGCGAGGCGGCGCCGGAGCTCCGCCGCGAGGTCGGGATGGGCGGCGGCCACGTCGTGCTGTTCGCGCCCGTCGCGCGCGAGGTCGTAGAGTTCCAGCTCCGTCCGGTGGCCGTCCGTCGTGAGGATCGCCTTCCAGTCGCCCTGCCGGATCGCCTGAAGCAGCCGGCCGCTCTCCTCCCGCTTTTCCCAGTAGAGCAGGCCGGGGCGCGGCGGCCGGACGGGTTCGCCCCGCAGGAGCGGGGCGAGGCTGAGGCCGTCGGTGCCGGCGGGGATCCGGTCCGCCGCGCCGGCGAGCTCGGCCAGCGTCGGCAGGACGTCGGCGAAATGGCAGGGCAGGTCGCTTACGCCGCCGGCCGCGATCCGGGCCGGCCAGCGCGCGATCAGCGGCACCCGGATGCCGCCTTCGTAGAGCTGCTGCTTGTAGCCGCGGAGGTCGCCGTTGGCGCGGAAGAACCGGGCGTTGGTGAGCGCGCCGTCGTCGGCCCCGTTGTCCGAGGTGAAGATCACCAGCGTGTTCTGCTCGAGCCCCAGCTCCCGGAGCAGGTCGCAGATCCGTCCCACGCTGCGGTCGAGGTGGCTGATCATCGCCGCCAGCGTGGCCTTGGGCTCGCGGGGGTTGGCGTAACCCTCGCGCCATTGCGCCAGGGGCTGCTCGGCGAAGCGGCCGCGGTATTCGGCGAGCGAGGCCTCGGGCACGATGAACTCGTGGTGCGGCAGGGTCAGCGGGAGGTAGCAGAAGAACGGGCCGCCGCGGTGGTCGCGGATGAACTGCTCGGCGCGGGCCAGGATCACGTCGTGGGCGTACTGCTCCCGGCGGCCGCCCGCGTTGCCCGGCAAGGGAAACTTCCGGTCGTTCTCCCAGAGGTAGTCCGGGTAGTAGAAGTGGGCGTGCTTCTGGTGCAGGTAGCCGAAGAACCGGTCGAAGCCGCGCTGCCAGGGCACGCCGGCCGTCCCGGCGTCGCCGAGGCCCCACTTGCCGAAGGCGCCGGTGGCGTAGCCCGCGGCCTTGAGCACGTCGGCGACGGTGCGGTCGCCGGCGGCGAGGGGCACCCCGCCGCTGTTGCTGCGCATCGAGGTGTGTCCGCCGTGGCGGCCGGTCATGAGGCTGGCGCGGGCCGGCCCGCAGTTGGCCGCGCCGCTGTAGGCCTGGGTGAACCGCAGGCCCTGGGCCGCCAGTTGGTCGAGGTGCGGGGTGCGGATGTGCCGCTGGCCGTAGACGCCGAGGTGGCCGTAGCCGAGGTCGTCGGCGAGGATGAACACGATGTTCGGCGGCGGTTCGGCCCGTCCGGCCGCGGCCAGCAGCAGGGACGTGACGACGAGGCGGGTCAGGCAGCGCATGGGACCGGGACGGGTCTAGCATTGATGCCGCCCCGGCCGGGGCGAGTCGAATCCGGATGGCCGCGGGGGTCAGGGCGTCGGGGCGGTGGCCTCGAACAGCCAGCGGCAGAATTGCCCGCGGCTGACCGGGCCGGAGGAGCGGTCCGGCGGCCCGGGCCAGCCCGCGGCGCGCGCCAGCCCGGCCAAGTCGGCGGCCGTCAGCAGGGTGTCGTCCGCGTCCAGCGCGGCGCCCAGCCGGGTCCCCGGCTCGCCCAGCGCCAGCCCGAGCCAGCGGGCGGCCTCGGCGCGCGTCACCGGGGCCGCGGCCCGGGCGAGGTAGTCCGGGAAGAATCCCTTCGTGCCGTAGAACTGGATCGCCGCGTGCTCGGGCGCGGCCGGGTCGATGTCGCGGAAGAAGGTGAGCACCTGGCCTTGCCGCAGCAGCGCGCGCTGGAGGGGCTCGGCGCCGACCCGGCGCAGCGGCGTGCCGTCGCGCAGCGCCAGGTGCGCGGCCGTCGCGGCGGCCTGCCCGAGCGCCATCCAGGTCGGCTCGAGCCGGATGCTGGAGAACGCGACGTGCGTGGTCGAGGCCGCCACCGGGACCAGCAGGCCCTCGACGTCGCGGGGCACCATGATCCGGTAGGGAATCTGGTAGGGGAACGTGTACCGGTCGAGCATCAGGATGTAGCCCTCGAGCGCCACGTCGTGGCCGGGCTCGCGGCGCCGGACCGGGAAGCTGTCGATGGGGTACTCGCCGGCGGCGATGCTGTCGCGGTGGAGCCGGGTGCGCCCCAGTTCCGGGCCGAGGATCAGGTCCTGCTCGCTGAGCGTGTACTCGCCGACGATCCGCCGCGCCTCGCGGACGTAGAGCTGCCACGGGAAGTGGCCGTGCGCGACGAATTCGTCCTTGGCCAGGTGGAAGCGCCGTGCCAGCGCGCGGTGCTCGGCGGGGATGGCCGGGTCATTCTGGAGGAACCACAACAGGCCGAGGGTCAGGTCGCGGAGCCGGGCGGCGATCTGCTCGCGCCGGTCCCAGTCCGCCTCCGGATAGTCGTAGTTCTCCTCGGCGAACGGGAAGCCGAGCGGACGCGGGTTCATGTTCACGTCGAGCTTGCGGTTGGGCAGGTCCGCCATCGAGAGCGCGCGCACCACGGTGCCGAAGGTGGGGGCGTAGTAGCCGACCCCGTCCTTCATCTGCCGTGGCGGGGCGAAGCGTCCGGCCTGCCAGTCGTCGAGGTAGCCGACGTACCGTTCCCGGTCGTAGCCCGCGGGCGGCGCGGTCAGCACGAGGCTGTTGGCCGGATCCTGGGTCAGGCAGAGGCGGTAGGTGTAGGCCGGGATCCGCCGGTCGCCCTCGCCGGTCGTGCCGGCGACGAAGGTCCGGGTCTCGTAGTCCATGTACACGACCCCGGCGTGCAGCTCGTTGAACTCGGCCCTCGCCTCGCGGCCGAGCCGGTACGCGGCGCCGGCCGCGGCGGCGAGGTCCCCCTCGTAGGTGGCGTCGATGAAGGCCCGGCCGCGCAGCTCCCGGAGTTCGCCGGTGGCGCGGTCGAGGACGGTCACCGCCGTGACCTGCGCGCCCGCGCGGGTGGCGCCTTCCAGCCGGTGGTGCCGGTAGACGCGGAGTTCCGGCGGTTCGGCCACGAGGGCGTCGAACACCCGCTCGGCCACCGACGGCTCATAGTAGTACCCGTCGCGCGCGAGCTTCACGTTCTCGTGGTCGGGGCCGTAGGTGCGGACGTAATGGTCGTGGACGCGGCCGACGAACTCGCGCCAGAGCCCGCCGATGGCCTCGCGGTGCTCGATGTCGGACTTGCCCAGGCCGCTGGCGGCCATGCCGCCGAGGTGCGGGTGGTACTCGACCAGGGCGGTGCGGTGGCCGAGGCGCGCGGCGGTGACGGCCGCGGCGACGCCGCCCGGCGTGCCGCCGATCACGACGATGTCGAACTCCTCCGCCGGGGCCGCGGTCGCCAGGGCCAGGGCCAGGGCGAGGGCGGCTGGTCGCAGCCCGCGGCGCCGGGGCGGTGTGCCGGCAGTCGTCCGGGCGAGGTCGGCGGGCGGGGGGAGGGGAGGGCGAACGCTGGTCATGAGGGAAAAGAGGGAAAAGGGGCGCGGCGGCGGCGGGCCCGGCGGTCCGCGGGTTCAGACCGCGCCGCGGCGGGTTTCCAGCTCGCGGCGGATCTCGCGCATCCGCTCCTCGTTCAGGGGAAAGAACCGGAGGGCGACGAGGGCGATGGTCACACCGATGACGGGGATGGCGACGAACGCCAGGCGCATGTAGAAGAGCGTGTCGGGCGCCTGGTGCCCGCCGGCGGACTGGTCGAAGCCGACGACGACCAGCACGAGGCCCGAGAGCACGGTGGCCAGCGAGCCCATGGCCTTGTCGACCCAGGCCTGCATGGAGGCGTACATGCCCTCGCGGCGGAGGCCGGTCTCGAGCTCGTCGTAGTCGCAGATGTCGGCGACCATCGAGCGGATGATGGTGTAGAAGGCGGTCTGGCCGGGCCCGAGCAGGACGGCGGTGACGAGGACGAGGTGCGGCCATTCCGGGCCGTAGGTGAACCACTTGGACACGGCGCCGACCAGCAGGATGGCCAGGCAGAGCTGGAGGGTGCGGATCTTGCCGATCCGGGTGGACAGCCACGTGACGAGCGGCAGGGCCGCGATGGTGCTGAGCTGGAAAACGGTGCCCCACAGCCCGCTGAGCCAGGCGGCCGCCTTCAGGTCGCCGTCGTAGACGTGGTAGACGGTGATGTACAGGCCCAGGGCGCCGACCATGTTGCCGCAGATGCCGTTGCCGGCGGCAATGCCGCAGAGCAGGACGAAGGGGCGGTTGAGGAAGGTGGCGCGGATGCCCTGGTAGAACGGCAGGCCCTTGCGGACGGCGCTCAGCTTGCGGTAGCCCTCCCGGATGGTGAGGGCCGGGATCATGCCGAAAACCATGACCATCACCCCCATCGTGACCCCGGTGAACCGCGCGCCCTGCAGCGTGCCGTCGAAACTGTCGAGCTGCGTGATCGCGAAGAGCCAGGCGCTGGCGATGCCCATCAGCTGCACGAAGAAGCTCTTGTAGGCGGCGACCCGGGTGCGCTCGTGGTAGTCGGGGGTCGCCTCCATGGCCAGCGCCGCCAGCGGCACGTCGAAGAAGGAATAGGCGGTGAAATAGACGAAGACGGTGACAAGGAAGAACACGAAGTAGCCAGTCTCACTGAGATCGGGCGGCATCAGCCAGATCGCGGGCAGCGTCAGCCCGCAGACGATCGCGCCCGCGAGCACGTACGGACGCCGCCGGCCGAAGCGCGAGCGGGTGTTGTCGGAGACCGTGCCGGCTACCGCGTGCATGATCGCGTCCCAGAACCGGGCGAGGCTCAGCACGAGCGTGATGAGCATCGGATTGACGCCGAGCGTGATGTTGTAGATCGGCAGCGCCAGCTGCTCGATGCCCTGGCGTCCGATCGACGGAATTTCGCCGAGCCCGATGGCCACTTTCTGCAGAAAGGGCACACGGTCGCGGGCGGACGTCACGGGGCCGGCCGGGGGGGCGGGGTCGGGCTTTTGCACGGGGCGGGGGATTAGGTCAGCGGGGTCCGAGGGGGAAAACGGATCACTTGTGCACTCCGTTGCAGGAGGTTTCGGGAGGGGCGAGGCGGCCGGGGAATGCCGGCCGCGTCCGGCGGATCAGAGGTCGGCGACCCGGATCCGCAGGAGCTCGATGTCCTCCTGGTTGCGCGCGTAGATCACGAACAGGTGCTCGCCGGCCTCGACGAGGTGCGGGTATTGGTAGCCCGCGCGCTTGGAGGGGTTGGGGGTGCGCGCCGCGGTCGGTTCGCCGAGCAGCACGCTCATGCGGGTGAAGACCACGCCGTCGTCCGAGAGGGAGAGGCAGAGGGGGATGCGCGCGGCGCCGGGCTGCGGGTTGTTGACGAGCGCGTAGCGGCCGTCGCGGAGGCGCAGCACGTTCGACTTGGCGCGGCCGTCGGGAAAGTCGGTGCGCACGGGCGGCGACCAGGTCCGGCCCTGGTCCTGGCTGAACGAGCGGTAAAGCCGGAACGAGGTGTCGTTGTCGCGGAAGAGCATGGCCAGCCGGCCGTCCGGCAGCGCCCACCAGCAGGGCTCGCTCATCTCATGGCCGTCCGCGGCCTTGGCCAGCGGCAGGATCCGCCAGTCGTCGAGGGCGCGGACGCCGCCGAGGGCCATGGTGACCGTCTTGTGCTGGTCGCGCCGCGACATGAGCCACTCGCCGGAGGGGAGCTGCTGGGGATGGTAGTTGTTGATGGTGTCGTCGAGCACGACGCCGGCGGGCTCCCAGCCGTCCCCGGCGGCGTTCAGCCGGAACGCGTGCAGCTCCAGGTGGGGGCCGAAATATTTGCCCTTCTCGCGCACGCCGTTGACGACGGTCCAGGCGTCGTCGCGCGCGGCCAGGGCCAGCAGCTCGCCGTTCCGGACCCAGAGGCCGCGGGCGATGTAGCGCCAGTCGCCGTCGGGGTCGGCGGCGACCACGAGTCCGGACTCGCTCCACGTGAGGCCGTCGGCGCTGGTGGCGAAACGCACCTGCTGGCCGGCGGTGTCCTCGAACTCCCGCCCGCTGCTCCAGACCGCCCACAGCCGGCCGCCATGGCGGGCGAGGTAGCCGTGCATATTGTAATCGGCCTGGCCCGGCCGGGCGCGGAACACCACGGCGCGCTCGGAGCGCACGACGGGCAGCTGCGCCCAGTCAATCCGGGCGGGGTCGGCGGGCAGGCCCGGGACGGCGAACATCCGGGCGGGGTCGGCGGCGGCAAGGTTGAGCAGGCTGGACAGGAGCAACACGAGGCGGAGCAGGGGCATATTGGAGACTAGGATTGGAGCCTCTCGCACGGCTGGGCGACGAGTCTAATTAACCGGGCGAGTGATGAGCGAAACCGGCTATTCGAATAACAATGGCGCCGCCTCCCTCCATCCGTCAACTCTGTGCCGGAGAAGACGGCGCATGGACGCGGCCTTAGAAGTGCAGTCGGACGCCCGCACCGATCTGGGTGCCGAAGGTGCGGCGCACGCCGAGCGTGTTGGTGGCTGGGTAGATGTATTCGAGCGCCTCGTTGGTGACGTTGCGCCACTCCGCGAAAACCTGCACGTTCTGGCGCAGGTCGTAGGAGGCGGAGATGTCCCACTGCGTGCGTTCCGCCTCGTAGCGGTCGAAGTTGACGCTGGCTCCCGTGCCGGCGCGGTCGATCATCGGGCCTTGGTGGGCCATCGCGAGGCGGATGTAGAAGCGGTCGTAGGCGTAGAACACCGAGCCGTTGAGGATCTCGTCGGGCTGCATCTCCAGCCGCGGGCGATCCGGGCGGACCGGGGAGATCACCTCGGAGTCGAGCTTGGCGTAGTTGACGTCGAAGCCGAGGCCGTTGAACGGCGGGGGCAGGAAATCGAGCGTGCGGCGGAAGGACGCCTCCCACCCGCTGATCTTGCCGGAGGCCTTGGCCTGGACCTGCGTCCGGACGAACGGCTGGCCCTCGAAGGTCACGGTATCCTGCGTGCTGAAGGCGAAGTTGTCGATGTCCTTGCTGAAATACCCGACCATCAGCTGGCCGAGCGGCCCGAAATACCACTCTACCGACGCGTCGATGTTGCGGGACTCGAGCGCGGCGAGCCCGGGGTTCGGCACGTTCATGGTGCGGTTCGTGCGGTCGATGACCAGCGTGCCGTAGATCGTCTCGGGATTCGGCCGGCCGACGGTCTCGGTCCAGCTCGTGCGGAGGAAGAGGTCCTTGCCCAGCATGTAGCGCAGGTGGACGGACGGCAGGATGTGGGCGTAATCGTCGTTGGTGGTGACCAGACCGGTGCCGGGCGTGCTGGAGAACCGGCTGAACTCTTCCTCGGTCGTCTCGTAGCGGGCGCCGGCGATCAGCGTGATCCGGTCCTTCTTGTACGTGCCCATCAGGTAGCCGGCGTAGATGGTTTCGTCGGCGGCGAAGTCGGCGCTGTCGGTGGCGTAGCCCGACGCGTTCAGGATCTGGACGGCGCCGAACGCGGACTCGTGGTTCTGCACGAAGTTCAGTGCGGTGCTGTAGTCCGGCATCGTGCCCTGGACGAAGCCCTTCTTGTCGAAGTTGCTCACGATCTGGCTCGTGCCGAGGTCCCCGTAGGTCAGGTTGCTGCCGGTGTTCTGGTTCCGGCGGATCGTCTCGACCTCGGACTGCTTCTCCCGGATGCGGCCGTAGAAGCCGGCCTTCAGGTCGAACGTGCCGGTGCCGGCCGTCTCGAAGCGCTTGGTCAGGTCGAATTTCGGCACGAGCTCATTCTCCTCGTCCTTGCGCGCGGGGAGGTAAGTCCACCGTCGGATGCGGAGCGAGCTGGCGTTGTATGCGTTGGCGGACGCGGTGCTGGTGGGGAAGAAATAGACCATGTGCGGGGTCATCTTGATCTGCAGCGGATCCGGCGACGTGGCGGAGTCGGTGGTGAGGGTGGTGTCCTTCTTGTAGGATTCGATCGCCTGGTGGTAGGCCAGCCCGGTCTCGAGCTTCAGGGTGTCGCTCAGCCTCGTGGTGGACTTGAACTGGCCGCCGTAGAGATGCAGGTACCAGTCGGAGGTTCGCCATTCGCGCTCGGCGACGGTGGTGACGAGACCGCCCTCCGGCGTGAGGTTGACCACCGCGCCGCCCACCATGTAGGGACGGATGGTGCCGATCTCGATCGAGGAGCGGGTGGAGGGCCGCCAGAACTCGCTGTAGAAGCCGCGCACCTCGATCTCGGTGCGGTCGCTCAGCTTGGCGCCAAGGGCCAGGTCGATGCCGTAGTTGTAGAACTCCTCCTGCAGAAACTTGTATTCGTTCCGGCCGGGGAGGAAGACCGACGTGCCGCCGGACCCGGCGCGGATGGCGTGGTCCCGTATGGTGGTCTCGTAGAGGTCGCGCTCCGCCCGGCGGTAGTTGGTGGCGATCTGGAAGGCGAACTTCTTGTCCCGGTCGATGAAGTCGCCGTAGCTCGCGTCGGCCCGGACCTCGAAGCCGTTGTACTCGTTGTCGCCGTAGTAGACCGAGCCGCGGCCGGTGCGGTCCGCGAGGTTGAGCGGGTTGTTCAGGATGATGTTCGTCACGCCGCCGATGCCCTCCGCGGGCAGGTCGGGGGTGGCGGCCTTGGCGACCTCGATGCGCTCGATCAGCGCGTTCGACAGCGTCTGCAGGTCGACGGTCCGCTCACTGCGGTCGCCAGAGGGCACCGTGAAGCCGTTGAGCAGGGTGCCGTTGTAGTTCGGCCGCGCGCCGCGGATCGAGATGAAGCGGCCCTCGCCGCTGCTGTTGAAGTAGAGCGACACGGCCGGCAGGCGGCGCAGCGCCTCGGCGGCGTTCAGGTCGGGGAACGTGCCGATCTTGTCCGACGAGACCACGTTCACGAGATTGTCGGACTGTTTCTGCATCTGCACGGCCTTCGCCTGGCCGGCGAGCGCGCCCGTGACGACGAACTTCTGCAGCGTGACTTTCTCGTCCTCCGTCGCGGACGCGGCGGGTGCGGACTGGGCATGGACGCATCGGACGATTGAGAAAAGCAACGCGGCCGCGAGGAGCGGACGCGGGATGACAAGGCTCTGCCGGGGGAAACGGAATGAGGCCATGGTCGCGGGTGGGGTGAGGTTGGGGTGGGGCCGCGACCGGGGCGGGCGCGACCGGAGTGCCCTCTCATTGGGCCTCATTTGCGGGGCATGCCACCGCGTGGGCCTGCAACCTGTTGCACGCCGGGTGTGTGGTCCGGTAGAAACGAGGCTTCCGGCGGTGCGGCTTGGGCGCGGCTCCGGACCGGCGGGAGTCCGCACCCGCAGGACTCCGGGACCGCGCCAGGTCAGCACTTCCGGTAGCGCAGGTAGGCCTCCTGCGGGTCGACGCCCTGCTGGATCGCGGTGCGCACCTGGTTCTCGGTCCGCTGCACTTCCTCGATCCAGGTCACGACGTCGTCGATCATCTCGGCGGGGTGACCACGGCGTCGTTGCGGTCGGCGAGGAGGTAGTGCCCGGTCCGGATGCGCACGCTGCCGATTACGCATCGGCTCGCCGAAGGCCTCGGAGAGCCAGCGGCCGACGACGTCCTTGGGCGTCAGATACCGGCACTAGACGCGGAGGCCGGTGCGGAGGATGAAGCTCGTGTCGCGGCAGCCGCTGTCGACGACATAGCCCCGCACGCCCTGGTCGGTGAGCGTCTTCGCGGACAGCTCGCCTACGTGCGCGAACGCGGAGTCGTTCGGCTGACAGACCAGCACGCAGCCGTGCGGCGCGCGGGAGAGGAGTCCCGTCCACTCGAGCAGCGTCCGGTGCGCGTCGAGGGGCGGAGCGACTGCGGCATTACCTGGCCGGGTGGCCGGGGTCGCGGAGGACGTCGCAGACTGCGCCCGTGTAGCACTGCTCGAGGCGGTAGGCATGGGAGTCGTTGAAGTCGGCGGGGTGGCTCATGGGAGGAAGAGGCCACCCGGGGCTATCGGGGCACGCGTTCGCTCCCGGGCGCCGGGACGGCGCGTCCGGAGTGTTCGTACCACTCGCGGGCGCCGTCGTCGAAGTGGCGGGGCCAGGTCCGCGCGCCGTTGCGCAGGTCCGACGCCCGCAGCTCCAGCGGCGGGAAGGCCTCGTGGCCCAGCGGATTGAGCAGCGAGAAGCGCAGGACCGGGTCGGGCAGGGTGGTGTCGATTTCGAGCAGCCCGAAGTTGCTGCCGCTGTGGGGCGGGCGCAGCCGGAGCTCGGGATCCGGTTCGAGCGCGGGCGGGAGCACGCGCTGGGCCAGCGGCGAGCTGACCAGCTCGTAGAGGTCGTAGCCGCCCCGGGCGGACCAGGGGATGCAGTTGAGCTCGCCGACGTGGCTGTCGCCCGAGACCAGCACCACGCCGGTGATGCCGCGGTCGCGCAGGAAGTCGAAGAGCGCGTTCCGCTCGTGGAGGAACGACGACCACGAGTCCCCGCCCGGTCCGGTGCCGGTGTTCCAGCCGCTGCCCGACACGAGCACCTTGAACGGAGCCGTGCTCGCGGCGAGGCCGTCGCGGAGCCAGGCCAGCTGCCGCGCCCCGAGCATCGTGTGGCCGGGGCCGTCGGGCGCGGCGTTCGGGTCGCGGTGGTACCGGGTGTCGAGGAGGAAGAAGTCGACATCGGCGTGCCGGTGGCGGAAATAGACCCCGGGGTCGCCGTCCTGCCCGTAGGCCGGGTTGGCCCAGTAGTGCCGGAACACCCGCAGGGAGTCGGCCTTCCCCGGGTGCTCGCGGTCGTGGTTGTTCAGTCCGTAGTCGTGGTCGTCCCAGACCGCGAGCTGCGGCACCACCGGCAGCAGCGGCCGGAGCGTGGCGACGTCGCGCTGCCGGCGGTATTCCTCGGCCAGGATCGCGGGCTGCAGCGAGTCGCCGTAGATGTTGTCGCCGGTCCAGAGGAAGAGGTCGGGCCGCGCGAGCGCGACCTGCGTCCAGATGTCCTGCCGGCGGTCCCGGTTGTAGTTCGCGCACGATCCGAAAGCGACGCGGAACCGCGCCGGCCGCCCGGCCGGCGGCGCCGTCCGCGTCTGGAACGGCGGGTAGACGTCGTGGGCGTCGTCGATCTCCCCGGCGACGAGCACCCGGTAGTAGTAGGCTGTGTCCGGCTGCAGGCCCGTGAGCTCGCACACGGCCGTAAAATCGTCCTCGGCGCGAGGCGTGACCGCCGGGGTCGTCGCCGCCCCGTCCAGCCCGGGCGCCGTGCCGTAGCGGATGACCACCGGGTGCGGCCCGCTGGCGCGGACCCAGATCCGGATCGTGTCCGGGCCGGACGCGCCGGCCATCGGACCCTGCATGAGGCGCGGGATGCCGGCCGCCGAGCGGCCGCCGGCGTCCGCGGCGGCGGGCAGCAGGAGCAGCAGGGACAGGGCGAGGCGAAAGGGCGCGGGGCGAATCATCGGGGGCGGGCAAGGGGACGGTGCCGGCCCGTCGGCCGCCTGGCAAACCGGCCGGCGCGCATCGGGTGCGCACGTGCGATCATTGCCGGTCCCGGGGCCGGGCGGTGGATTGGCCTTCGCCCATCCATGATCCCGTCCGCCCCGCCGACCCCGATCGGTCAGCCCTTGGCCATCGACGGCGGCCCGCCCGTGGTCGCCGGGCCGCTGCCGAGCATCCGCGACGCCTCCGGCCGGCTCATCGGGGCCGAGGAGGAGGCGCTCGTGCGCGAGGTGATCCGCAGCGGCACGCTGGCTTATATCTACGGGGACAAGGTCCGGCGTTTTGAAGCGGAGTTCGCCCGGCTGCACGGCGTGCGGCACGCGGTCGCGGTCAGCAGCGGCACCGCGGCGCTGCACACGGCGATGATCTACCTCGACCCGGAGCCGGGCGACGAGGTGATCGTGTCGCCGCTCACCGACATGGGCAGCGTGATCCCGATCCTCTACCAGCAGGCCGTCCCGGTGTTCGCCGACGTCGACCCGCGCACGCAGAACCTCGATCCGCGGAGCGTGGCCGCGCTGGTCTCCCCGCGCACGCGGGCGATCATGGTCACCCATCTCTACGGCAACCCCGCCGACCTGGATCCGCTGCTCGCGGTGGCGCGGCGGCACGACCTCGCCGTCATCGAGGACTGCGCGCAGGCGCACCTGGCCCGCTATCGCGGCCGGCTCGTCGGCACCTTTGGGCACCTCGGCTGCTTCAGCTTCCAGCAGAGCAAGCACATCACGACCGGCGACGGCGGCATGGTCATCGCGGCCGAGGACGGCCGCCACGGCCGCCGCCTGCGCGAGTGCTTCGACAAGGGCTGGCCGCGCGACCGGCCCGGGCGCGACCACCTGTTCCTGGCGCCGAACTACCACCTGACCGAGCTGCAGGCGGCGGTCGGGCTGGCCCAGCTCGGGAAATACCCGGCCTGCCTCTCCGGCCGGCAGCGCGCCGCCCGGCAGCTCGACGGCCTGCTGGCGGACGAGCCCGCGGTCGAGCCGGTGGCGGTGCAGGACGGCGCGGAAGCCGTCTATTTCTACTACTGCTTCCGGCTGCGCGCCGGGGCGCTGCGGGTCGCGCCCGCGCAGTTCGTGGCGGCCCTCACCGCCGAGGGCGTCCGCTGCGAGCAGGGCTACCCCGGCCCCGTGCCCCTCTACGCCTATCCCGTGATCCGCGACCGCCGCACCTTCGGGCGCTCGGGCTGGCCGTTCACGTCGCCGCCCGCCCGCCGCGACTGGACCTACCCGCCCGGCACCTGCCCGGTCGCCGAGCGCCTGTGCCAGGAGACCGTCGTGCTGCCCTGGAACGAGCGCCTCGAACCGGCGCATGTCGCCGCCATTGCCGCCGCCGTCCGCAAGGTCGCGGACGCCTACCGCGCCTGACCCCCGGCCCATGAACCCGACGCGGCTAGGCGCTTGGGTGGCGGTGGCGGCACCGCTCCTCCCCGACCAGAAGGTCGACCCGCGGGGCCGCGCCGCCCTCCCGCACCCGCCGCCCGCTTTATCACCATGAAAAATCCATCCTCGTTCGCTCCTCCCGCCGTCCTCGCGGCCCTCCGCAAGATCGACACGCCCACGGTCTCCACCGCCGTGGGCCGCTTCATCAAGCGGCCGGAAGATTCCTACTCCAACCTCAATCTCCGGCTGATCCTGCCCGAACTCGGGCCGTTCATCGGCTATGCCGTGACGCTGGAGGTCACGACCAACGACGAGGATTCGCCCGCCGTCAGCTTCCATGACCACTACCGCCACATCGCCAGCCTGCGCCAGCCGGTGATCGCGGTGTTCAAGGACGTCGATTCCAACCCCGGCCGCGGCGCCAGCTTCGGCGAGGGCATGTCGCTGCTGCACCGGAAGGTGGGCGGGATCGGCGTGATCGTCGACGGCACGGTGCGCGACATCGACGGCCTGCGGAAGCAGCGTTTCCCGGCGATGGCCTGGGGCACGGTGCCCGGTCACGGCCGGTTCAAGCCGACCCGGCTCAACGTGCCGGTGACGGTCTGCGGCCTGCGCATCCGCCCCGGCGACCTGCTGCTGTGCGACATCAACGGCTGCGTCCGCATCCCGGTGCCGCACGCCGAGGAGGTCCTGCGCATCTCGCGCGAGCTGCTGGCGGCGGAGACCAAACTTTTCCGGACCTTCCGCCAGGCCAAGGACATCGACGAGATCGCCCGGCACATGACCTGGGAGTCGCCGCAGAAGTGAACCCCGCTCGCCGCCATGTCCTACGCTGAGCTCTTTTCGCTGGCCGGCCGGACCGCGCTGGTGACCGGCGCCAGCCGCGGCCTCGGCCGCGCGATCGCCGAGGGGCTGGCCGCGCACGGCGCCAGCGTGGTGTGCGCGGCGCGCACCGCCGCCGACCTGGAGGCGGTGACGGCGGGCATCCGCGCCGCGGGGGGCCGCGCCCAGGCGGTGGTGATGGACCTGGCCGACCGCGCGGCGCTGCCCGCGGCCGCGCGGGCGGCGGAGGCGTGCTTCGGCCCGGTCGACATCCTCGTCAACAACGCCGGGGTGAACTTCCGCGAGCCCGTCGCGGCGGTGTCGGCCGACCATCTCGACCGCATCCTCGCCGTCAACCTCGAGGGCCTGTTCGTCCTCACGCAGGAGATCAGCCGCGGGATGGTGGCGCGGCGGCGCGGCAAGATCATCAACCTCGGCTCGATCACGACGGGCTTCGGCCTGTCGCAGCTCGCCGTCTACAGCGCCACCAAGGGCGCGCTCGGGTCGCTGGGCCGGTCGCTCGCCGCCGAACTCGGCCGGCACAACGTCCATGTGAACACACTGTGCCCCGGCTTCGTGCTGACGCCCCTGACCCACAAGCTCTGGTCGCTGCCGCACATGCAGGCCTGGGGGCGCCAGCGGATCCCGCTCGGCCGCACGGGCGTGCCCGAGGACGTCGTCGGTGCGGCGGTGTTCCTGGCGTCGCGGGCGTCCGACTACGTCACCGGCCAGGCGCTGTACGTTGACGGCGGCTTCAGCACCGCGGAGCCTTGGCCGATCCCGGAGCACGGCGGCAACGCGGCCCCGCCCGGGGAGATCAAGGGCGACGGACTGGCCTGAGCGGCCCGCTTTCCGGCCATGAAGAGAGTCTACCTCGCCGGCTGCTTTCAGGAGACGAACAGCTTCGCGCCGCGGCCGACCGACCTGGCGCTGTTCGCGCGCGGCAAGCTGCTCGAGGGTTCGGCGCTGCTGGACGACGTGCGCGGCGCCAACCTGGAGCTGGCCGGCATGCTGGCGGCGTTGCCCGAACATTTTCCCGGCGTCGAGATCGTGCCCGGCCTCCACGCCTGGGGCGTGGCCTCGGGCCCGCTGACCGACGAGACTTACGCGGCGCTGGGGGGCCGGATCCTGGCGGGCCTGCGCGCGGCGGGGCCGGTGGACGCCGTGCTGCTGTCGCTGCACGGTTCGCTGGACGCGGAGTCGTGCCCCGGCTGCGAGGGCGACCTGCTCGGCCGCATCCGGGCCGAGGTCGGGCCCGGCGTGCCGGTGGCCGCGTCCTTCGACCTGCACGCGGTGATGTCCGCCGCGATCCTCCGGCACGCCGACATCCTGGCCGGCTACCGGACCTACCCGCACGTCGACATGGCCGACACGGGGCGCCGGACGGTCGCGGCCCTGGCGGGCTGGCTGGCCGGGGGCCGCCGCGAGCGGGCGGTCGTGCGCCGGTGGCCGGCGATCGTGCCGGTGGACAACGCCCAGACCGACCGCGGGCCGCTGGCCGAGGCCGTCGCGGCCGTCGCCGCGCTTGAGCACGAGCCCGGGATCCGGGCGGCCGCGCTGTTCTGCACGCATCCGTGGATCGACTCGGCGGGGTCCGGCGTGACGCTGGTGGCGTACGCGACCCCCGCCGCCGCGGCGGCGGCCGGGCGCCGGCTGGAGGCGGTGCTGGCGCGGCTGTGGGAGCGGCGCGACGAATTCCGCGTGGACTGCCCGGGCCCGGAGGAGTTTTACGCCGGGGTGGCCGGGCGGGAGCGGCCGGTCGCGGCGATCGATGCGGGCGACGTGACGACTGCCGGCGCGCCGGGCGACAGCACCGTGCTGCTGCGGGCGGCCCGGGCGCACGGCGGGGTGCGGGTGCTGATCCCGCTGGTCGACGCGGCGACCGTCGCCGCGGCCTGGGCCGCGGGCGAGGGCGCCACCGCGGAATTCCGGGTCGGCGGATCCGACGCCGCGGACGCGCCGAACACGCGCGTGACGCTGCGGGCGAAGGTCCGGCGCTGCGTGGACGGCCCGATCCGGGTCCGGGGGGAGGCGTTCGGCGGCCTGGCCCTCGACCTCGGGCCGCGGGTGCTGCTCGAGGCGGGGCCGGTGAGCCTGGCCGTGATGCAGCATGCCTCGCTGTTCCATGATCCCGAGCTGTGGCGGAGCCTGGGGGTCGATCCCGCCGCGGCCGACGTGGTCGTCCAGAAATCGCACAAGCTCTTCCGGCCCGCGTATGCCGGGATCGCGCGGTCCGTCGCGACCGTCGACACGCCCGGCGCCACCGACCGGCGGCTCGAGCGGCTGCCGTACCGGCGGGTGCCGCGCCCGGTGTTCCCGCTCGACCCCGCGGCCGGATTCACGTTCGCCACCACCTTATGAAGACAGCAATCGGATTCGTCGGCGTCGGCGCCATGGGCGCCGGCCTTGCAATCAACCTGGCCCGGAGGGGTTTTCCCGTGTGGTTCGTCGCGCGGGACACCGCGCGCGGCCAGACCGCCGCCGCGCGGCTCGAAGGGGCGGGGGCGCAGCGCGTCGCGGACCTCGCCGCGCTCGGGCGCCAGGCGGGCATCGTCATCCTCTGCCTGCCCGATTCGCCCGCGGTGGAGGCGGTGCTGGATCCCGCGGCCGGGCTGACGCCCAACCTGGCCGCCGGCGGCGTGGTGATCGACTGTTCGACCAGCCACCCGGCCTCGACCCGGCGGCTGGCGGCGGAGCTGGCGGCGCGCGGCCTGGTGCTGCTGGAAGCGCCGCTGACCGGCAGCCGGGCGCAGGCCGAGGCCGGCACGGTCAACGTGCTCGGCGCCGGGCCGAAGGAGGCCTTCGAGCGCGTCCGCCCGGTGCTGGAGGGGTTCGCCGCGCACGTCTTCCACCTCGGCGGCACCGGCGCGGGCCACACCGCCAAGCTCATCAACAACTACCTCGGCCAGCTGGCGCTCGCCGGATTGTGCGAGGCCTGGCCGCTCATCGCCGCCAGCGGCATCGAGCCCCAGGCCCTGTTCGACGCCATCTCGGTCAGCGGCGGCAACAGTGCCACGTTCCAGGGCGCGTACCCGCGGCTGCGCCAGCGCGATTTTGCCTTCAGCTTTGCGCAGCGGCTGGCCGGCAAGGACATCCGGTACTTCCGGGAGGTGGCCGAGCAGGCCGGGCAGGCCGTGCCGCTGGCGGGCGGGCTCCAGGCGATCCACGACCAGGCCACCGCCGCCGGCTACGGCGACCAGGACGTCAAGGCGCTGCTGCTTTATTACGAGGAACGGGCTTCCAAGGCCGCGCGATGACCCGCTAGGCTGCGGGGGATCGTCTATGCCATCACCCGCGGAGAACCGACCCGTCGACGTAACGACGGACTACTCAGACATCCTAGCTGTGCTGCGCCGCACCGGGCTGCTGCAGTCGACCAACCCCGTGCTGCAGCCCTTCTCCGGAGGAGTCTCCAGCGACATCGTGCGCGTCGAGGAGCACGGCCGCAGCTTCGTCGTCAAACGCGCCCTCGCCAAGCTGAAGGTCAAGGACGACTGGTTTGCCGACGTCGCGCGCAACGCCGTGGAGCAGGCCTACTTGCACCGGGTGGGCGCGCTCGTGCCGCAGGCGGTGCCGCGGTTGCTGCACACGGACGCGGCCGGAGGCTGGTTCGCGATGGAATACCTTGGAGCGGGCTTCGAGAACTGGAAGGCGCGGCTCATGCGCGGCGAGACCGACCCGGCGCCGGCCCGGCGGGCGGGCGAGGTGCTCGGGGCGATCCATCGCGAAACCTGGGGCCGGGCCGACATCGCCCGGGAGTTCAGGACTTGGAGCAACTTTCACCAGCTGCGCGCGGAGCCGTATCTCGAGACCACGGCCCGGCGCGTGCCGGAGCTGGCGCCGGAGCTGACCGCGGAAGTGGCGCGGATGCGGCGGGCCGAGTACGCGCTGGTGCACGGCGACTTCAGCCCCAAGAACCTGCTGGTGTCGCAGGACCGGCTGGTGATCGTCGACGCGGAGGTGGCCTGGTATGGGGAGCCGGCCTTCGACACGGCGTTCCTGCTGACGCACCTCCACCTCAAGGCCCTGGTGCATCCCGCGAATCCCGACGCTTACCTCGGGCTCGCGCCCCGCTTCTGGTCGGCTTACACCGCCGCGCTGGGCGCGCACGCCACGCCCGACCTCGAGGCCCGCACGGTCCGGCTGCTGCTCTGCCTGCTGCTGGCCCGCGTGCACGGCAAGTCGCCGGCCGAGTACCTGACGGACCCGGTGCGGCGCGACTATGTGACGGCGTTCGTCCGCCGTCTGCTGCCGCGTCCGCCGGCCCAGCTGGCCGAGCTCGCCGCGGACTGGCGGGCGGGCATCCCCTCCTAAACCTTCACCCATGAAGATACGCAGTGTCAGTGCATACCAGGTATTCGACAGCCGCGGCAACCCCACGGTCGAGGCGGTCGTCGAACTCGAAAACGGCATCACCGGGCGCGGCCTGGTCCCCTCCGGCGCGTCCACCGGGAGCCACGAGGCGCTCGAGCTGCGCGACGGCGACCCGCGCCGCTACCTCGGGCGCTCGGTCTTCAAGGCGGTGGGGCACGTCAACGGCGAGATCGCCCGCGCGGTCGCCGGCCGCGACGTCTTCGACCAGGCGGGGCTCGACGAGGCGCTGATCCGGCTCGACGGCACGCCGGGCAAGTCTCGACTGGGCGCCAACGCGATCCTGGCCGTCTCGATGGGCGCGGCCCAGGCGGCCGCGGCGGCCCGCGGCGAGCCGCTCCACGCCTGGCTGGGGCAGGGGCGGGGCGTCACGCTCCCGCTGCCCGAGATCCAGATCTTCGGCGGCGGCAAACACGCCCACGGCCGGATCGACGTCCAGGATTTTATGATCATGCCGCTGGCGGCCCCGACCTACGAGGAGGGCCTGGAGGTCGTGTTCAACGTCTACCACGCCGCCGCGCGCGTCATGGCCAAGCGCGGCCTGCTGGCCGGTGTGGCCGACGAGGGCGGCTACTGGCCGATGTTCGACCGCAACGAGGCGGTCTTCGACGCCCTGCTCGAGGCGATCACGCTGGCGGGCTACACCCCCGGCCGCGAGGCGGGGCTGTCGCTCGACATCGCCGCGACCGACCTCTACCACGACGGCCACTACGTGCTCGGGCTGGAGAAGCGCCGCTACACCTCACCCGAATTCTGCGCGCTGATGACCGCCTGGATCGAGAAGTACCCGATCGTGTCGGTCGAGGACCCGGTGGCGGAGGATGACTGGGCCGGGTGGAAGACGATGCGCGCCGCGGTGGGGCACAAGTGCCAGCTGATCGGCGACGACCATTTCACGACCAACCTGGCGCGGCTGGAGCGCGGCATCGCGGAGCAGACCGCCAACGCGATCCTGATCAAGCTGAACCAGATCGGCACCGTCACGGAGACGATCCGCGCGATCGAGCGCGCGCAGGCCGCCCACTGGCTGCCGGTGGTGTCGGCGCGCTCGGGCGAGACCGAGGACGCCTTCATCGCGCACCTGGCGGTGGCCACCAACGCGGGCCAGCTCAAGGTCGGCTCCTTCAGCCGCAGCGAGCGCATGGTGAAATGGAACGAGGTCCTGCGCATCCAGCGCCAGCTGGGCTCCCGGGCCCGCTACCTGGGCGCCGGCATCTTCGCCCGGGCCGGGATCAGGCCCGCGCCCGCGGCGGGCCGGCCCTAGGCCGCGGCGCCGGGCAACGGGTGCGCCACAACAGGGTGGCGCGCCGGCGGCGGACGCGCCAGGCTGGCGGCCGGTTTCCCCGCCCATGCAAACCTCCCCGCTGCCGCTCGTCGCGCTGGCCGTGCTGGCCGCCGCGCTTTCCTCCCCCCTTGCCGCCGCCGAGGCGAAGCTCCGCGTCGCCGCGGTGCAGCTGCGCTCGACGGCGCGGCTGGCCGACAACGTCGCCGCCATCCAGCGGGCGCTGGCCGAATGCGCCGCGCGCCGGGTGCAGGTGGCCGTGTTTCCCGAGTGCGCCGTGTCGAGCTACTTCCCGGCGGCGATCCTGGCGCTGAGCCCCGCCGAACTGGCGGCCGCGGAGGCCGAGATCGCCGCCGCCTGCCGCGCGCACGGCGTCGCCGCCGTCGTCGGCGTGCCGGAGCGGCGCGACGGCCGCTGGTACAACTGCGCGCTGGTCATCGACGGCTCCGGGCGGACGGTGACGCGCTACGACAAGGCGCAGCTGGTCGGGGGTGACCGCAGCTGGCAGTGCGTGGCCGGCGACGAGCCGCCGCCCGTGTTCACGCTCGCGGGCGTGCCGGCCACGGTGAACATCTGCCACGACAGCCGCTACCCGGAACTCGCCCGCCTGCCGGTGCTCGCCGGCGCGCGCGTCATCTTCTACCTCTCGCACGAGAGCGCGATCGCCAAGGAGTCGAAAATGGGGCCGTACCGCGCGCAGGTGCAGGCCCGCGCCGTCGAGAACAACGTGTTCGTCGTGCACGCCAACGCGCCGGCCGACACGCACGACACCGGCTCGCACGGGCAGAGCCGCGTCGTGGAGCCCGACGGCAACGTGCGGCAGGAGGCGTCGATCTTCGGCGAGGAGATCCTCGTCGCCGAGCTCGACCTCGCGCAGGCGACGCGCGAGCGCGCGCTGGCGTCGCTGCAGGGCCCGCTCGCCGACTGGTGGCGGGCCGCGCTGCCGCGCGTGCGCGTCGTCCCGTAGCGCACCGCGCGGTATTTCATGAAATGCGGCGCGAATTCTCGCGCGGCGCCCCGATTCGCGTTGACCGGGCGGCGGGCGGGGCAAGCTTTTCGGGGCGGCCCGACCCCACCCCGGCGTCTGCCCACGCTCCCGGGCCGCCGCCCCTTCCGACCGGCGTCCGCCGCCGGTTCCTCGCCCCGCTTCCGCCATGACCTCGATCCTCCGCCTGTTCCTCTGGCTGGCGCTGCCCGTCGCCGCCTGCGCCGCGCCGGTCGCCGCCAAGCACGTCATCGTCTACCACGAGCCCGGCCGCTTCGGGGGCTGGCCGGCCAACTCCGGCATCTGGAACTGGGGCGACGAGATCCTGGTGGGTTTCTCGCGGGCCTGGTACCGCGAGACGCTCGACGGCCACTCGCTGGACCGCACCCTGCCGGGCGAGCCGCGGTTCGCGCGGAGCCGGGACGGCGGGGAGACCTGGACGGTGGAGCCGGCGCCGAATTTCGACGAGGGCACGCCCGCGCCGTCGCCGGGCGGCATCAAGTTCAACCACCCCGAGTTCGCGCTGCGGGTGCGCGGGGCGGTCTTCCACCATTCCTACGACCGCGGCCGCACGTGGCAGGGTCCGTACCGGCTGCCCGACTTCGGCGTCGGGGAGATCACGGCGCGGACGGATTACCTGGTGCAGGGGCCGGACGACTGCCTGCTGTTCCTGTCGAGCAAGGACCCGCGGGTGATGGTGGACGGCGACATGCAGGACCGCGCGTTCTGCGCGCGGACCCGCGACGGCGGCAGGACGTTCGAGTTCGTCGGCTGGATGAGCGGCGAGCCGTACACCGTCCGCTCGGTGATGCCGACGACCGTGCGCAACCGCGACGGCATGCTGGTGACGGTGCTGCGCCGGCGCTTCGACCTGCCGACCGGCTACCGCAACGACATCCACTGGATCGACGCCTTTGGCTCCAAAGACGACGGGAAGAACTGGAGCTTCCTGGCGCGGCTTGGCTACACGGCCACGCTGCAGTTCAACGGCAATCCGCCCAGCCTGGCGCAGACCGCCGACGGCGTCATCGCCGCCGCCTGGGGCTACCGGGGCGAGCCGTTCGGCATCCGCGGCCGCGTGAGCCGCGACGGCGGGATCACGTGGGGCCCGGAGCTGACGCTGCGCGACGACGGGCGCAAGTACGACCTCGGTTACTGCCGCAGCGTCGCGCGGGCGGACGGCCGGATCGTGACCGTTTACTACTACACCACCCGGGAGCGGCCCGAGACCCACATCGCCGCCACCATCTGGACCCCGCCCGCTTCCTGATCCCGCCATGAAAAACGCCCTCCTCCTTCTCGGCCTCGCCGCCCTGCTGGCGCCGGCGGCCATTGCCGGCGAGCAGCCCAGCTCGGTGCAGCACGTCGTCGTCTACCACGAGCCCGGCCGTTTCGGCGGCTGGCCGGCCAACAGCGGGATCTGGAGCTGGGGCGACGAGATTGCCGTCGGCTTCACCCGCGCGTGGTTTCTGCGCCAGGACGACGAGCATTCGCGCGACAAGGCGAAGCCCGCGGTCACCGCCATCGCGCGCAGCCGCGACGGCGGCGTGTCCTGGACGATCGAGGAGCACCCCGAGCTCGCCGCGGGCGAGCCGCGGCCGTCGCCCGGCGGCATCGACTTCACCCATCCCGGCTTCGCGCTGCGGGTGCGCGACGGGGCGTTCTCCTATTCCTACGACCGGGCCCGGACGTGGCAGGGGCCGTTCGCCTTGCCGGACTTCCAGCTCGGCGACCGGCTGACCTCGCGGACCGACTACCTCGTGAACTCCGCGTCGGACTGCCTGCTGTTCCTGTCGGTCAAGGACACGCAGGTGCAGTCCGGCATCCCGGACCGGGCCTTCGCGGTGCGGACGCGCGACGGCGGCAAGACGTTCCGGTTCGAAGGCTGGATGACGGGCGCCGAGCCGCCGGTGGCGCGGTCGGTGATGCCGGCCACGGTGCGCGCCGCCGACGGCAGCCTGGTGACCACCCTGCGCCGCCGCTACGACCTGAAGTCGGAATTCCGCAACGACATCAACTGGATCGACGCGTTCGGGTCGCGCGACGACGGCCTGACCTGGAACTTCCTGGCCCGCATCGCCTACACCGACCACACCGGACGCAACGGCAACCCGCCCAGCCTGGTGCGGCTGCCCGACGACCGGCTGGCGGTCGCCTACGGCGTGCGCAGCAGCCCGCCGGGCATCCGGGCGCGGGTGAGCTCCGATTCCGGCCGGACCTGGGGAGACGAACTCGTCCTGCGGGACGATGCCCGGACCTGGGACATCGGCTACTGCCGCAGCGTGGTCCGCGCCGACGGCAGGATCGTGACCGTCTACTATTACGCCACGCGCGATCTCTTCGAGAACCACATCGCCGCGACGATCTGGTCGCCGCCCGCCCGCTGACCAGCGCGGGCCCTCGGCCTTCCGCCGCGCCACGGCCGGTGGCCGGCGAAGCCGTCCCGACCTTCGAGTGGCGAAGGTCGGACAGGTCCCGGCCGGTGGCCGGCTCAGCCGGCCTTCTTGACCGGCGGCGGCTCCTCCTTCTCCGGCGGGCGCTCGATGAGGTTGATGACGTTGGCCATGCCGCGGAAGGGGCGCAGCACCCAGGCGCCGCGCAGCAGCGGCTCGACCTTGCCGGCCTTCTCGGGCAGCACGCGGAGCATCCCGAGCAGGATGAAGGAGGTCACCACCAGCACGGCGAAGAAGGCCTGGAAGACGGCGAGGTTGACGGCCGCGGCGTCGTCCGGCGCCTTCATGAAGAGGCCCCAGATGACGGGCGAGCAGCCGCCCAGGAAGGTGATGACGGCGCCGTGGATCGAGACCGGCAGGGCCCGGTCGGACTCCGGCAGGATCTTCGCCAGGTAGTTGAGGTTGGCCGAGGTCCAGCAGCCGGACGCGACGCCCTGCAGGAAATAGAGCCCCGGCAGCATCAGCCGCCACTGGCCGTCCGTGAGCAGGAAGACGATCCACCCGATCCCGATGCCGGCGTGGGCCAGGTACGAGATGCGGAAGAACGGCTTGGTGCCGACGGCATCCATGCGGGAGCGCATGACCCAGTTGGCCGCGATGAGGCCGAAGTAGGTCAGCATGGTGAGCATCAGGATGTCGGCGGTGGTCAGCCCGGCGGACGCCTTCAGGTAGTAGGCGGCGAACGGGGCGATCGGGGTGATGACGACGAACAGCGGCACGGAGAGCCACAGGTACGTGCGGAACAGGCTGGGCTCGAGCATGAGCCGCGGCGTCTCGGTGACGATCTTCTCCAGGCTGATCATGCGCGGTTTCTCGGCGTCCGGCAGCAGCTTGAGCTGCCGGTAGGCGATCCAGGCCCCGACGACCGCCACGCTGTAGGCGACGATGAAGGCGAGGTAGACCGGCAGGAGGCTGAAGAGCGCGGCGTAGAACACCAGCGAGCCGACCACGGCCACGCCCGAGAGCATCTGGTCGGTGGCCCAGTAGCGGCCGCGGATGGAGGCGGGGATGAGGTGGTAGATCCAGGTCGTCAGCGCGGCGGTGCCGATGGCGCGCACCAGGCTGTAGCCGAAGGTGGCCACGATCATGGCGTAGATCATCCACGGCACGGGGTGGGTCGGGGCCAGGATGGAGAGGCCGATCGGCACGAAGAGGAACCAGGCGCGGGCATTCCAGCCGGCGAGGGTCAGGCGCTTGAACCCGAGGTGGGGCAGGAAGGCCGTGGCCAGCACCTGGGCCGGCGTCAGCAGGAAGGTCCACGAGAACACGAGGCCGACCTGGAAGGAGTCGGCGCCGAGCTGCTGCATGAACAGCACGGTGGGCGTGCCGATCGCCACCTGCCAGTTGAGGGCATGGAAGAACGAGAAATAGAGCCCGTGGCGGTGCGGGTAGAGTTCGGGATCCTTCTTGAGGGCGCTGAAGATCATGGAAGGGGGCGGTCGCTAGCGGGCCGGGGCCGCGAGCGCGCGGTACCGGTCCCGGAGGGCCTCGACGCGGCCGAGGCGGCGGGTCAGCCCGGGCTTTTCCGGGTCGGCCTGGGCGAGGTCGAAGAACTCGTACACGTCGAAGCCCGCGAAGCGGCCGTCGCGGGCCACCAGCTCCAGGTCGTCGAGGTACTCGTCCAGGCCCGCGGCGCGGCCGATGTAGCGGTTCAGCGTGACGGGGAGCCCGTGGCGGCCGGCGACCGCCAGCATCTCGGCGGCGACGGGGTCGGCCAGCGCGCGGCGCAGGCGGCTGCGCTGGGTCGACGCGGCCCCGAGCGGGTCCTCGGCCGCCTCGAACCAGCTGGTGCGCAGGTAGACTGCGTCCACCAGGCCCTCCTCGATCCAGCGGCGCCATTGGAATTCGATGTTCGCGGGCACGCCGTTCTGCTGCCCGAAGACCGGGTCGGGCCGGAAGGCCTCGGCGTGCAGGTGCACGGAGAGCCGGCGTCCGCGGCCGCGAACGAGCGCGGAAGCCTCGCGGACGAAGGCGGTGTAGAAGTCGCCGCGGACGGCGGCGAGGCGGGCGGGATCGACGGGGCCGTCGCCGAAGCGCGCGCGGTAGGCGGCGAGCACCGGCGGGTTCCAGCCGTAGGCGCCGGGCTCGTCGGAGAGGCAGCCGTGGGCGGAGATGCGGAGGTTCACGCCGTCGACGCCGGCGTCGAGCATCGCGCGCACCCAACCGAGCCACAGCGCGCGGACCTCGGGGTAGGCCTCGCAGGGGGCGGCGGCCAGGTAGTCGTTGCGGCCCCGCGCCAGGCCGATGAAGCCGCCGGCGGGGCCCTTGCCGAAGAGCGTTTCCTCGGCGAACTCGTCCTCGCCCGAGAACGGCTGCCACGGGTTGCCCTTCGCGCCGCGCCACGGCTCGTCGAGCGCCACGGGCAGGTGCCCGTAGCCCATGTCGAACTCCAGGCCGTAGCTGCGGAAGTCCCGGGGGCGGATCCACAGGGCCGCGTGGGTGGCGACCGAGCACGCGAGGGGCCGGCCGTCGTCGCCGAGCGCCTCGATCATGCCCGTCGGCGTGTTCCGGAAGTCGCCGGCGCCGTCGTCGAAGGTGGTCGTGAGGACGACAAAAGGGGCGCGCAGGTCCAGCCCGGTGAGGCGGACGACGCGGACGGGGTCCCCGGCCTTCGTCAGCACGTTGCCGTGGTAGTCGCGCACCTCGCGGCGGGCGGGTTCGACCGTCACCGAACCGCCCGGCACCAGCGGCAGCGGCTGGTAGCGGTAGTTATCCTCGCTGACCCAGATGCGGATCCGGTCGGGCTGCAGCCGGGTGGGTCCGGCGTCGGCCTTCACCAGGCGGATCTCCCGGATCGGCCCCGTCGTGGCTTCGGCCGGGTCGGCCGGCCGGCGCTGGATCCGCATTTCCGGATGCGCTTCCAGGAAGGGGATGACCTGCTGGACCGTCCCGCCGACGCGGCGGAGCGGCGAGCGGGAGCCGGCCTCGGGCGAGCCGAGCGGGTAGGTGCCGGAGAGGCCGCCGTTGTAGGGCTTCACGACGCCGTGGATTTCCAGTCCGCGGGCGTGGGCGGCGCGCACCGCCGCTTGCAGCGGCTCGCCGATCGCGGCCAGGGTGGTCAGGCCGTGCGGGGCCCAGTGGCTGTTCCAGATGTTGCCCCGGCCCGGATCGGCGGGGTCGATGCCCCCGTAATACATCCAATTCACCTGGGTCGCGCCGGTCTCCTGGATCGTGGCCATCACCTCGTCCAGCTTCGCGCGGTCGAACGGGCCCTTGGTGACGTCGTCGGGAAAGTCGACCGTCACGGACAGCCGCAGCGGCTCCGGTGCGGCGGCGGCCGCCAGGGCGGCGGCGGCGAGCAGCAGGGCCAGCGCGGCCGGGCGGAACGTGTGCGGCGGGCGGCTCACGCCGGGCGGATCACGCGGAGTTTGCGGACGGAGCTGCCCTCGGGTCCGGTGCGGGGCAGGTTGCGACGCTGGGCCGGCAGGTTGCCGGTCACCTCCCAGACGTCCCCGGTGGCGGCGGCGTAGAGGCTGCCGTCGCGGCCGGCGGCCACGGCGTGCGGGTAGGTGAAGAGGGTGGGCTCGATCCAGACCTCGGCGGGGCGGCCGGCGGCGTCGAACCGGATGAGGGCGTGGTCGATGCCGGCGGACCCGTAGAGCGTGCCGTCGGGCGCCGCGCACAGGCCGTCGACCGAGTGCAGCCCCGGCCAGACGGCCCGCACGCGGCCTTCCCGGTCGAACACCTGGATGCGGTCGT
>JAEUGX010000032.1 GCA_016795545.1 Opitutaceae bacterium
GGCGAAGACCGAAATGGTCGAGGCCAATCTGCGCCTCGTGATCTCGATCGCGAAAAAATACACCAACCGCGGCCTCTCCTTCCTCGACCTGATCCAGGAGGGCAACATGGGCCTGATGAAGGCGGTCGAGAAGTTCGAGTACCGCCGCGGCTACAAGTTCTCCACCTACGCGACCTGGTGGATCCGCCAGGCCATCACCCGCTCCATCGCCGACCAGGCCCGGACCATCCGCATCCCGGTCCACATGATCGAGACGCTGAACAAGGTGATGCAGGTGCAGAAGCAGCTGCTCCAGGAATTCGGCCACGAGCCGACGCCCGAAGAGGTGGCCGAGGAGATGAACCTGCCCGTCGAGCGCGTGCAGCAGATCATGAAGATGGCGCAGCAGCCGATCTCGCTCCAGTCGCCGGTCGGCGACGGCGACGACACGAGCTTCGGCGACTTCATCGAGGACAAGTCGGCGGACAATCCCTACGACATGACCGCCTTTTCGCTGCTGCGGGAGAAGATCATGGACGTTCTGGACTCGCTCACGGAGCGCGAGCGCCGCGTCCTGACCCTCCGCTTCGGGCTGGTCGACGGCTACAGCCGCACGCTCGAGGAGGTCGGCAAGCAGTTCAAGGTCACCCGCGAGCGCATCCGCCAGATCGAGGCCAAGGCGCTCCGCAAGATGCGCCACCCGACCCGGATCCGCCAGCTGCATGGCTTCTTCGACGCCGAGCAGATCGACAACCCGCAGAACCTGCTCAAGAAGCCGCCGGCCATCCCGCCGCAGTTCATCAAGCAGGGCGGCCCCCTCGGCAAGATGCTCTTTCCCCAGGACTAGCTTTAGCCCTTTACTCAACCGCAGCCCAATCTACCCTGCCCTACACCATGTGCTACCTTCCTGAACCCATTGCCGGCCTCTTCGGCCTCGGTGGTCCGGAGCTCATCATCATCCTCGTGATCCTGCTGCTGCTCTTCGGCGGATCCAAGCTGCCGGCCCTCGCCAAGGGCCTGGGCCAGTCCATCAAGGAGTTCAAGAACGCCGCCAAAGACGAGCCGGCCGAGCCCAAGGAAGAGAAGAAGGCCGAGCCGGCCCAGAAACCGGGCAACAACTGACCTCCGGCCAGCCGCGACTCCCTCCAGCGCATCCTCCCCGGATGCGCTTTTTCGTTCCGGATCTCGGCTCGCCCCGCCCGACCCCGCGCCGCGCGACCGGGGCCCATTTTTTTCGCTTCACTGCGCGAACCTGGCGGTTCGCTATTCTGCCCGGTTTTCCTGCTTTCCCGGCTCCAGAGCGGATCTGCCTCGGCCAGCCCCCGGCCCTCCCGGGCAGGGCTACGGGAAGGAAGCGGGGCCGCGGAAAACGGAAATTCTTTTTCCGCTTTCCTTGAGTTCCACGTCCCGCTCTTTCCGTACGGCTACTCCGGGGGAGTGACACCCCGCGAAGTCGCGGGAACTTTACGGCCGGCCGCAGCCGTCCGGATCAGGCGATCGCCAGCGCCATCCCCGGCAGCTGCCGGGGGGTCTCGAAAAAATCCGTGATCACCGACTCCTTGCCGAACTCCGGCGCCACCTGCATCAGCTGCGTGCGCAGGCTCTCGCGGGCGCGAGCGATGCGGCTCTTGACCGTGCCGACGTTGATGCCGAGCGCGTCGGCGATCTCCTCATAGGAGAGGTCGAGCATGCTGCGCATGCCCAGGATCTCGCGGTGCGAGGCGTCCAGCCGCGCCATGCAGGCCGCGATCAGCTCGGAGAACTCGTCCGTCATCGTCTCCAGCCGCGGATTGCTCACCCCCGCGGGGATGACCTCCGCCAGCGACGTGCTGCTGCCTTCCGCCACCGGCTGGTCGAACGAGCACGTGTCCTGGCGACGCCGCCGGAAAAAGTACCAGTAGCGGTTGCGCGCCAGATTCAGCCCGATGCAGTACAGCCAGGTCGCCAGCGACGAATCACCGCGGAACGCCCCGAGACCCTTGTGGGCCCGGATGAAAGTGTCCTGCGCCACCTCCTCCGCGTCGGCCTCGTTGCGCAGCGTCTGGTAGGCCAGCGCCCGGATGCGGGGATAGTAGCGCTTGATGATCTCGGAAAAGGCCGACTGGTCGCCGGCGTTGAACCGCGCCACCAGCCGCGCGTCGATGGCCGCTTCGGCTTTCTTGCCCGCCTTGGCGGCGGCTTGTTCGGTGGATTCAGGACGGTTCCGGACAGAGCGAGGGGAATTCATTCGTGGGATGGGTGTGGCTCCCCTTCCCTCTACCTTACCCTGTGCCAGAATGTCGGAATAAACCGCTAATACCTAATTTCCAATTACTTAAAAATAAACCTAAATTCGCCTGGCCGGCCGCCCCGGGTCGGGCAATGGCGTTGTGCAAGGCCCGCTCCGCCGCGGCTTGCATTCTGCAAGACGTCGGGGCTGCTCCGCTCATGGTTCCGGCGCCAGCAGGTCGGCCAGCTTGGCCGTGGCGATCCGGGTGAAAAAGGCGGTCGGATCCGGCCGGGCCAGGGTGCCCGCCAGCGTCACCGGCTCCCGCGTGCGGGCGTAGCCGAGCTCGTCGCGCGTGCCGTCGGTCAGGTGTGCGCGGGCGAGCAGCTGCTCGACCTTGCCCCGGGCCGAGAAGGAAAGCGCCGCCGCCAGCGGCTGCTGCAGCAGGGGCACGTCCGGCTGGAAGCTCACGCGTCCCTTGCCGGCCAGCCGGATCTCCGGCGACAGCAGGCCGATGTCCTCCAGCGTGACGTTGAGCGTCTCGTCGCGCGACAGGCGCAGCGTCAGCTGGTCGTAGTTGAACTCGCCGATGCCCTGCGCGAGCTGGTCGATGAAGTAGGCCTGGCCGGCCACCTTTTCGGCGGCCTTCGTGATCTTTTCCGAGCCGAAGATGGAGCCCAGCACGGAGGCGCCGAGTTCCACCGCCTTCGACGACATCGAGACCTTGTTCGTCGTCCGCTGCAGCCCGCGGAAGATGCCCTGCCGGCTGGTGAGCTCGAAGTTGCCCCGGGAGCGCTCCGCCGCCAGGACGATGGTCTCGCCCTGGCCCGTGAAGCGGCCCGCCACGGTGAAAACGCCCTCGACCGTCGGCGGCCGCCCCGGCTCGAGGGCCTTCAGCAGCGCCCCGGCGTCAAATTCCGTCAGCGTAAATTCCAGGTTCGACTGGTACGGTCGCGCGCCGGGGGCGAAACGCAGCTCGCCTTTCGCCGTCAGCCGTCCTTTCTCGCCGAACGCCGCCTCCAGCCTGCCCAGCGACACGTGGGCGGGCTCGAGGTCCAGCGTTCCGGTCAGCCCGCTCATGACCCAGTCCGGACCGTAACTCGCGGCCTTCAGCTCGATCGCCAGCCGTCCCGTGTACTTCGACCAGGCCGCCTCGCGGTCGGCGGCGGGCGCGGTCCCGCCCGTCGGGGGGGCGCCCTCGGCCGCGGCCGCCCAGAAGACGCCGAGCACGCCGACCAGGGTGTCGATTTCCACCTGTTCGCCGGCCAGCCTCCCGTCCACCTTGGCGCCCCGGCCCTCCGGGGTCATCTCGAGGGAGAAATTAAGGTCCGACCGCCGGCCCGCCTGGTCCAGGAGCAGCGGCGCCTGCACGGACAAATGCCCGTCGGGGTGCGCCAGCGCCCGGAAGCTGAGGTTGGCGACCGGCAGCGTCGTGCGGCCGTCGGCCGCGACCAGCCCGTTGATGGTCAGCCGGGCCTCGACCTGGCGCGTCGCCCCGCCCGCCGCGCGGATCTCGCCGCTGGCGCGGCCGGCGGACACGGCCTCCGTCCCGGCAAACATCGGCTGGCCGGCCAGCCCGGGCACCTCGATCGCGAACGTCAGCTTGCTGAGCGGGCCGGCGCCGGCGGTGTCCCCGATCTCGCCGTTCAACGTGGCCAGCACCGCACCGGCGGCGTTGCGGACCGTCAGCTCGCCGGTCTGATGCTTCGCGCCGGGCCGGCCGTCGAGGTCGATCACCGGCTGCGCCTCCACCCGCAGTCCCTGGAGGAGGGGCTGGCCGTCGGCCGCGAGCGACACGTCCGCCAGCTTGAGCGGCACCGCCGCGCGCAGCTGCAGCCGGCCTTCCTGCACGACCAGCCGGAACTCCCCCTGCTCGACCACGCCGCCCAGGGCCGTGCCCGGCTGCGTGAGCGGCAGCCCGCCCAGGGGCAGCCGCCCCAGGACGATCCGCATCAGCTCGGGATTCGCGGGCGAGGCCGGGATCGCAGCCTGGGCGCCCGCATCGAAGGTGAAGGCCTGGATCGAACGCGCGTTCAGCAGCCCGCTTCCGGCGGCATCGCTGAGATCCAAGCCGAGCCGCCGCACCTCGAACTTCCCGTCCTTGAGCGTCAGGTCCGCGTCCCCGGCCGCCTTCACGTGACCCAGGGGAAGCCAGGCGGAAAGCAGCGCCGGCAGATCGGCCGTGCCGCGCGCGTCGACCAGGACCGCCGGGTCCGGCACCGCCGGTATCACCACGTTCGCCCGCGCGGCCACCGTGTCGCCGCGGGCGGTCTTGAGGTTGACCGACTTCAGGTTGGCGCGCAGCTCCCTGGCGTCGAGCACCGCGTCAAAATCGACCTCCGCGTCCGCCTGCTCGAGCAGCGGCTCTCCGGGCCGGGCCACGCGCAAACGCAAGGCGCGCAAGGGCTCGACCGAACGCACCACCAGCCGGTCGGCCTCGCCGTTCAGCGTGACCCGGCCCGTGACCACGTCGCCGGAGAGCTCCCAGCCTTCGACGAACGGCTGCACCCACGCGATCGGGAGTCCCTGCAGTGCGAGATTGAGGGCCTCGCCGGGGACGGAGCCGCCCACCTGCAGGCGGCGCTCGCGGAGATTGAGCTCCGCGGCGCTCGCCGCCTGGAGTTCGAGCACCGGGCGTTCGCCCTGGACCCGGACGTGCAGCTGGTGTAGCCGGGCGACGGCATCGGCCACCGCCACGTCGAACGAGGCATCCAACCGGACCGGGCCGATCGCGCGCAAGGCGGGGCTCAGCGCCTCGAGCCGGCTGACGTCGGCGTGCAGCTCGCCCTGGAGGCTCGCTCCCTGTTCCGACGGGGCCAGCGTGAAGCGTCCCTGCCCGTGCGCGGCGAATTCCGGCAGCGCGCCGCCGATGATGAAGGGGACGACCTGCTCCGTGCGCACCTTCAGGATCCAATCGCCGGCATACTCGCGGCGGCCGGCCGGCAGCCGCGATTGGACCGACAGCAGGTTGGCCTCGGCCCCGCGGATCCGCGTGTCGACCCTGGCCGCGTAGGTCTCCCCGCTGTCGTCCCGCGCCAGGTCGGCCGTCACCTTGAGCTGGTTCTGCTCCGAGAAAATGCGCCCGTCCGCGTCGATCACCGCCGTGAGCCCCACCCGGCTGAAGGTCCTCCGGTCCGTCTGCGTCGCGCGCAGGCTCGCCTGCACGTGCAACCGGGCCACGGGGGCCGCCGGATCGGGGTTCACCACGGTCGCTGCCAGCACGAGCGAGCCCTCCTGGCCCGGCGCGAACTTGCCGCCGGTGACCTTGTATTCGGCTTCCAGCGGCGGGCGGCCGGCCGCACTGGGAAGCCGCGCCCGGCCCTCGACCAGACAATCGCCGAGCACGATCTCGACCGGAAGCTCGACCCGCGCCAGGAGCCCCGGCACGGCCGCCGGCGACCCGGCCGCGGCCACCCGCGTGTCGGACGAAGACAGCCGGCTGGCGTCGACGTCGATGTCCGCCGCCGTCAGCCGCCCGATCTCCAGGCGGTGCCCCAGCAGGAGGCGTCGCGCCGAATAGTCGGCTTCCACGGAGCGCAAGGTCACCACCAGCCCGTCGCGGGCATACCGCACGCCCTCCAGCCGGACGGTGGAAAAGCCCGCGGCCACGCGCGCGGCGTCAAACTCCAGCCCCGGCTCGCCCCGTACCGCGCGCAGCAGCGCCCAGCGCTGGACGCCCGGCATGAGCGCCAGCGCCACCAGCGCGGCACCGAGCGCCATCACGATCCCGAGGAAGATGAACAACAGGCGAACCAGCTTCATGAGCGGTGCGGTTGAGACACAGAAAGATGCCGCAAGTTGCGTGCGGCACGCGATTCAGAAAGAAACCCGGCACCCGGCCGGGCGCGCCGCCAGCCCGCCGATCCGGTCCGGCGGGGTGCCCGCCAGCACGGACGTCAGGGCATCGGCCAAGCCAGCGGTCCGGCCGGAGTCAGCTCGTCCGGAAGACCCATCGCCTTCCGCACGGCGGCGACCGCCACATTGTAGCTGTAGTAGGCCTGGAGCTGGTTGAGCCGGGCGGTCGTCAGGTCGACCTGCGAAGTCAGCACGTCCAACTGCGTAGCCGTACCCGCGGAGAAGCGGGCGTTGGCCAGGCGCACGGCCTCCTCGGCCTGTTCGACGACCTTCTTGGAGGCCTCGGCGAGCTCGGTGGCCTGCTGGTAGCTGGAGATGGCGCGGCGCACGTCGACATCCACGATGAGCTGCGCCTCGGCGCGGGCCAGGCGGGTCTGTTCGAGGAAGGAGCGGGACTGGGCGACGCGGCCCGCGGTGGCGCGGCCGTCGAAGATGTTCCAGGTGGTCTGGAGGCCGATCGTCCAGCCGTCGCGGGCGTTGGAGAGGTTGCTGGAGCCGGTGGAGTTCATGCGCCAGTCATAGGCGCCGAACAGCGAGAGGTCGGGCTGGTAGCCGGCGCGGCTGGCGATGACGCCCTGCTCGGCGGCGGCCTCGAGCTTCTCGAGGCGCTGGAGGTCGGGCCGCTTCTCGCGGGCCGTGGCCAGGGCCGAGACCAGCTCGAAGCTGGCGGGGCGGAACTCCAGGGTGCCGAGGAAATCGGGCACGCGGGTCAGGGAGGCCTCGCTGGTGTTGGTGAAGCCGAGCGAGCGGCGCAGCTCCTCGATGGCGAGCCGGTAGTCGTTGCGGGCGGTGATGAGCGCGGGCTGCGCGTTGGCGAGCGCGACCTCGGCGCGCAGCACCTCGAAGTTCGAGACGGTGCCGGCCTCGAAGCGGTTCTTCACGTCCTGCAGCTGGCGCTGCAGCAGCTCGACGTTCTGCTCCTGCACCTTGATCCGCTCACGATTGACGAGCACCGTGTAGAAGAGGGTGCGGACCTCGAGCAGGGTATCGTTGATCACCGCCTGGAGCGCCAGCACCGCGGCATCGAGCTGCTGCTGCTGGGCGCGGACGCCGGCCGTGACGCCGCCGCCGGAGTAGAGCACCTGCCGGGCCGTGATGTTGACCGACCAGGCGTGGTCGCGGCCGTTCGAACCGATGTCCTCCGCGTTGCGCTGGTAGCCGCCCGCGGCCGACACGTTGGGAATCTGCGCGGAACGGACCTCGAGCACGATGCCCTCCTGCTGACGGATGCGCTCCTTCGCCTGCCGGATGGCGAAGTTGTTGTCCAGGGCGAAGCCCAGCGCGTACGGCAGGTCCAGGCGTTCCGGGACGGCGATGCCCGGATCGGGCTGGCCGTCATTGATCTGGGCGACGGCCGCCGCGGCGGCGAGCAGCGACGCGGTGGCGAGAAGGATTCTGGGCAGGCGCATGAAGGTGTTCATCGGAGACGGTGGGTCAGGATTTGGCAAGTGCCGGTTGAGCCGCCAGCGCGGCCGCCGGGGCTGCGGCCCGGGCCGCAGCATGGTCCTTGGCAATGAGCAGGTAGAAGGCGGGCACGACAAAAAGCGTGAAGATCGTCCCGACCGCCATGCCGACGACGAGCACCCAGCCGATGGAGTTACGCGCGGCGGCGCCGGGACCCGTCACAAAGATCAGCATGAGGTGCCCGAACACGGTGGCCGCGGAGGTCATCAGCACCGGCCGCAGCCGCGTAGCGGCGGCGCGGCGGATGGCCTCGGCCTTCGCCACACCCTCCTCCTGGAGCGAATTGGCGAATTCGACGATCAGGATGCCGTTCTTCGCGATGAGGCCCACCAGCGTGATCAGCCCGATCTGGGAGTAGATGTTGAGC
>JAEUGX010000098.1 GCA_016795545.1 Opitutaceae bacterium
ATGAACCGCCTCCCGCCTCCCGCCTCCCGCCTCCCGCCTCCCGCCTCCCGCCTCCCGCCTCCCGCCTCCCGCCTCCCGCCTCTCAACTCCCCATCTCCGCGCTCTTCCGGAGCAGTCGGTCCAGCACCTCCGCGTTGCGCAGGGTTTCGGCCAGGGGGAAGCCCGGAGCCCGGTCCTGCCGGATGGCGTCGGCGAAATCCTCGATCTCACCGCGGTAACGGTCGCCGAGCGCCACGGGGATCTCCCGGGTCTCCTCGCCGAGGGTCAGGGTCAGCGTTCCGGCGTTGTCGAAGAACGTCTCGGGCACCGTGAGCGCGCCCCGGGTGCCGACGATCTCGGCGCGGATGCGCTTCTGGGCGTTGAACCCGCAGTGCGCCGCCGCGATCAGGCCGGAGGGGTAGCGGAGGAGCGCGGAAAGGATCTCGTCGATGCCGCCGCGGCGGACGCACTCGACGGAGACCGACGCCGGCGCCGCCCCGCCGGGCGCCACGCCGGCCGCGAGGTCGGCCACGAGGCCGGCGAAATTCACCGCGTAGCAACCCACGTCGTACAGCGCCCCGCCGCCCAGCTCGGGCCGGAGCTTGATCGAGGCGGGATTCGTCAGCGGGTAGCGGAAGCACGCCTCCACGAATTTGATCTCCCCCAGCACCCCGCTGCGCAGCACCGCGATCACCTGCCGCGTCCGGTCCGTGTACCGGTACATGAAGGCCTCCATCAGCTTCACCCCGTGCGCCGCGCACGCCGCGATCATCTCGCGGCACTCGGCGGCGTTCAGCGCGATGGGCTTTTCGCAGAGCACGTGCTTGCCGCGCTCGGCGGCGCGGATCGTCCACTCCCGGTGCTGCGCGTTGGGCAGCGGGATGTAGACCGCCTCCACCTCCGGGTCGTCCAGCAGCGCCGCATAACCGCGGTAGGTGCGGTGCCCGCCGGGAAACCGCGCCCGGCTCTCCGCCAGCTTGGCCTCGTCGCGCGATGCCAGCGCGTGCAGGGTCGAGTTGCCCGAACGCAGGATCGCCGGGATGACGCTCTGGTGCGCGATCCTCGCATAGCCCAGCACTCCCCAGCGAACCTTGCCCAAATCTGCTGCCATGCCCCAGCAAAGCCCGTCCCCACCCCCAAAGCAATTCCCCATCGCCCCTCTTCTACCTCCGCTCCTCCCCCCCCCCCCCCCCCCCCGGCACCCCCCCCCCCCCCGCCCCCCCCCCCCCGGGGGCGAAAAACGGGGGCGCCCCCCGGGGGGGGGGGCCAAACCCCCCCCC
>JAEUGX010000101.1 GCA_016795545.1 Opitutaceae bacterium
GGGGGGGGGGGGGGGGGGGGGGGGGGGGGCGGGGGGGGGGGGGGGGGGGGGGGGCCGCGGGGTGGCGGGAGGCGGTTCATATACGGTTTCGGGCAAACTTCGATCTCTGATCTTCTCCTCCGCACCCTCCCGACTTGCGGCGGGGTCGGGGATTGGTTTGTTGGCGGGTCTACCCCATGAAGACATTTCTCCGGTGCGGAACAGGTGGACTTTCGTTTTTCGGCCTGGCGGTCGTGCTGACGGCGGGGCCGTGGCAGTCACTGTTCAACGGCCGGGATCTCACGGGCTGGCGGGTGGTCAACGGGACGGCGCCCTACGCCGTGGCCGACGGCGCGATCGTGGGCACGACGGTGCGCGGCACGCCGAACAGCTTCCTGGCGGCGGACCGGGAGTTCGGCGACTTCATCTTCGAGTGCGAGGTGCGGCACGAGGGCGGGCCGGCCAACAGCGGCATCCAGATCCGGAGCCTCGTGCGGCCCGATTACCGGGAAGGCCGGTTGCACGGCTACCAGGTGGAGCTGGATCCCTCCGCGCGCGCCTGGACCGGGGGCATCTATGACGAGGCGCGCCGGGGCTGGCTGTATCCGCCGTCGCTGAACCCGCGGGCGCTGACGGCCTACGAGCCCGGGCGCTGGAACCACGTGCGCGTCGAGGCGATCGGGCCGGTGATCCGCACGTGGATCAACGGGATTCCGGTGGCGCACCTGATCGACGACGTGACGCCCGCCGGGCTGCTGGCGCTGCAGGTGCACAGCGTGGACAACAAGCCCGGGCAGGAGGGCCGGCGGATCCTGTGGCGCAACCTGCGCATCCAGACCACCGACCTCGTGCCGTCGCCGCCGGACGGGATCTTCATCCGCAACACCGGCGTCAACACCGTCAGCCCCGAGGAGCAGGCCCGCGGCTGGCGGCTGCTCTGGGACGGCCGCACGGCGCGCGGCTGGCGCGGCGCGGACGGCCGGCCGTTCCCGGCCGCGGGCTGGAGCCTGGCGGACGGGGTGTTGACCGTGCTGGGGCGGGACGGCGGCGACATCGTGACGGAGGAGGAGTTCTCCGCGTTCGAACTGCAGCTGGAATTCCAGCTCACCGAGGGCGCCAACAGCGGCATCAAGTATTTCGTGTCGGGCCGGCTCGGGCTCGAGTACCAGCTGCTCGACGACGAGCGGCATCCCGACGCCACCAAGGGCGCCGCCGGGAACCGCACGCTGGCGTCGCTCTACGACCTGATCCCCCGCGAACCGCTGCCCGAGGGCACGGGCATCGAGCCGAAGATCGGCGAGTGGCAGCACGCGCGGCTGGTCGTGCGCCCCGACGGGAGCGTCGAGCATTGGCTCAACGGCGTGAACGTGGTCTCCTACCGGCGCGGGTCGCCGCTTTTCCAGGCCCTCGTGGCTCGGAGCAAATTTGCGGAGAACCCCGGCTTCGGTCTCGCGGCGCGGGGTCCGATCCTGCTGCAGGACCACCAGTCCGTGGTGCGTTTCCGCAGCATCAAGATCCGGCCGCTGACGGAATAGCCGGCGGGTGGGCCGCACGGCAAGGAGAGCGAACTCGGGAAAGCGGAAATCGTCGGGGCGCGGTGGCGGGCCCCCCTTGCGCAGGCCTGCCCGGAGGGCAGGGCTCAGCCGCCCGACTTGGTCACCCCTGCCGCGGCCTGAGCTTAGGCTTCGGGCACCGTCACGGTCCGGCCCGACTCGGCCGCCGTGTAGAGGGCGTGCACGAGGGCCACGGCCTTCCGGCCCTCGCGGCCGTCGAGGGCGGTGGGGCGCCCGGTGCGCAGGGCCTCGACCAGATCCTCGATCTGGCGCTGGTGCCCGGCGTAGGAGATGGCGTTGGGCGCGCTGGCGCCGGAGCCCGGCGCGGGGTCGCGCGGGGCGGCGCGGAGGGCGTCGTCCCCGGGTTCGGGCGCGGCGAAATCCCAGCGGGCGATCCGGTCGTCTTCGAGGGACACCGAACCGTGCTCCCCGCAGAGCTCGATCCGCCGCGACCAGCCCGGCCACGCGGCGGTGGTGGCCTCGAAGGTGCCGAGGGCGCCGTCAGGGAACCGCAGGGCGGCGCAGGCGGTGTCCTCGCCCTCGATGCCCGTGTGGACGCGGCGGGTCTTCCAGGCGGAGATCTCGGCCGGCAGCCCGGCGAACCACTGGAGTAGGTCGAGGCCGTGGATGGCCTGGTTGATGACGGCCCCGCCGCCGTCGAGATCGAGCCGACCCTTCCAGCCGGTGTAATACGACGGGGCGCGATGCCATTTGACGTACGCGCTGGCCAGGACGAGCCGGCCGAACCGGCCGCGTTCGAGGGCGGCCTTCACCGTCCGGGCGCCGGGGCCGAACCGGGCCTGGAAGATGGGCACCAGCCGGACCCCGGCGGCCTCGGCGGCCGTGATGATCCGGTCCGCCCGGGCCGGGGTGATCTCGAGCGGCTTCTCGATGACGACATGCCGGCGGGCGGCGATGGCCGCGAGGGCGGGCTCGAGGTGGGCGCCGCTCGGGGTGGTGATGCAGACGACGTGGAGGTCGGGCCGCGCCAGCAGCTCGTCGAGGCGCGTGGTGGCGAACGGGATCCCGTGCCGCGCGGCGAACGCGCGCACGTTCGCGTCGGAGCGGCTCGCCGCCCCGACCAGCCGCGCTCCCGGCACCGCCGCGATGGCCTGCGCGTGGAAACCCGCGATCATCCCCGTGCCCACGATCCCGAACCCGATCTGATCCGCTTGCATGGCCGCCAGCCTGCCGTTCGCGGGAAAATTTGAAACCTGAAACCACCCGCCCCGAACGGGATTGACTTGCCCCGCGCCCCGCGCCTTTTGCCAGCATGGTGCAGAAAGCCGACGGCATGAACTACGCGCCGCAGGGGAAGCCGCGGCCGGTGGTGGCGCCGGGCGAGTTCGTTTTCGCCGCGGCGCACCTGGAGCACGGGCACATTTACGGCCAGTGCAACGGCCTGATCGAGGCCGGCGGCACGCTGCGGTGGGTGTACGACCCCGATCCGGCGAAGGTCGCCGCGTTCCGGGAGAAGCACCCGCAGGTCCGGGTGGCGCGGTCGCTGGACGAGATCCTGGCGGATCCGGCCGTGCACCTCGTGGCCGCGGCGGCCGTCCCGGACCAGCGCGGGGCCATCGGCGGCCGCGTGATGCGGGCGGGCAAGGACTACTTCACGGACAAGGCGCCGTTCACGACCCTGGCGCAGCTGGCCGAGGCGCGGCGGACGACGGCGGAAACGGGGCGGAAGTACCTGGTGTACTTCAGCGAGCGCCTGCACGTGGAATGTGCGGTGCACGCCGGCGCGCTCGTGCGCGGCGGGGCGATCGGGCGGGTGGTGCAGGTGCTCGGGCTCGGCCCGCACCGGCTGAACCAGGCGTCGCGGCCCGCCTGGTTCTTCGAGCGGGCCCGCTACGGCGGCATCCTCTGCGACATCGGCAGCCACCAGTTCGAGCAGTATCTTTACTACAGCGGCGCGACCGACGCGACGGTGGCCCGCGCGGCGGTCGGCAACTTCGCCAACCCCGACCGGCCGGAGTTCGAGGACTTCGGCGAGGCGTCGCTGCTGGGCGACAACGGCACGAGCAACTACGTGCGGGTGGACTGGTACACGCCGGACGGGCTCGGGACGTGGGGCGACGGCCGGACCGTGATCCTCGGCACGCGCGGCTACCTCGAACTCCGCAAGTACGTCGACATCGCGCGCGACGCGCGCGGCGACCAGCTGTACCTGGTGGACGACCGCGGCGAGCACCACCTGAACCTGGCCGGCCAGGTCGGATTCCCCTTCTTCGGCGAGCTGATCCTCGACTGCCTGAACCGCACCGAGCGCGCGATGACCCAGGCGCACGCGTTCAAGGCCGCGGAGCTCTGCCTGAAGGCCCAGGAATGCGCCCAGCGCCTGCCCGCGCCATGAGGCGGGATCGCGGCCCGTAGTTCACTGAAATACCGGGAGTTTTGCGATTGCAGAACGCCGACTTTGATTGCTGCTTGGGAGGGCTATTCCCAAGCCTGTTACCCCTATGAAGACCCCGCTCTGGCTGCGTGTAATTATCTGGACCTTGGTCGTGGCGACCGGCGTCACGTCGATCGGCGTGCTGGCTTGGTCGCGCGGCGAGCACATCAGCGCCCTCTGGATGGTGGTGGCGTCGGTGTGTTTCTTTGCCGTCGCCTACCGCTTCCACTCGGCGTGGCTGATGGCGAAGGTGCTGACGCTCGACGAGATGCGGGCGACGCCGGCGGTGGTGAACGAGGACGGCAAGGATTTCGTGCGGACGAACAAGTGGGTCGTGTTCGGGCACCACTTTGCGGCGATCGCGGGTCCGGGTCCGCTGGTCGGGCCGGTGCTGGCGGCGCAGTTCGGCTTCCTGCCCGGCATGCTGTGGATGCTGGTCGGCGCGACGCTGGGCGGCGCGGTGCATGACAGCGTGGTGATGTTCTGCTCGGTCCGGCGGCGCGGCAAGTCGCTGGGCCAGATGGTGCGCGACGAGGTCGGGCCTTTCGCCGGCATGGCGGCGCTGGTGAGCATCGTGGCGATCATGGTGATCCTGCTGGCGGTGCTGGCGCTGGTGGTGGTCAACGCGCTGGCCGAGAGCCCGTGGGGCCTGTTCACCATCGCGGCGACGATGCCGATCGCCGTGATCATGGGCTGCGCCATGCGCTACGGCGGCCACAGCGGCCGCTGGCTGGCGGCGGTCAGCGTGTTCGGCGTGGTCGCGCTGCTGGCGGCGGTGTGGGGCGGCCAGTACGTGCACGGCACGCAGCTCGAGGCCTGGCTGACGCTGAAGGGCACGACGCTGGCGTGGTGGATCATGGGGTACGGGCTCCTGGCCTCGATCCTCCCGGTGTGGCTGCTGCTGGCGCCGCGCGACTACCTGAGCACGTTCATGAAGATCGGCACGGTCGCGGCGCTCGGCCTGGCGATCGTGGCCATCGGCCCGATGCTCAAGATGCCGGCGATCACGAAGTTCATCGACGGCACCGGCCCGGTGGTGGCCGGCCCGGTGTTCCCGTTCTGCTTCATCACGATCGCCTGCGCGGCGGTTTCCGGCTTCCACGCCCTGATCTCGTCGGGGACGACCCCGAAGCTGCTGATGCGCGAGACGCACATCCGGGTGGTCGGGTACGGGGCGATGGTGACCGAGATGGTGGTGGGCATCATGGCGCTGATCGCGGCCTGCGCGATGGAGCCCGGCGAGTATTTCGCGATCAACATGAAGGGCGAGCCGGCGGCGGTCGTGGCCAAGGTGACGGCGCTCGGCTTCCCGGTGACGACGCAGCAGATGGATGAGCTGGCCGCCAGCGTCGGCGAGAAGACGATGATCGGCCGCACCGGCGGCGCCCCGACGTTCGCCGTGGGCATGGCGCACATGTTCGCCAGCGTGCTCGGCAGCAAGGCGGCGCTGGCGGTGTGGTACCACTTCGCCATCATGTTCGAGGCGCTGTTCATCCTGACGACGATCGATGCCGGCACGCGCGTGGGACGCTTCCTGGTGCAGGATCTCCTCGGGCTCTTCTCGAAGCGGCTGGCGGACACGAAATCGCTGCTGGGCAACACGGTCGCGACGACCCTCTTCGTCGCCGCCTGGGGCTGGTTCCTCTACCAGGGCGTGGTGGATCCGCTCGGCGGCATCAACTCGCTGTGGCCGATCTTCGGCGTGGCGAACCAGCTGCTGGCCGTGATCGCGTTCACGCTTGGCACGACGGTCCTGATCAAGATGGGCCGGACCCGCTACGTGTGGGTGACGCTGGCGCCGCTGGCCTGGCTGCTGTCGGTGACCATGACGGCGGGCTGGATGAAGATCTTCAGTCCGGCTCCGGTCGGGTTCCTGGCCATTGCGCACGGCATGGAGGCGAAGATCGCCGCCGGCGGCACGGCCGCGGAGCTGGCGACCTGGCGGACCCTCGCGTTCAACAATTACGTCAATGTCGCCGTCACCGCCACCTTCCTCGTGCTGGTGCTGATCGTGGTGGCCGCCAGCGCCCGGGTCTGGTGGCAGCTGCTGGCCGGCCGTCGGCAGCCCGACCTGCGCGAGGAGCCGTACGTACCGCTGGCGGAGGCTGCGCCGGCAGGGAAGTAAATGCGCATCGCGGTCATCGCCGACACGCACGACCGCGTCCCCTCCGGCCTGACCGCGCGGCTGCGCGGCGCCGACGAGATCTGGCACCTGGGCGATGTCTGCGAGCCGGAGACGCTGGCGGAGATCGCGGAGGCGGGTCCGCCGCTGCAGGTGGTGCTCGGCAACAACGAGAGCCACCGCCTCTGGCCACTCGAGCTGCGGCTGGCGCGCGCGGGGCGGCGTTTCCTCCTGACGCACATCCCGCCCGGACGTGCGCCGGCGGGGGTCGATTTCGTGCTGCACGGGCACACCCACATGCCCCGCGACGAGACCGACGATCGCGGCGTGCGCTGGCTGAATCCCGGCTGCATCACCCGGCCGAACCGCGGCGCCGGGCCGAGTTTCGCCTGGCTGACCCTGGCCAAGGACCGGCCGGCCGAGTGGAGGCTTGTCCCGCTCTGACGGGCCTGCTGGTCTGGGGTCGCCCGAGCCATGAACATCGCGCCCGTTTCGCCCGAGACCCTGGTCATCGATGCGGTGGAATTCCACTGCCTGCTGCGCGACGCGGTGGAGGGTGGCGCCTCGGTCGGCTTCACGCTGCCGCTGGCGGCGGCGGACGTGTCTGCGTACTGGCGTGGCGTCGGGGCGGAGATCCAGGCCGGCCACCGTCTGCTGCTGGCGGCGCGCGATGCCGCGGGGCGGCTGGCCGGGGCCGGGCAGCTGGTGCTGGAGACGCGGGCGAACGGCCGGCACCGCGCCGAGGTGCAGAGGCTGATGGTGATGGCGGTGCTGCGGGGGGCCGGCATCGGGACGGCGCTCATGGCCGCGCTCGAGCAGGCGGCGCGGGAGCAGGGCCGCACGCTGGTGCATCTCGACACGAGCGTCGGGGCCAGCGGGGCGGCGGCGTTCTATGAGCGGCTCGGCTACCAGTTCGCCGGCGGCATCCCCGACTACACGGTCGATCCCGCCGGCCAGCCGCGGGCGAACGCGATCTACTACAAGCGGATCTGAGGGCGGGAGCCGCTGCGGGCCGCGCTCACTGCAGCGCGGCTTTCTTCCACTCGGTTTCGCGGATCTTCACGACGTCCGGCGGGGCGATGCCGGCGATGACGCCGAACGAGGAGGTGACGACGACGGCGACGTTGCCCCGGCGGCCGGCGCGGGCCTTTTCCTGCAGGTTGGGCGCGGTGGGTTTGCCGTCCTTGCCGATGTAGCCGCGGGAGACCTGGCCGTCTGGCGTGATGGTGATCAGCGAATTGCCGGCGCCGCGGCCGGTGGCGTAGCTGCCCGCGACGGCGGCGAAGATGGCGGCGCTTTCCTCGGGGGAGCTGATGATCTTCACGTCGGGCGGGACGTCGCTGAGCCGCTTTTGCGGCAGGCCGAAGCGGAGGCCGACGGCGACCAGGCCGAGGGCGAGCACGAAGAGGCCGGCGACCTCGGCGACGGCGCGCAGGGTCTGGAAGCGCTTCGGCGCGGCCGAGGTGTGGTGCATCGGGCTGGCGGTGGACGAGCTGCTAGTGCGGAACGGAGGCAGCTGGCCCAGGTCGGCGGCCGTGGCGGCCGTCCAGAAATCGTCGAAGAGCGAAACGCTCTTGTGCACCCGCAGGCGGCCCTGGTGGACGGCAATCCGCCAGCTCTTGTCGCTGCGCTGGACGATGATGCCGGGCTCGGCCTTCGGGTGCGCGCTGAGGTCGAGCTGCTGCAGCTTGCCCGCCAGCCGGACCACCTCGTCAAAGCCGTGCTGCCCGTGCTCGATCTTGTCCGCGGCGGAGCCGACGGCCGAGGCGTCGGCCGTGAGCTGGATCAGGGTGATGCGGAACGGGGGCGTCATTTCTCGATGATGAACACCAGCGAATTCGTCGAGCCGATCTGGATGTGCCCGGAGCTGGCGTAGAGGTCGCCATCATCCATCTGCTTGTCGATCATCTCCAGCTGAGCGATGTCGTCGCTGACCAGGTTGCCGGTCACGGACATGACGACGATCGCGGCCTTGGCGTTGACGCCGTCGGCCGGGACATCGTAGTTCCATTTGTAAACGCCCCCGATCGGCGATTTCTGCGTGAAGGCGACGGGCAGGGCGTTGGCGACCTCCGGCGGAATGACCTGCGGCGCCGCGTCGGCGGGCCAGCGTCCGTTCTGGAGGTTGTAGGTCAGGAAGGCGGTGGAAAACGCGCGCAGGTCGTTCTCGAGGGCGGTGGCCTTGGACCGCATGGTGATGTGCCGGTAGGTCGGCAGCGACATCGCCGCCAGCAGGCCGATGAGCACGACCACCACCATGATCTCCACCAGCGTGAACGCGCAGATCGGTCGGCGTCGGGTGGCGGAGTTGAACGAACTTATCGTCATTAGCTGAATTGGAACCGTACTGCTACTAATCCGTTGGGCAAGCGTACAGACTAAAACGGGAGCGCCGAGTAGTTTCTTTAATCAATGCTTATGTGGCGCGAAGGGGTCCGCTCTTTCAGGCGATTTCACCGGAAATCGACGGCAGGACCTGCCTGCCTAAGTCAATCGCCGCCGTGAAAATGTCACGCACTTTTTCCCCGCCGACGGCGCTGGCGCGGCGTGCGAACCGGCTTATTTCGCTGCTGGCGTTGCGCGCGGGGGTGGTCTAGCAGCTGCACCGTGAGCGACGAACCGCCGCAGTTCCTCGAGTCCGGGCCGCCGCTGGACGCCGGCCTGGTGTTCGTGCGCAGCGTACGCGCGCGGCATTACCGCCTGACGCTGCGCCGGGACGGGATGGCGGTGGCGACGATCCCGGCGCGCGGGTCGGAGCGGGAGGCGCGGGCTTTTGTCGCGCAGCATCGGGACTGGTTGGAGCGAGCCCGGGCGCGCCAGGCGCGGCGGCCGCGGGCGGCCGCGACGTGGGCGGTCGGCACGCCGGTGCTGTGGCGCGGGGCGATGGTGGAGATTCGCCTGGCGAGCGCGGGGCCGCCGCCGTCGGTCTGCCTGGCGGCGGACCTTTTCCGGGTGCGGGCGTGCGACGGCGACCTGCGGCCCCAGTTGGAGGCGCAGTTCGCGCGCCGGGCGCGCATCGAGCTGCCGGGGCGGACGTGGGAGCTGGCGGCCGAGACCGGCGTGGACGTGAAGCAGGTGAGCGTCCGCAACCAGCGGTCCCGCTGGGGTTCGTGCTCCGCCGGCGGCACGATCTCGCTGAACTGGCGGCTGATCCAGGCGCCGGAGTCGGTGCGCGACTACATCATCTACCACGAGCTCATGCACCGGCGGGAGATGAACCATTCCGAGCGTTTCTGGGCGCGCGTGGCGGAGGTGTGCCCGGGGTGGCGCGACGCGGAGCGCTGGCTCAAGCGGAACGGCAGCCTGCTGAATCTCTGAGCCCCGCCCTCCCGGGCAGCGCTACGGGCCGCGAGCGGCTTTGCTGGAGGAAACAACTGTTCCTTTTCGCGTCACCCGCGAGCGGCTTCACGGTAGCTTCCTGGGTTGCCCTCCATTCGTTTCCGTGCGGCATCTGATTCTCAGGCGGTCGCGCGAGCCGAACAACTGGCACGGGAGTTTGGCTGGGATACGACGTGTCCGACGTGCGGATTCCGGCTGGGCGGAGCGGGTGGGCTCAGCGGATTTCGAGCAGCTCGACCTCGAACACGAGCGTGGCCTTGCCGGGGATGGAGCCCTTGCCGGATTCGCCGTAGGCCAGCCACCACGGGATGATGAGCGTGCGTTTCTCGCCGCGTTTCATGGTGGCGAAGGCTTCGTCCCAGCCCTTGATGACGTAACCCGTGTTCAAGCGGAAGGTGAACGGCCGGTCGCGGTCGCGGGAGCTGTCGAACTTGGTGCCGTCGAGCAGGAAACCGTCGTAATGCACGACGAGCTCGTCGCCGGTGCGCGGTGCGGCGCCCTCGCCCGGCTGCCGCACCAGGTACCGCAGGCCGCTGGGGCTGGTGTGGGCGGTCCGGTAGCGCTCGCGGATGATGGCGGCGTCCTCAACGGACAGCTGCGGGCTCTCCATCATCTGCCGCATGTACTTGTTGGCCGGCTCGCCCTGCTTGGAGGAGCGGAGGATGCCGGTGCGGGCCTGGAACGCGATGAACGCGAGCAGCAGTCCGAGGAAAAGCAGGATGCCGTATTGGCGCATGGCGGGCGGAGGGTTTAACGACACTGGATCCAGAACCGCCGGAAAGGGAAGTCGAGCGTCGAGCCGCCGGCGGCGACGGCAGAAAGCCGTCCGCGCCGGCCCGGCTGATTTTCTAATACCCGGCCGGTCGTCCGCGCGCGTCCGCTCCGCGCTCCTGCGCCGCGGGCTTCCCCAGCAGATCCAGGACCGCGGCGGTCATGGAGGTGACGGCGGCCTTCAGCGTCGGCTCCGGCACGGGGGCGAACTGGGCCGAGTGATTCCAGGGCAGGGGGGCGCCGGTGCGGAGATTGGCCTCGATCTTGGCGGGATCCTGGCCGCCGACCCACCAGATGGAGAGCGGGATCCGGCGGTTCGTGCGGCCGTAGCGGGCGAAGTCTTCGCCGCCGGTCGTGGGCTTTTCCGGGACCACCCGGTTTTCCCCGAACCACTGGCGAAAACTGCCGGTCAGGCGCCGGGTGAGGGTGGGGTCGTTATAGACGGACGGGGTCCGTTGCTCGGCCATGGTCACCACGGGCAGGCGGTCCTCGCTGACGCCGGCGGCGCGGGCCAGGTTTTCGCAGATGCGCCGGATCGAGCCGATCAGGTGGTCGGCGACGGGGTCGCTGTAGGAGCGCAGGGTGAGCTGCAGCTTCACGTCGTCGGGGATGATGTTGTGTTTGGTGCCGCCGTGGATGGAGCCGACGGTGACGACCGCGGGGGTGCCCGGTTCGAGCTCCCGGCTGACGATGGTCTGGAGTGCGGTGACGATCTCGGCCGCCAGCACGATCGGATCCTTGGTCAGGTGGGGGCGGGAGCCATGGCCGCCGTAGCCGCGCACGAGGATGTCGACCGAGTCCACGTTGGCGTAGGTCGGGCCCTCGGCGAAGCCGATCACGCCGGCGGGGAGCGAGCCCCAGACGTGGAGGGCCAGGGCGTAGTCGGGCGCCGGGAAGCGTTCGAAGAGCCCGTCGTTCAGCATGGCCAGGGCGCCCCCGCCGATCTCCTCGGCGGGCTGGGCGACGAAAAGCACGGTGCCGGACCAGTGGGCCTGGAGCCCCACGAGCGTGCGGGCGGTGCCGATGAAGCCCGCGATGTGCGCGTCGTGCGCGCAGGCGTGCATGACCGGCTGCCGGCGTCCGGCGAGGTCGTCCATCTCCACCTTGCTGGCGTAGGGCAGGCCCGTCTCTTCCCTGATCGGCAGCGCGTCCATGTCGGCCCGCACCATGACCGTCGGCCCCTGCCCGTTGCGCAGGACGCCGACCACGCCGGTGTTGCCGACGTGCTCGGTGACCGTGATGCCGAGGGCGCGCAGCTCGTTGGCCACGATGCCGGCCGTGCGGACTTCCAGGAACGAAAGCTCGGGATGGGCGTGCAGGTCGCGGTAGATCGCCTCGAGCGAGGGGTATTCGGCCGCGACCCTGGCCTGCACGAGGGCGCGCAGCGCCTCGGGGCGGGCTTCCGGATTGGCCGCACCGGCGGAGACGGAGAGGCCGAGGGCGAGGGAAAGCAGGGCGAGGCGGGCGCGCATGGAAGGGTGGGGTTCAGGGCTGTGACAGTTTCCGGATCAGGCCGTCGAGCATCGCGTCGGTCTGGAGCTTGAGGCGCTGGCCGGCCGGGGGCGGCTGGTCGGGCGGGGCCGCCTTTTGTTCGGTGGCGAAGCGGGCGTCGCCCGCGGCGCGGGCGGCCTGGAGGAACGCCTCCTTGGCCTCGTGGAAGGCCGCGCCCTCGGACAGGTCGGCGGCGCTCGGGGTCCGGCCCAGGAAGGCGGCGGTCGACTCGTCGCCGATCCAGACCCGCCAGTCGTCCTCGTCGGCGAAATAGACGGCGAGCGCGCCGCGCCGGGCGACGCCGAGCCGCTCGGCGAGCGCCCGCATGTAGGCGCCGGGCTGGGCGTCTTCGGCGGCGGAAGGCGACTTGGCCATGAGCCGGGCCGCGATGCGGAGGCCGGTGAAGCGTTCGAGGTTGGCCAGCTTGAAGTTGAAATTCCGGGCGCGGGGAGGCTCGGGCGGGATGAGGTGCTGCGGATCGTCGAAATGCGCGGACGGGCCCGGCTCGGTCTCGCCGCGGTAGCGTCCGGCGCGCGCGACCAGCGCCTGGAACGCGGCCGCGTCGGCCGGGAACGCCCGGGCCATGGCGCCAACCCGCAGGATGCGGAGGTTGAGCGCGTCGCCCGGTTCGATCCGCGGCAGGACCTCGCGGCCGCGCACGGTGCGCCCGAAGACGCTGTGCAGGAAATCGAGGCGGGTGCAGTCCCCCAGCGTCACGAAGAACTCGGCCGCGTTGGTGTCGGGGCCGAGGTTGGCCATCGAAAGCACCCCCGCCTCGCCATGGCGCAGCCCGAAGGTCATCTCGTCGGGAAACGTCGGTCCCGGGTTGGTATCACGCGGGTGGGCGGGATTGCCGCTCTGGATGACGAAGCCCGGGACGACGCGGTACCACTGCAGGCCCGTGTAATACGGGGCCGGCCGGTTGGGTCCCAGCGAGCCCTCGGCCAGGCCGACGAAATGCGCGACGGTCATGGGCGCCTCGCGGTAATGCAGCTCGGCGACGAAGGTCCCGCGGGGAGTGGTGAACTCCGCGTAGAGTCCGTCCGGCAGCGGCGCCTCGGCGGCGACGGCGGCCAGGGGGGCGGCCAGGACGATCCAGGTGATCAGGCGGCGGAGGCGGGCGAGGCCGGGAAGGCGCATGACCGTCATGCTAGCGGCGCCACGCGTCGCGGCCAGCACGGATTGGTCGGGCCGGCGTCCCGCGCGGGGCGCGGGGTATGGTCAGAGGAAGGAGCAGATGTATTCGCAGAGGCCGGACTTCACCTCGATGGTGAAGCCGCTCTTGCCCGGGACGTCGAAGAACGAGCCGGCGGGGTAGTCGCGTGTCGCGGCCTGGCCGTCGAGCGTCACGCGGCAGGCGCCCGCGACGATCTCCATCCGCTCGGGGGCCCCCGTGCCGAAGTGGTAGCTGCCCGGGTAGATCAGGCCGAGGGTCTTCTTGGCGCTGTCGGGCATCAGCACGGTGTGGCTGACGACGCGGCCGTCGAAATAGACATTGGCCTTGGTGTGGACGGTGACGCCGGTGAATTGGGTGGGCAGGGACATGGTGGGCCCATTCAGGGGGCGAGCCGGCGGGCGAGTCAACCCGTCTGTGGCGCCGCGGGGCCGGGGCGCATTTGGGCCGTGCCATCGGGCGAAAACCCGCCCATTAAGCATACGGGTTTCCCATGAAAATCATCCTGCGCAACATCCTCGCCATGCTGGCCGGCATCCTGGCCGGGGTCGTGCTCGTGTCGGTCGTCCAGCAGATCAACAACCGCCTCTACCCGACGCCCGAAGGCTTCGATCCGCGCAATGCGGAGATGATGCGGCAGTACATCGCCACGCTGCCGCCGCCGGCATTCCTCCTCGTGCTGCTTTCCTACCTGGTCGGATTCACGGTGGCGGTCGGGCTGGCGGCGCGGCTTTCGCTCACCGCCCACCAGCGTCAGGGCGTGCTCGTCGCGGCGTTCTTTGGCGCCGTCAGTTTCCTGAACCTGCGTGCCTTCCCGCATCCGGTCTGGTTCTGGATCGGCAACCTCGTCGTGCTGCTCGCCGCGCTGTGGATCGGGCTCCGGGTGGGCCTGCCGAAGACGAAGTCCGCCGGTTAGCGGGAGCAGGGATAATCCTGGCCGGGAGCCGCCGCCGGCACTCCGGCCGTGCCGTTGCCTCCGCGTTCGCGCGGCCCTAGCCGTTCTGCTGGTAGAGCCGGAGGAGCACCTGGGTGCCGCGGTCTTCCCAGCCGCGGTAGGCGACCTCGTCGTAGAGTTTCTTCGCCTGTGCGAGCCCGGGCAGCTCGAGCTTGAGGGCGGCGGCGGACTCGAGCGCCAGGCGCATGTCCTTGAGGAAGTGTTTGACGTAGAATCCCGGGGCGAAGTCGCCGCGCAGGGCGCGCGGGGCGAGGTTGTTGAGCGACCAGCTGGCGGCGGCGCCGCCGCCGATGCTCTCGATGACCCGCGCGGGGTCGAGGCCGGCGCGCTGGGCGTAGGAGAGGGCCTCGCACCAGGACATCATGATCGAGGCGATGGAGATCTGGTTGGCCAGCTTGCAGTGCTGGCCGGCGCCGGGGCCCCCGTGCAGGAGCACGTTCTTGCCCAGGAGGTCGAACAGCGGCTTCGTCCGGGCGAACGCGCCGGCATCGCCGCCCACCATGATGACCAGCCGGGCCTCGCGCGCGCCGACGTCGCCGCCCGAGACGGGGGCGTCGAGCGCGGCCAGCCCCTTGGCCGCCGCGGCCTCGGCGATGCGCCGGGCGAGCAACGGGCTGGAGGTGGTCATGTCGACCAGCACGGCCCCGCGTCGCGCGTGCGCCAGGACGCCCTGCGGCCCGAAGTAGGTCTCCTCCACGTCGGTCGGGAAGCCCACGATCGTGAACACGAAGTCGGCCTGGGCCGCGGCCGCGCCGGCGGTGTCGTGCCAGCGTGCGCCGGCGTCGAGGAGCTCCTGCGCCCTGGCCTTGGTGCGGTTGAACACCTGCAAGGTGTGGCCGGCGTGCAGGAGGTGGCCGGCCATGCTGCGGCCCATGACGCCGGTGCCGATGAACGCGATGGAGTGGGTGGACATGGGCTGAACGCAACGGATTTGGCCGCGCGAGGCGACGTCAAATTATCGGCGGCGGGGGCCGGCAATTGGCGGTAGACGTGCCGGCGGGCCGGCCGCAGAGTGGCGTCGCGCCATGCAGATCCTCAACCTCCTCGCCCCGGTGTTTCTCCTGATCGCCCTCGGGGCGGTGATGCAGCGGACCGGATTCGTCTCGGCCGGCTTCCTGCGCGAGGCCAACCGCGTGACCTATTGGGTCGGGCTGCCGGCGCTGCTGTTCAGCCAGCTCGTGACCTCGCTGCACGCGGTGCACGGCGCGGAGGACCTGCTGGCCGTCTTCTTCCTCGCGACCGGGCTGGTGACCGGGCTGGCCTACCTCGCGGCCCGGCTGCTGCGGGTGCCGGGCGCGGCGGCGGGCACCTTCGTGCAGGGGGCCTTCCGCGGCAACCTCGCGTTCGTCGGCCTTCCGATCCTCTATGCCATGCCCGATGCGCCGCTGGCGGGCGGGATCACGCTGCACACGGCGGCGGTGCTGGTGGTGGCGCCGGCGATGGTGCTCTACAATGTGGTCGCGGTGGTGGCGCTGGTCGTCAGCCAGCATGCCTTCGGCCCCCGGATGGTGGGCCCGGTGCTGCGCCAGCTGGCGCTCACGCCGCCCCTGCTCGCCACGCTGGCGGGCGTCGCCTTCGCCGCGGCCGGGGGGACGCTGCCGGCCGCGGTGGCGCAGGCCCTCGGGGCGCTCGGCGAGATGGCGCTGCCGCTCGGCCTGCTCGGGGTCGGCGGATCGCTGGTGACCGTGCAGCTGCGCGACCGGTGGCAGCGCCCGCTGGCGTCCGCCCTCCTCAAGGGGGTGGCGTCGCCCCTCTGCGGCTGGCTGGTCGCGCGGTGGTTCCGGCTCGGCGGGTTCGAGACCATGCTGATCCTCGTGTTCATGGCCACGCCGACCGCGGTGATCTCCTACGCGATGGCGGTGGAGCTCCGGGGCGACGAGACGCTCGCGAGCGGCACGATCGCGCTGAGCGTGCTCACTTCGCTGCTGTCGCTGGCGGCGATCCTGAGCCTGGCGCCGGTCTGACGTCCGTCGGGTGGGGTCTCATTTGGTTGAGCGTTGCGGGCCAAACTGCCGGACGCATGCATGCAGTTGAGGCGATGATCAAGGCGCACGGCTGATCCCCGCCCTCTCGGGCAGGGCTGCGGGGAGAGATAGGGGCCGCGTGAGGCGCGGAAGGACGCGCAGTAAAAATGTCGGGCACTCAACGCTCAACTGCCTGATCCCGGATCAGGGGATCCGCAGTTCGGTGCCGACGCGGAGGGTGCCGTTGGGGCCGAGCTTGGCGCTGTTGGCCTGGTAGATCTCCTGCCAGCGGTCGGGCGTGCCGTAATATTGCTGGCTGAGGCGTGCCAGCGAGTCGCCGGCGGCGACCGTGTGCATCCGGGCGGCGGGCACCGGTGCGGGCACGGCAGCGGGACGCGGTGTGCCCGCACCGCCGGCGAGCTGCGTCTTCAGGCGGTAATTCTCCGTTGCGAGCACCGAGTTGGCGCCTTGCAGTTCGCGGGCGAGGGCGCGCGCGGCGGCCAGGTCGATTGCGGTCTGCGAGGTGGAGCGCTGCAGCGCGCCGAGCGATTCGGACTGGGTGGCGGCGCCGGCCTTCAGCTCCTCGACCTGGGCCGTGAGGGTTGCGACCTGGGCGGCCAGAGTGTCGCGTTCGGTGGCCAGCGAGCCGGCGGAGCGTTCGGAGGTTTCCTTGAGCGCGTCGCGGTCCTTCTGCAGCAGCGCGTAGCCGCGCAGGGCGGTCCGCAGCCGGTCCTCGGTCTCGGCGAGGCGCTTTTCCAGGTCGGTGACCTCCGGTGCGGGCGCGGCCGGCTCGGCCGCCGCCGCGGGGGCGGGAGCCTGGACGGCCTGGGCGGAGCGGAGGGCGGTCTCGGTGTCGGTCAGCTGGCGGCGCGTGTCGGCGAGCGCCGTTTCGAGCTCGACTACGCGGCCGGCCAGGTTCGGGTAGGCGGGGGTGCGGTTGCGGGCCAAGTCGTCGCGGGCCCGGGCCAGGGCGGCGGCCTCGTCGCGGGCGCGGCCGGCCTCCGTGGTGGCGGCGGCCAGTTGCGCCTCGAGGTCGCGCACGCGGCCGGTCAGGTCGGGATAAGCCGGGGCGGCGGGTTGAGCGGCAGCCTGGAGGCTGGCGACCTGGCCTTCGAGCTCGCGCACGCGCCCGGAGAGATCCGGGTACGCCGGGGCGGCGGGCTGGGCCGAAGCGAGGGTGGCCTTGAGGTTGGCGACCTGCTCCTGGGCGGCGGCGAGGGCCTCGGCCTGACCCTGTTGGGCGGCCAGCTGGGTTTCCAGCTCGCGGGCGCGGGCGGCGCCGGCGGTGGCCTCGCGCAGCTGCTTGCCCGCGTCGGCGATCATCTTCTGCATGCGCTCGCGATCGCCGCGCAGCTGCGTGTTCTCGCTGGTGAGCGCGGCGACCCGTTCCGACAGCTGGCGGCCCTGGGCCCCGTCCGAGGCCTTGGCCTGCGCCGCGGTGGCCTCGGCAAGCTGCCGCTGGAGGCCGGCCTGCGCGGTCTCGAGCTCCTTCACGCGTCCGGAAAGGTCGGGGTAGGTCGGCGCCGGCTGCACGGCGGCGAGGGCGGCCTTGAGGTTGGCGATCTGTTCGTTGGCGGAGTGGAGGTCGGCGGCGCTCTGCTTGCTGGCGGCGACGGCCGTCTGGACGGCGGATTCGGCCTGGCGGTGGGCCGCGGCGAGTTCGCCTTCCAGCTGCTGGACGCGACCGGAAAGGTCGGGGTACGCCGGTTTGGCCGACGCGGCCGCGGCCACCTGCGCCTCCAGTTCCTTCACCCGCCCGGAGAGATCCGGATAAGCCGGGGCCGCGGGCTTGGCGGCGGCGAGGCGTTCGGCCTCGGCCTTGGCCTGGGTGAGGGACTCGATCTCCTTGCGGGCTTGGGCGGCGTTGCCGTTGGCGGCGGCCAGCTGGGATTCGAGCTCCTTCACGCGACCGGAAAGGTCGGGGTAGCCGGGGGCCGCGGGCTTGGGTGCGGCCAGCTGGGTCGTGAGGGC
>JAEUGX010000038.1 GCA_016795545.1 Opitutaceae bacterium
TCCAGGTCGAAATTCTGCCGCAGGATGTTCTTCCCGTAGCGCCGCTGGTACTCCTCGACCACCGGCGCGTTGAAGCCGAACTGGTCGGCGTGCGGCGGCGGCGGCGAATGCGAGCGGTAGCTCAGGAACACGCCGTCGAACGGCAGCTTGTCGGAAAAGGCCCGGATCTGCTCGAGCACGTAGGCCCGCACTTCCGGGTAGGCGAACTCCAGCACCCCCTCGTGGTACTTGCGCCCGCTCTCCGTCAGGCTCCGGTCCGCCGACTGCATTTCCGGATGCGCCTTCACGAAACGGGACTGCCACGGGAACGGCACGGTGTCGTTGTAGAACACCGCGGGAGCCGTGCCCTCGTCGACGATCGAGATCCACATGTGGATCTCCACGCCGGCGGCCTTCACCGCCTCCACCGCCGCGGGCAGCACCCCGGTTTCCCAGGCGCGGACCGTGTTCTTGCGGTAGGCGTCATAGTGCCCGCCCTCGGGCATGTAGATATCGTGGAACAGCAGGTAGCGCCAGTCGTCGACGCGGAAGAGCACCTTGTCCACCCCGCGCTCCTTCCAGAGCTTGGCCGCGATCCGCACGCTTTCGGGGGTGTCCAGCTGCGCCACTCCCTGGAAGCGCGGGTTGCCGATCAGGTCGCCCCAGCTGACGACGATGACTTTTTCTTTGGGCGCCTGGGCGGCCAGGGCGCCGGTGAGCCCGAGGATCAGCAGGAGGGTGGATAGCAGTCGCATAGGAGTTCCTTATTGAGGGTTAGGCACACTGAAAAGTCGGCCGTCGACCACGATGCCGGTGAGGTCGGGCACTTGCTCAAGCTCGGCGATGGCCCGCGCGGTCGCCTCGGGCGGCTCGTGGCCCTTGCCGAGGGTCGGGTCATCGTACACGCGGTGAAAATTGCTGAGCGGCACGTCGGCATACACCCGCACCCCGTGCTGCTTGCACAGCGGAGCGTAATCCTCGCGCAGCGCCTGGGCGAACGGCGGCAGGCCGATCCCCTCGTCCTGGTCCTGGATGTAGCCGTAGCCGCGCTGCCAGCGGTTGCCGTACGTCGCGCGCTGCAGCGTGTGGTGGCCCACGATCAGGTCGTCGACCAGCTTCTCTTGCACCCACGTGCGCCAGTGCAGCGCGATGTTGCCGATCGGCGGGCCCGCGTGCTCGCCCTGCGGCACCCCCAGCGAGAGCTT
>JAEUGX010000050.1 GCA_016795545.1 Opitutaceae bacterium
CACCGGGTGTTGGTCGCCGGCGTCGAGCACCCCGAGTTCCAGGGCATTCGCGTCGTGCCCGCCCTTTACAACACCGAGGCCGAACTCGACCGGTTCGCCGAACTCCTCACTGAGGCCCGCCGCCGCGGCCTCGATTGACACGAGATGCCCTTGCCGCCGCTTTGATGACTCCGTGCAGATCGGCCGCCGTCCGGCATGGTTCAGGCTGCATCCGACTTGCCCAATCCCTCCTTCCCAGATCGCCATGAATGCACCGAAACAGTGGTCCCTCCCGTTCAACGCCATCCTCTCCCGCTGCCTGCTGGCGGGAGCGATGCTCCTGCTCGCCCGGCCGGCCCTTGCGGCGGCGGACGGGGGAGCCGCGCCGACGCTCCGCGCGGCGGCGGCGACCTTCGCGGTGACGCCGCCGGTCGGAGCCGAGAGCGGGGCGAGCCGCACGAGCCAGAAGATTCTCGAGGTCATCGGCGACCTCAAGACGACGCTGGTGCTGTTCGAGGACGGCGCGACCCGGATGTGCTTCGTGACCTCGTCGTTCGGCGTCAATGAGCCGACGCTCAACGCCGCGATCCGCGGCCTGGTGGCGAAGGAGATCGGGCTGACCCCCGAGCAGGTGGTCGCCGGCAGCTCGCACAACCACACCGTGCCGCTCGTGCAGGTGCGCAATCCCGCGAACTGGGGCCGCCCGGGAGTCCCCCCGAATCGGGAGGATGCGAACGACCTCGGCTGGGAGTTCATGGACAAGCTCGCGCAAACCGCCCGCGGCCTGAAGGGCCGCACGGTGCCGGTGACGATCGAGTGGGGCAAGGCCAAGGAGGAACGCGTGACCTACAATCGCCGCGGCCGCCGGCCGGACGGCTCGCCCTACTTCATCCGCGAGGAGGACCGCGTGCTCCTCGATCCCAGCTACATCGGCACGATCGATCCCGATGCCGTCGTGGTCGTCCTGCGCGGGACCAACGGCGCCCCGGTGGGCGCGCTGGCTTTCTTCACGGGCCATCCGGTGACCGGCTACAATCCCGAGAAGATGGTCTCGTTCGGCCAGTGGTCGCAGCACGCCTGCGAGATGCTGTCCGCGCACCTGGGCGGCGTGCCCGTCGCCTTCCTGCAGGGCTGCTGCGGCGACATCAACTCGAAGTACCTGCTGACCGGCACGATCGAGCAGGCGAAGGAGCTCGGCGGCTACCTGGGCGAATCGTTCATCGCCGCCACCAAGACGCTGAAGCGCTCGGAGCGCTCCGGCCTGGACTTCACCCGCGCGGACGTGGTCATCCCGCAAGCGGCGCTGCCGCCGCTCGACGCGCTGGAGCGCGACCTGGCCTCGATCGACGACTTCATCCGCCGCGGCCGCGCCGGCGACGAGGACACGCTGCAGTGCGTCGGCATGAACTTCCCGCGCGCCCTGACGCCCGTCTACCGGGCCAAGCTGGTCGAGATGGTGCGTCCCTGGTACGTCTGGGCGGTCGACCAGCGCAAGACCGGCGAGGCCGACAAGCTGAAGCGCGGCCACCCGCTCGGCATCGTCGTCGCCCGCTTCGGCGACGTCGGCTACGTCGGCATGCCCTTCGAGCCCTTCGTGCGCATCGGCCTGCGCATCAAGCGCGACACCCCGCTGCCGATCGTGCTGCCGAGCGGCTACACCGACGGCTCGAACGGCTACATCCCGGACGCCACCGCCTGCGATGACCGCGAGTACATGGGCGGCTTCTTCCGCTACCTGCCGCAGCGCCTGCCCTACACCGCGCCGGGCGGCGAGGCCGTGGCCGAAGTGTCGGTGCCGATCCTCACCCGCTTCGCGGCCGAGGCCAAGCGCTGAGCCCGGATCCCCTTGCGCCGCGTCCCGCCGCCGGTTCCGCGCCGGCGGCCGGGCGCGGCCTTCCCCAACCCCCATACCCCATGTCCCGCTCCCGCCTTTTCCTGACCGCCGGGCTGCTCGCCGCGCTGGCCGTCGCCGCACCGGCCGCTACGCCCGAGAGCGCACTGCCGCGCTTTCCCCTGTATGAACGCTACGTCGGCATCGACGGCTCCTGCGGCTGGCCACTGCTGGTGCTGCTGCCCAACGGCGACATCGCCTGCCTGATCTGGCCCGACTCGAGCCACGGTTACACCGAGGGCGCCGTCGAGTGCTGGGCCAGCTCCGACCAGGGCCGCACCTGGCACCGCCGCGGCGTGCCGGTGCCGAACGAGCCGACCATGAACCGCATGAACCACGCGGGCGGCGTCGCCGCGGACGGCAGCCTGGTCGCGCTGGTGGCCGGCTGGGAGAACCGCAAGCCCAAGGGCTGGCTGCCCGCGCCGGACGACAAGTCGCGTCCGTTGACCCACTTTGCCGGCTCGCGGACCCGGAAGCCGGTGCCGGCGGTCTCGCGCGACTACGGCGTGACCTGGACCCAGTACCCGGAAATATCCGATCCCGACGACCTGGACCGCCGCCCGGCCTCCTTCGGCCGGGTCGGGCTGCTGCCCGGCGGCGAGCTCGGGGTCATGCTGTATTCGTCCACGGTCGGATTCTACACCAGCAAGGACGGCGGCGCGACCTGGACGAAGCGCGGCGTCGTCTCGCCGGAGGGGCGCAACGAGACGACGTGGATCCGCCTGGCCAACGGCGACCTGCTGGCGGCCTCGCGGACGAACGAGAAGCCCGACAACTTCCAGCTGCTGCACGCGCTGCGCTCGAAGGACAACGGCGCGACGTGGACCTATGAGCGCGACCTGACCCTGCCGCGCCAGCATCCCGCCGACCTGACGGCGCTGCCCGACGGCCGGATCCTGCTCAGCTACGGCGTGCGCAACGAGGGCAGCTGGGGCATCAGCGTCCGGATCGGCGACCCCGAGGGCCGGATCTGGTCGCCGCCGATCGGCCTGGTCGACCTCGAGGGCTCCACCGACCAGCGTTCCGACCCCAAGCCGGTCCGCGACGGCGGCTATCCGTCGACGGTGGCGCTGCCCGACGGCACGCTGGTGACGGCCTACTACACCCGCGGCGTGATGGCGCACCACCGGTACCACATCGGCGTGGTCCGCTGGCAGCTGCCGCCGTGAAGCGGCGGGCAGGATCGGCCTGAAATCCGCCGTCGCCGCCGCTCGCCGGCCGCTCACTCCGTCCTCAGCGCCACGAGCGGGTCGATGCGGGTGGCGCGGCGCGCGGGGACCACGCATGCGGCGAGGCAGGCCGCGGCGAGCGCGGTGAGGGCCGCCGCGTAGGTGGCGGCGTCGACCGGGGCGACGCCGTACAGGAGATGGCCGGTGGCCGGGGCGGACAGCGCGGCCAGGACGACCCCGCCGAGGAGGCCGGGCCCGGTGAGCCGCAGGGCGTCGCGCAGGACCAGCCGCGCCACGTCGGCGCGCGAAGCGCCGAGGGCGAGCCGGACGCCGAACTCCGCGGTGCGGCCGGCGACCGCGAAGGCCAGCACGGCGTAGACGCCGGTTAGGCAGAGCGCGACCGCCAGGCCGGCGAACGCGCCCACCAGCGTGAGCCCGAAGCGCGTCTGCCAGGCGGACTGGGCGTAGAAGGCCGCGGCGTGCTGGTGCAGGTAGGCGCTGGCCTGGAGGTCGGCGGCGCTCACGGCGCGGTCCGCCTGCTCCCGGGTCAGGCGCTGCGCCCCGCGGGTCCGGACGAACACGCCGCTGTCGGCGGGCGGCAGCTGCGTGTAGGGCAGGAAGAACGAGTGGACCACCCGGGGCTGCGAGCCGTGGCCGAGGATGTCGCTGACGACCCCGACGACCTGCCACCAGTCCTCGCCCGTGTTCTCGATCCGCACGCGGCGCCCGACGGGATCCTGGCCGGGCCAGTACTGGTCGGCCAGGCTCTGGCTGATGACCGCGACCCGCGGGGTGTCGGCCCGGTCGTCCTCGTGCAGCCAGCGGCCCGCGTGCAGGCGGAGCTGCAGGGTCTCGCGCAGCCCGGGGGACACGGCGCGGCGCGCGGCCCGCTTGGGCGTTTCCCCGAGGGCCAGGCCGTCGCCCTCCTGCGTGAAGCCGAAATAGCTGTCGGGCGCGTTGGCGAAGGCGAAGTCGGCGGTGGCGGCGGCGGCGACGTGCGGCAGCGCGCGCAGCTCGGCGACGACGCGCTCGAAGTAGCGGATGCGGGCGGCCGGATCGTCATACTGGGCGCCCCGCGTGCCGGTGCGGAACGAGTAGATCTGCTCGGCGGGGATGCCGTGGTCGACGTCCTGCACCGCGCGGAAGCTGCGCACCAGCTGGACGGCGGCGATGAGCAGGGCGAGGGCGACCGCCACCTGGACGGAAACCAGCACGCGGGTGGCGGCGCCGCTGGCGGCGGAGCCCGGCTGGCGCGAGCCGTCGCGGAGGGTGGCCTCGAGGTTCAGGCGCCGGGCCTGCAGGAGCGGCACCAGGCTGAAGACGAAGGCGATGGCGACGGCGAGGCCGAGGGCCGCGAGCACGACCGGGCCGGAGACGCCGGGGGCCGGCAGCTGGCGCAGCGGCGACGCGGCCGGGAGCAGGCCGGTGGTGAGCGGCGCCAGCCACGCGGCGAGGGCCAGGCCGACGGCCGCGCCGCCGAGCGCGAGCCAGAGCGATTCCAGGAAGAACTGCCGGAGCAGGTCGCGTGTCGCGGCGCCGAGCGCGAGGCGGACGGCGAACTCGCGGCGGCGGCGGATGGCCTGGGCGAGCAGGAGGCAGGCTGCGTTGACGCACGCGACGACGAGCACGAGCGCCACCGCGGCCTGGAGCAGGACGAGCTGCCGGCGGAAGTTGCCGACGAGGACGTCGCGCAGGCCGACGGCGGTCAGGCCGCGGTCGGCGTTGGTCGCCGGATGGTCGCGGGCCAGGGTGCGCGCCAGGGCGGCGAGCTCGGCCCGGGCCGACGCGACGGTGCGCCCCGGGGCCAGCTCGCCGAACATGAAGTGGCGGCGGGTGAGGCGTTCCGCGCGCTGGAAGTCGGCCGGCAGCATCGCCACCCAGCCCTGCTGGCCCTCGCCGATGAGCGGCAGCACGGTCTCGGGGGGCAGGACGCCGACGATGCGGCCGCTCGTCTGCTCGAGCGCGAGGGTCTCGCCGATGACGTCGGGATCGCCGCCGAAGCGCCGCTGCCAGAATTCGTGGCTGAGGACGACGGCCCGCTGGCCGCCCGTGGCGGCGTTGGCGGGCGTGATGACGTCGCCCAGCAGGGCGCGCTGGCCGAGCAGGCCGAAGAATTCCGGGGTCACGCGCTGGATGAAGGCCACCTCGGCGGCGCCGCCGGCGCGGACGGTGAACGCCTCGTTGCGGACGATGGCGGTCCGGGAGAAGGCGGTGACCTGGTCGTGGACGTCGGCGGCGTTGCCGAAGGTCATCCGCCAGAGGCTGCCCGGTCCGGTGGCCAGCGGATACTCGTTGATCGCCACCAGGCGCTCGGCGTCGCCGAACGGCAGGGGCCGCAGCAGGTAGCTGTTGAGCAGGCCCAGCACGAGGAGGGTGGCGGCGAGCGCGAGGCCGAGGGTGGCCACGATGCCGGCCGAGAGGCCCGGGCGGCGGCGGAGGGCGTGGAGGCTGGGGGCGAGCACGGGTTGGCGGGGTTGGCGCGGGCCTAGTCGGCGCGCAGCGCGATCATCGGGTCGACGCGCGTGGCGCGGCGGGCGGGCACGAAGGCGGCCACGAGGGAAACGGCGGCGACGAGGAGGCCGACGGCGACGTAGGTCAGCGGGTCGACCGGCGACACCTGGAAGAGGAAGTTCTGCAGCTGGGCGCGGCCGAACCACGCGAGGAGCAGGGTGAGGCCGAGCCCGACCCCGAGACCGAGGGCGAGCTGGCGCAGGCCCTGGCCCATGACCAGGCGCAGGATCCGCCGCACGTCGGCGCCGAGCGCCATGCGGACGCCGAACTCCTGGGCGCGCTGGTTGACGGCGAAGGACATGACGCCGTAGAGGCCGACGGAGGCCAGCAGGATGGCCACGATGCCGAACACGCCGACCATGGCGGCGACGATCCGGTTCTGGGCGATGAAGCTCTCCTGGCTGGCGGCGGGGGTCTCGACGAAGTAGAGGGGCAGGTTGCCGTCGACGCGGTTGACCTCCCGCCGCAGCGCGGTCGCCAGGGTGTCGGCGCGCTGGCCCCCGCGCGGCCGGACGACGACGGTGGCGAACTGGTTGACGAAGGGCTCGGCGGGGATGGGGCCGAGGATGCTCGAGAAGAACGGGGCGTAGAAGCCGGTTGCGTCCGTGTTCGGGTTGTTGAACGGGCCCTGCATCCGGAGGGTGGGCGCGACCCCGATGATGGTGCGCCAGGGGCTGAACTGGGTGCCGTTGTTGCCGACGGTGCGGAAACGGCGGCCGAGGGGGCTCTCCCGGCCGAAGTGCTTCCGCGCAAACGCGGCGTTGACGATGGCCACCGGCTGCCGCTGGTCGAGGTCGTCGTCGGTGAAGGTCCGGCCCTCGAGGAGCGGCTGGCCGATGACCGCGAAGTAGCCCCCGGTGACCTGCTCGAAGTTGGTGGTGGGGCGGTCGGGGTTGGACCGGTATTCGCGGCCCTCGATCTCGATGGCGGCGGTGCCGGAGAAGACCATGCGAAAACGGTTGGTCAGGGCGGCGGACTCGAATTCGGGATGCTGGTGGAGGTGGCGGACGAGGCGTTCGAAGAACTGGCGGCGCGCGGCCTGGGTGGGATAGTCGCCGTCCATCAACCCCATGCGCGCGGCCAACACCCCGCGCAGGTCGTAGCCGTAGTCGAGCTGCTGCTGGGCGTGCAGCGAGCGCGCGAGCAGCAGCGAGGCCACCAGGATCAGGCTGGTGAGCATGATCTGGATCACGACCAGGCCGCGGGTGACGAGGTTGACGGCGCGGCTGGTGTGGCCGCGGCCGCCCTCCTTGAGCACCTCGGCGGGGCGGGCGCGCGAGGACAGCCAGGCCGGGACGAGGCCCGAGACCACGGCGGCGACCACGGTGGCGGCGACGGTGAAGGCGAGCACGACGACGTCGATGTCGAAGGTGATCCACGACGGCGGCGGGTTGTTGAGGCGGCGGGTGAGGGTGGTCAGGTAGTCGACCGCCCAGTACGAGCCCGCGACGCCGAGGATGGCGCCCAGGAAGGCGAGGAGCAGGCTCTCGGTGAGCATCTGGCGGAGGAGGCGGACGCGGGTGGCGCCCAGCGAGGAGCGGATGGCCAGCTCCTTGGCCCGCAGGGTGGCGCGGGCGAACTGCATGTTCATGACGTTGAGGCAGGCGATGAACAGCACGAGCATGCAGATCGAGAGCATGCCCAGCATGAGGTTCTTCAGGAAGTTGGGCGTGAACGCCTCCCGCAGGGGGCGGACCTCGGCCACGGCGAACTGCTGGTTGGTGTCGGGATACGCGCCCGCGAGGCGCTTGGCGATGGCGTCGAACTCGAGCGTGGCCTGGTCGATGGTCACTCCCGGCTTGAGGAGCCCGACGACCGCGGGGGGGAGCGCGCGCGGGTCGGTGCGCGGACGGGGCGGGAACTCGGAGAAGAGCGGGATCCAGAGCTCCTCGTTGGTGGGGAAGTTGAACCCCGCGGGCATGACGCCGATGATGGTCGCCGCCGCGCCGTTGATGCGGACCGCGCGTCCGATCACGTCGTCCGTCCCGCCGAAGTCGCGCTGCCAGATCTGATGGCTGATGAGGGCGGTCTTGGGCGCGCCCGGCCGGTTGTCGGCGGCGGTGAAGTCGCGGCCCCGCACCGGCGCGACGCCGAGGATGCGCATGAAGTCCTCCGTCACGTAGCCGCCGGTGTACCGCCGGGGCACCGCGCCGGCGGTGACGTTCACGGTCGAGCCGTTGTAGAACGCGGCCAGCAGCTCGCAGGACTGCTGGGTCGCCCGGATCTCCTCGTAGTCCAGCGCCGCGATCCGGCCCTGGGTGCCGAAGGCGTTGGTCTGCGCCGGGTCGATGAAGTTGATGCTCATGAGCCGCTCCGCGCGGGGGAAGGAAAAGCCGCGGATGACCACGCCGTTGACGACGCTGAACTGGGTCGTGACCGCGCAGATGCCGAGGGAGAGCACGAAGACGGCGAGCGCGCAGAAGGATTTCTCCTTGATGAGCACCCGCAGCCCGATGCGAAGGTCCTGCCAGAAGGTTTCGAGGATCATGCGGGGGAGGCTGGAGCTGGGCGGCGGTCGCGGCTCATTCGGTCCGGAGCGCGACCATCGGGTCGACGCGCGCGGCGCGGCGGGCGGGGATGAGGCAGGCAAGGGTGGCGACCAGGGCGAAGCAGGCCGCGACCCCGGCGAACACGGCCGGATCGAAGGGCTGCACTTCGTAGAGCGCCTGCTGGAGCAGGCGGCTGGCGGCGAAGGCGCCGGCGAGCCCGAGGGCGAGGCCGAGGCCGACCGGCGGGGCGCCGGCGCCGAGGACCAGACGCAGGATGTGGCCGGTGCTGGCGCCCAGCGCCATGCGCACGCCGATCTCGCCGGTGCGTTGGGTGACGGAGTAGGCCATGACGGAGTAGACGCCGACGGCCGCGAGGAAGGCCGCGATGCCCGCGAACGTGATGAGCAGGGCCAGGGTGACCCGCTGGACGCCGAGCGACTGGCTGACCAGGTCGTCCATGGTCTGGGGCAGGGCGAGGGCGAGGTTGGGGTCGAGCTCGGTCAGGACGCGGCGGAGCACCGGGATGACGGCGGCGGCCTGCAGCCCGGGCCGGGCCTCGCCCACGACGGCCATGAACGCCCCGCCGCGCTGGTGGCGCGGGTAGTAGATCTCGTCCGGCGCCGGCACGGCGATGCCCGCGGACTTGACGTCGCCGATGACGCCGACGATCCGGACGGGGATGTCCCCGGCGGGCCCGATGAGGAAGCTGTGATCGAGCGGGGATTCGCCCGGGAAAAGCTTCCGGGCCAGGGTCTCGTTGACGATGGCCACCTGCTCGCCGCCGAAGCGGTCGGCGGCGGTGAAGAAACGTCCGGCCACGAGCCGGATGCCGAGCGTGCCGAAATAGCCGGGGGTGACGGTGCGGATGTTGGCGAGCGGGCGCTCGTGGATGGGCGGCACGGGGCGGCCCTTGACGGCGTAGGGGGAGAAGAAGCCCTGGCCGGTGAGGGGCAGCCCGGAGATGGCCCCGCCCCGGGCCAGTTCGGGCGCCTGCTGGAGGCGTTCGTCCAGCTGCCGGAAGAACTCCCGGGTCAGCTCCGGCTGGTGGTACTTCGAGCTCGGGAGGTTGACGATGCCGAAGGCCCGGCCGGCGGGCTGGAAGCCCAGGCGGGCGGTCTGCAGCCGGTGGAAGCTCAGGACGAGCAGGCCGGCGCAGATGAGCAGCGTCAGCGAGAGCGCGATCTGCGCCACCACGAGCAGCTGCCGGAAGGCCTTGGCCGCGGTGCCGCCGCCGGCCCCGCGGCCGGTGTCCTTGAGCACGACCTGCACGTCGGTGCGCGACGCCTGCCAGGCCGGGTAGAGGCCGATGAGCACGCCCGAGAGCAGGGCGGCGGCGAGGGCGAACAGGAGCACGCCCGGATCGAGCGCGATTTCCTCGGAGCGGGGGATCTGCGATCCGGCCAGCAGCTGGATGCCGCGGAGGCTCCACCAGGCGATCAGGACTCCCGCGCCCCCGGCCACGAGGGAGAAGAGGAGGCTCTCGGCGAGGAACTGGCGCACGATCTCGCCGCGCCGGGCGCCGAGGGAAAGACGGACGGAGATCTCCTTCTGGCGGGCGCTGACCCGGGCCAGGAAGAGGTTGGCGATGTTGGCGCAGGCGATCAGGAGGACGACCCCGACCGCGCCGGCCAGGGTCCAGAAGGTGCGGCCGAGATTGCCCAGGACCTGCTGCGCGAGGGTGCGGACCTGGTTGGCGTTCAGGGCGTCGATGTGCGCCGGATTCGCGGCCTTGAACAGGGCGGCCATTTCCTGCACACGGAGGTTGGCCTCGGCGAGAGTGACCCCGGGGGCGAGGCGCGCGATGGCCTGGTGCACGATCGCGTTGGGCCGCTGCTGGGGCGTGATGTAGGGCAGCTCGAGCGGCCGCGGCACGATGATCGCCGTGCCGTTGAACGGCACGGGCAGGCTGGGGGGCAGCACGCCGACCACCTCGCGGGCGACGCCGTCGATCTGGAGGACGCGGCCGATGATGTGCGGGTCGCCGCTGAAGCGTTGCTGCCAGAGCTGGTGGCTGATCATGGCGACGAGGGGGCCGCCCTCGCGGTCCTCCTCGGCGGTGAACTGGCGTCCGCGCGCGGGTTGGATCCCGAGCACCGGCAGGAAATTGGCGGAGGCGTGCAGGCCGAAGACCTGCTCGGGCTCGCCCTTGCCCTCGGTGAGCGTGAAGCCGTTGCCGGCGGACATGCTGATCGCGCTGAACACGTCCGTGCGCTGCGCGAAGGCCTCGTATTTCGCCCAGGAAAGCGCGGGCGCCTCGAGGCCGCGCTCGGCATTGACCGCCCAGAGGCTCACCAGCGTGTCGGGATGCGGGTACGGCAGCGGGCGCAGCACGACGGCCTGCAGCACGCTGAACAGCGACGTGCACGCGCCGATGGCCACGGCCATGGTCAGGACCGCGACCGCGGTGAATCCCGGAGTCTTGAGCAGCGAGCGAAAGGCGAAGGAGAGGTGGGACATGCGGGGAGGTAAGCAGCGGGGCGGAGGCCGGGCCAGGCTTCTGGGGGCGGGCGAGGCGTCAGGGTTGCAGCCGGGTGCTGAGGAGGGTGATCATCCGCGGGGTGAGGGCACCCTCGGCCAGGGACCAGCCGGAGTTGGCTACCAGTTGGAAGCTGCCGTTGACCACCTCGCCGAGCGCGGCGTCGGTCATCGCGGGGTGGCCGACCCGCAGGACGGCGGCGGCCGTGGGCTGGCCGGTGGAGTCGAGGGTGATCTGCAGGACGCGCTGGGGATGCACGCCGTTCTGGACGGCGATGAGGCCGGCCGGGACGGCGTAGAGTCCGTCGATGCCGAAGAAGGTCGCATGCGCGGGCGGACGGAGGAGCCGGTGGCGGCCGGAATCGAGCGCGACCTGCCACAGGCCGTTGGCGTAGTCGGCGAGGAAGAGCGAGCGGCCGTCCGGCGCGGCGGCCACGCCCTGGAGCGAGACAAAATCGTCGCTTTCCAGCCAGGGCTCCAGCCGCGTGCCGCCGGGCCCGAGGCGCCAGACCACCGGGGCGGCGGAGTCGGTCGCATAGATCGCGCCGTCGGGTCCGAACGCAAAATCGCCGAGAACATGGGGGCGGCCGTCGGCCGGCACCGCCCACGTGCGCCGGAGCCGGCGGGAAGCCAGGTCGTACTCGGCGAGCAGCGCCCGGCCCTGGTCGGCGGCGGCGTAACCCTGCATCTCGGGCACGGCGGCGGAAGCGGCCCACAGGGTTTGGCCGGTCGCGTCGAATTTCAGGGCGAAGACTCCGAGGAGCCCGTCGGAGTCGGCGGAAAATCTGCGCATGGCCGCGGTGGGTCCGCTGACGTCGCGCACCCAGATGCACCGGTTGCGGACATCCGAAAAAAAGGTCTCCCGCGTGGCCGGGTGCGTGGCCACGGCTTCAATGATGCCATCCATGTCGGTGATGGCCCAGGCGGTCTCGTCGCCGCTCGTGGTGCTGGCGCCCGCATTGGCCGTGAAAGCCCGCTCGACCGCCGCGAAGTCGGGACGCGCGCGCAGGGCGGCGAAGGCATCGTCGGGACCGACATTCATGACCAGTCCCATGTCGGCCAATTCGCGGAGACAGGCCACCGCTTCGTCGCCCTTTCCCGCCGCCGCATAAGCGCGCGCCAGCCCGAGCAGGACCCGCGGGTAGTCCGGCCGCAGGGCGCGGACCGCCTCGAGTTTGGCGATCATCGTCGAAGGGTCGCCCGCCTTGGCGGCGGCCGCGGCCTCCTGCAGCAACGCGCGGTGCGGTGGCTCGGCTTTCAGCGTCAGGTTGAAGAAACAAAAGAGCGCGACCGCCCAGGTCATCAGGCTGCCCCGGGAATATCCGACCGACGGCGCGCGATGAGGCGAGCAAGTGCCGGACAACCGCCCTGTGTATTCGCAGCCAAGCATGGGGTCTGTCCCTGTTGCACCCGGAATGCCAAGAGCAGAAAGTGTTGTTAAGCTTTCGTCTGTAGTGTGATAGGTAAAATTACCAATTCCACTCTTAGGCCGAATGAGTTAAAAACGAAATTCAGGCGTCCCAATTTTGGGAAAGCGGATGGGCGTCTCAGCGGACGGATTTGGAAGCGCGGGCGGCGGAGTTCACTCCTTGAGCAAGGTGCGGAGTTCCTGGGCTGGATCGTCGTGATTCTGGGCGATGGCGAGATGGAGGGCTTCCTCGAGCCAGGGACGGGCTTCGGCGGGGCGGCCGAGCGCCAGCAAGGTTTTGCCCAGGAGGATGCGCGGCATCATCCAGTCGGCTTTCCTGGCGCTGCAGGCGGCGAGATGTTCCAGGGCCTCGGCCGCGCGATTTTCGGCCAGCAGGGCCTGGGCGAGGCTGAAGCGGAAAAGCTCGTTGTCCGGATTTTTCGCCACCAAGCTGCCGAAGTGCTGGGAGCGCGGGGGACGGACCGGTTCGGTCATGGCGCGGTGATGCCAGCGAGGGCGGAGGCCGTGAGGCGCTTCAATCGAAGAACAGCACCACCGCGGTGGAATTGTCCAAGCCGCCCCGTTCGTTCGCCCGGTCGACCAGCGTGCGGGCGGCGATCTCGGGGGTGGCCGATCCGCCGAGGATGTCGCCGATCTCCTCGTGCGAAACGAAGCGGGTGATGCCGTCGCTGCTGAGCAGGTAACGGTCGTGGGGGAGCACGGTGTGGCTGATGCACTGGGCTTCCAGCGGCGGCGGCTGCCCGATGCAGCGGGTCAGGGCGTTGCGGTTCTCCATCAGCATGCCCAGCGGCTCGCCCCGCGCGGTGCGTTCGCGCAATTCGTTCTCGATGGTGTGATCCGTGGTCAGCTGCTCGATCAACTTGGAGCGCAGGCGCAGGGCGCAGGAATCGCCGACGTGGCCGATGTAGAGTTTCACGCCGACGAGGTGCGCGAACGTGAGGGTGGAGCCTATGCCAAACTGGGGACTGAGCACCCGACCCAGGCGGAAGACCTGGTCGTTGATCTCGGTCATGATCCGGATGTAGTCGAGCTTGTTGCCCACGGCGTGGCTCGTGACGATCTTTTCCAGGGTGGCGACGGCCAGTTGGCTGGCCTGGCCTCCGGAGGGCAGTCCCCCGATGCCGTCGGCCACCGCGTAGAGATGATGAGTCTCATTCCGGAGCATGCTGTCCTCGTTTTCGGGACGGACACGTCCTACGTCAGTGTGGGCAAAGGAGCGCAAATTCATTAAGATAAGAAGCCTAGTAGGAGCTATAACTCAAGGGAAAGGCCTAAAAACACGCTCCCGGTTGCCCCGGTCCATGCGTTCGTAAGCGGATGTCGGCAGGGAACCTAGAAATTCCTTCCCATAAGCCTTGGCCAGCACGCGGGAGTCCAGAATGGTGACCAGGCCGCGGTCCGTCTTGTTCCGGATCAGGCGTCCCACGCCCTGCCGGAATTTTACAAGTGCGTCGGGCAGGGTCAGCTCGTTGAAGGGATTGCCGCCCTGGTCGCGGATATGCTCGCAGCGGGCTTCGGTGATGGGGTGGGTGGGCGGGTCGAAGGGGAGGCGGGTGATGATGACCTGGGAGAGCGCGGCGCCGGGCACGTCGACGCCGGTCCAGAAACTGTCGGTGCCGAAGAGCACGGCGTTGCCCAGCTTCCGCATCTGCTGGGCCAGTTCGGTGCGCGAGAGTTCGGCTCCTTGGAGGAGGAAGGGTCTGCCAGCCTGGCGCCAACCCGGCTCGAGTTCCTGGGCGACGGCCCGCATGTCGGTGTAACTGGTGAAAAGCACCAGAGAGCCGCCGCGGACCCGTTCGGTGCAGAAGCGGATGTAGTCGGTGAGGGCATCGAGCGCGAGGCGGGCTTCCTGCGGGGTGGGCAGCGGGACGTCGGTGGCGACCAGGACCCGCATGTGGCGTTCGAAATCGAAGGGGGATTTGACGGCCTCGGCCTGGGCGTGGTCGGCGCCGCAGCGGACGGCGAAAGGTTCGATGCTGCCGCCTATGGCGAGGGTGGCGCTGGTGCACACGACGCTGGTGCGGCAGCCGAAGAGGTGACGCCGGAGCTCGGGGGCGACGTCGATCGGTGCGCTGCGGAGGGTGACGATGGTCTGCTTGCGGCCGCCGCGTTCGGCCCAGTAGACGTGGCCCTTGTCGCCGAGCGTGAGCCATTCCGTCAGCCCGGCCTGCAGGCCCTTGATCCGCTGTTTCTGCTCGAGGAGCTCGTCGTGGTCGCGCCCCTCGCCGGTCTGGTCGGCCAGCTTGGCGAGCAGCCGGTGCAGGGCTCCGAGCGGGCCGTCGAGGGTGGGCTCGGCCGCCCCGGGCTCGCGGACGCGGACCACGGCGCGCGGCTGCAGCAGGCGGGTGGCGAGGAAGTCGAAGAAGTGCCTCGAGGCCTCGAGCGCGTCGAGCACCAGCTGCTGGCCGGCGGCGCCGCCGTGCTTGCGCAGCAGGCCGCGCTTCGTGCGCGGGTTGAAGAGGTACTTGAGGGCGCGGTCGACGCCGTAGCTGCTCAGCGCCAGCCCGAAATTGGAGGTCGCGACCTCGGGCACGGTATGGGCTTCGTCCAGCACCAGGAAATCGTCGGGGAACAGCACGCCGCGGGCGTCGGGCTCGGCGCCCTGCGCCCGGGCGCCGCCGGCGTTGATGAGGGCGAAGAGCAGGGCGTGGTTGACGATGATCACCTGGGCCGAGCGCAGCCGCGCCCGCGCCCGCTGGTAGTGGCACTTGTTCGCGTCGCAGTGCTTGCGCGAGCACGACGACGAGTCGGCGTTGACGGCATCCCATACCTCCGGGCGCGGCGGCGGCTTGAGATCGTGCCGCAGGCCGGTGTCGGTCGTCTCGGCCCAGGCCGCGATGCGCTGCAGCTCCTCGTAGTCGGCGTCGGCGAACAGGCTGGTGCGATCCGCCAGCGCGTGGCCGAGGCGGGTGGGGCAGAGGTAGTTTGATTTGCCGACCAGCACGGCCGAGCGAAAGTCCGCGTAGGCCGCCAGCGCGGGGTCGGACTTGAACAGCCGGCGGCAAATCGGCAGGTCCTTTTGCTCGATCTGCTCCTGCAGCGAAATGGTGTGGGTGGAGACGACCAGCTGCCGGCTTTGGTCGACGGCATGGATGATGCCCGGGACGAGGTAGGCCAGCGACTTGCCCACGCCTGTGCCGGCTTCGAACAGCAGCGGCTCGTCGGCCTGCAGCGCCGCGGCCACGGCGCGCGCCATGCGCTCCTGTTCCGGCCGGTGTTCCAGGGCGAGCGCGCCGCACAGCTGCCCGCCTTCGGCGAAAATTTCGCCGGCCCACTCGCGCAACCGCGTCGGCTTAGGCCCCGTTTCCGTCGGCGGTCCGGCTTCGTCGTTCAAACCAATCATGGGCGCCCAATCAGGGCGCTAAGCGGGTCCGGTGCAAGGACAGAGCGGCCGGTGTCCGCGGAGCCGTCTTGGTTAGGCTGCGGGCTTACGCACGACGGCCTGAAACCCGATCCAGACTTGAGGTGGGGGCGGGATTCGTTACCGAAGCTGCGCGGGCCGGAAAATTTCCAGATCATGAAGCTCCGGTCCGAAGCGCGCGACAAGCGCGGGGCGTTCACCCTGATTGAACTGCTGGCGGTGCTGGCCCTGCTGGGTCTGCTGGCGGGCTTGGTCGCGACCGGGGTGGCGCAGGCGGTGGAACGCGCGCGTTCCGACCGGGCCGAGGCGGAGCTGGCTGTCCTGGCCGCGGCGCTGGAGGAATACCGCCGGGCGTTTGGGGACTATCCCCGGACGGACTCGGGTGCCGGGCTGCTCGCGGCCTTGCTCGGCAAGAAGGACCCCGGGATGGCTCCGATCGAGGCGAGGCCGCTGCTTGACATCTCGCGTTTTACGGTGGTGGGCGGGGAAGGTGATTCGCGGCTGCTCGATCCGTGGGGTTTGCCGTACGCGTATGCCTATCGGGTCCCGGACTCCGGTTGGGTGAACCCGCTTTATGTCCTCTGCTCGCGCGGACCCGATGGGGCGATGGCGCCGGGGTTGGTGGCGGGCGGATTTCCGGAACGACGGGCAGGGGAGAACGCGGACAATCGCTATGCAGAACCCTAGCATCACCCGATTCCCCGGAAAGGGAGGAGGCGCCCGGCGGTCGTTCCCGCCGCGGATCGGCCGATCTCCTGCCGGCCCACGCCGCTCCGGCGGGTTCACGCTCTTGGAGCTCCTGATCGTGATCGCGGTCATCGGCCTGCTCGCCGGCATGCTCCTCCCCTCCTTGAGCGCCGCGCGGCAGGCGGCGAACCATGCTCGGACGCGGGTGCGGTTTGCCCAGTGGACGGCCGCGTGCGAGGCGTTCCGGCGCGAGTATGGCTACTACCCGGTGCTGGACGCGTCGGGCTTGGTGAATCCGCCGGGGCAGAGCGCCGATCCGGCGGAGGTGCATGTCTTTCACGACGTGCTGGCCGGCCGTCGTCGCGACGGCGCGCCGCTCCCGGCATCGGCTGCGGGGGCGGACCCGCTCCAGCCTTCGGCGCAGAATCGGAAGCGGATAGCCTTTTACCGTTTCCCGGATTCGGAGTGGGTCGACGGGTTGATCGCAGATGCCTCGGGTCAGACCGGAATCGCGGTGCTGGTCGACCGAGACCTGGACGGATTCATCCGCCCGGGGAGCGATTTTGCGGCGCTGCCCTCCCTGGGCGGAGTCGTGCCCGGCGCCTTTCCGCCCGGAGGGGTGCGCGGCGGGGTTGCGTTCTACACGTTGAAGCCCGGAGCGGGGTCCGCGGCGCCGGAGTTCCTTTGCAGCTGGCAATGAGGGTGGCGGAACGGCGGATCAGCCGAGGGGAGGCTTCCGGCTTCTCGCTCCTCGAGGTCGTCGTGGTCCTCGGCCTGATCGGCGTACTGGCGGCGTTGCTCTGCGGCCAACTCCGGGACCAAAGCGGGGCCGCGCTGCGTTCCGGCCAGGCGACGTTGGCGGGGCTGGTCCTGCTGGCCCGTACGCAGGCGCAGGCGGCCGGCCGGCCGGCGCGGCTGCTGGTGCAGGCGGACGCGGGAGCGGCGGATCGTTTCCTCCGCTGCCTGGCGGTGCAGGCCCAGGAAACCGCGGGGTGGCGGACGCTGGCGGTCGCGCGCTTGCCGGCGGAGGTCCGGGTGGTGCCGGGAGATTTCCCCGACCTGCCCGCCGGGCTGATGGGAACGGGGGAATCGGCGGACTGGCGCCGCGCGGACGGGTCGAGGTTACGCTCGTCCGCCTTGCCGGCGGGGCAGAGGGTGTTGGTGGCGGTGGACACGCCTGATCCGGAATACTGGGCGACCTGCACGTTTTCCCCGGCAGGCACGACCTTTCAGTCGGGCGACCTGGTTCTGGCGTCCGCCCGCCTGCGCCCGCCGTCGGCGGGATCGGGCGACTCGCCGGTCGTGCTCGGCCCGCCCGATACGGTGCGCGGGTTGAGCCTGAGCGCCTACGGCGTGCCGGCCCCCATCGATTCCCGGGAGGGGTTCTGATGGGCGAGTTTCGCGAGCAGTCTGGAGGATTCTCTTTGCTGGAGACCGTCATCGCCGTGGGCCTGTTTGCCGGCACGGTGACCGTCCTGCTGGGATTGCTGCCGGGATTGATCAGAAACGCGGCGGATGCGTCGGACGCGGTGGCGGCGCAGGGCCTGGCGGACGGAATTCGCGTGGAGCTGGAGCGCCTGGTCGCCAGCCAGGGACTCGATGCGGTCGCGGCCCAGGTGGCGCCGGACAACCTGCGGTCGCAGCCGACGCTCAGGCTGGCCGCGGCGCGCGACGGCAGCCGGATCCGGCCATGGCCGGAAGGCGTGGAAGCCGGCCGGGCGCCGGGGGACGCGGGTTATTTCCTGATCGAATTGCGGCGATATACATCGCCGCCGCTGGCCTTCGAGCCAGGTGCGCCGGTACTGGCGGTGCGGGTGCGGCTGACATGGCCGTGCCCCGCGCCCGGAACGGCCCCGGGGACCCTGCCGCCCGGGGGCGACGTGGGTTTCGCGCTCGCGGTGGTGCGATAGGCATGTCTGGGATCCGACGAGATGGGACCGGGAGCCTGCGGGCGTTCAGCCTGGTGGAGCTGCTTGTCGCGGTCGCGATCACGCTCCTGCTGGTCGGGATGCTGGTTGCGATCGTGGATACGACGCTGCAGGGGTGGCGGCGGGCGCAGGGCGACCTTGCGTCCGCGACGCAGGCCAGGCTGGCGTTGGACTGGATCGAGCGCGACCTCCAGTCCGCGCTCCGGCATCCGGGGGGAACCGCGACCGGGTTCGCCGTCGGCGTTGCGACGGAGGCCGGCAGCCGGGTGCTCCATGGCTGGCTGCCGGCGTCCGGTTCCGGCAAACCCGGTGGGACGGCGAGTTGGCGGCCGCTGCCGCCGGCAGTCGAGGATATCCCCGGAGCCCTGGCCGAGGCGCGGTTCGGGTGGTCCGGGGCCTGGCTGCGCTGCTTCACGCACAACCCCGAATCCTCCGGCAGCCAGGTCGTCGCGGTGGCTTACCAGCTATGCCGCCGGCCGGTGGGCGGGCCGGTGAACCCGACGAATCCCGCGCCGGTACGGTATTCCCTGTACCGGTCCGCCGTGACTGGGGAAAAGACCTGGCTGGCCGGCCTCGATCTGTCCGCGGCGGCCTACGCCAGCCCGTCCAGCCAACCCGGCGCGACGCGCGAGCCTGCCACGCTCACGAATCCGAACCAGGCCGACCTGCTCGCGGTCCGGGTCGTGGACTTCGGGATCTGGCTTTATGTGCGCGAATCCGGCGGCGCCCTGCGGAGGGTGTTTCCCGTCTCGGAGGCCGACCGCGAGCATGGCGTTGCGGGCAATGTCCCGCTGCCCGACGTGGTCGATGTCATGATCCGGATCCTGACGGAGCAAGGCGCGGCGCGGATTGAAGCGATGGAGCGGGGGGAGCGCACCGTGGTCCGGCCGCCCGAGGTGGCGGACGACGCCGCTTGGTGGTGGGCGGAAGTCGAGGCGCACTCGCAGGTCTATGTGCGGCGGATCGAGAGGGTCGCGACCGTCCCATGAGCCCGGGCGCCCTGGACAGGAAGCGCGGCTTTGCCCTGGTGCTGACCCTGGTGTTGCTGGCGCTGCTGGTGCTGGCGGTGGTTGGGTTGGGCACCCTGGCCCGGGTGGGAAGCCGGGTTGCCGCCGCCTCCGGCCAGCAGGCCAAGGCCCGTCAGCATGCGCGCCTCGCGCTGCAGGTCGCCCTGGGTCAGCTGCAAGCGGCCGCGGGTCCGGACGACCGGGTGACGGCGATGGCCGGGGTCGCGGGCATCGCCGCCGGGCCGGATGCCCGCACGCGGCACTGGTGCGGCGTCTGGACGGCGGACGGGGCCTTCCTGTGCTGGCTGGCTTCGGGCGCCGCGGGGTCCGCGGCTGCGGTGGCCGGCGAGGAAGTGCGGCTGGTCGACGCCGGGACGGTGGGAGCGCCCACGGCCAACTCCGAGCCGGTGGTCGCCGGTCGCGTGCCGGTGCTGGTTTTCTCCGCCGAGCTCGGCCGCAGGGAAAGAGACGGGAGTTATGCCTACTGGGTGGGCGACCTCGGCGTGAAGATCGCCGTGCAGGCCGCGCCCGGAGCGATGACGGAGCCAGGCGCCGTGCGGCTGCCTCCGGCCACGCCTCCGACCTCGGCCGCCGCCAAGCTGCGCGCGGCGCTGGTCGCCCACGCGGCCAAGCTTCCGCGGGTGCTCGCTTACGAGCAGCTGGCCTGGCTGCCCCGGCCCGAGGCGCCGGCCCTGACGCCGAGCGTCTTGCAGGACAACTTCCACCATGTCGCCCTGAACGCCGAGTTTCTCGATCCCGCCGCCGTCGGCGGACCGCGCCGGTCGGGGCGGCTGAACCTCAACACGACCTCCGTGGTCGCGTGGCGCGGGCTGCTGGAAAGCTATCCGGCGGGAGGCGACGGACCGGCGCTGGACCCGGCGGCCCTCGGGCCGTCGCCTACGACCTCATTGCCCGCGCGGATCGCCCTGCACCTGGCCGGCGCGGAATCGCCCGGCAAGTCTGCCGGAGGGCCGTTCACCTCGGTGGCGGCGTTCGCGGGCAGCGCGCTGCTGGCCGATGCGCTTGCGGCCAGCGGTGCCGGCGTGACCCCCGACGAGCTGATGGCGGCGATCGGGACGCGGCTGGCGGTGCGGTCGGACACCTTCTGCATTCGCGCATATGGCGACGCGGCCGATCCCGCGGCGCCCGCCGAGCCCGGGGCCACGGCGGTGGCCGAGGCGATCGTGCAGCGCACCGACGCTTTCGCCGCGGACGGCCTCGGACGGAAGTTCACCGTGGTGCGCTTCCGCTGGCTCGGCCCCGCGGACCTTTGAGGCGAGGCCGGGGACGGCGTCCCGACCCGCGAAATCGCCGAGATTTGGCGTGATTCGCCGGCGATTGTCCTCATTAGTGGGCGATCCCAACCCGAAAATCCCATGGCAGGCGTAGGCAAACTCCTCAAGCAGGCGCAGAAAATGCAGCGGCAGATCGAGACGATGCAGGCATCGCTCGCGGCTCGTGAGATCGACGTATCCAGCGGCGGCGGCGCCGTGCAGGTCAAGGTCAACGGTGCCGGCAAGTTCCTGGCGCTCAAGCTCGACCCGGAATTCCTGAAGGAGGATGCGGCGGTCGTGCAGGACGCCATCCTCAACGCCGTGCAGGAGGCGGCGACAAAGGCGAAGGAGCTCAATGACTCCGAAATGCAGAAGATCTCGGCGGGCTTCCAGATGCCCGGCATGTTCTGAGCGCCCGACCGGCCCGGCCCGCGCGGATGTGTCCGTCAACCCCCTCCGGATAACCCGATGACCCCCGCCCTGGAAAGGCTCCAGAAGCAGCTGAAGCAGCTGCCCGGCATCGGCTACCGCTCCGCGGAACGAATCGCGCTGCATCTGCTGGTGGAGAAGCCCCAGCGGCTGCCCGAGCTGGTGGCCGCGCTCGAGGCGGCGGCGTCCGGCGTCCGGCGCTGCCGGGTCTGCGGCAACCTCGCCGAGGAGGAGAGGTGTCCGGTGTGTGCCGACGAACGCCGCGCCACCGGCCAGGTCTGCGTCGTGGAGAACGTGCCCGACCTCGCGGCCATCGAGCGCTCCGGCGCCTACCGCGGCCGCTACCACGTGTTGCACGGCAAGCTCTCGCCGATCCGCGGCGTGGCGCCGGAGGACCTGAATCTGGCGCCGCTGCTCGAACGCATCGGGTCGGGCGAGGTGACCGAGCTCATCCTGGCCCTTTCCAACGACGTCGAGGGCGAAGCCACCTGCCATTACCTGACCGAACGGCTGCCGGCGAAAGGGGTGAAGGTCTCGCGCATCGGCTTCGGCCTGCCCAGCGGCGGCGGCGTGCTTTATGCGGACGCGGTTACGCTCAAAAGCGCCCTGGAGGGGCGGCGTGATTATTCGTGATTGCGGCGCGCCTGTCCGCCACTTTTATTCCGCGAGTTCCTTGCGGGCATAGTATATCGGCTATTATGCGTGCTTCCCAAGCATGAGAGGAGGGTTCGATTCCCTCTGCCCGCACCACTTTTCTAGGATCAGCCGCTACGGGAGCCGGGACCTGCTACTTCGCACTTTTGGAGAAGGTGGTGTCGCCCGTTTCTTCTTTCATGGACTTGGCCTCGGCGCGAATCTGGGCGGGCGACTTGTACTCGACCCCGGCTTCAGTCGCCTGCCGCTTCTTCTCCTGTTCCTTCTTCCATTGTTCGTAGGTCATGGGGTCGCTGACGCAGCCCGCGAGGAAGCCGGCCAGCACGACGAATGCGAAGGTCGCGAGAATGCCCCGTGGGGTAGACAGTGCCATCATCCCCGCAAAGGAGCGCACGCCGGGCGGTGTTGGCAAGGAAGCAGGCAGAAATTCCGCGGCCAACGTCCCGAAGCGCACTCTTTTTCCAGTTGTAAACTCCCGCGTCGTTTGTGTCGGATTTCCATACACTTTGTAGCGCCCTTCCTGAGGGGAACGACCGATCTTAAATAGATATTTTTATCTAAAAAATTCCAGATGAACATGATGTGTTTAAAAATTCGATCTGGCCATTGCGAATGGCATAAATTCTGCACACATTATATGCATAATTATCATACAGTTGCATTAACCTAATAAATCCGGTCGCTCGACCGCTAGTCCTACCGCCTGACAATACTACCCAAATCATGCCTTACCCTGTGGTTCCTCTTTAGACTGAAGCGAAATTTTCATAACCCGAATTTGATCCAGCAAAGGGAGCCCTCGACATGATCGCAGCGACACAGTCAAACCATCCACTGGCCTCAGTGAGCAGCCCACGGTCTTTGGATGACGCTCGTACCCGGATTCGTGCGGCAGGGTTGCGCATCACCAAGCCGCGGGTGGCGATCATCGAGGCGCTGCTGCGCCACCATGGCCCGGTGAGCATCGAGCGCATCCACCAGGACATGGGCACCCGGGTTTGCGACCTCGTGACGGTTTATCGCTGCCTGTCTGCATTCGAGAATCTCGGCCTGGTGCGCCGCAGCTACCAGCACAACGGGACCTGCCTGTACGAGCTCGTGCTCGGCACGCCGAGTCATTACCACATCGTCTGCAAGCACTGCGGCAAGACGGACCGCGTCGATTATTTCCCGGTCGAGGGGATGGAGCGCATGCTGCAGGAGCGCGGCTACACGCAGATCAGCCACATCGTCGAATTTTTCGGAGTTTGTCCCACCTGCCAGAAGGTCGCGCCAGTGCGGCACCGGGAGGTTCCGGCCGAGGCGACGCCCGTCCGCGGGACGTCGGTGAACATCGAGTCGTCGACGCTCTGATGAAGAAAGTCTGCCGAGGCCCTCAGGCTTCGGCGGCCACAGGCTCGGCGCCGAGCCGGCGGTAACGGTCCTTGACGCGCCGGGCGATGTCGTCGGGTGAAAGTCCGTAGGCCGCGCGCAGGACTTCCACCGACGTGCCGTGTTCGACGAATTTGTCGGGCCAGCCGATGCGCTCGACCGGCGTGGCGCAATCCGCCTCCTGCAGCGCCTCGAGGACGGCGCTGCCGAAACCGCCGGCGAGCACATGGTCCTCCATGGTGACGATCAGCGGAACGACCGCGGCCTGGCTCAGGAGGAGCGTCCGGTCGAGCGGCTTGATGAAGCGCGCGTTGACGACGCCGACGGAGAGGTTCTCCTCGCGGCTCAGGCGCTCGGCCAGTCGCAGGGCTTCCTGCACCATCGGACCCAAGGCCCAGATCATGATGTTGGAGCCCTCGCGCAGGAGCTGGGCCTGGCCGACCGGCAGGAGGGCGGGCTGCGCCTTGACCTCGGCGCCCGTGCCGGCGCCGCGCGGGTAGCGGAGGAAGGAGGGGCCGGGCAGGCTCAGGCTGGTGTGCATCATGTCGACCAGCTCGTCCTCGTCCTTGGGCTGCATGACGATCGCGTTGGGCACGCAGCGGAGGTAGGCGACGTCGAACAGCCCGTGGTGGGTCGGGCCGTCGTTGGGCGACAGGCCGGCGCGGTCCAGGCAGAAAGTGACGGGCAGGTTCTGGAGGCAGACATCGTGGATCACCTGGTCATAGGCGCGCTGTAGGAACGTCGAATAAATGGCGCACACGGGACGGAAGCCCTTGGTCGCGAGGCCGGCGGCGAACAGCACGGCGTGCTCCTCGGCGATACCGACGTCGAAGAACTGCTGCGGCACCTCGCGGGCGAGGAGGGACAGGCCGGTGCCGCTGGGCATGGCGGCCGTGATGCCGAGCACGTTGGAATTGGCGCGGGCGAAGCGGGTGAGGGCCTGGCCGAAGACATCCTGGTAATTCGGCGGGGCGCCGGCGGCCGCCTTGGTGCTCTCGCCGGTGACCGGGTCGAAGGGCGAGGCGCCGTGAAATTTCTCCGGGTGGGCGAGGGCGGCCTCGAGGCCCTTGCCCTTCTTCGTCAGCACGTGGACGAGCACGGGCACGTCACAATGCTGGGCGAACTCGAGGTTCTTGACGAGGGCGTCGAAATTATGCCCGTCGACCGGACCGAGATAGCGCAGGCCGAATTTCTCGAAGAGCGACGATTCGACGAAGAAGTCCTTGGTCTCGCGCTTCCACTTGTGGTAGACGCGATTCATCTCGACGCCGGTCGGGAAGCTCTTGAAGAAGGCCTCGACGTCGTGATGCAGGCGGTTGTAGGTGGCGCTGGTGCTGATGCGGTTGAGGTACTTCGAGATGGCGCCGACGTTCTTGGCGATCGACCACTCGTTGTCGTTGAGGACGACGATCAGGCGCTTGGTGGAGCTGACCACGTTGTTGAGCGCCTCCAGGGTGATGCCGCAGGTCAAGGCGGCGTCGCCGCAGACCGCGACGACGTGCTCGCTGCTGCCGCGCAGGTCGCGCGCCGTCGCCATGCCCAGCGCCGCGGAGAGGGCCGTGCCGGCGTGGCCGGCGCCGAAGCTGTCGTGCGGGCTTTCCGGCCGGTAGAGGAAGCCCGAGGCGCCGCCGGACTTGCGCAGCTGGCGGAAGAACTCGCCCTGACGGCCGGTCAGCAGCTTGTGCACGTAACCCTGGTGAGCGACGTCGAACACCACTTGGTCCTCCGGTGTGGAGAACACGCGGTGCAGCGCGATGGTCAGCTCGACGACGCCGAGATTCGGGCCGATGTGGCCGCCGTTCCGGGAAGTGACGGCGATCAGCTCCTCGCGGATCTCATGCGCGAGCTGCGGTAGCTGCTCCAGGGCGAGGCCCTTGACGTCGGCGGGGCCCGCGATCTTGGGCAGCAATGGCTGGACGGACGACTGGTGGCTCATCAAAGGGTGGACGGGAACGCAGCCTTACTCCGTGCGGCTGGCGGCGAAGGGTTCGACGGCCAGGCTGCCATCCTTGCCCTTGCGGAGCATTTCAATCTTGAGCTCGGCCTCCTTCAGGCGGCCTTCGCAGACCTTGAGCAATTTCGTGCCCTCCTCGTACTTCGCCAGCAACTCGGCCAGCGGAACCTCGCCCTGTTCCATCGCGTCAACGATGGTCTCGAGCCTGGCGAGGGCGCCTTCGAAGGTGAGCTTGGCGGTCTTGTCGGTGTCCACGCCGCCACCATGCGCCGGCAGCGGGGCTTTTCAATCCTGTTTCCGCGCCGACGGGGCCGGCCGATTTGGATTGGCCTCGGCGCAAAATGGCATGGAGTAAGGGGATGGACTGGCTGCCCCTTACGGTCGTTGCCCTGATCATGCTGCGCCTCGGCGCCCAGCTGGCGCTCGAGGCCCTGAACCGGGCGGAGGCCCGGCGGCATGCGGGCCGGCGGCCGGAGTCGCTGGCCGACGTGATGGATGACGCGACCTATGCGCGCTCCGTCGAGTACACCCAGGCCAAGAGCCGCTTCGCCTCCGTCGAGGGAGCCTGGGAGGTGGCGGTCCTGCTGACGCTGCTGTTCAGCGGCGCGCTGCCGTGGCTTTGGGGGCGGTTCGACGCCCTGGCGCCGGGCGCGGCGTGGAGCGGGGCGCTGTTCCTGGTCGCGACCCTGCTGCTGCTCGGCCTGCCGGGGCTGCCGCTGGCGTGGTGGGCGCAGTTCCGGCTCGAGGCGCGGTTCGGCTTCAACCAGAGCACGCTCGGCCTGTGGATCGCGGACCAGGTGAAATCGACCCTGCTCGGCCTGGCCATCGGCTTTCCCCTGGCCTGGGCGCTGCTGTCCCTGGTGCAGCGGGCGGGGGCGTTCTGGTGGGTCTGGGGATTCGTGCTGCTGTTCGGCTTCCAGCTCCTGATGATCGTGCTCTACCCGAAGCTCATCCTGCCTCTCTTCAACAAGCTGTCGCCGCTGCCCGAGGGCGACATCCGCCGGCGGCTGCAGGAACTGGCGGACCGCACCGGGTTCCGGGCCAAGACGATCGAGGTGATGGATGGCAGCCGGCGCTCGGGTCACTCGAACGCCTTCTTCACCGGCTTCGGCCGGTTCCGGCGGATCGTGCTGTTCGACACCCTCATGCAGCAGCTGGCGCCCGAGGAGATCGAGGCCGTGCTGGCCCACGAGATCGGTCACTACCAGCGCGGCCACATCCCGAAGCGGCTCGTCACCATCGGCCTGATGCAGCTCGGGGCGTTCGGCGCCGTCGCCTGGCTGGCGCAGGCCCCGTGGTTCAACGCGGCCTTCGGCCTGCCGGCGGGCGTGCTGGCGCCGACCTTCCTGCTGTTCGCGCTGCTCGGCGGCCTGGTGACCTTCTGGTTTTCGCCGCTGGGCAACTGGGTGTCGCGGCGGCACGAGTACGAGGCCGACGCCTTCGCGCGCGAGGCCATGCGCGGCGCCGCGCCGCTGATCGCCGCCCTGCGCAAGCTGTCGCAGAAGAACCTGTCCAACCTCACGCCGCACCCGCTCTACAGCACCGTCTACTACTCGCACCCGACGCTGGTGGAGCGCGAGCGGGCGCTGCGCTCGTGATCCCATGACCGCGGCTTCGGGACCACACCTCCTCATCCGGATGGTGCGCACGGTCGCGGCGGCGGCGGCCTGGCTGGCCGCCGTCCTCACGGCCCCGGCGCTGACCGTGGCCACCTTCAACCTTGAGAATTACACGCTGGCCGACCGCATGGTGGACGGCGTCTTCCGGCAGGCGTACCCGAAACCGGAAGCGGAGCAGGCCGCGTTGATCCGGGTCGTCGCCGGGATCGCACCGGACATCCTCGCGGTGCAGGAGATGGGCGGCCCGCCCTACCTCGAGGAGTTTCGCCGCGCCCTCGAGCGGGCGGGGCAGGATTTTCCGTTCGCCGTCGTGCTGGAGGGGCCGGACCCCGACCGGCACGTGGCCGTGCTCGCGAAGCTCCCGTTCCGCGAGGTCCGGCGCCATGCGCGCGTGCCGGTGACCTATTTCGGGCGGGAGGAGGCGGTGAAGCGCGGCGTGCTCGAGGTGTCCTTCGCGACCGCCGCCGGCGACCTGACGCTGTTTGTCGTGCACTTGAAGAGCAAACGCACGGAGCGCCCCGACGACCCCGAGGGCGCCATCCTCCGCGCGCGGGAGGCCGAGGCCGTGCGTGACCTGGTGCTGACGCGCCATCCCGATCCCCGGCGGGCGCGCTTCATCGTCTGCGGCGACTGGAACGACACCCCGAACACGCGGCCGGTCCGCGCGCTGCAAAAGCGCGGCGAAACCGTGGTGGGGGAGATCCTGCGCGCGACGGACTCGCGCGGCGAGACCTGGACGCAGTTCTACCGGGCCGCCGAGCTCTACAGTCGATTCGACTACCTGCTCGTCTCGCCCGCCCTGCGGCCGCACGTGGCAGGAGGCCGGGCGCTGATCTGGGACGGCGACGGCAGCGGCGCGGGGAGCGACCATCGGCCGGTCTACCTCCGGCTGGAGTTCGCCGCCGGCGCACCGTAGCGGGCCCGGGCGACGGGGCGTCAGTTGGCCGAGACGGTCACGGACACCGAGCTCTCGCCCGCGCTGCTCTTGAAGAAGAGCGATCCCGTGCCCGGCTTGCCGCCCTGGACGGGGATGGTGACGCTGGTGGAGTTGGCCGGGACCATCACCTCGGGCATGATGACGCTTTCGCTGACATCGGTGGTCACGTCGATGAGCATGCCGCCGGCCGGAGCCGGGTTCGGGATGGTGAAGGTGAGGGCCTGCTGCTCGCCCTGGCGCAGGAAGAGGGCGCCCGGGTTGACCTGGAAGCTGATCCCGTCGACGCGGAACGTGCCGACGTCGAGGTTGCTGCCGGCGCCCATGACGGAGAGCTTGTAGTTGCGGCCGGGCTCGACCGCCGGGACGAAGAAGCTCAGCGAGCTGGGCGACTCGAAGACCGTGCGGGTGGGGAGACGGTCGAAATAGACCACGTCGGCCGGCGTGAAGCCGGCGCCGAGGATGCTGACGCGCGAGCCGACCGGCGCGCGGGTGGCCTCCGGGCGGATCACGTAGCGGCCGGCAACCCGCATGGTCTGCAACTCGGAATAGACCTCGTTCGGGATGCCGCCCGGGTCGTTCTTCACGCTGTAGCTGCAGATGAAGTAATAGGTGGCCGAGGCGCGGCCCGCCGGCAGCTGGTAGTCGAACTCCCAGATGTCCGCGCCCATGGAGCTGCGGTGCATCTTGTAACTCGTGCCGTCGATGATGATGCGCGGCTCGATGCTGTCGCGCTCGATCTGCCCGCTTTCCGGCCGGAAACTGGCGGTGATCGTGTAGATTTGCGAGGGGTTCGCCGGAACCGTATCCGGAGTCAGGTTCGTGATGGTAAAGTTACAGCCGGCCAGGACCAGCAACAGCAAGGCGGCGGCGATGGCCGGGAAAATTCTGCTCGCGTGAAGGAAGGGAGTCTTGTGCATTGGGAAAAACGACCGCCGGGGCCGCGTAGGCCGTTGGCAGAACGTAAATTGACTCACTTCATAATGCCCGGGTTCCCACCAGCGCAAGAAAAAGCTCAGACGTCCGGAGCCTCGCCGCTCGGCGTCTATGTGCACGTGCCGTTTTGCGCGACGACCTGCGATTTTTGCGCGTTCTACCAAACGGTGCCCAAGGGCGACGCGGTCGGACGTTATCTCGATGGGATAGAGACGGAAGCAAGCCTGGTCGCCTGGAACGACCGCCGTGTCGGCACCGCGTTCTGGGGCGGCGGCACGCCCGGTTTGCTGCGCGCGGGCGAACTCGAGCGGCTTGGGCGCATCATGCTGCTGTACGGTGGCGGCCGGCCGGATGAGTGGACGGTGGAGCTGGCCCCAGCCACCGTGACGGAGGATCGCCTGGCGGTGCTGCGGGGCCTGGGCGTCACGCGAATCTCGCTGGGCGTGCAGAGCTTCGACGCGGCCTTGCTCGAGGCGCTCGGCCGCCAGCACACGAGCGCGCAGGTCTACCGGGCGTACGAGCTGATCCGCGGGGCGGGCTTCGCGAGCGTGAACCTCGACCTGATGTTCGCGCTGCCGAACCAGACGGAAGCCCAGTGGCGCGCCGACCTCGGCGAGGCGCTGCGACTGGCGCCGGATCACCTTTCGACGTATTGCCTGACTTTCGAGGAGGACACTGCGCTCTGGGTGAAGCTGTCGCAGGGCCGGGTGAAGCTCGACGAGGAGAAGGAAGCCTGGTTCTACCGGAAGACCTGGGAATTGCTGGGCGAGGCGGGCTACGCGCAGTACGAGGTGTCCAACTTCGCCCGTCCGGGACACGCCTGCCGGCACAACCTCAACACCTGGAACATGCACGAATGGGTCGGCCTCGGCCCCTCGGCCGCGTCGCAGTTCGCCGGCTGGCGCGCGAGCAATCCCGCGGACTTGGCGCGGTGGCTGGAGGAGACGGCGGCGGGCCGGCGGGCGACCGTCGACCGCGTCGAGCTCACGCCGGAGCTGCTGGCGTCGGACGCCGTGATCTTCGGCCTGCGCATGAACGAGGGTGTCCTGCTCCCGCGCCTGCGGCGGCGCTTCCCGACGCCGCGCTGGGCGGGGCTGGAGGACCTGCTGCCGCGGCTGCTGCTGGGCGGGCTGCTCGAGGCGACGCCGGAGGGGCGCATCCTCCTGACCGCGCGCGGCCGGCTGGTCGCGGACGCGGTCGGAGCGGAAATCCTTGAGGCTTTTGAGCCGGCCACAAAAGTACCGGCCCGATGATCCGTTTTTTCCTGCTCTTCCTGGCCTGGGCGACCGTGCCCGGCTCGGTTTCCGCCCAGCGTCTGGCGATCGATTGGCCGACGCCGAACCGGGCGTGGGAGCAGGGCCGGAGCTACGAGGCGTGGGTGCAGCCGACGGTGTCGGGCGAGCCGGAGTCAGGGCTCTTCGGCTGCGTCCGCAGCCACGGAACCCAGTTTCACGAGGGCATCGACATCCGCCCGGTGGCGCGCGATGGCCGCGGCGAGGCGACCGACCGCATCACGGCGGCGATGGACGGCGTCGTGCGCTACGTCAACACCCGCGCCGGCAACAGCAACTACGGCCGCTACGTCGTGCTCGAGCATCCCGGGGTTACGCCCGCCGTGTACACCCTCTACGCCCACCTCGCGCGCGTCGAGGCCGGCATCGCCCCCGGGACCCCGGTGAAGCGCGGCCAGGTGATCGCGACCATGGGCCGCAGCGCGGGCGGCTCGGGCATCCCGCGCGAACGGGCGCACCTGCACTTCGAGATCGGGCTGATGGCGACGGAGAATTTCCAGCCGTGGTACGTCTGGCGGAAGTTCGGCAGCCCGAACGAGCACGGGGTGTGGAATGGCATGAACCTGCTGGGCATCGACGTGCACGATTTCCTGAACGACTGGCGGGACGGAAGGGTGGACAACCTGCAGCAGTACTTCGACGGCATGCGCGGAGTCGTGAAGGTGCGGATCGCCACGACCCGCGTGCCCGATTTCATCCGGCGCTACCCGTCGCTCCTCCGCAGGCCGCTGCCGCTCGGGTTGGTCGGGGGGTGGGAGGTGGAGTTCAATGCCACCGGCCTGCCCTTCGCCTGGACGCCGCTGTCCCCGCAGGAAGCCACCGGTCTCCGGCCCAACTCCCCGCGCATCGTGTCGGCCGACGCCGCGGCGCTCCGTTCCCGCCGCTGCAAGTCGCTGGTCCGCATGCAGGGGGGCACGCAGCTGCCGGGATCGGACCTGAATACGGTGCTGCAGCAGGTCTTCGGCCTGAGGTGAACGCCGCCGGCCGGCCGGCGGCGGATCGCCCGCGAGGATCAGCCTTGACTGATTCCTGCGCTCCCGGGCGGGGCCACGGGGAATGAGGGGGCGCGAGTACGAAAGGACGCGAGGTCCAAATCTCTGAACGCTCGACCCTCAATGCTCAACCCCTCCTCCCGTCCCGGGGAAGTCGCGAGCGCCTGGCGGTCCGACGGCAGGAGTCCGTATCAGCTCTTCTTGCCGGGCGGCTCGAAGATGTAGCCGATGCCGTGCACCGTCTTGAAGCAGTCGAGCGAGATCCCGTTGCCGTCGAAGAGGGAGCGGACCTTGACGATGTACTGGTCCAGCGAGCGGCTGCGGATGTCGGCGTGGATGCCCCAAACCGAGTGGATCAGCTCCTTGCGCGTGATCACCACGCCGACGTGCGTGTGGAGGTAGGCGAGGATGCCCAGCTCTTTGCGGCCGGTCTTGTGCACGGTGCCGTTCGGAAACTCGATCTCGAGGCGCTCCGGGTGAACCTTGGCGCCGAGGAACTCGAAGGGGCCGTCGATGGTGCGGACGTTCTTGGTGACGTTGAAGTCCGCCTTGCTCTCCGCACGGCGGAGCACGGCGCGGATGCGCGCCACGACTTCGGTGTAGCTGAACGGCTTCGTGATGTAGTCGTCGCCGCCCATGTTGAGCCCGCTGATCTTGTCCTCGGCCTGCGTGTGCGCGGTGAGGAAGATCGTCGGCACGTTGATATCCTCGGCCTTGAGCTGCTTCAGCAAGTCGAAGCCGGAGCTGTCCGGGAGGTTGATGTCGAGCAGCAGCAGGTTGGCGAAATTGTTCTGCAGGAACCGCAGCGCCGGCGCGCACCGGTTGTAGGCCTGCACGTTCATGTTCGCATCTTCGAGATGCTGGGTGAGGAGTTTAGCCAACTCTTCCTCGTCTTCGACGATGACGATCAAGGGACGGGGTTCAGCGCACATGGTGTAGGTTAAGGGTTTTCAAGAGGTGACGGATGGTTTTTTACAATTAACATTTCATTTGTCAAAGCCTTGTTGACATCCGTTGCAGATTATTGGCACGGAGAGATTTCTTGAAATCCGCAAGGGGGGACCGTTCGCTTCGCCCATGAAAGTAACTTTGGGGCTGCTTCAGCATGCTTGCACCGGCAATCCGGCGCAGAACCTCAGGAAAACCCTCGCCCTGGCCGAGAAGGCGGCCAAGCGGGGCGCCAACATCATCTGCACGCAGGAACTCTTTCGCTCCCAATATTTCTGCCAGAGCGAGGATCACGCCAACTTTGCGCTGGCCGAGTCCATTCCCGGGCCGAGCACCCGCGCGTTCCAGCAGCTGGCGCGGCGGCACGGCGTGGTGGTGATCGCGTCGCTGTTCGAGCGGCGGGCGGCGGGGCTTTACCACAACACGGCGGTGATCATCGACGCGGACGGCAAGCTGCTCGGCATCTACCGGAAGATGCACATCCCCGACGATCCGCTGTACTATGAGAAATTTTATTTCACGCCGGGCGACACCGGGTTCCGGGCCTGGCAGACCCGCTTCGGACGGATCGGGGTCCTGATCTGCTGGGACCAGTGGTATCCCGAGGCGGCGCGGCTGACCGCGCTGCAGGGCGCGGAGATCCTTTTCTACCCGACGGCGATCGGCTGGCACCCGCAGGAGAAGCGTGCGCACGGCGGCGAGCAGCACGGCGCGTGGGAGACCATCCAGCGCGCGCACGGCGTGGCGAACGGCTGTTTTGTCGCGGTGGTCAACCGCGTCGGCAACGAGCGCCCCGTCGGCGGCGACGGCATCGAATTCTGGGGCCAGAGCTTTGTCGCGGGCACCAGCGGGCAGATCCTCGCCAAGGCCGCGGTCGACCGTGAGGAGCTCCTCCTCGTGCCGGTCGACCTGGGCAAGGTGGACGTCACGCGCACGCACTGGCCCTTTCTGCGCGACCGCCGGATCGACGCCTACGGCGACCTCACCAGGCGCTTCATCGACTGAGCGAGCCCTCCCGCCGTCCGTGGCCCTCGCCGCCGGGCGGTGGGACACACGACCACCCGCCAACGATGACTTCCTCCTCCGCTATCCCCCGGGCCACGCCCGCCGCCCTCGGCTTCCGCATGCCGGCGGAGTGGGAGCCGCAAGCCGCGGTCTGGCTTTCCTGGCCCCACAACCGCGCGACCTGGCCCGGCCGCTTCCGTCCCATCCCGGGCGTGTTCGCGCGGATCGTCGCCGCGATCAGCCGCCACGAGCCGGTGCGCATCAACTGCGCGCGCGCGTTGCAGGCGCCGGCGCGGCGGCTCTGCGCCGCCGCCGGCGCGGACCTGCGCCGGGTGCGGTTCTACGACCACCCGACCAACGACGCCTGGTGCCGCGACCATGGGCCGATCTTCGTGAAAAACGACCGGACCGGCGAGGTGGCCGTGACCGACTGGGTCCACAACGCGTGGGGAGGGAAGTATCCGCCGTACGACCTCGACAATCTCGTGCCGCCGCGGATCGCGCGGCGGCTGCGCCTGCGCCGGTTCGAGCAAGCCATGGTGCTCGAGGGCGGCTCCATCGACGTCAACGGCGCCGGGCTGTTGCTGACCAGCGAGCAGTGCCTGCTCAACCCCAACCGCAACCCGCACCTCGACCGGGGCCAGATCGAGCGCAACCTGCGCGACTACCTGGGCGTGCGGCGGGTGCTGTGGCTGGGGGAGGGGATCGTCGGCGACGACACCGACGGCCATATCGACGACATGACCCGCTTCTTCAAGGCGGACGGGTTCGTGACCGTGGTGGAGCCCAACCGACGCGACGCCAACCACGGCCCGCTGCGGGAGAACCTGGAACGGCTGCGCACTTTCCGCACGCCGGCCGGCCGGCCGTTTGAGATCGTCACCCTGCCCATGCCGCGACCGTTCGGCTTCCGCGGCCAGCGGGTGCCGGCGAGCTACGCGAATTTTCTCGTCATCAACGGCGCGGTGCTCGTCCCGCAGTTCCGGCAGCAGCGGCGGGATGCCGAGGCCTGCGCCATCCTCGGACACTGCTTTCCCGGGCGCGAGATCCTCCCGATCGACTGCTACGACCTGATCTGGGGCCTCGGCACGCTGCACTGCATCTCGCAGCAGCAGCCGCGCTGAACCCGGTCGCGGCGCCGACGATTTCTGCCAGCCACTTCGCCCATAACCTCTTGGAACCCGCCGGGCGCAATCGGATCCTCCTGCTTATGAAATCCGCCATGTCTTTCCTTTTGACCGGACTGCTCCTGCTGTCCGGTTGCGCGTCCATGCCCGAGCGGGTCCGCGACCGCTTCGCCGACGTGCCGCCGCAGACCCGCGAATTCGCCGGCAACCCCAAGGAGGTCGCGGCCGCCGCGCTGCAGGCGTTCAAGCGGCTGGACTTTCTTGTCACGCGGTCGAAGCCGGCGCGGATCGAGGCGGTAAGCCGGATCAACACGAGCGTGGCTTTTGCCGACTCGCGCCAGCTGTTGGTGCAAGTCGAACTGGCGGAAGGGGGCCCCGGCCACACCTCGGTGGCCCTGACCCTGACCGAGCAGGTGCAGAGCCAGTCGATGGGCGGCACGAGCCAGCAGGCGATGAGGGAACACGGATTCTACGCGCTCTATTTCGCTACTTTGCAACAGGTTATTGATGACCAGGCGGCTGCGGCGGTTTCCGACAAAAACTGATTTTTCTCTTGCCCGGTCCCGGGTGATCAGGGACTTTCGATCTCTTTCGCGGCGTTCTTAGGTCAGGCCGGTGTTGCCGCGGCGCTCCCACCGGCCTGTCAGTCAGACCAACCCTCAACCACCGGATCCGCAAGGATCCAAGCCGGAAGCCGGGCGTTCGGGAGCAAGCGCACGTCGTTCCGACCACAGTCCAACATGAGTTCGTTAATGCAAGAACTGCTCGCCCAGAGCTCCTTCGACAAGCTGAAGGAAGGCACCATCGTCTCGGGCGTCATCACTGAAATCCGCGCCAACGAGGTCGTCGTCGACATCGGCGGCAAGGCCGAGGGCGTCATCCCCGCCAACGAGTTTACCGATCTCGGCGAGCTCCAGATCGGCTCCACGATCGAGGTCATCCTCGAGAAGCTCGAGGACAAGGAGGGCAATCCCATCCTGTCGTATGAGCAGGCCCAGCAGAAGAAGAACTGGGAGAACATTCTCCAGAAGTGCCAGGAGGGCGCCGTGGTCGCCGGCCGCGTCAAGGCCAAGGTCAAGGGCGGCCTGATCGTTTCGATCGGCGTCGACTCCTTCCTCCCGGCCTCGCACATCGACATCCAGCCGCCGAAGAACCTGGATCAGTACGTCGGCCAGACCTACGACTTCAAGGTCCTCAAGATCAATCACGAGCGGAAGAACATCGTGCTCTCCCGCCGCGAGCTCATCGAGGAGCAGCGCATCAACAAGCGCCGCGACCTGCTCGAGAAGCTCCAGCCGGGCCAGATCCGCAAGGGCATCGTCAAGAACATCACCGATTTCGGCGCGTTCATCGACCTCGATGGCATGGACGGCCTGCTGCACATCACCGACATGAGCTGGGGCCGCATCGGCCACCCGACCGAGCTGCTGAAGCAAGGCGAGGAGATCGAGGTGATGATCATCGACATCAACCGCGAGAAGGAGCGAGTCTCCCTCGGCCTCAAGCAGACCAAGAACAATCCCTGGGACAACATCGACCACAAGTTCCCCGTCGGGTCCAAGATCCACGGCAAGGTGGTCAATCTCGTCCCCTACGGCGCCTTCATCGAGCTCGAGCCCGGCGTCGAGGGCCTGGTCCACATCACCGAGATGTCCTGGACGAAGCGCATCAGCAAGCCCTCCGAGCTGCTCAAGGTCGGTCAGGAGCTCGATGCGGTCGTGCTCGGCATCCAGCGCGAGGAGCAGAAGATCTCGCTCGGCCTCCGCCAGCTGGAGCCGAATCCGTGGGACATGGTCCGCCACAACTACCCGGTGGGCGCCCGCGTCCGCGGCAAGGTGCGCAACATGACGACCTACGGCGCCTTCGTCGAACTCGAGGAAGGCATCGACGGCATGGTGCACGTCTCGGACATGTCCTGGACCCGCAAGATCAACCACCCGTCCGAGATGCTCAAGAAGGGCGACGAGGTGGACGCGATCGTCCTCGACGTCGATCCGAACCAGCAGCGCATCAGCCTCGGCATGAAGCAGCTCTCCACCGATCCGTGGACCGACATCGACAGCTTCTTCCGGATCGGCGACGTCGTCCCGGGTGTGATCTCCAAGGTCACCACCTTCGGCGCCTTCGTCGAGCTGAAGGACGGCATCGACGGCCTCGTGCACATCAGCCAGATCCAGGAAGACCGGGTCGACAAGGTGAAGGACGTGCTCAAGCCCGGCCAGGAAGTCACCGCTCGCGTCATCAAGATCGACCGCGAACAGCGCCGCATCGGCCTGAGCATCAAGGCCGCCAACTACTCGGCCGAGCAGCTCGCGCAGGAGACGGCGACCTACGACCAGTTCGCGAAGAGCTCGGGCGGCACCGACCTCACCAACCTCGGCGACATCTTCGACGAGGCTTCGAAGAAGGAGTAAGCGGCCAACGCCTTCATCCCTTCCCGGGCGCCGACGCTGGTCGGCGCCCTTTTTTTGCAGGTCGGGCCGGGGCCGGCTCCAACCTCCGGCTGGCGAAATCGGCAAAGTCATGCATCGGTGTGGGTGGTGAGCTTCAAGGACCATTTCTCGTCCAAGGCCGCGGTCTACGCCAAGGCGCGCCCGACGTACCCGCCGGCCCTGTTCTCGGCCCTCGCGGGCTTGGCGCCGGGGCGCACCCTGGCCTGGGATTGCGGCGCGGGCAACGGCCAGGCCTCGCTCGGCCTGGCGGCGCATTTCGAACGCGTGGTGGCGACCGAGCCGAGCGCCGCGCAGCTGGCGGAGGCCGCCCCGCATCCGCGGGTCACCTATCTGCCGGGAGCGGAACTGGCCCCGTCCCTCGCCCCGGGATCGGTCGACCTGGTGACCGCGGCGCAGGCGGCCCATTGGTTCGATCGCGAAAAATTCTACGGCGAGGTGCGCCGCGTGCTGCGTCCTGGAGGGGCGGTGGCGCTGTGGACTTACGCCCTGTGCCAGGTGACGCCGGAGATCGACGCGCTCGTGGATCGCTTCTACAGCGAGATCGTCGGTCCGTACTGGCCCCCCGAGCGACGGCACACGGAGAGCGGTTACCGCGAGTTCGCGTTTCCCGCCCTGGCGATGGAGCACGAGTGGACGCTCGACGAGTTTGTCACCTACCTGCGCACGTGGTCGGCCGTGACACGGTACACCCAGGCGCTGGGGGTCGATCCGGTGACCCCGCTGCAGCGGCAGCTTGTCCAGGCGTGGGGTTCGCCTCGCCGGCTCATCCGCTGGCCGCTCCGGGGGCGCGTCGGAACCGTGTAGCCGGCACCCCGTCAGAGCAGCGGCGCCAGCAGCCGGGCGATCTCCTCGCCGATCGTCGGGAAGAGCCGGGGTTTCGACGGCGACTCCGGCAGCGGCTTCGAGGCCGCGAAGACGTCCGTGATCCAGGCTCTCATGGCCTCGGCTTCCGGACGCGAGTAGGTGACCGCACCGACCTCGAAGTTGAGGAAAAGGCTGCGCAGGTCCATGTTCGCTGATCCGAAAAGGCCGGTCTCCCCGTCGATGAGCATCAGCTTGGCGTGGTTCATGCCGGACTGATAGAGCAGCACCTTGACCCCGGCGGCCTGGAGCGCCCGGAGGTAGTGGCGGCGGGCGAGGTCGGGAAGCAGGTGATTGGAGCGCGCGGGCACGACCAGGCGCACGTCGATGCCCGCGCGGGCCTGCACCTGCAGGGAGCGGAAGAGCACCTCGTCGGGAATGAAGTAGGGCGTCACGATCCAGATGCTGCGCTCGGCCTGCTGCACGAGCGACAGGATGCCCTCGTAGAGCGGATCGCCGCTGGCGTCGGGGCCGCTGGTCACGATCTGGATTTCGCTCTCGCCGGCCGGCAGCGGCACCCCCGGGGGGAGTTCCTTCTGCAGGTCGGACAGGCGCTGGCCGCTGGCGAAGGCCCAGTCGGTGAGAAAAATCTCGTTGAGGAGCGCGACGGCGGGCCCCTCGATCACCGCACCGAGGTCGCGCCAGCGCCGCTTGAGCGGGGTGGGGCCCATGTATTCGAGCGCGAGGTTGCGTCCGCCGAGCGCCGCGACCCGGTGGTCGATGACCGCGATCTTGCGGTGGTTGCGGAGGTTGGCCGAGCCGCGGGTCTGGAGGGGCAGCACCGGCATGAACTTCACGACCTCGCCGCCGGCGCGCCGGATCGGATCGCAGAACGAGCCGCTGCTCATGAAGCAGCCGAGCGAGTCGAGCAGCAGGCGGACCTTCACGCCCTCGCGGGCGCGTTGGGCCAGGAGCTTGACGACCTTGCGCCCCACCTGGTCGCGGCCGAGGATGAAGGTCATCAGATGGATGGTGTGATTCGCCTCGCGCAGGCCCCGTTCGAGGGCGGCGTAGGCGTCCTCGCCCGACGTCAGTAACTGGACGCGGTTGCCGGCCACCGGGGGACAGGACCCGTTCAGGGCGAATACCCGGGCCGCGAAGGTTTGGGCTGACGGTCCGGCGGGCACTCCCGGCAGCACGGGACAAAGCCGGCCCTTCAGGCTGGCGAGCCGACGGATCTTGCGGCCGCCGAAGAGGAGGAAGAGCGGCACACCGAGGTACGGCACGAAGGCGATGGCCAGGAGCCAGGCGAACGTGTTGCCCGGCTGCTTGCGTTCGCTCATCAGGCGCGCGATGGCGAAAAACGCCAGGAGGAAGCCCGCCACCGTCAGCAGGTGGGGCAGCAAGCCATTCTCGATCGGGTGCTCGATAAACCGATCATAGAATGCGCCGAGGGTCTCCATCGCTCCCGGTAAATGCGTGACGAAAGCGGGCTTGGCAAGCGGAGGCTGCCGCGATCCTGCGGGAGGCCGGCAAGCCCGGTCCGGCATCTCGATTTCCGGCCGTGCCGGCAGGGGTGAAACAGGAGAAAAAACCGCTTGGCAAAGCGGGCAAAGTACCCTTCCTTCGGCGCTCCTATTGTTTTGGTGGAATAGCGAAGTGGCCAAACGCGACTGACTGTAAATCAGTTGGACATCGTCCTTCGGTGGTTCGAATCCACCTTCCACCACCAATTTCCAGGTCTGGCCGGGTCATTTCCGCGCCACGATCAGGCGGACCGAGTACCGAACCAGCAGGGCGGCGATATCCGCGGGGGGTGGGGCGTCGGTCACGACGGCGTGGAGGCGGCGGGGATGCAAGGTGATGGCGGCGGCGCGGCGGCCGAACTTGCTTGAGTCGAGCAGCAGGATGACCCGGTCAGAAATGGCCGCGAGCGCGCGCTTCACCTCGATCTCGAGAGGATTGGGGTCGGTGGGCCCCCGCTCGGCGTCGAAGGCCGTGGCGCTCAGGAAGCACAGGGTGGCGGCCTGGCTCCGGATGGACTTGAGAGCCTCCGGGCCGGTGACGTTGCCGGAGATCGGGCTGACCCAGCCGCTGGCGATCCTGACCGGAAGCGCAGGGCGGAGCGTCCGCAGCCGCAGCGCGACGGGCAGGCTGTTGGTCAGGATCGAGACGCGTTCCGCTGGCAGATGTCCCACGAGCGTCGCCACCGTGGTCCCGCCTTCCATCGCCACCACGTCGCCCACGCGGATGAAGGTCCGGGCGGCGCAGGCGGCAATCCGCTCCTTGGCCGAGTTGGCGGCGGCGGCCTTCACCTCAAAATCGGGTTCGCCGGCGGCGCGACTGCTCATCTCGGCACCGCCGCGGACACGTCGCAGGAGCCCCTGTTCCTCCAGCAGCCGGAGGTCCCGCCAGACCGTCATCGGTGTTACCGCGAGCAGGCGCACAAGCTCGCGGCCGGCCACGCGGCCGCGGTCTCGCAAGCGGGTAAGGATACGTTGGTGGCGACTGGAGGCGTTCATGCCGATTGTTATGTTCTCCCGAATGATGTTAGAAAATGTTATTTTGCTCGTTTGCCAGCGGCCGCGCCGGAAATGTGCGGGCGATGAAAGCCTACCTGGGCATCGACGGCGGTGGCAGCCACACGCACGCGATCTTGGTCAGCCCGAGGGGTCGGGTGCTGGGGCGGGGCGAGGCCGGGCCGTCGAACTACCACGGGGTCGGGCTGAAGGTCGCCGGCGCCAATCTGCGGAAGGCGGCCGAGCGGGCCTGGGCCGATGCGGGCCAGCCTTTTCAGGCGGCGGCGGCGGCATTCCTGGGGTGCGCCGGGGTGAAGGCGGAGCGCGATGCGGCGCGGGTGACCGCTGAGGCCGAGGGGGTGGGCTTGGCCCCGGCCGGGCAGGTGACCGTGGTCAACGACCTGCACAATGCCCTCGCGGGGGGGCTGGCCGGACAACCGGGTATCGCGCTCATCGCGGGCACGGGGACCAATTGCCTCGGACGGGATGCGACCGGCGCGACCTGCATGTGCGGCGGGTGGGGCTGGCTGCTCGACGACGAGGGCGGAGGGTTCGGGCTGGCGGTCGCCGCGCTGCGCGCCGCTGTGCGCGGCGCGGACGGCCGGATCCCTCCGACGCGGCTGTTGCCGGCGGGGCTGGCCTTCTTCGGACTCACGCATCCCGATGAACTGCTGGCACGACTCTATGTCGACGCCTGGACGCCGGACGAAGTGGCGGCCTTTGCTCCGGTGGTCATGCGGCTTGCGGAGGAGGGAGATGCCGCCGCGATCGGCGTGCTGCGCAACGGGGCGGCGGCTCTTGCCGGACTGGTGGCCGGGGCCGCGAAGCCGCTGTCGTTTCCCGCCGGCCCGTCGGTGGTCGTGCTCGGCGGCTGCGCGCGGTCGGGCTCGCCGTATCAGCCGATGATCGAGGCCGCCATCCGCCGCCTGTGCCCCGAGGCCAGACTTGGCGCGCCGGCGCTCTCTCCCGTCCACGGCGCGGCCGTCAACTGCCTGCGTGCCGCGGGGTGCGATCCGCGACCCTTGCTGGATTTGCTGGCCGCCCATATCCCATGCTGAACCTGATTCATCCCTCCGACCTGAGCGTGACCCATGGACTCGACTCCGCCCGGATCGGCACGAGGCCGCTGGTGCAGCGGCGTCTGGCCGATCTGCGCGGCTGCTTCGCGGACGTGCCGGCGTATGAGGCCGCCCTGGCGCGCGACAACCCGCTGATCTATGCGGTCACGGCCGTCGAGCCTGCCGCAGGCGACGGCCAGCTCCACTATGGTCTGGGCGTGCTCTATCCCGGCCGGGTCGGCGACGAGTACCACCTGACCAAGGGGCATCACCATGCCCATCGCCCCGCCGCCGAAGTGTATGTCGGACTGGCGGGCGCCGGCGCGATGCTGCTGGAAGACGAGGCGACGGGTGAAAGCCGGCTGGTTCCGCTGGCACGGAACACCGTCGTTTATGTGCCCGGCCATACCGCGCATCGCACGATCAACACGGGTGCGGAGCCCCTGGTCTATCTGGGCATCTATCCGGCCAACGCGGGCCATGACTACGCGGTCGTTGGCCAGCGCAACTTCCGTCAGGTTGTGGTCGATCGCGGCGGTCTCCCCACCTTGGTTGAAAGAGCGGTGCTTTCCCTCAGGCCATGAACTACGTCGTCAAACCCATTCCCTCCGGCAAGCCGCCTGTCTCCCAGGTAGAGCGTCCCTGGGGGCATTTCCGGCAATATGCCTTCAACCAGGAGGTCACGGTTTCGTTGATGACGGTTCGCGCTGGCCAGCGTCTGTCACTGCAGGCGCACACGGGCCGGGCCGAGCTGTGGATCGTGCTCGACGACGGCGCGATCGTGCAGGTGGGCGAAAGCATCGCGACGCACCGGGCGGGGGACGAGGTCTGGATTCCCGCAGGCGTTCGGCACCGGCTCAGCGGGCCGCCGTCGGGAGCGCCGGTGCGCGTGCTGGAGGTGGCGTTCGGAAACTGGCAGCAGGACGACATCGTGCGCTACGCGGACGATTTTCAGCGGCCGGAGCGGGGCGAATGACGGCATGAACGGGCGCGCCGCCAATTACGACAAGTTTCCCTGCATCGCGATGCCCGCGCCGCACGCGGAGCACTACTGGCAAGGCTGGCCGGCAGTCGGCCGAAGGTTGCGCGAGGCGGTGGCGGCCGGTGGCTGGAAGCAGGCCGTGGTGGCGGTGGAGTGCTACAGCGGGGTTTTTGCGGAAGAGGTGCGGGAGGGCCTGCGGGCGGCGATGCGTCCCGATCTGCTGCTGGATTCGGCGCGGGCGTTGAAGCCGCCCGCGGAAGTCGACCAGTTGGTCGCGCCCTACCTCGGCGGCGACGATCCGGTGTTCGGCCGCTGGTGTGAGGAGCTCGAATTGGCTGACTTCTTCGACGCGGCCGGGGCCGCCGCGCTGCGTGGGGAACTGACCGGTCTGCCGGCCGGCGTCGCCGTCGTGATCGGACCGGGAGCCTCGTGGCTGGCGCCGGATGCGGATGTGCTCGTGTACGCCGATCTGCCGCGGTGGACGGGGCAATTGCGGCAGCGCCGGAACGAGGTGCCCAATCTCGGGGCGGAGAATCATGCGCTCAAGGCGGCGCTGAAATACAAGCGCGCCTACTTCATCGATTGGCGCGTGTGCGATCGGCACAAGCTCCGGACGATGGCGCAGTGGGACTTTCTGCTGGACACCGGTCGGCCGGGCGAGCCCCGGCTCATCACGGGCGAGGCCCATCGGGTAGCGTTGCGGACAGCGTCGCAACGGCCGTTTCGGGTGGTCCCGTTCTTCGACCCCGGTCCGTGGGGCGGGCAGTGGATGAAAGAGGTGTGCGACCTCGATCGCGCCGCCCCCAACTACGCCTGGTGCTTCGATTGCGTGCCCGAGGAGAATTCGCTGCTCCTCGGCTTCGCGGGCGGCCGGGTGGAGATCCCGGCGCTCAACGTGGTGCTCGGCGAACCCGCGCTGCTGTTGGGCGACGAGGTCTACCGCCGGTTTGGCGCCGAGTTTCCCATCCGCTTCGATCTGCTCGACACCATCGGCGGGGGCAACCTCAGTTTCCAGGTTCATCCCACGGTCGAGTACATGCGTGCGCATTTCGGCCTCCCGTACACGCAGGACGAAAGCTATTACATCCTGGACGCAGTCCCGGGCGGCTGCGTCTACCTCGGACGCCGCAACGGGTCCGCACCGGCGGAATTGATCGCCGCCCTGGAGGCGGCGCAGGCTGGCGGGGCGCCGTTCGACGACGCCCTGTTTGCCGGCCGGTTTCCTGCCCGCCGGCATGATCATTTCCTGATCCCGGCCGGGACACTGCATTGTTCGGGAGCCGGCACCATGGTGCTGGAGATTTCCGCCACGCCCTACCTCTTCACCTTCAAGCTCTGGGATTGGAACCGCCTGGGACTCGACGGTCAGCCCCGGCCGCTCAACCTGGCCCGGGGCCGCGAGGTCATCCAGTGGGAGCGGGACGAGGACTATGCGCGCGCCCATTTGGTCAACCAGGTGACCGCTCTCGCCCGGGGCGACGGCTGGCGGGAGGAGCGCACGGGTCTGCACGCGTCCGGCTTCATCGAGTCCCGCCGGCATTGGTTCACTCATCCCGTGCCGCACCCGCGCACTGGAGGAGTGGAGGTGCTCAACTTGGTGGAAGGCGAGGCGGCCGTCGTCGAAAGCCCCACGGGGGCCTTCGCGCCCTTCGTGGTGCACTATGCGGAAACCTTCATCGTGCCGGCCGGCGCCGGCGACTATGTGATTCGCCCCGAGGTTCCGCTCGCGCCCTGTGCCACCGTGAAGGCCTTTGTGCGCCCAGGCGGGCCTATTCCGACTTCATGAAAACCACGCCCCTCACCCCCGCGGAACTGTCGTCCTCAGTCATGGCGGTTCCGCCGCTGGCCCGGACGGCCGACCTTGCTCTCAACCGCGATGCCAACCAGGCGATCGTCACTCATCTGGAGGCCGGCGGTGTGCGGATGCTGCTCTACGGCGGCAATGCGAATCTTTATCACGTCGCGGTGGAAGAATATCCCCGCCTGCTCGACATGCTAGAGTCGATCGCCGGCGCGGACACCTGCGTGATTCCATCCGTCGGCCCGGAGTACGGGCGGATGATGGACCAGGCGGCGCTCCTGCGGGGGCGGCGCTTTCCGACGGCCATGGTGCTGCCGGCGGTGGCGCCGATCACTGAAGCGGGCGTCGCGGCGGGCATCCGGCGATTCGCGGAGGCCTTCGGCCGGCCCGTTGTCGTGTACATCAAGTCAGATGGCTATCTGGCCCCGGCCTCGGTCGGGGCGCTGGTCCGGGACGGCCTCGTGAGCGCGATCAAGTACGCGATCGTCCGCCGTGATCCCCGCCACGATCCTTACCTGCGCGAACTGCTCCAGCAGGCGCCGGCCCGGATGGTGGTCAGCGGCATCGGCGAACGGCCGGCGATCGTGCATCGGCGCGACTTCGGACTGCAGGGCTTCACCTCCGGCGCGGTCTGCATCGGCCCGCGCGGGTCGATGCGGCTGCTGCACCTGCTCCAGCAGGGAGCGTGGGAGGAGGCCGAACGCGTGCGCGCGGCGTACCTGCCGCTCGAGGACTTGCGCGACGCGCTGAACCCGATCCGGGTGCTGCACGAGGCGGTGGCCCTGGCCGGCATCGCCGCCACCGGCCCGATCCTGCCCCTGCTCTCGAATCTGGAGCCGGAACACCACGAAGCGGTGCGGGCCGCCGCGACCGCCCTGCTGGCCCGCGACCGGGGCGCCGCCTGAGCTGCGGGTGTCAACGGAGAGCGCAGCGAGGGCCTTGCCGCTTCCGGAGTCCCCAGCAAGCTCCGGTTTTTTCGCCATGCCGACTCTTGCCAGCGGGATCCTCAATGCCCTTTTTTCCCTCCGGACGCTCAAGGAAGTTGTCATCTCACCGGGTGGCCGCGAGGTGGCCTGGGTCTACTCGCAGTATAATCCTGACCGGACACCCGCGCCGTATTCGTATATCGAGGTGCTGGACCTGGCGGACGGGCGTGTGCGGCGGTTGACGGCCGGGGAGAAGGAATCGCGGCATGCCGAACGCGGTCCGCAATGGTCGCCGGACGGGAAGTCCATCGCCTTCCTGTCCGACTGCCGGAAACCGAAACAGATGCAGCTGTACGTCGCGCCGGGCCCGGGACAGCCGGTCCGCCGGCTGACTGACGTCGCGGGCCAACTCGGCGGTCTGCAATGGTCGCCGGACGGCCGCACCCTGGCCCTGCTGCACATCGACGGCCAGGACGAGGCGGCGGGCATCGGGGCGGCGGCGGCGCGGGATGATGGCGAGGTGGGGGAGCGTCTCCGGTACCAGCGCATCCTGCTCGTGGAAGTGGCGACGGGCCGGTCGCGCACGATTTCACCGGCCGACCGCTATGTCTACGAATATGACTGGTCGCCCGACAGCCGGACGATCGCCTGCGTTGCCGCGGAAGGCTCCGGCGACAACAACTACTGGCTGGCTCGACTGCACACGATCAGCGTCGACGACGGCGCCGTGCGTGAGATCTACCGTCCGGAACTGCAGGTGGCCGCGCCGCGCTGGTCGCCGGACGGCCGGACGATCTTTTTCATCCAGGGGTTGATGAGCGATCAGGCCCTGACAGGCGGAGACATCTGGTGCGTCGAGGCGACGGGCGGTGCGGCGCGCAATCTCACGCCCGGCCGGCGCAGCTCCCCATCCTGGCTGAGATGGCTGCGGCGGCCCGACCGGCTGTTGTTCACGGAATGGAGCGAAGGCGGCACGGCGATCGCGGAGCTCGATGCCGCGACCGGGGCGACCCGCACGCTTTGGCGGGGCGATGAAACGCTCGGCACGGGCGCCTACGACCTCAGCCTCGCCGTGACCCCGGAGGGAAGCGCGTCCGCCGTCATCCGCTGTTCCTGGGACGCGCCGCCCGAGGTGTGGGCCGGTCCGATCGGGGAGTGGAAGCGGGTGACCAACCTCAACGGCGATCTGCGGCCGCACTGGGGCAAGGTCGCGCGGATCACCTGGCAGAACGATGGCCTGAACGTGCAAGGCTGGCTGCTCTATCCGCGGGATTTCGATCCTGGACAGCGCTACCCGATGATCGTCTCGGCCCATGGCGGCCCGGCGGCCCAGCGCACGCCGTCCTGGCCCGAGCCGGGATTCAACCTGACATTGATGGCCGCCGAGGGCTATTTTGTGTTCTTCCCCAATCCCCGGGGCAGCTACGGCCAGGGCCAGGCGTTTACTCAGGGCAATGTCAAAGGCTTCGGTTATGGCGACCTCGACGACATCCTGACCGGGGTCGATGCCGTGCTGAAGGTCGCGCCTGTCGACGCCGCGCGCCTGGGGATCGGGGGCTGGAGCTACGGCGGTTACCTGACCATGTGGGCGGTCACGCAGACGGGGCGGTTCCGGGCGGCGATTGCCGGTGCCGGCATCGCCAACTGGCAGAGCTACTACGGACAGAACCTGATCGACCAGTGGTTGATCCCGTATTTCGGCACCACGGTTTACGACGATCCGGCCGTCTATGCCCGCAGTTCGCCCATCAACTTCGTCAAGCATGTGACGACGCCGACCCTGATCGTCGCCGGCGAACGGGACAAGGCTTGCCCGGCTGCGCAATCTTACGAGTTCTGGCATGCGTTGAAAACCCTGGGGGTGAAGACGAAGCTGGTCGTCTACAAGGACGAGGGGCACGGTCTGCAAAAACCCGCCAACCTCGAGGATCTTTGCGCCCGCCTGATCGGCTGGTTCGGCGAACACCTGAAATAGTGTGCCGCGCCACCAGGACAGTCTGACCACTGGCCGGGAAATCCTGGCGCCGGCTCCGAAAGGGACAGGGCGGCGACTCGGAATGGCGGCCGTGGTTGGCCTTGGCCCGCTGACCCTCGCGGCGGGCGAGCCGGAGGCCCGGCCGGCGGTCGTGCATTTCTCCGGGTTGGACTGGGTCGTGATCGCGGCCTATGCGGGCCTCATGCTCCTGGTCGGTTGGCACTATTCCCGCAAGGCGAAGGATGCCGAGTCGTTCCTTTTCGGGGACCGGAAGATGAAATCATCCGGGATCGGCATCTCGTTGTTCGCGACCCTGGTGAGCAGTATCGCCTACCTGTCCTGGCCCGGTGAGGTGATCCGGCACGGGCCGATGATGCTCGCGAACGTCGGCGCCTACCCGATCATCATGCTGGTCGTGGGCTGGCTGCTGATCCCGCGGTTCATGCAACTCCGGGTGACGAGTTCCTACGAGGTGCTGGAGCTGAGATTCGGGCTCGCGGCCCGGCTCCTGGGCGCGGTGTTCTTCATCATTCTGCGGCTGCTTTGGATGGGCATGATCGTCTACACCTCCGTGAACCTCGTGCTGATGCCGCTGCTGGACTTTTCTCCGGTGCTGGCGCCGCTCCTGGCGCTCCTCGTGATCGGGGTGACGACGGTGTACAGCTCGCTGGGCGGGCTGCGGGCGGTGGTCCTCACCGATGTGCTCCAGAGCCTGCTCATGCTGGCGGGGCTGCTGGCGACGCTCTGGCTGGTCACGCAGGCCCTCGGCGGAGTCGGGGCGTGGTGGCCCCGGGAGTGGAGCGTGAGCTGGGATGCGCCGGTCTTCTGGTTCCATGCCGACCAGCGTTCCATGGCGGCCGCGATCCTCAACGGCGCCGTGTGGTGGATCTGCACCTGCGCCTCCGACCAGATGGCAATCCAGCGCTATGCGGCCACGCCCGACGCCCGGTCCGCGCGCCAGGCGCTCGCGATCACGCTCGGTGCCGACGGCGTGGTCTCGCTCGTGATGCTCCTGGTGGGCTTCGCGCTCTTCGCGTACTTCAGCGTCCATCCCGAGCTGGTGGCCGGCGTCGCGGAGGCGGACCAGTACTTCCCGGTCTTCATCAGCAAGGGTTTTCCGGCCGGGCTGGGCGGCCTGTTGATCGCCGCCATCCTGTCGGCCGCGATGTCGAGCCTGTCGTCCGGGCTGAACTCGACCGTGACCGTCATCAAGGCGGATTTTCTCGATCGCTTCGCGGCGCGGCGTGCCTCGGGGGAGGCACAACTGCGGTCCATGCGGATGCTGTCCGTCGTCCTCGCCCTCGCCGTCGCCGCCGTGAGCCTGGCGGTGCCGCTGGTGGAGGGAAACCTGCTGGAAGCCACCAACAAGTTTGTGGGGCTCTGGGTCGGGCCGCTGGCCGTGCTCTTCCTCCTGGCGCTGCTCGTGCCCTGGGCGACGTCCTTCGGCGCGATTGCGGGTGCCGTGGCCAGCATGCTGGTGTCGGTGGGCATCGCCTACGGCCAACTCGGCGGCCTTGGCTTCTTCTGGATTCTGCCCGTCTCCGCCGCCGTCGGCGTGGGGGGCGGGATGGCGGCGAGTCTGCTCCCCATCGGCCCCCCGCCGAGCGCCCTGCCGCTGGGCCGCTGAGCGAACCCGCGCCGCCGGGCCCGGGGCGCGGATCTCCCGGAGCGCCCGGCTGCCGCGCGTGGCGGCTGGCCGTCTGCCTGCGCGCGGTTGCCGACCGCGGAACCGCGGGCAGAGCCATCGCTCGCAGTCAACGGAGAGCGCAATATCACTTTTGCGCTGCCGCGGGCGAATCCCCAGCTTGCGCGCACGCTCCGCGGCAACGGGGAGATTTTGGTCCACCACGGTCAATCCGAAAACAAGCAAACCGACATGAAACCAAGCACAATGATCCTTCGCGCCGCGGTTGCGGCGCTGTTCTGCGGCCATGCGCTGCCGGCCCGGAGCCAGGTCCCGGGGACGGAGAAACCGAAAGGCGAAGATGCGATCGTGGAACTGGCCCCCTTTGCGGTCGTGGGCAACACGAGCAAGGGCTACGGGTCCACGACGGTGACTTCGGCCACACGCATGAACACCAAGCTGGTGGACATCCCGCAGACCATCACGATCATCAACGACGTGTTCCTGAAGGACATCGGCGCCACCGAGCTGGACGAGGCGCTCTCGTACGCGCCCGGCGTCAATGCGCGCAACCGCGGCGGCAACAGCTCGACCAACATCCGCGGCTTCGATTCGGTCTTCAACTACAAGAACGGCACGCGCATCATCCTCGGCACCGCGCCCGATTTCAGCAACGTGGAGCGCATCGAGGTCATCAAGGGTCCCGCCTCGGCGATCGCGGGCCGCGCCAGCACGGGCGGATTGGTCAACTACATCACGAAGAAGCCGCTGATGAAGCACGAGCAGACCATCACGACGTTCACGGTCGGCTCGGACGACTTCAAGCGTGCGCAGCTCGACTACAACACGCCCGTGCCCGGCCGGGAGGAGAACATGGCGGTCCGCCTCATCTCGCAGGCCACCGATTCCGGCTGGTGGCGGCGGGGCGAGGACATCAAGAGCTTCGCGCTCTACCCCTCGTTCCTCTGGAAGATCACGCCGCGCACGGAGCTGCTCGTGGAGACGGAGTTCTACGAGAGCACGCGGCCCAACGACTGGGGCATGGTGTACAACACCCTGGACTACAAGTGGGTCCCGTTCAGCTTCTCGAGCTCCGAGGACGTCGCCAACCTCGTCACCGACCACTACAGCGGCACGGCCACGATCAGCCACACCTTCAACTCCTTCCTCAGCGTGCGGCAGGTCCTCAATATGATCCAGGTCGACAGCGACAGCCGCTTCGCGCAGACCGACAGCATCAACCGGGCCGCGGCGGGCAATCCGATGTTCAGCGTCGGCGAGGTGTATCTCGGCCGCACGCTCCGTCACGACATCGACGACTACCGCGGGGTCATCGCGCAGGGCGACATCCTGCTGACCTACGACGTCGCCGGGATCGGGATGACCAACAAGACGCTGCTTTCCTACGAATGGGCGACCACGAAGACCGAGAATCTGCGCAACGACGCGACCCTCGCCAACCTCAGCCTCTCGCGTCCGATCTACGGCATCCCCCCGACCAACCCGCGGTTCGTCGCCAACACGCGGACCAAGCAGGAGGTCGCCAGCTATTTCGCCTCGCATCAGGCCGGATTCTTCAACGAGCGGGTCATGCTCACGGCCGGCGTGCGGCGGGACAAGACGGACGGGGTGGAGCGGTTTAATCTCGCGACCGGCACGCGCAGCCAGGATGCGGCGTCGGCGGTCACGCACCCCCGGTACGGTGTGGTGCTCAAGCCGCTGCCCAATGTTTCCGTGTACGGCGTTCGCAGCGACAACGTCGAGCCTAAGGCGACAGTGCTGCGTTTCGGCGCGCTGCCCTTCGACGATCCGCGACAAAGCACGTTCACCGTCTCGGCCGATACGAGGTTGCGCGAGGTCGGCGTCAAGTCCGAGTTCTTCAATGGCAACCTCACCACGACGGTGGCCTACTTCGAGCTGAAGCGTTTCGGCGGCACGATCAGCACCCTGTTCGGGCCGGCGCAGAACGATCCGGCCACCGCGGGGCTGACCGAGACGATCCTGCGTCCCGCCGATTCCACGGAGGGCGTAGAGATCGAGGTCGTCGGCACGCTGTTCACGCCGCGCCTGACCGCCTACGGTTCCTACCAGCGCATCGATTCCGAGAGCCTGGTGGGCAACCGCATCCTGGAGTTCCGCGGCCTGCCCCGGTGGTCGGCGAGCCTGCTGCTCAACTACGACTTCCGTGAGCGCGCCCGTCCCGGTTTCCAGGTGCGCGGCGGCGTGGTGCTGACCGGCGACCAGCAGGGCGACATCGACAACACGTTCCTGGTCGCGAGCGACCCGCGCTATGATTTCGGCGTCAGCTACACCCGTGGCAGCTGGCAGGGCACGCTCAACGTGAACAACATCACGAACGCCATCGTGCCCACGCAGTTCGCCGCCTTCCGCTCGAACAGCGTGCTGCCGCCGCGGCAGTTCCGCCTCTCCGTGGAACGCACCTGGTGAGGCCCGTCGGTTTTGCTCGCCGTGTCCCGGTACGGCGGGCCACGGTGGTGGTTTAGGCGCCGACTCCTTCCCATGATCGCAGGCTTCTCCCTTTCTTCCGCGGCCGTTCGGGCCGCCGTGGTTCTGTCCGGTCTGCTACTGGCCATCGGCGCGGTCCGGGCTGCGCCGCCCGGAGAGGACTCGTTCCACTTCCCGTCCACCGGCGTGGCGGTCGGGCGCGAGGCGGTACTGCTCTCGATTGACGAATACCTGCTCCCGCTGCGCGAGAACGTCTCTTACTACCTGACCCGCCCCACCTCGCGGCCGGAACCGGTGTTGCGGCCCAGTGCGGAGGATCCGCGTGCGCCCGACCAGGCGGCCGCGCATTTCTACGGCACGGTGCTGCGCGACGGCGGCAAGTTCCGCATGTGGTATTACTCGCTGCGCCTGGCGAGCCAGGACGAGGCTCGCGGGATGGACGCCAAGTTCGAGGGCCTGCACCAGGGGCCGGTCTGCTACGCGGAGAGCGAGGACGGGATCACCTGGATCAAGCCGAAGCTCGGTCAGGTGGAGATCAACGGCAGCCGGGAGAACAATGCGATCTTGCTGCCGGACGACCGCTGCACGGCGGTCCTGATCATCAAGGACGACGATGACCCGGACCCGAACCGGCGCTACAAGATGGTCTACAATCCGTGGAACGGCCGGACGTTCACCATCCGCAACGCCACCAGCCCCGACGGGCTCCGCTGGACTGCCGCGCCGGCTTACGGCACCGACGAGGGCGAGGACACGGCCCTTCGCGGCATTGAGATCTCGTCCTTCTACAAGTTCAACGGCCTCTACGTGGTCAACGGTGCCCGGCAGACCCCGAGCGAAGGCGGGCATCGCGCCGGGCGGCAGGGCAAGGCGTTCGTTTCAAAAGATTTCAACCGCTGGTTTGGCGGCGTCACTGGGGCGTTCCTGCTCCCCGAGCCGGCTGACCCCGCGGCGCGCGGCTCGCGGGAGCCGTACGACCAGGTTCATCTCGGGGTGGGCGGCGTCAGCCTGGGCAACGTGCTGGTTGGGCTCTACGGTATCTGGCACAACCAGAAAGGCGGCGCCGCCAATCTCGGAACGTCGGCCGATCTCGGGCTCCTCGTCAGCAACGACGGCCTCCATTTCCGTGAGCCGGTCAAGGGGCACGTGTTCCTGTCCCGCTTCGACGCCGCGGCCACGCCTTATCCCGGAGGTAACTTCAACACGATCCTGGTCCAGTCCGGCAACGGCATCATCAACGTCGGCGACGAGACCCGCATCTACCACGGACGCTGGCTGCATGCCGACGTCGGCCAAGGCTACTCGGGGGAGATCGGCCTGGCGACGCTACCCCGCGACCGCTGGGGCGCGCTCGGCCTGTATCCCGAATCCTTTCCCACCCACCGCAGCCACGGCTCGGTGTGGTCTGCTCCGGTGCGGCTGCCGGCCGGCGGTGGCCAGGTGGTGCTCAACGCGGATCATGCCGCCCGGCTGAGCGTCGAGATCTCCGACGCCGACTTTGAGCTCCTGCCCGGCTTTTCCGGCGGGAACGCCGGGAAGACCCGCGCTGCCGGGGGGCTAGATTGTGTGGTGGCCTGGCCGCGAACCGGGCTGGCGGCGCTCGGCGGCCAGACGGTGCGCTTCAAGATCAACTTCGCGAAGCAGGGCGCGGCGGACCCGCGGTTGTACGCGGTGTACCTGCGCGCGGGGGGCGAATAGGCGGCCCTCATGGCGGGCGCCGTTCAGGGTTCGGCCCGCGACCTTGCCTTCGCCGCCGGCGACGGGCGGATCGAGCGGCCCTCGACCCAGTGGCCGCGGATCATCACGTCGTGCGCCTGGGGCGGGATACCGCGTTCGTGGCGGTGGATGAGGCCGACGAGCAGGTCGACGGCCACCGAGGCGTTGATCGCGGGGTCGTGGTAGACGCCGCTCATCCAGCCCCGGTTGGTGTGCAGCACCAGCGAGACCAGGCTCACGTCGCGCGGCACGGCGAAGCGGGCCCGTTCCAGCCAGTCGCGCGGATCCGACTCGACGATAGTGTTGATGATGACCTCCGGTCGGTGGCGCCTTACCCAGGCCAGGAAATTCTTCTCCCTCGGAGCCTCGAGGCAGAGCGGGGGTAAGAGCGTGATCCGGGGGTGCTCCAGGGGAGCGATCTGGTAGGCGGCGAGCCTTTTTTCCGTCACCACCTGGTAGTCGTCGACGGGGTAGCAGAAGCCGATGCGGTACAGCCCCCGCTCGGCGCAGGTCCGGAGCGCGGTCTGGAACGTGTGGAAATGATTGTCGGCGACGCGGTGCACCTCCGGGCTCGCGAGGCCCACGCCGAGCGTGACGGAGCAGAAGTTCTCCCAGTCCAGGGCCAGCGCGTGCACCCCGCGCGGTGGCGGAGCCATGATCAGGCCGTGGATGTTGCGCGTCCGCAGGATTTGGCTGAACCGGCGCGGCGTCATCTGCGGCTCCCGCAGCCAAAAGTCCTCCAGCTTATAGCCGAGGAAGCGGGCCCGTGCCAGCGCGCCGGGGAAGAAGTCGGGCACCACGGGATTGTCGCGCCAGCCGTAACGCGTCGGATGCGAGGTCACGTAGGCCAGGGCGGCATGCTGGGGCGTGGGCGAACGGGTGCGCCGCGCGTGCATCAGCGCGGCGACCAGCGGATCGGTGACGTAACCCAGCTTCTCGGCCAGCGCCTTGACGTGGGCGCGGGTCTTGGCGGGGATCCGCGGGTGATCGCGCAGGGCGAGCGACACCGTGGTGCGATGGACGCCGGCGGCGTCGGCCACATCCTGCATGAAGATTCTCCGGCCCATCAGGGGAACCGGTGCCGGGCGGGCATCGCGGGGAGGAGGGAATGGCGCAGGGAAGGCATGCGGCGCGAACGGGGAAAGGCAATGGGTGGGCCTCCGGCGTTTGCAACCCCATTCGCGGTCCGGCGCCGGGAGCGCTCGCGGCGAAAATCCCCCGGAGCGGAAACGCGCCGCAAGGGTGCCGGATCTCAAGTCAACGGAGAGCGCATTTGCGGCCTTTGCGCGGTCCGGCGTAGGCCGCACGCTGGACCAATCCCGCAGGTTGCGCCTTGCTCCTGGATGTATGAACAAACGATCCCCCTGCTTGTTGGTTGACTCACCGGCCGTGCGGCCTCGTCCGCTCCGGGCGGGAGCCGCTTTGCTCGTCCTCCTGCTGGCCATGCCGGCGTTGGCCTGGGCGGAGGCGGTGACGATCGGCGCACGCCTGGAACTGCTGGTTGATGACCAGCTGATTGCGGCCATGCCGGGCGTGCGCCTGAAGCTGCACGAGCCCCGGTCGCGGGGAACCGTGCTGACGTTCGACCGGCCCTGGGAGGGCAACGTGAGCGGCTCCGGGACCGTGTTCCGGGACGGCGACCTCTACCGGATGTATTACCGGGCGGGCAGCGCACCGGAGCTCGCGCGGGCGGCGAGCCTGCAGCCGGGGGAGACCCTGGTGCCGGCGCATCCGGAGTTCACGTGTTATGCGGAGAGCAAGGACGGCATCACCTGGACCAAGCCGGCCCTGGGCCTGTTCGAGTTCGGCGGCTCCAAGGAGAACAACATTGTGTGGGCCGGCGAGGCGTCGCACAATTTCTCGCCCTTTCGCGACGACAACCCCGAAACGCCGCCCGAGGAGCGCTACAAGGCGGTCGGCAACACGCGCGACCACCTGAACAAGAAGTATGCGCTGATGGGGTTCGTATCGCCCGACGGCAAGCGCTGGCGGACGGTGCGCGAGAAGCCGATCATCTCGGACGGGCGCTTTGATTCGTTGAACGTGGTTTTCTGGGATGCCATACGGCGCCAGTACACGGCCATCTACCGCACCCCGTATCCGGAGCGCAGCGGGACGACCGCCTACATCGCGCGCTCGATCAAGTTCAGCCGCTCCAAGGATTTTCTCGAATGGGAACCGGGTCGGGTGGTCGATTTCGGGGACGCCCCCGTCGCGCACATCTACACCAACGCTACGGTCCCGTATTTCCGCGCTCCCCACCATTACCTGGCGCTGCCGCGGCGCTTCCACCCCTGGCGGACGTATTTCGAGGACTTCGAGCAGGAGCATCCGGGAGTGTCCGACGCGATCTTCATGAGCAGCCGCGACGGCGTCCGCTGGCACCGCTTCGAAGACGCCTTCATCCGGCCGGGGCGCGACGAGCGCGCCTGGGTCCACCGGTCCAACGAGCCGTTCACGGGCATCGTGCCGACCGGGCCCGATGAGATTTCCATCTACGTGCAGCGCCACTACACCTTCCCCAGCATCCATGTGGAGCGTTTCACGCTGCGGACGGACGGGTTCGTCTCGGCGCATGCCGGCAGCGCCGGCGGCGAGCTTACGACGAAGCCGCTCGTCTTCGCCGGCAGCCGGCTGGTGCTCAACTACGCCACCGCGGCCGGCGGCAGCATCCGCCTGGAGATCCAGGACGAGGCGGGGCGCCCGCTTCCGGGCTACGCCCTGGAAGAGTCGCCGCTCCTCTTCGGCGACCAGGTGGAGGCGGCGGTGAAGTGGAAGAACGACCGCGGTTACTCGGGAGCCACCACCCGCCTGGAGAGCCTGGCGGGCACACCGGTCCGCCTGCGCTTCGTGCTGCGCGACGCGGATCTCTATTCGTTCCAGTTCCGGTGACCGAGAACGCTGAAGATCGTCTGGTGCGCCTGGGTGTCGCCCTGCCGCCTCCGCCCTCGCCCGCGGCCAATTACCTCCCCGCGGTCATGTGCGGAAACCTGCTTTTCCTGTCCGGCCATGGCTCGCGCGGGCCCGACGGCTCGCCGCTGGTCGGGCAGGTGGGCGGGACCGTGACCGTCGAGCAGGCTTACGGGCATGCGCGTGCCGCGGGCCTGCGGCTCCTGGCCAGTGCCCGGCACCGGCTCGGTTCGCTCGGGCGGGTCCGCCGGGTGGTCAAGGTGACCGGATACGTCAACGCGGCACCCGGGTTCCGGGCGCACTCGCAGGTCGTGAACGGCTGCTCCGATCTGCTGGTCGAGGTCTTTGGTCCCGTGGGCCGGCATGCCCGCGCGGCAGTGGGAGTGGACAGCCTGCCGGACGAGGTGGCGGTTGAAATCGAGGCCGTGCTGGAAGTCCAATGAAGGAGATCAAAGCAGTGGTACAGCCGGCGGGAAAGGAAACGGAACGGAATCTTATGCGTGAGATGAGTTTTGCCGTCGGCTCCGGGCCGGCGTACGACGTGTTGGTCATGGGCGGAGGGGTCTCCGGCAGCGTGGCGGCGATTGCGGCCGCCCGCGCCGGCGCCAGGGTCTTGTTGGTCGAGGAGCAGGGCTTCCTGGGGGGCTCCCTGACGGCCATGGGGGTGGGGCCGATGATGAGTTTCCACAATCCCGCGGGCGAGCAGGTGGTGAAGGGGATCCCCGACGAGATCATCGAGCGCCTCAAGGCGCGCGGTGCCAGCCTCGGGCACATACCCGACACCACCACGTATTGCAGCACGGTGACGCCTTTCGACAGCGAGGAGCTCAAGATCGAACTGGAGAACATGCTGGTCGAGGCCGGCGGGCAGGTGCTCTACCACACGCAGCTGGCGGCGGTGGAGACCGGGCCGGACGGTATTGCGCGGGCGGTGGTGTGCAACAAGGCCGGGCTGACCGCGTTTACGGCGCGGGTCTTCATCGACAGCACGGGCGACGGGGATTTGGCGGTGCGCGCGGGCGCGGCGTTCCAGAGCGGGCGGGCGGACGACGGCGCCGTGCAGCCGATGACGATGAATCTGAAGCTGGCCAATGTCGACACGGCGGCCATCCGCCGGTACGCCATCGAGCATCCGGACGATTTTCTCTGGCATGAGTCGGGCGGGGGCGCCGCCGAGGGCATCGCGCGGCTCCGGCGTTCGCCGCGCATCAGCCTGGCGGGGTTCCTGGGGGCCTGGCGGGCGGCGCGGGAGCGCGGCGAGGTCGACGTGCCGCGCGAGCAGGTGCTTTTTTTCGAGACGGCGGTTTCCGGCGTGGTGATCGTCAACACCTCCCGAGTGACGGGCCTGAACGCCACGGATCCCTTCCAGCTGAGCCAGGCCGAGGGCATCGGCCGGCGGCAATGCGGGCAGATCCTAAACTTCCTCCGTCGCCACGCGGTCGGCTTCGCGCAGGCGGTGCGCATGGACACGGCGGCGAAGATCGGGGTGCGGGAGACGCGGCACATCGCCGGGCGGTACACGATCACGCGCGAGGACATCCTCCACGCGCGGCCGTTCGCGGACACCATCGCGCTGGGCGGTTATCCCATCGACATTCACACGCCGGACGAGGCGGGAACGGACACCACGCACCTGCGTCCGGACATCATGTACCAGATCCCGCTGCGCAGCCTGTTGGTCGAGCGGCCGGCGAACCTCGTGGTGGTGGGGCGTTGCATCAGCGCGACGCACGAGGCGGCGGCGGCGTTCCGGGTCACCCCGATCGCGATGGCCATCGGGCAGGGCGGGGGTGTGCTCGCGGCGGAGGCGGTCCGGCTCGGCGTGCCTCCCGGGGAGGTGCCCTACGCGGCCGTGCGCGCGCGGCTGCTCGAGCAGAATGCGCGCTTGCCTTGAAATGACCCGCGCGTTGGCGCACCTTTCGCCCGCGTTCCCCATGTCCGCCCCGATCCATGCCGCCCCTCCGGGGACCCTGCTCCCGCCGCATTGGCGACGATGGGTGATCGTGGCCCTGGTCTTCCTGGCGTTCGTGCTCAACTACGTGGATCGGCAGATCGTTTCCGTGCTCAAGCCCACGCTCAAGGCAGAGTTCGCGATCGACGACCGGGGCTACGCCCTGCTCGTGAACGTTTTCACCTTCTGCTACGCGAGCACATACGCCGGCGCGGGATGGCTGGCGGACCGTTTCGGGGCCGGGCGGATGATCCTCGGCGGGCTCATCGCCTGGTCGAGCGCCTGTCTGCTGACCGGATTCAGCCGGACGCTGGGCCAGTTGACCTTCCTCCGCGGCCTGCTGGGGATGAGCGAGACGGCGTTGTTTCCCTCCCAGCTCCGGGTGGTGACGGAATGGTTCCCGCCGGGGCTGCGCGCCACTGCCAACAGCATCTGCGCCGCCGGCAGCACGCTGGGCGCGGTGGTGGCGGCGCCGCTGGTGGCCTGGCTGGCGATCAGCCATTCCTGGCAGGCGGCGTTCGTGGTTCCGGGGGCGCTCGGGCTCGTGCTGGCGGCGGTGTGGTGGGTCGTCTACCGCGCCGCTCCGGCCGGCGCCGACGGTGCGGCGCCCGGAGCCGAGGCGATGCCGGCCTTCACCTGGCCGAAGCTCTGGCGCACACGCAGCCTGTGGGGCGTGCTGCTCTGCCGCTTTTTCGGCGACCCGGTGTGGTATTTCTGCCTTTTCTGGATGCCCGGATACCTGCAGGAGCAATCGGGACTTACGCTGGCGCAGATCGGGCTGCTCGGCTGGATTCCCTTCCTCGTGGCCGATGTCGGCGGCGTGGGCAGCTCGGTGTTCTCGGACCGGCTGGTCCGGCGGGGCGCGGCTCCCCTCCGGGCGCGCAAGTACATGCTGGCCGGCGTCTCGCTGCTGACGCCGCTCTGCGTGCTGATACCCCAGCTTTCGCACCCGGCGCCCGTGCTTGGGCTCTTCAGCGTGGTGGGCATGGTCTGCCTGAGCTGGCTGTTCAACCTCGGGGTGGTCGTGGCCGAGGCTTTCCCGAAGCCGAATGTCGGCAGCGTCTGGGGAATCGCGGGCGCCTGCGGCGCGGCGGGTGCGATTGTGTTCAACACTTACGTGGGCCAGGTCATGGAGACCCTGGGCCCGGTGCGGGTCTTTGCCGTCATGGCGCTGCTGCATCCGGTCGCCGCGCTGGTCCTCTGGACGATGGTGCGCAAGGAGCGTCCGGACATCGCCGGCGCGCCGGTTCCGGCCTGAAGCCGCCGCGTGCACCCACCCAGGAATCCGGTCATGACGAACCCGCTGCCCTATCCCGCAAAGACGGCCGAACGCTGGACCCGGCGCGAGTTTGCCCGGGTGCTGGCGTTGACGGCCGGCGCGATGGCGCTGCCTGCGGTGCCGTCCGCTCGGGCCGCCCCCGGGGCACCGGCGGGCCGGGCGCGTCCGCGGGTGGCGATCCTCACCACCCGGGTGCAGCGGCAATTCCACTCCCTGCATTTCATCGGCCGTTTGCTCGAGGGCTACGCCTGGCAGGGAGCCTGGCATCGTCCTCCGCTGGCGTTGGCGAGCCTGTATGTCGACCAGTTTTCGGATGCTGACCTTGCGCGCGACTACGCGCGACGGCACAATGTGGTCATCTATCCCACCGTGGCCGAGGCGCTGACACTCGGCGGGCCGAGCCTGGCGGTGGACGCGGTCCTGATCATCGGCGAGCACGGCCAGTACCCCGTCAACGAAAAGGGGCAGACGCTCTACCCGCGGCACCGCTGGTTCAAGGAGGTCGTCCGGGTGTTCGAGGCCAGCGGCCGCGCGGTGCCGGTCTTCAACGACAAGCACCTCTCGACCGATTGGGGGGAGGCGCGCGCGATGGTGGCGGAGGCGCGCCGGCTGGGCTTCGCCTTCATGGCCGGATCGTCGCTGCCGGTCGCGCGTCGGATCCCCGATCTCGAGCTGCCGCTCGGCGCCCCGCTGACCGAGAGCGTGTGTGTCTGCTACGGCGGCGTGGACAGCTACGACTTTCACGGCCTGGAGGCGGCGCAGTGCATGTCGGAGCGGCGGGCCGGCGGCGAGTCCGGCATCAGGCGGGTCCACGCGCTGAAAGGCGAAGCCGCCTGGGAATGGCTGGACCGCCAAGCCGGTACCCGCGAACTCGCGCTGGCGGCCCTGGCCCGCAGCCACACCACGAGCGCGCCGCATGGGTACACCTACGGGCCAGCCACCTGGGAATGGCTGCGGCGGTGCGGTCCCGACACGGTGCTCTATCGGGTGGAACACGTGGACGGATTCTTCACGACCCTGCTGCTCCTGCGCAACAACGTCGACGTGGCGGGTCTGGAGCTCAGCCGGTCGCGCCTGATCAACTGGCAGAGCCATCCGGTGCGCGATTTCAACTATGCGGGTCGGATGCGTTCCGGCGAGATCGTCTCGTGCAACATGTACCTGTGCATGTCGCCTTGGCCGTTCGCCACGTCGGTGTCCAATTTCTTCAATCCGCAGATGCACCACGTCGAGCAGATGGTGCTGACCGGACGGGAGCCGTATCCCGTCGAGCGTACGCTCCTGACGACCGGGATGCTCGCGGCGGGCGTGGATTCCCTCTATCGCGGTGAGCCGGTTGCGACGCCGGACATGGGCGTGGCCTACCTGCCGGCGGCGGCCTCAACCTACTGGAGGGCGTGATGCAGGCATCCGTCGCCAACGGCCGCCGGCTGGCCTTCGTCGTGGAGGAGTTTGGAGTTCCGAGTCCCGCGCAGCAGCTGCTGGACCGCTTTCTGGTGGGCTACCCCTGGGACGGAGGCTTCCGGCGTTCGCAGGACACCCGGGTGGCGGCGTGGCTCGAGGGCGGCGCGGAGGGTGTCGGCGAATTGAACCGGCGCGTGCGTGATTTCGGTCTGGAATTGGGCTCCTCGCTGCCGGCGACGGTCGGCGGGGCTGATGCGGTGCTGGTGGTGTGGCGAGGTTCCGGCGCGGTGGCGAACGAGAACCTGCTCCGCCGGGTGCTCGAAAACGCGCGCCCCGGTGCGGCTTGCTTCGTGCATGGCGTGCTGGCCTCGAACGGGGAGCGCGCCCGGGCCTGGCTGGACCTGGCCCGGACGCGCGGACTGCGGCTGGTGGCGGGCACGACACTCGGCGTGACGTGGCGGTTGCCTGCGGTCGACGTTCCGGCCGACGCCGTGGTCACAGAGGCCCTGGCACTCGTGCAGAATCCCGCGGGCGACTTCGCCGGCCTCGAATGTCTGCTGCCGCGGATCGGGCGCCGGCGCGGCGGCGAGAGCGGAATCCGCCGGGTGCGGGTGGCCGAGGGAGCCGCCTTCTGGCAGGCGGCGGAGGAGGGCGCGTGGCCGTCCGACCTGCTGGCCGCGGCGATCGCTCGCTCCGACACGCCGCAGAGCGGCCAAGGGCAGGACTCCCGGCTCTGGGACATCGCGGGCCGCGGGCTGCTGCGCGACCTGGCGCGGGATCCGCGGGCGCTGCTGCTGGAGCATCATGACGGGCTGCGGGCCGCAGTTCTGGTGCTCGACGGAGTGGTCGACGACTACAATTTCGCGGTGCGCCTGACCTCGGCGGAGACGGTCTCCGCGCAGGTCTACCGACCGCGGCCTCCTGGCGAGCACCAGTACTCGGCGTTGGCCGCCCACCTGGAGGACTACCTGAAAGGTGGCGCCGAGCCCTGGGCTCCGGGGCGGGGAGCGTTGATCGCGGACGTGCTGGCCGCCGCCCAGCTCTCCGCCGCGCGGTCCGGAGAGTGGATCGCACTGCCTGGGCGGATGGACGAAAACCCGCTCTCGTGAGCGTCATTTCATGAAAAAGGCTGCAATCCTACCCCAACGTTCTTTCCCGGCCGGCGGCCAACTGGCCGAGATGAGCTGGACACAGGTCGCCGCCGTCGGGCGGGACACGCCGATCGTCATTCCGCTCGGCGCCTTCGAGCAGCATGGCGCGCATCTGCCGCTGGCGACAGACGCCCTGCTGGTCGGGGAGATTGCGCGGCGCGCGGCGGAGAGCCTGGCGGGCCGAGTGCTCTTCGCTCCGGTGCTCTGGCTCGGAAATTCCCATCACCACATCGATTTTCCCGGCACGCTGTCCGCCTCCCCGCGGACGTATCTCGATGCGCTCAACGATCTGGCGGACAATCTCATCGCGCACGGCTTCCGGCGCGTGGTTTTCCTGAACGGGCACGGGGGCAACGAGGTTCCCGGGAAGCAGGCCCTATTCGAGGCGCGGCAGCGTCACCGGCGGAACCGGCGCCTGCTGCTGCTGCTGGCGACCTACTGGAACCTGGCCGATCCCGGCGCCCGGTCGCGACTGGGCCTGAAGCAGGAGCACATGCGGCACGCCTGCGAGTGGGAGACGTCGATGATGCTCCGGCTCGCTCCACGCCTGGTCAGGAATCATCGCCGGGTGGCGCCGGCGGACCCGGCGGCCGCATTTGAGCCGGCGTTCCGGGCCTGGGTGATGCCGGACCGTTCGGCGCGGGGCCATCTGGGCTTTCCCGGAGAGGGTTCGCCGGAAAAGGGCGAGGCGCTCTTCCGGATCTTTGCCGACGGCGTGGTGCGGCTGCTCGAGCGGGTGATCGCCTGGAACGGCCGGAGCTGGCGGGAATGAACCTGCGCCCCACCTCGGCCGGCCGAGCGGAATCCGCCCTGGAGGAGCGGATCGCCGCGGCGGACGCGCTGCTCCGAGAACAGGTGGCCGGCGGCTCCGCCGAGTCGGCGGCGCTGCTGGTCCAGCAGCGCGCGATGCGTTATGTCCGCCACTATGGTGCGGCGGCGCCGGAGCAGCCCTTCCTGATCGCGTCGCTGACCAAGCCCATGACGGCGGCGGCGGTCCTGCGGCTGTGCGACCTGGGCGAGCTGCGGCTGGCGGATCCGGTGACGCGGTATCTGCCGGAATTCAGGGGCGCGGGCCGGGAAGAGGTCGCGCTGCGGCATCTGCTGACGCACACGTCCGGCCTGCCGGACATGCTGCCGGAGAACGTCGCGCTGCGTCGCCGCCATGCCTCGATCGACGAATTCGTCGCCGGCGCCTGCCGGGCGAGTCTCCGGTTCGCGCCGGGCACCCGGGTGGCCTACCAGAGCATGGGCATCTTGCTGGCGGCGGCTGTGGTCGAGCGCGTGAGCGGGAGCGCCCTGAGGGACTTCCTGCACGAGCAGTTCTTTCTTCGCCTGCGGATGGCGGACACCTCGCTCGGCCTGGGCGGCCGGCGGGTCGAGGCCATGGTGCGCTGCCAGGTGAGCGAACCGCCGACGGATTGGGACTGGAACAGCCCGTATTGGCGCGACTTCGGCGCGCCGTGGGGCGGGGTTCATTCCACGGTGCAGGACCTGGCCCGTTTTTTCGCGCAGTTCACGGGGGCCGATTCGCCGCTGCGGACGGAAACCTTGCGGGCCATGACTGCCGTGCAGACATCGGGCCTGAACGAGGCATGGGGGCTGGGCTGGGCCCGGCAACCGGGAACGTTCGGCCGGGCGTGCTCGCCGCTGGCCTTCGGGCATTTCGGCAACACCGGCACTATCGGCTGGCACGATCCGGAGCATTCGCTGACCTGCCTGCTGCTGACTTCGGTGCCGGCCACGGACTCGCGCGCGGGCCTGCTCGGGGCGGTGTCGGATATCATCGCCGGCGACCCGCGGCCGAATTCGCCATGAAGAAGCTGGAATCCCTGATTCCCCATGCGGTGGTCGTGCTGTTCCTGATCCTGGTCAGCGCGGCGGTACTCAGCTACATCCTGCCCGCCGGGCAATACGAACGGATCCAGGTGGAGGGACGGCTGGCGGTGGTCCCCGGATCCTACCACGCGGTGGAGCCGAGTCCGGTCGGGTTGCTGGACATGTTCCGGGCTCTGCCCCGCGGTTTCCGGACCGCGGTCGACATCATCTTCATCGTTTTCGCCAGCGGTATCATGTTCGGGTTCCTGGACCGTTCGGGCGCGATCGAGAACACCGTGGGGACGATGGTGCGGAGGATGGGTTTCGGCCGGCGCTACCTGGTGGTGATCGCGATGACGTTCCTGTACGGAGCGCTCGGGGTTTTCACCGGCTTCGAAAGCAGCATCCCGCTGATTCCGATCGCCGCCCTGCTCAGCCTGGCCATCGGGGGCGACCTGATGCTGGCGGCGGGTATCTCGATCGCCGGGGTGGCCGTCGGTTTCGGGCTGTCGCCCATCAACCCGTACACGGTCGGCACCGCCCACAAGATCGCGCATCTGCCGCTATTTTCCGGGGCGGGGCTGCGCACGGTCCTGTGTGTTTCCGCGCTGGCCTTGCTGGCCTGGTACAACGGCAGGTACTTCCGGAAGATCACGGGGACGCCCGACGCCAGCCTCAGTGCGGGGCTGAACACGAAAGGGCTCAGCTTTTCCCGGCCGATCGAGGACTGCCGGGTGACCGGCCGGGACCTAGTGGTGATCGGGGTGCTGGCCGCGGGGTTGGCGGTCAAGCTGTGGGGTGTCTTTGTCCATCACTGGCACATCAGCGACATCGCGGCGCTCTACTGTCTGCTGGCGCTGGCCGTGGCCCTGATCAGCCGGCACGGACCGAATGCCACCGGCGAGATCGTGCTACAGTCAGTCGCCGTCGTTGCTCCCGGCGCCTTTATGGTCGGCTACGCCAGCGCGATCAAGGAGGTGCTGGAGATGGGGCGCACCAGCGACACGATCGCGCATTATCTCTCGAGTCTGCTGGACGGTCTGCCGATCTACTGGTCGGCGCTGGGGATGACGGGCATCCAGTCGGCGATGAATTTCCTGATCCCCTCCGGCAGCGGCCAGGCGCTGGCGACGATGCCGGTGCTCATCCCCGTCGGGGAAGTGCTGGGTCTGACCCGGCAAACCACGGTCCTGGCATTCCAGGTGGGCGACGGCCTCACCAACCTCGTCAATCCCGCGCTCGGAGGGCTGATTGCCATGCTGGCACTTTGCCGGGTTCCGTTCGACCGCTGGCTGCGGTTTATCACTCCTTATCTTGTGTACGCGTTCATCCTGGCGAGCGGAGCGGTCGTGACGAGCGTGGCCATTGGCTACGGACCCTTCTAGCCAGGGCTCGAGCGCCGGCGGGTATCAGACTTAGACTTTGACGGGCAGGACGTTCTTCATGCGCGGGGCGACTTCCGCCCAGGGGCGGATGCCGCAGCGGTCGGCCCACGCCGCGTAGCGGGTGGACATTTCCCGGACGCGCTCCGGCTGCTGGCGGGCCAGGTCGTGCAACTCGCTCCGGTCCTGGGAAAGGTCGTACAATTCCCATGCGGCGTTGTCCGCCCCGATGAGCTTCCAGGGACCGTCGCGCATGGCCCGGCGTCCCTCGAATTCCCAGTAGATCGGGCGCACCCGGGGATTGCTTTCGCCGCGCAGGGATTTCATCAGGCTGGCGCCCTCCAGCGGCGGCAGCTCCCGGCCTTTGAACTGGGCGGGATACGGGGCGCCGGCGATCTCGAGGCAGGTCGGCATGAAGTCCATCACGTGGCCGACGTCGCGGCAGAGGCGGCCGGGTTGGCCGCGCACGCAGGGGCCGGCTGCGATCATCGGCGTGGCGATTCCGCCCTCCTGCATCATCGTTTTGAATTTACGATAGGGTGTGCCGCTGACGTTGGCCCAGCCGCGGCCGTAACCGTCGTAGGACTCGGGTCCGCCCAAGTAGGGGGCGGAATTCAATTCCTTCGGCCGCACGCCCGAGAGATCGCCCTCGCAGCCGCCGTTGTCCGACAGGAAGAATATCTGCGTGTCTTCCTCCCGGCCGGATTTTCTCAATTGCTCGAACACCCGGCCGATGCCGGCGTCCATGATCTCGATCTGCGCCGCATAGATGGCCATCTTGAGGTCCATCAGGTCGGGGTCTTCCACCTCCGTCCAAGCCGGCACCCCGGGATCGCGCGGCGACAAGGGCGACTCGTCGCCGATGATCCCGGAGGCCCGCAGCCGGGCGTAACGTTCACGACGCACCGCGTCCCAGCCTTGGCGGTAGCGGCCCCGGTATTTCGCGATCGCCTCCTCGGGGGCGTGAAGCGGGTAGTGGGGGGCGTAGACCGGAAGATAAAGGAAGAACGGGTCGCCGTCCACGGGCGTCCCCTCCAGGAATTCGACCGCGTGGTCCGCGATGGCGTCGCTGAGGTAGAAGCCCGGGGTTTTCGGAAAATAGGGCCGGTCGTCTTGGAACATGTGCCGGACGAGTCCCGGTACCCACTCCTTGTCCAGGTAACCGTAGTAGTTGAGCCCGCTCAGCAAACCGAACGAGCGGTCGAATCCGCGGTCCACCGGCCAATGCGGGCGGTTCTCCCCGAGATGCCATTTGCCGGACATGAAGGTCCGGTAGCCGGCGCCCTTCAGCGCCTCGGCTAGTGTCAGGCAGCGATCATTGAGATAGCCCTGGTAGGGACCCGGCGGCCGGGTATCCGAGTTGTGCTGGACCATCCAGCCCATGCCCGACTGGTGCGGGTACAGGCCGGTCATGATCGAGCCGCGGGTGGGGCAGCAGACTGCGCAGTTGTAGAACTGGGAGAAGCGCACGCCCCGTGCGGCCAGCGCGTCGAGGTGCGGGGTGCGGATTTCCGACCCATAGCAGCCCAGGTCGGAAAAGCCGAGATCGTCGGCCATGATCAGCACGATGTTGGGCGGCCGGCGCGGGCGGTCCGCAGCGCGCAGCAGCTGGGGGAAGGTCGCCGCCGCGAGGCCCAGCGTGCGGAGAAAATCGCGCCGCTGAAAGCCGCGGGCGGCGGAGCGGGAGATCGGGTGGGCGGCGGGCTTTTTCATCAGGGAATCGGTCTGGTTGCGGCTGCGTTTTCGCCGGCGGTAACGGAGCAGCGTGTTTCCGGAACGCTGCAGCACCCCGGCTCCGGCCGCATCACCGGCCGCCGATCCTGCAAGGCAAGGCGGCGGGCACAACTTCCATCCCGCGGTCAGGAGTCATGACCAGGCGCTGAGGTCGGGCGGATTCCCGTTGGCCGGCGGGAAATTCGGCCCGGTGTCGGCCGCGGTGAGCGCGGCCGCGGGTGCTCACTTCTGGTGCTTGGCCTGGGCCGCCCAGACGCGGAGGCTGTTCAGGTTCGCGCCGTATTTCTTGGCGAGCGCGCGGCGGTCCGCACCGGGCTTGATGGCCTCCGCGATCAGCTTCGCCTTCACCTGCGGGTCCAGCCGGATCCGCTTGCCCGAGCGCCGCTGGCCGCGGCCTTTGCCGGAGACATCCTGCAACGCGGCAATGAGCTCGGCCACCGACGACAACCCGGCGAGTTTGGGCAGGCGGAGGAGCTTCTTCCGTTTCTCGCGGGCGATCTTGGCTTCGAGCGCCGCCGCTTTGGCTTTCAGGTTATTAAGTTCCTTGGCTAGATTCATCGCGGCAGGCTACGTGTTTCCCCGGACCTTGTAAACTCGGCAATGATCCGAGGCAGGAAATACTGTCAGTGAAATAGTCTGAATAACGGAGGTTATTAGGCGTGGTGCGGTAAACCCGTCGGATTTACAATTGGCTAGGGCCATCTATCCTCATGCGTTTATCGCGCGGAATGTCTCGATAAGCTTCAAAATGAACGCAGCTGTCGCCTCTAGCTCGCCCGGTTTACAAGGTATAGTTGGGTTTTTATGCTCCCGCTACGCCCAGCCTAATCCACTCTAGCCCTGGCGTTACTGCACTTGCAGCCGCGATTATAGCCGCGGGACACGTCTTGATTCAGCGGGTCGCGATGTCCGCCGATATCAGCCAACCAGATAGGCGGATTGGTCGGGCGTTTGCGGTTACAATACGCCGGCGAGACGGAAGCTGTAGTAGCCGAGGCCGTGGGGGTCGATTTCGGGGCGGCCGATCACGACGTGGTCCATCAGCTCGATGTCGATGATCCGCGCGGCATCGCGGAGTTGGCGGGTGACCTGCAGGTCGGCGGCGCTGGGGCTGGGATCCCCGCTGGGGTGGTTGTGTACGCAGACGACCGCGGTGGCGCCGAGGCGCACGGCTTCGCGGAATACCTCGCGCGGGTGGACGAGGCTGCTGGTGGCGGTGCCGGAGGTGACTTCGACCTGCTTGAGCAGCCGGTTGCGGCGGTTGAGGCACAGCACCCAGAATTTTTCCACCGGCAGACCCGCGACCTTGGCCGCGAACAGCTGATGCACGAGTTCGGGCCGGTTCAGCGCGATCTCCACCGGTCCGCCGTGGGTCAGGATGCGGCGTGCAAATTCCATGACCGCGAGGAGCTGCAGGGCCTTGACGCGCCCGATGCCCTTGACCCGCCGGTAATCGGACTCGGTCCAGCCGACGAGGGCGGCGAGGGTTCCGGCCTCGAGGATCAGGCGCTGGGCCACGACGAGCACATTGTTGCCGCGGCTGCCACTGCGCAGGAGCATGGCCAGCAGTTCGATGTCGCTCAGCGCACTGGCGCCGAGGCGTTGGAGTCGTTCCTGAGGTCGCTCGGTGGCGACGAGGTCGCGGAGGCGTGGGCCGGGAGTAGGAGGGGGTGCGTTCATGGGCGGATCGGGGATGCCCGCTGGCCCACGAGCGTGAGGGAGTATGCAAAAAGGCGGAGGCGCAGGCCCCCGCCCGAAAAGCGTGCGGGGCAGAAGCCCGCTCCGCTCAGAAGTGCTTCACGTAGGCGTTGCGCCGCAGCTTTTCGAGCCAGCGCTCGGTGGCCTGCCGGGAGGCCTGCTGCACCAGGGCCCGCTCGATGTCGGGCCGGACTTCGTCGAGCGGAAGCACGCCCGCATGTTTGCGGTCCTCGACGAAAAAGATGAAACCGCCCTCGGGCATGATCAGGGCCTCGCTGCGCTGGCCCTTCTGGAGCGTGAAGATCACATCGCTGAATTCCTTGCGCAGATCCGAGCGACGCTGCCATCCCCAGTCGCCACCCTTGCCCTTGCGGGTGTCCTGGCTGTATTTCCGCGCCATCTCGCCGAAATCCGCGCCGGCGGCCAGCTGTGCCAGGACCTCGTCCGCCCTGGCTTTGAGGGTTTGGTCAGTGTCGTCAGCCGTGCGATTGATCTGGATGAGGCGGAGGTGGACGCTGTCTTCCTGGTAGAAGCGGTCCTTGTTTTCGCGGTAGAATTCCTCGATCCGGACCGGGCTGACCGTGCTGGCGGATTTCGACTGCTGCTGGCGCATGTAGCCGTAGATCATGTCCTCTTCCTGCTCCTTTCGGTAATCCTTCTGCGAAATGCCGCGGGAACGGAGGTAAGCCAGGAATTTGCTGCGGTCGCCGTCGAACTGGGTGATGATCGTCTCCGCCACCGCGTTGTCGATGTAGCTGTCCGGCACCCGGCGCTTCTCGTCCTTGTAGAAATCTTTGATGATCAGGACGCGGTCGATGAGCATCTGGATCGTATCCTCCTGCAGCGCTTCGAGCTTTTCGTTGAATTCCTTCTCATTGCGGCTCTGTCGCTGGACTTCCGCGATCAGCGGCCCGATTTCGCGCCGGATATCATCAATGGTGATGATCCGGTCTTCCACGATTGCGGCTATACCATTGGCATAGCGCATGTTAAGATTGTCCTGCGGGGGTTTTGCCGTTTGGGCGAAAGCACCGGTCAGGGCGGCAAAAAGGCTCGCGAAAAGGAGCGGGAGGAGGGGGCGTGCACCAAAGTCACGGGGACTCATGTCGCTGGAAGATTTTGCAGGAAAATAATGATTTCCCTCAACCTTGCAAGGGGGGTGGGGGCGGTCAAGCGGGGAAAGCGGTTGCTGAGTTGGATAAAGTCGTCGCGGCGTCCGGAGTTGCGCAGGCATTTCAGCCTATTGCCTTCGGTTTCGACGGAGACGACGCCCTTTTGTTCCGCGCGCGTGCGGATTTCGGTGATGAGCAGCAGGGTGCGGACGCTTTCGCCAAATTTGCCGAAGCGGTCGCGCAGCTCGCCTTCGATTTCCTTCACCTGTTTGGGGCTGTCGGCCATGGCCAGCCGCCGGTAGAAGTCGATCCGGAGGCGTGTTTCGGCGATGTAGGCGGAGGGCAGGCGTGCCTGGATGGGGGCGACCACGCCCTCGCTGCGTTCGGCCTGCCGCAGTGCGGTGAAACTGTCCGTGGCGCCGGCCGGGGCCGCGGGCGACTCGGCGCCCTCGCCGACGAAGACAAAGTCGAGCTTCACTGACGCCCGCAGCTGTGCGGCCTGCTTTTCCCCCTTCAGCCGCGCGACGCTCTGCCGGAGCAGCTGGCAGTAGAGCTCGAAACCGACGCCCACGATGTGTCCGCTTTGCTCGGCGCCGAGGAGGTTGCCGGCGCCGCGGAGCTCGAGGTCGCGCATGGCGATGCGGAACCCGGCTCCGAGCTGGTTGTGCTGGCGGATGGCGCCGAGCCGCTGGCGGGCGAGGTCGAGCAGCCGCGTGTGCCGGTGCAGGAGCAGGTACGCGTAGGCCTGGTGCTTGAAGCGCCCCACGCGTCCGCGCAACTGGTAGAGCTGCGACAGGCCGAAGCGGTCCGCGCCCTCGATGATCAGCGTGTTGCAGTTCGGGATGTCGAGTCCCGACTCGATGATCGTGGTGCAGACGAGCACCTGGTAGCGGCCGGCGACAAAATCCGTCATGACCCGCTCCAGGCCGTCCGCGCCCATCTGGCCGTGGCCGACGCCGACGGACAGCCCGGGCAGCAGCTCGCGGAGTCGGGCGGCGACGAGGTCGATGGTCTGGATCCGGTTGTGGAGGTAGAAGACCTGCCCGCCCCGCCGGATCTCGTGGCGGACGGCCTCGACGACGACCTGCTCGTCGTAGCTCTTGACGATGGTCTGGATCGGCAGCCGGTTCGCCGGCGGCGTCTCGATCGTGCTCAGGTCGCGGGCGCCGGTCAGCGCGAGGTAGAGCGTGCGCGGGATGGGGGTGGCGCTCATGGAGAGCATGTCGACGTGGGCCCGCCAGCGCTTGAAGACCTCCTTGTGCTTGACGCCGAACCGCTGCTCCTCGTCGACCACGACGAGGCCGAGTTCCTTGAACCGCACGTCGGCTTGCAGGAGGCGGTGGGTGCCGATCAGGATGTCGATGCGCCCCTCCGCCAGCGCGGTCAGGATGCCCGCCTGCTCCTTGCGCGTGCGGAAGCGGCTGAGCATCTCGACCGCGACGGGATAGCCGGCCATCCGTTCGCGGAAGGTGTTGAGGTGCTGCTGCGCCAGCACGGTGGTCGGCACCAGCACGGCGACCTGCCGGCCGCCCATGACGGCCTTGAACGCGCCGCGGATCGCCACCTCGGTCTTGCCGAAGCCCACGTCGCCGCAGACCAGCCGGTCCATCGGCCGGGTCCGCTCCATGTCGGCCTTGAGGTCGGCGATGGCCTTGGCCTGGTCGCGCGTCTCGGTGTAAGGGAACGCCGCCTCGAACTCGCGCTGCCAGGAATTGTCGGGCGGAAAGGCGTGCCCGGGCTGGGCCTCGCGCCGCGCCTGGATCTCGAGCAGCTCCGCGGCCAGGTCGAGCGTGGCGCGCTCGGCGGCCTGGCGCGCCTTCTCCCAGCGTCCGGAACCGACGCGCCCCAGCTGCGGCCGGGCCTTGGTCAGGCCGACGTAGCGGCTGACGAGGTGGGACTCCTGCAGGGGCACATGGAGGGTGACGCGGTCGGCGAATTCCAGCGAGATGACCTCCCGGGCGCCGTCGGCCGTCTCGAGGCGGGTCAGGCCGCGGAACTGGGCGATGCCGTGCTGCAGGTGGACGACGAAGTCGCCCTCCACCAGTTCCGAGAAGTCGAGCAGCTGGTCGACCGCCGACGGCGCGGGCAGCGCGCGACGCGACACCGCCCGGCGCTGGCGGCGGCGGCCGAAGATCTCGGTCTCGGTGACCACCACCAGGCCCCCGGGCCCGCCGCCGCGGGGCGTCACGCGGAACCCCTCGGCCAGCGCGCCGCGCAGGAAGCGCGGCCGGATCGGCCGGAGCGCGGCGTCCTCCTCGAGCAGCTCGCGGATGCGCTGCTCCTCGCCGTCCTGCGACACCACGAACACGACCTCGGCCCCGCCGGTCCGCCACTCGGCCACGCGCCGGAGAAAATCGCGCCGGGAGCGCTCCTCGGACTCGAGCCGTTCGTGCGCGAGCAGGTCCTCGCCGGGAGCGGCGCGGTGGTGGGCGAGGGATTCGGTGTCCCACGTCTCCTCCGCGTCGGGCGGATCGACGAGGTCGCTGGCCAGGTCGAGGTCGCCGACGCCGACCAGCCGGGCGAACCGTCCGCCGAACCGTCGCGGTCCGCCGTCGTCCGGGCCGGCCAGCAGGTGGAAGGACTCCTCGAGGGCCTTGGGTTCGAGGAGGACGGCGTGCGCGCCGGCCGGCAGGTAGTCGAGGAGCGTCGCCCGCAGGCCCGACGCATGGAGCCGGGGCGCGGCGGTCAGGGTGATGGCGGCGACCGGCTCGCCCGAGCGTTGCGTGATCGGGTCCAGGACGCGGATCTCCTCGAGCACGTCGCCGAAGAAATCCAGCCGGTAGGGGTGATGGGCGGTGATGGGGTAGACGTCGACGATGCCTCCGCGGATCGCGTACTGGCCGGGGGCCTCGCAGACCGCCTCGCTGTCGTAGTCGAACCCGCGCAGCAGCTCGAGCAGGCCGGCGAACGGCAGTCCGCCGCCGGGGCGGAGGGTCGTTTCCCTCCGGTCGAAATCCTCGGGCGGGGGTGCCGGCTGCAGCAGCGCCGCCGGGGTGGCGAGGATCACGAGCGTCCGGTCGGCTCCCTGCGCCCGGGGCTGGGTCGGGCCGCGTCCGCGCAGGCGCGAGAGCACGGCGAGTCGGTCGCTCGCGGCGTTGAAAGCCTCGCGCATCTCGCGGTGGTCGGTCTGGGCTTCGGGGAAAACCAGGAGTTCCAGGGCGTCGCCGCCCGCCGCGGCGCGGAACAGGGCGATGTCCTCCGCCAGCGCGTCGGACCGTGCCGCCTCCTCGTGCACCACGAGCCACAGGGGAGCGGGCTCCCGGCGCAGGAGCTCCGCCACTGCGTGCGGCTGCGCCGCCGGGCAGACGCCGGTCAGTTTCGTGCGGTGACTGGGAGAGGGGGAGGCCAAGGCGGCGAACAGGAGAAGGAGGGCCGTACGAAACCCAGTTTCCGGCCCGAATCAATGCCGGGCGGCGGGGACCGGGGGCGGCGTCCCGCTACGGCGACCCGGCGGGCTGGTCGCGCGCCAGCCGTTCCAGGGCCTCCCGGGCGGCCGCCTCCTCGGCGACCTTTTTCGAGGTGCCGGAGCCGGTGCCGATCGATTCGCCGTTGAGGTAGACGGCCACCTCGAAGGTGCGGGCATGCCGCGGCCCGGAGGTGCCGATCACGTCGTAGCGCAGGGCGTTGTTCCCGTGCACGGGCTGCACCCGCTCCTGGAGTCGGCCCTTCGGGTTCTCGGCCTCCTCGAACTGGGCCAGCCGCTCGGGCAGGGACCCGTACCAGCCCAGCACGAGGCGCTCCACCGTGGGCAGGTCGCTGTCGAGGTACAGGGCGCCCACGAGGGCCTCGAAGGCGTCTTCGAGGGTGGAGGCCCGCGTCCGCCCCCCGGTGTCCTCCTCTCCTTTGTTCAGCCGCAGGCCGGCGTCGAGCCCCAGGTCGCGGGCCATGCGGGTGAGGAACTCGCCCTTCGACAGCGCCGCCCGACGGCGGCTGAGAATGCCCTCGCGCTCGGTCGGATATTCGCGGAAGAGCGCGGCGGTGAGGATAAAATGGAGCACGGCGTCGCCCAGGAACTCGAGCCGCTGGTTGTGCGGGCCGGCGTCGGGGCATTCCTGCAGGTAGGACCCGTGCGTGAGCGCCTCCTGCAGCAGGGCGGGATTCGCAAAACGGTAGCCCAGGCTCTGCTGCAGGCGGGCGACGGCATCGTGGGCGGGATCCATCGGTTCAGGAACTGGCGCTGGCGTAGCGGCGGATGCCGCGGTTGAACACGGTGATGGCGATCGTCAACCACAATGCCGCGGCGCCGACCAGCCAGAGGGTGGGGACCAACTCGACGCCGTGGAGGAGCGTGCGGGCCGGGACGTTGGTGACGACGATGACCGGCAGCGCGTAGACGAAGATCACCGCCGCCACGCCGCGCAGCGCCTCGCGGGGCAGGCGCGAGAACTCGTTGACCCCGAAGTAGCCGCCCTCGATGCCCTTGGCGCTTTGCAGCCAGAACACCAGCGAGATGATCAGGAGCAGCGTCGCATAGTGGATCGCCAGGCCGCAGCCGACGAACAGGGCGTAGGCCGCCATCTGCCAGCCGGAAGGCTGGAGGCCGAGCCGGTGGACCGCGTAGGCGACGACGGCCAGCGCCAGGGGCGCGTTGAGAAAGCCGTCGAGATCGATCTTGCGGGTCGAGATCATGAACAGCGGGTTGCCCGGCTGCGCCATGAAGAAGTCGAAGTGCCCGCTGCGCACGTTGCGGCCCATCTCGAACAGATTGGTCCAGAAGAAACCCATCAGCAGCCGCTGCACCAGCATGGACGTGCCGACGATGACGGTCATCTCCCACGGCCCCCAGCCGGCGATGGAGTCCGTGTGCCGGTACACCACGGCGATCAGCAGCAGGTTGACGCCCATCCAGAACAGCTCGACCAGCGACCACATGATGAAGTCCGCGCGAAACATCATGGTGCGCACGAGCGAATAGCGGGCCGAGGCCAGCCAGAGCCGGGTGTAATGGGCCAGGGACATGCGCGGCGAGCTCATCGGGGGGCTTGGTCGGTGCTCACCCGCCGACTGCCGTGTGGCGCCGCAGGCCGCGGTGCCACAGCAGCTGGGCTACGCCGAGGAGCGCGATGACCCAGAAAAGCTGAATGCCGAGTCCGCGGAGGATGAACGCCTCGTCGGTGATGCGGCCCGTGAGCAGGGCGACCGGGAAATACATCTGGTAGTAATAAGGCAGGTAGGCGGAGAAGTCGTACAGCCAGCGGGGCAGCAGATCGAGCGGGAAGACCTGTCCGCCGAGGACGGTTTCCACCGCCAGGGACAGGATGATGAACGACTGGATCTCGAGGAACCAGAACGTGAGCAGGCCGAAGCAGTAGGCGATGGTGAACTGGATGAGCGCCGACATGACCAGGGCCGGGACGGCGGCCGCATAGTTCCAGCTCAGCGGCGGCAGCGTGAGGTAGGGCGCCAGCAGGGGCAGGGCCAGCAGCACGGGCAGCAGCGCCAGGGCGCCCGACACCAGGCGCGCGGAGACGAAGACGGTGAGGCGGTAGAGGTAGTAGTTGACCGGCTTCAGCAGGAACTGGTTGATGAGGCCGTTGCGGATGTCCTCCGACACCTCGTAATCCTCGTTCATCGCGCTGATGAAGAACTGCAGGACCAGCATGACGATGAAGTAGGTGAGGGTCTGGCGCAAGTCGAAGCCGCCCACCTGGGTCTGGCCCGCAAAGGCCGCGCCCCAGAGGATGAAGACGAACGCCAGGTGGACCAGCGAGAAGGCCGCCCGGACGGCGAAATTCCAGCGGTAGACGAGGCTGCTTTGCAGCCCGACGACGAAGACGGCTCGGTATTTGGCGAGGACGGCGAGCATGCGGGACGACCGGGATCAGTAGCCGGCGGCGGCGGAACCGCAAGCGCGGCTAGGGTGCGGGCGGCGCGTCATTTTCCTTCAGGTGGAAGCGGCTGATGATCTCCTTGCCGAGCGCCCGGTAGGCGACGGCGCCGGGCCCCTGCGGATCGTAGGCGAAGATCGGCTTGCCGAAGCTCGGGGCCTCGCTCAGCCGCACGGTGCGCGGGATGACGGTCTGGAAAATCTTGTCGGGCAGGTGCTGCCGGACCTCGTCCACGACCTGCTTCGACAGGTTCGTGCGGCTGTCGAACATGGTCATGATGATCCCGCCGACGTCGAGGGCGGGGTTGATGCCGGCGCTCTTGAGCCGCTCGACGACCTTGAGGATCTGGCCGAGGCCCTCCAGCGCCATGTATTCGCACTGGAGCGCGATGAGGAGATGGTCCGCCGCCGCGAGCGAGTTCATGGACAGCATGCCGAGGGCGGGCGGACAATCGATGATGATGGCCCGGTAGCCGCCCGAATTGCGCAGCGGTTCGAGCACGGAACGGAGGCGCAGCAGGTAGTTCGGCTGCTGGGCCAGCTCGATTTCAATCGCCGCGAGGTCGACCTCGGCGGGGATGAGCGCCAGGTGCGGCCAGGCCGTCGGCGTCAGCATCTCGAAGCCGCTGCCTTCGCCACGGAGGGGGCCGTACAGGCTCTTGCCCTCCTGTTTTTCCACGCCCAGCGCGCTGGTGGCATTGGCCTGGGGATCGAGGTCGACGACCAGGGTGTGGACCTTGCGCTCCGCGAGCGCGGCGGCGAGATTGACCGCGGTGGTCGTCTTGCCGACGCCGCCCTTCTGGTTCGCGATGGTGAAAACGATGCAGGACATGGATGAAGCTGGGGCGACTAATGACGATTGCCGCGTCGCACGCAAGCCCGTCGCCGATGCCGCGGTCGGACATGATGATGTAGCAGAAAAGCAATATTACGCCGCACCTCGCGCAGTTCGTCGACAACGTCTGGTTCAGACTCGACGCTGCCATAATTACGGTGGAACCGACGACACCCGGATGGGACGCTTTTCAGTGGCTGCGAACTCCACGAACTCGTTAGCTGATGGCGTCTGCAGAAGAACGAATGCCACAGAATTGCCGGTGCGGCTGATAGCGGAGCAGACGGCGTGGGTGCTGGACAGTCAGCCGCATGATGTACCCGTGCTGGTGGCGGCGCGGCTGCTCCAGTCCCCGGGGATTCCGCAACCGAACAGCGTGAAGTATTTCGCGGCGGTGGACGTGCTTGAGCTGGATGGCGAAGATGACCAACGCCGTCAGCCAGCATTGGTGCACGAAGACTCAAAACAAGCCTGCCCGGCCGCAGGTGAAGATCGGTCAGTTGATGGAGTTCAGTCTGCCGGCGTGAGTACGTATAATTCAGCAGGTGAGATGCTTAGATAAGATTTCAAAAAATCAGGACTTGAAACTAGATAAACAAATACGTAACGTTTTATTGTGCCATATGAATCCCTCAGTCGAAACCGAATCACTCAAGCCCTTCGTCGCTTGGGCGAACTGGCGCGTGAGCAAAAGGTAACTTTAGAAATCTCCCTCTACGGCGGCGCCGTGTTCACGCTGGTTTTTGGCTCTCGTGACGCGACCAAGGACGTGGACGCCGTAGTGCGCCAAAGTGAGATCGGCAAAACGCTGGCTGCTAAAGTGGCGGCTGAACTCGGCCTGCCCGTCGATTGGTTGAACGATGACGTGAGGCAGTTCCTGGCCGAGAGGGAAGCGAAGCGTCGCACACCCGAAACCGACTTCGGAGAAGGCGTCAGCATCGTGGTGCCGACGGCGGCCTATCTCCTTGCGATGAAACTTCGTGCCTGTCGCCCGCCGTTGCCTGGTTACGCGGGCGACTATGGCGATATTCGTTTCCTGGTTCAGAAAATGGGCATCAAAACGGTCGAGGAGGCCGAGGCGTTCCACAATAAGTTCTTCCCGCACGATGCGCTGAAGGTCGAGGCCCGCGAGGTCGTCAAACACGCAATTCACTCCAGAAAATGATCACTCGCCCGAAATCCTTGAAGCAAGTTGCCGAGCAGTCCGGTTCGCTAAGCGAGTTCGGTCTGAATCTGCGTGACTGGCTGCATGAGTTGCGCCGGGCGTCGTCGCGCGCCCAAGCCGTGGCGATGGTCGCCGACGAGCCGCCCCGCCTTCACGATAAGTTTCCTCAAGGCCACATCGCCGATGCCTGGCTCGGAGCATATGCCGAGCACCTGGCGCGAAAGGTCGAGCGCACCGCGCCGGCTTGGGCTTTCGCGCCCGAGCGCGTCGCGAGCGACCCCATTTTTGACGAGAATGCCGATACCCCGACCCTGCGCGCGTTGGCGTTGGCGCATGCCCCGGCAGCCTTCAAGCGGCGAAATATTTTTACGCCTTCGGTGGATCTCCCGCTTCGGTTGCGAGCTGGCCGGCCCGCAAAATCCGTTGAGGAGAAACGGGAAAAAAACGCGGAGCGCCAGCGCCGGTTCCGCCGGGCGCGCCGCGAAGAGTTGGCTGCACTGCGAAAATTAGTAGGGAAATCAAAATTGGCGAGAGCGTGAAGCCTCCCCCCATGGCGTTGGGCTGAGAACTTTGTCCTGAACAGGGGGCGGAGGCTCCGACGAGCGCTCTGCTCTTGTGCGCGGAAAGCCACAACCTCCAGCCGGCATTGGCAGAAGAAGAACCGACGTGGCGCAGAGCCCGTCAAATTTCGCTCTTCCGAGGCTAGTGATGCGCAAGCCAACCCGCCGCAAGCAGCTGCCTAATGAATATCAAAAATGATTGCTTATAGTCATCTTTTAGCTATTAACGATCATATGTTATCGCTTACAACAGAGGCTGACGTTGTGCGCGAGACCCGCGAATCCGTGCGGGCTCATCGCTTGGCGCTGGCCTGGCGACAGGAGGACTTGGCACGGAAAAGTGGGGTTGGAGTCGCAACCCTCCGTCGCTTTGAACTCACCGGCCGCATCGGGTTCAATGCCTTGGCGAAACTGCTCGTCACTCTGGGTCTCGCGGATCGGGTTCTGGCCGCGTTGAAGCCGATGGCGGCGCAACCCCGCGACATCCCCGAATTTCTTGCTGAAGGACAGGAACCCGCACGTCGGCGCGCGCCGCGTGCTCCCAAAGGAGCCTAAGCCATGGACGAGCCCGACGTCATCCAACTCCAATTCCTTGGCCAGCCCATGGGCACACTGGCGCATCGGGCCCGCGACGGCACGCATGCGCTCGAACTCGAACGTTCCTTCGTCGCCCAGCGCCATCAGCTTTCGCCTGTTCACCTGCCGTTGGAATCGTTTGCGCAGGGACCACGGTTTTTTAGGGCGGGCGATTCGCCGTTTGCCGGCGGGCTTCCCGGACTGATTGCAGATTCGCTGCCGGATGCTTGGGGCGAACGAATGCTGAAATCAGAGGCGCCCGGCGTGCGCACGATTGTCGGCAAGCTGGCGGCCATCGGTGAACGCGGCCCAGGGGCGATTACGTTCGTGCCGCCGATTGCGAAGGGCGCGGACACCGAATCAGTCACGGTCAATCTCGCGCGCCTCTCCGACGAAGCCGCGAAGATTGTCCAAACCCCGACAATTCTAACGCCATCAAAGGTGGATCATGCCTTGGCGCACGGCGGCAGCAGTCTGGGAGGCGCTCGCCCGAAAGTCTCGGCCCATCTGCCCGACAGCGGTGAATTCCTCGATCTTCACGAAATTCGAATTGGCGGCCCGGTACCGGAGGGACATCACCCGAGCATCGTCAAATTTTCGCCGGCGGATGGCGAGGCCACCGGTCAGCTCGAATTCCTCTACTGGAAGTTGGCAAAGAAGGCGGGGATCGATGTGCCTCGCGCCTGCCTCATCAACGACGGCGCCCGGAGTCATTTCGCGGTCACGCGCTTCGACCGCATCCAGAAGCCGGACGGCACCTGGACGCGGCGCCATGTGCACACGCTCTCGGGTCTGCTGCATCAACGGGCCTCGGACGGGAATCTCGACTATCGGGATTTCATTCGCGCCTCGCGCACGCTTTGCGATGCGTCCGCCGCCCGTGAGTGCTTTCGACGTGCGGTCTTCAACCTCGTCGCCGGCAACCGCGACGACCACGGTCGCAACCACGCCTTCCGCTACGATGAAAAGACGCGGGCCTGGTCATTGACTCCCGCCTATGACCTGACTCCAAGCGTGGCCAACAACCTGATCGGGTTGTCTTGGATGGGCTCCACGGTCATTCCGCAGCGATTCGCTCAGGTCGTGCAACTTGCCGAAGCCGGTGGGATTGAGCGAAAGGAAGCGAAGGCCATCTACGAATCAGTGGAAACCGCGGTTCTGGGTGGCTGGAAGGAAGCCGCGAAGTACGCGGGTGTCCCCAGCGCCATCGCCACCGCTTGGGAAAAGGAGATCTTCTCGCACACCCGCGCCCTGCGCGAGGATGTCGCCGCAGCCGCGCGGCCGAAGATCCGCCCGGCTTCCGACGAGACGCCAGCCCCTCGCCGGCGGATCAAGCGGGCACCAGGTTCGCAAGGCTCCCGAATGTCTCTCTAAGTCCGTCGAAAGTACTACGACGCTCAATTAGCCGGTTGCCACTGGCGGCAGCGGGACGACTGGTGCGGCCGCTGTTTGCTCATAATCCTCGAGTGGAGGTAGAGTGACTTTGGCCTGCCGCGCGTAGGTGCAGTGGACGGCCTTGCTGTTGTGGCCGAGGGCGAGCTGTGCGAAGCGCTCTGGATAGGCTCGGGCGATCTGCAAATTGAGCGCCGGTTGTCGTTCTGCCTGATTCCTGGCCAGCACGATCTGTTCGGCTGTATCACCTGCGCAGGGATAGCGGGTAGTCGGCGGGTTAGTTCCGATTACGCTCAGTTCTTTCGGAGTGAAAGAAAGAGTGTCCGTTTTGGTGTCCGGTCGGCCCTCCTTCGCATTTCATGCTACGGAGGGCACTTATCGGCTTCCGATAAGTGGAGGTGCGGGGCGGAATCGGCGGCCTTCAGGGTGATTGCAACGCCACTTTCCCCACTTCTCAGAGTGAACCAAGCCTAATCTCGAACTACTCCTGAACCACCTTTTTGAGCATTTTGGTGTCCGTTTTGGTGTCCGCTAACTGATCGAGGTCTCGACCAGTTTCGCGCAATGTAGGCATCGGCAGACTGGCGTTCTGCCGAAGGCACCTCCAGTAGCCAGCCCTCTCAAGCATCCCCTTTTGCGATCATTGGAAAAACCCGACACCGGGTGCCCAAAAGCAGCGAGCGGCTTTCCACGAAACTATGCACAATTCCCAGCAGCCGCACGTTGTCGCTGTAGCATCCCCAGATCGCGCCGCCGCTCACCCCTTCAACGCCCTCTTTGGGCGGCCGCTTGATGGCCTCTCCTTCGCTCCACAGTTTTGCATCGAAAAGCACCATCAGCGTGACACTGGGGTCGCGTCCATAGCGCTGTATGCGCTCCAAGGAAGCCAACTGGCCCCGGTATTCCATCGCCTGCACGGAGAAAGCCTGGCGGTTACCCTCGACCGGTTGCACGCGCATCCACGGATAGCCAACCACCATGCAAGCCCCTTCCCCGGGCGTCACGTCCGCGTGATCTATGGTATTCCGACGAGCGGGAAGAAAGGCATGGCCTCCTGCTACCAGCTTGTCGGCTTCCTCCTGGGTCAATCGGGTGTAGGCCAGATCAACCACCTCTCCATCTCGGGAACGGTATATCGTCTCGGTGAGGAGAAAAAAGTCCGGCGCACCCGGCAGCCACAGTTCACGGTAGCGCGCCCGGTCGAAGACATGCGCGGCACTAAATACCCAGTAGCCTGCACCATCCCGGATCAGCACCGCCGAGCCAACCGGCTCCAAGAGGCCATCGGACGATGGTGCGTAAACAGGAGTAACTACACGGCCGAATCGCTCAGGCATGGCGGTTTATTCCGTCGGCAGGCGTTCGTGGCAACGGTGATCGCTGAGAATTCCCGCCCAAGATAACGTAGCATTTCCGCCATATCCTGCTAGGAATTAACCATTCTTGTCACCGGACCACCGAGGCGCTTTGGGCCAAGCGCCTCGATCGTTTTGGGTCCGGGGCATACCCGCAATGCTCCCCAAAAATAATGGCCCCATGTTCAATCTCGACGAACTGAAGAAAGAGACGGTTAACAACAATCGTTATGAGCGTCGCTTGGCCGTCCTGGTGGACGAAGGCCAGGAGGTGGACCGGATCAGGACGGTGGTCGCCGGGGCCATCGAAAATGTGGGCAAGGCGCGACGCTCCTTTGTCATTTATGGCGAGCCCCAGAGCGGCAAGACCGAGATGATGATCGCACTGACCGCGAAGCTGCTGGACGAAGGATTTCGGATCGTAGTGGTGCTCCTCAATGATAGCGTGCAACTGCTGGGGCAAAATTTGGAACGCTTTCAGCGTTCCGGGATTTCCCCGGCGCCGAAAAAATTCAGCGAGATTCTTTCTCCCGAGGTAAAGATCGGCGATCACCCGTGGGTCATTTTCTGCAAAAAGAACGCCAAGGATCTTCAGAAACTTTTGGAGAAACTCGATGGCATCGACTCCCGCCGGGTGGTGATCGACGACGAGGCCGACTACGCCACCCCGAACACCAAGGTGAACAAGCAGGACCGTAGCCGGATCAACGACCTGACGGGCCAGCTTTTGGGCACGGAGGGCACCTACATCGGCGTCACGGCGACGCCGGCACGGCTCGACCTGAACCGCACCCACGAGAACCAGAACGAACACTGGATCGATTTCCCTCCGCACCAGAATTACACCGGTCAAGATAAGTTTTTCCCTGTGACCCTGGCGAACATGCCCTACCGGCTTACGTTGCTGGGCGACTCGGGCGACAATCCGAAATACCTGCGCGAGGCACTTTTTTGTTTCATGGTCAACGTGGGCCACCTCAACACCCGCATCAACAGCAAGGAGAAGAACTACTCGTTGCTCGTCCACACCAGCGGCAACAAGGCGGACCACTCCCTCGACTACAAGCAGGTCATCAAGATTTTCGAGGCATTGCGCGAGGAGGGAGACACCCACCACCGGCCCTATTATCAGCGAATCTGGGAAATCGCGGAAAAACGCTATCCCGGCCACGCCAAGGAAATCACGCGGTATGTGCTGGAGAACAACGGTCGGAACAACGTGGTGGTGATGAATAGCGACAAGGAGGTCAATGCGGCCGACAACCGCACCGCGACCACGCCGACCTCGCCGTTCACCGTCGTGATCGGCGGGAACATTGTTTCTCGTGGTGTCACCTTCAACAACCTGCTGTCGATGTTCTTCACGCGGGACGTGAAGCATAAACTGCAACAGGACACTTATATTCAGCGGGCACGCATGTTTGGTTCGCGAAAGGACTACCTGAAATATTTCGAGCTGATCATCCCGCAGAGCCTCTACCTCGATTGGCAGAAATGCTTCATCTTCCATCGCCTCTCACTCGAATCCCGCAAACAAAACCGGCGAACACCGGTGTGGCTGGATGGCGACCGCATCAGCGCGGCGGCCAGCTCAAGCATCGATAAGACCAACGTGTCGGTGGATCGTGGCGAGATGAGCTTCGAACTCTTCGACTACGAGGCGACCAAGGATCGCCTCGCGGAGATCATCGCCGGATCGGCGACCGGCTTGGACAAACTCAAACAGATTTCAACCCTACTCGGTGCAGACATGCTACCGGGCTACCTGCTGAACTACATTGCCACCTTTTGTCCGGAGGGCGACCGCTCGCTGGCGGTTCATCTGCCGCGCTCTATTGCCGGCTACACGGAGAAGAAAGGCGAGATGGACAAGGCCACCATCACGCGCTCCAAGGGATTCATTGGCGACCGCGAGATGGAAGTCGGCCGGTTCCCCGACGCGATTCATCACGTGAATGTCCTCTTTAATGAGACTGGCCGCGCCCGTGTCTTCTATCGTTATCGCGGGAATGTCCGGTTCTTGAAGGCCGGTGCGCCCGTATGATCCGCGAGTTCGAGCAATTCCATGGCTTTGTCCTCGCTCGCCTGTTGCATGGTAGCGACCGCGGCGTGCACATCGAGCGATACTCGCCGTCATCCAATGCGGGCTATGTGGTCGCCGGGCGGGTCGGCCTTTACGTCAAACACTGCTCAAAGCGAATGACGCCGTGGCATTTCACCTTTCAGCCCGACCACCGCCGCGAATGGACCGACATGGCAGAAAAACTGAACCAGATGTTCGCGGTGCTGATTTGCAACGACGACGGCATTGTCTGCCTCAACGCCGCGGAACTCCACTTACTTCTCGGCCCTGGAACGTCCGCTGCTTGGATCAAAGCAGCGCGCCACGCACGCGAGATGTATGAAGTCACGGGCTCGGCCGATGATCTCGATCACAAGATCGGCGCTGGCGAGTTTCCCGCCAAGGTGTTCGAAACCCTACGCTAGGCCGCGCGCTTGAATGAAAGCACAACCTCTTGCCGCATACGTGAGCTGAAGGTAGCCCCGGCATTGGGGGCAGCCGGTGGCGGCAAATAGCGCCGATTTGGCGGCAGCGACCGCGTGCGCTTTTTAATCAACCGCAATCCGTTCCGAATGGCGACGGCCTCGACGACGGCGGAATTTCGTACGAAAGTCCCGTGCACCGATGAATTCCCGACGACGTAAATTGCTTGTCCCGCCGCGGTCAGAATGCGCGCCACTTCTCGCAGCGAAGCATCCATGTCCTTGATGTAACGGGCGAAAATGGCGGCGTCCCGGCCCTGAAGACGTGGGCGCAGTCTGAGTTCGCGGATGATTTCCTCAATCCGACCCTTGGTCGCTTTGGGCGACAGCGATACTTCCGCGCCAATGCTCCGGCCGCGCAACCGCCGGAGCCGAGCCAAGGAATACCCCATCCACGCCAGAGAGAACTTGCTGCAGCGCATGTAGTCGATGGCGTTCAAATAGGGTGGCGAGGTTAGAACCAAATCGACCGAGCCCGAGCGAATGGGCAACCGACGCGCGTCGCCCAGTGTCGTCGTTACTGCCGGCCCGGTCTTGCCGGAACGACGATGCGGGACGTTCGTCACCACCGTCTCGACCGCCTCCAAAAACTTGTTGAAGGGTTTAGTCGGCGCGACCTCGAATTTTTTATGCGGCCGGCTGTGGGAAAGGTCCATCGCCCGTGATGCGCCAGATTGCTTGGTGATGATGAGTCGTGAAAACGCGCACCAGAGCGCCCGCCGTTCCGCCGGCTCGTGCACCCGTCGCACGGAATCCGCCAATGCGGCCAACTGACGGCGCGCATACGGGTCGAACCAGTAACGGACAAATTCTTTGGTCTCGGCGTCCGCCCCAGGTGGATAAGCTCGGACCACCGGAAGGTCAGCAAATCTTGCCCGGGCACGCTCGAGCACCACCGCCGCTCGCCGGCGCACCGCATCTGGATCGAG
>JAEUGX010000051.1 GCA_016795545.1 Opitutaceae bacterium
AGATACCATGTCAGGCGTCATCAACACGAACTTCGCGGCGACCGTCGCCTCGAACAACCTCGCCGCCTCCAACGATATGTTGCAGAAGAGCCTGAACCGGCTCTCGAGCGGCTCGAAAATCGTCAATCCCGCCGACGATGCGGGCGGCCTCGCCGTCTCCATGAAGCTGTCGGCCGCGGCCAAGCGCTCCGGCGCGGTCGTCACGAACATCGCGAACTCCGTCTCGTTCCTGCAGGCGCAGGACGGCGTGCTCAAGGTCACCGGCAAGGTGCTCGAGCGCATGGGCGAGCTCCGCACGCTCTACACCGACCCGACCAAGAATTCCGACGACAAGGCGAACTACGACGTCGAGTTCACGCAGCTGACCAACCAGCTGGATTCCCTCACCAACGAGACCTTCAACGGCGTGTCGCTGTTCGGCAGCACCGACCTGACGGTTTCCGTCTCCGAGGACGGCGGCTCGTCCGTCACCATCACGGGCAAGGACCTGGCGGACAGCGCCTCGGGCGTCGGCGCCCTGGCCGATTCCGGCACCGGCATCGGCAGCCTCGGCTCGGTCAGCCTGAGCACGATCACCGACGCGATCCAGGCCGTCGCCACGATGCGCGCCAACAACGGCGCCGAGCAGAGCCGCCTCGGCTTCGCCTCGGAGGTCCTCACGGTCAACAAGGCCAACCTCGAGGCCGCCAACAGCCGCATCACCGACGTGGATGTCGCCGCGGAGAGCACGCAGCTCGCCCGGTTCAACATCCTCGTGCAATCGGGCACCGCGATGCTGGCCCAGGCCAACCAGAGCGCCCAGATCGCGCTCCGCCTGCTGCAGTAAGCGGCGCCCTGATTCCCGACCCTCACGCGGGGCCGCGCCGCCGGCCCCGCGCCCCTCTCCCGCAGTTGTCTCGGGGCGGGTCGGGAGCCCGGCGGTCGTTCCTTCCACCCTTAACCGGCGCAGCCCCCGTGCGCCCTACCCTTTGGGGCTTTCGCCCCGAACGGCGCGGCCTGGAGCCGTTTTCCCCAGGCACGTGGCGACGACGGACAGTCGCACTCATCAAGGATAGATACCATGTCAGTCGTGATTAACACCAACTACGCGGCAACCGTTGCCTCCAACAACCTCGCCGCTTCGAACAGCATGCTCCAGCGCAGCCTCAACCGGCTGTCGTCCGGATCCAAGATCGTGAACCCCGCCGATGACGCCGGTGGTCTCGCGGTGTCGATGAAACTGTCTGCCGCCGCCAAGCGCTCGGGCGCCGCTGCCACCAACATTGGGAACTCCGTTTCCTTCCTGCAGACGCAGGACGGCGTGCTCAAGGTTGCCGGCAAGGTCCTCGACCGTATGTCGGAACTGAAGACGCTTTACAGCGACCCGACCAAGAACTCCGACGACAAGGCGAACTACGACGCCGAGTTCACGCAGCTGACCAACCAGCTCGACTCGCTGACGGACGAGAAGTTCAACGGTGTGTCGCTGTTCGGCAGCACGGACCTCACGGTCAACGTGTCCGAGGATGGTTCGCAGTCCGTGACCATCGCGGGCAAGGACCTGGCGGACAGCGCCTCGGGCGTCGGCGCCCTGGCCGACTCCGGCACCGGCATCGGCAGCCTGGGCTCGATCAGCCTGAGCACGATCACCGACGCGATCCAGACCGTCGCGACGATGCGCGCCAACAACGGCGCCGAGCAGAGCCGCCTCGGCTTCGCCTCGGAGGTCCTCACGGTCAACAAGGCCAACCTCGAGGCCGCCAACAGCCGCATCACCGATGTGGATGTGGCCTCGGAGAGCACGCAGCTCGCGCGCTGGAACATCCTGGTCCAGTCCGGCACCGCGATGCTCGCGCAGGCCAACCAGAGCGCCCAGGTCGCGCTGCGCCTGATCAGCTAAACGGCCTCCAGTCAGTGGTTGTCCTGATTCGCCCAACCACCCCGGCCGCCCGCAAGGGCGGCCGGGCACCGGGCGGAGGGACACCACCCCACGGAGCCCGGCTTTGGCCGAGCATGCTTAGGGGCCTCCCGCCTCTATCCGACAAACCGCCCCCGGTTCCCCGGGGGCGGTTTGCGTTGGGGCGGTGCCCATCGATCACCGCCTCCTCCTTTCGCAGTTCTGTCCGCCGCGCAGCGGGATCGCATCTCCCCCAAGCGCCCGTGGAGACATGCCGAGACAATTCTACCTACGTTGATCGCGCGGGGTTGCCGGCGGCGCCGTGACCGCGGTCTTCGCGCAAGGGTCCACCCCGGCCACGAACGTTACGTTCGGAATGAACGCCGAGAGGCTCATCGAGCGGATCTCCAGATTTCTGCAGCGCTCAACCCTCAGCTCCCAACTGCGTCCTTGCGCCTACGGCGCAGCCATCTGCAAGTTAAGATCCGGCGTCTGCGTCGACGCGTCGCGCGCCTCGGGTGCTTCCAGCGCCCGCCGAATGCCTTGCAGGCGGGGCGTGTCCCGGCCGGGTTCGCGGGCGAGGATCATCCCGAGCAGCGTCCGCGCCGAGCCCAGGTTGCCCAGGCGGCAGTCGAGGTCGGCCAGCAGTTCCAGGATCATGACCTGCCCGGGCATGAGGTCGGAAGCGGTCTGCAGGGCGACGCGGGCCTCGGCATTGCGCCCGGCCTTCAGCAATTCCTGCGCCCGGCGCACCTCCTCCTGCACCTTCGCGGTCAGGGCGGCGACCAGCCGCTGCTGCATGTGCTTGGCCTCGTCGAGCTCCGGCATCGCCTGGAGAAGCCGCTGCACGGCGCCGAACGCGTCCCTCAGCCGGCCTTCCTGTTCCGCCGCCAGTGCGCAGTACCAGTGGATGCGCCAGTGAGAAAAGCCGGTGCGCCAGGCGCGCGTGAGCGCCTCGAACGCCGCCTTGGTCTTGCCCCGGGCAAAGTAGCTGAGTCCGGCCCAGAAGTTGAGCGCCGGGTCATTCGGGAACATCTTCCGGTAGCTGAGGCTGCAGGCGTAATGGGTCAGCAGCGAGTGCTGCCCGATCCGGTTGTCGGCTTCGAGCCTTTCGCCGTCGGTGGCCGCAAGCAGGCTGTCGCGGTAGTCCGCCCCAAGCTCCCCGATGGATTCGACGAAGAACCGCGCCCCGTAGTGGGCCGCCAGCTCGCGCTCCGGATCCTCCGCGGGCGGAAAGCCCGGACCGCTTCCCCACTGGCGCTCGCGCTTGGGCCGGAGGAGCATCTGGGCAAAATGGGCGTTGAATTCCCGGCCCGTGCGCTCCGCCCCGAAATGCTCGCGGGCATAGGCGGCGGCATTGGCGCCCAGCCGGGCGCGTTCCTCGGGATGCTGGTGGAGGTGTTCGATGGCACGCGCGTATTCCTCCGCCGTGTTCACCAGGAGCCCGGTCTCGCCATGCCGGATCAGGCTGCCGATGCCGCCGTGCGGGAAGGCCACGACCGGCAGGCCGGCATACATGACCTCCTGCAGGTTGAGCTCGGCCGCCGCATAGGTGTCCTCGCACAGCGGGTAGCCGTAGACGTCGAGCGTTTCAATCACGCTGCGGATGTCCTCGACATTGCCGCGGAACTCGAAGCTGTCCGCGCGCCCGAGTTGCGCGACCTGAGCAGCCAGCCATTGGCCGCCGCTGCCGCACACGACAAAACGCACGTTCGGAACCTTGACCGCGCAGCTCAGCGTCGCGTAGTCGGGATGCATCTTGGACGGGTCGACGAAGCCGATGAAGCCGACGCGGAATCCCTGGTGGGCGCGCGGCTTGATGCCGCGCAGGCGATCGAACTCCGCCCCGGCCAGGATCATCGCGGCGCGCTCCGGCCCGGCGTCGGGCGGCAGCGACCGGAACGCCGGATGGGCGAAGGTGTGCGGGCTGCAGGCCACCGCGGAATCGACGAAGTTGACGAGCCCCGGCGTCAGCAGATGCGGGGAATGGTAGCCCGCCACGTGAGCCCAGATCGCCAGGCGCATGGGCGGGAGTTCCCGCCGGAAGAAGGTCGCGATCTCGGGGCAGTTCCACCAGTGCACCAAGACGATGTCCGCGGCCGCCAGCGCGCGGGCAAGCTGCCGCGGGCCGGGTTCATCGAGCACGGGGATGCCCTCCGCCGCGGCCAGCTCCAGGCCCTTGGCGTCGCCGCGGGCGAGGGAAACCACGCGGTGTTCGGGACCGCCGAGCCGACGCGAGTATTTGACGAGCGAGATCATCGCGCGGGCGCCGCCGCCGCCGCTGAGCGTCTGGATGACGTGCAGGACGTGCGGCTTCTCCGCCGCCGGCGTCGCGGCCGTCGTTTCCGCGGCGCGGGGCCAGACCTTGGCCCGGAAGCCGTCCGCGGTGAGGGCGTCGAGCGCGTCGAGCCCGCACATGCGGGCCTCGTGGCGGTTATCCTCGAGAAAGGCCCGGATCTTGCCGCCGGCGGTGTAATCGATGGCCAGGAAGGGCACGCCGACCGCGGCCGCAAAGACGCAGGAATGGAAGCGCATGCAGACGCAGAACTCCGCGCCGGCCATCGCGGCCATGATCTCCTCGGGCGTGCTGGGCTCCCACTGCACGTGGAGGCGCGGGCTGCCGACGCGGCGCTGCAGCTCGCGGGCGAAGACCCGGTCGTCCTTGCCGACCGGGAAGTGATGCATGGCCCACAGCTCGACGCGGTGCTCCGGATACCATTCGAGCAGCCGTCCGACGAGCCGGACGAGCCCGGCCGTGGCCTGCTCGGAGGTGAGCGCCTGCGGGTACTCGCTGGTCAGCTCGCGCAGGAAGCAGCGGATCACGCCACGATCCCGGCCGTGGTGGGGCTGCGCGTGGGCGCGGAGAAAGGTGCCGGCGGGATCATCCCGCACCTCGATGGACTTGCGGATGCCGTAAAGCCGGAGCAGGTCGCGCGAGGCGTGGTCCCGGACGCTGATGCGCGTGGCCAGGCGCGCAAGGCGGCAGACGTTCCAGCGCAGCTCGGGCCGGTGCAGCGGGCCGACGCCGCAACCCTCGATGACGCACGGCTTGCCGCGGTCGGAGAATCGCTTGAAGAGCGCGAGGATCTCCCGCGTCTGGGGAATGTCCATCAGGGGCCCCCCCGCCATGACGACGCCGTCGTAGCGGTCGGCCGAGTCGAGGGCCTCGCGGCTGAGGTAGTCGGCCACGGCGACCTTGGCCTGGAGCTCGCGGGGCCAGGCCGCGACGGTGGTCCGCGTATAGGCCGGGTAGAGGCTAAGGACGCCGAATTCGAGGGCCGGATTGACGGCCAGGTATTCCGCCATGATGCCCCGGATGATGGCGATGTCGCCGGCGGTCTCGGTGCCGTACCAGCCGACCAGCAGCAGGCGCTTCCGGCCCGCCAGGTCGAACGGCGCGGCGGGCTGTTCGGATGTCGTGAAGGCTTCGTCGGGCAGCTGGTAGAGCTGCTGACGCGCGGCCTCCGCCCCGGCCTGCTGGCGCGCGGCGGCGGCATTCCAGCCGTCGTGATAGTCGTGGATGCAGCCCGCGCAATGGTCGCGGGTGATGGTCTCGCGCTGGGCCGCGAGCAACGCGTGCAAGGCCTCGTCGTCGGCCCGCGCCAGCGATTCGCCCTTCGGGGCGCAGGCGGCCAGTTCCCCGCGGCTGCTGATGTTCACCGCATTCCCTTTCTGGTAGGGACAGCCGATCAGGCGTTCGCCGCCCGTAAGCAGCTCGACAACGGAGCGGTAGGTCCGCCGGATCGTCTCGTCCTTCTCGTATTCGGTCAGAAGCACGTGGAAAAAGCACACCAGGTGGCGCAGCTCGCGCTCGCTGAAGCAGCGGATCTCGGGCGCGCAGGCCTCGTTGTAGAGCCGTCGGATGAACTCCGCCACGCGGAAGCGCACGTAGACGCCGTGCGCCCGGCCCCAGTCGAGCAGCTCGTGCAGGGCGTAGACGTTGCTGCGCACGATGGTGCACGCGGCCATGACCTTGACGCCGGCCTGCTTGAGTTCGAGGAGGGTCTGGCTCGCGGCGGCGAACGCGCCCTGGCGGCCGCGCACCCGGTCGTGGGCCTCGCCGACGCCGTCGAGCGAGATCATGCCGCTGAACTCCAGGCCGCGCTCGCGGTAGAGCCGGTGGACCCGGGTGTAGCAGTCCACGGCTCGGGCGGTCTGCATGCCGTGCGAGATGAACGAGGCGCCGGCGAGCGCCGGCAGGCACTCGGGCAGCAGCGCATAAAGCTCAAACAGGTCCTTCCGGAGCGTCGGCTCGCCGCCGGTGATGCCCACATGCCGCACCTCCGAGAAGAAAGGCGTGGCGAGGTAGGCACGCAGCTCGTCGAGCGACATCGTCTCGCGCACGCCCTCCTTCCAGATGTGACACATCACGCAGCGGCTGTTGCAGATGTCGATGGCCTGCAGGTTGAGGGTGCGCGGCCGGAGGACTTGGCCGGCGGCAGACGACGGGACAGGGGCGGAATTCATGCGGAGAGCAGCGTGGGTGTGGGCGTGGCGGCCGCGGTCGCGGCGCAGCGGAAGGGGGCGGGCCGGGGCTGGCGTTGGGCCAGCGACTGCCAGATCCACTGCCCCGCGTCGGGCAGCACGTAGCAGGCCGCCGCGGCCTCCGCGGCGGCGAGGCAGGCGGCGCGGGAGGCCGGCTCGGTCAGCCGGCGCAGGCGCGCCGCGGCCTCGGCCGGGTCAAAGGAGGTGCAGAGTCCGATGCCGTGCCGGAGCACAAAACGGCCCGCGGCCGTCTCGGGGCTGCCGAGCACGAGCATCGGGGTGCGGGTCTTGACGAGCACAAAGAGCATCCGCGAGGGCAGGCTCAGGCGCGAGAAGGCCTCGTTGTCCTCCGTCTCGTCGAGCATGCCGCTGGGCACCAGCACCGCGGCATAGCCGGCCAGCGCCGCCACGAGCTCGGCCTCCGGCAGGAAGCCGCGGCAGTGGATGCCGTCGGCCGCCAGGCCCGCGGGATCGGCCCGCAGCCAGGACGCGGACGGGCCGGGCCCGTACCAGTCGACGGTCCAGCCGGCGCGCCGGACAAAATCGCGGAGCTGGACGAAGCGCTTCGCCGTCCAGACATTGCCGAGCATGGCCACGCGGTTCGCGGGCTGGGCGGCCGGGGTCCAGTGATTGGGCACGGCATCGGCCGCGTCCGTCAGCACCGGAGGCATGAAGTGGAAAGGCCGCCCGAAAGTGCGGCTGTAGACCTCGGCCATCTCGGGGGAGATGGCCAGCCGCAGGTCCGAGACGGCGAACACCCGCTGCGCCAGCTCGCGCGGCACCTGCCGGCAGTACACGGCCTGGTCGTCCATGGCGAACGTGCACAGCGGCGCGCCGGTCAGCGCCTTGGCCGCCAGCGCGTGCTCGAAATCGGTGGCGAAATACGGCACGGCGAGGATGCGGCGGATCCGGTAGCTCGCCAGCAGGCGGCCCAGGATCGCCGGGCGGGCGCCCGCGGGCAGTCCGGGCACGTCGAGCGAGAAGTGCCGGCCTCCGAACTCCACCTCGCCGCGGTGGAAGCTGCGCGAGCGGATGGTCAGAAACGCGTCGGCCTCGGGAAACAGCCGCTGGAGCAGCACCCCGGTGCCCTGGCGGTGGGTCACCTCGACGTGGCAGAGCAGCAGATCGCGCGGGCCGGAACCGGCGGCGCGAACCAGCGCCGCGGCCTCCTCCCGGAGACGCCGGGCGTCGGCGTGGCCGGGCTCCGCCGCCAGCACCGCCGCCGCCGCCTCGGCCGCCAGCGCCCCGTGGCCGAGCTCCAGGGAAAGACGCGCCAGGTCCAGCTGCAGCCGCAGGTCGGCCGGAGCCAGCGTCGTCGCATGGAGCAGAGACGCGACCCCGTCGGCCAGGCGGCCGGCGCCGTGCAGCGCAAGGCCGAGCGCATGCCAGACGGTCGCCCGCTGCGGGTGCTGGCGGATCAGGGGCTCGAGCCCGGCCCGCGCCGCGGCGGCGTCGGGACGCGCGAGGCACCCGAGCAGGCCGTGGGCGTCGCCGGCGGCGACGGCCGCCTGCGGATCCGAAGCGTCGGCCCGGCAGAACACGGGCACGTCCGCGCTGGCGGCCGTGAAACCCGCGGGCTGGAGCATCTCGGCCAGCACGGCGTGCTCCGCCGGCTCGGCATCGCAGCACCAGACGCGCGGGGCGCGGATGGCGCCGGGGACAAAATCATCGTCGCGCGAGAGGACCGCCAGGTCCGCCACGGTGGCGAGCGGGGCGCGCACCACCTCGGCGCGGGGCAGCGTGGCGTAGATCTCGGCCACGTCTTCGGGCACGCCGGGGGCGAGGACGACGCGGAGGGTTTCCTGCGTGCGGTGCAGTTCCTGCGCGCCTTCGTAGACGACTAAGCTCTGCAACAGCCGGTGGATGTCGCCCTGGAAATACCGCCGCGGGGTCGGCACCGCGAATTCCGGCAGCGAGGTGCCGTCGCATAGCAGGCTGCGGAACGCCGCCGCGCGGCGCGCGGCGGGGAAATGGGTGTCGAACCACGCCGCGCCGGCGGCGCCGATCGCCGCCGCCTCCCGCGGGTGCGCCAGAGCGTGCGCCGCCCGCTCCGCCAATTCCGCGGCCGATCCGTAGGTGAGCAGCTCGCGGCCGTCGGCAAGAAGCTCGGACAAGCCCGAGGCCGGCGCCAGCCGGTCGGTGAGCAGCAGGGCGCCGCTGGCGAGGATCTCGAAGATGCGCAGATTGAGGTCGCCGTTGAGGCTGGCGTTGAATCCCGCCAGCGACCCGCCGTAGAAGGCGAGCGCCTCGGCCTGCGGCAGGGGCCGTTGCACCACGGGCAGTCCGCGCGACTGCAGGACCGAGAGCAGGCGGGCGCGCTGCGGGTGATACTTGCCGGTCTGGCCGACGAAGGCGAGGTGCGCCTCGCGCCGCGAGCGACGGGCCGCACGCACGGCCGCGTCGTCATGCGGGAAAGTCAGCCCCGGGAACCAGTGCAGGTTGCGGAATCCGGCCGAGGCGAAAAAGCCGAGGTGGTGGCGGTCGTAAAGGAAGATGACCCGGTCGTAAGGCTCGCTACCGGCATAACGCAGCAGCCCGATGAGCGGTGATTTCAGGTGGTGAGTGTCCGCGACGAGCAAGGCCTTGGGGCCGCGGAAGGCGACCAGGTGGCGCGGCTGGTTGCGCCAGCTGGCGTCCACGAGGCAGACGACCGCATCGGGCTGCTGGTCGGCGGGTATCCGGGCCAGGACCTGCCCGAGGTCATAGGCGCCGACGGGCGTGCGCAGCGAACGCACCCGGCCATCCGGAGCCACGTCGTCCACCCAGTCCGGCCCGCAGACGATTTGTTCATCACCCAGCGAGGGCGGACGCATGTAGTTGGCGGGGGAGACAGTGGAGAACAAAATGCGCATGGAGTGGAGCCCGGATAGCAGCTCCCAAGCCCGGGCGTCCTCATCTTCCCCAAAACATTCACCACCAGTGACAAGAAAATTTTATTTCGACTCTCCCCTGACCCGGACAACGGAAACCGGCGAGGCGTGGGGGCGGTCCGGAAAAATCTGCCGCCAGAGAGGCGGCGGGCGCTCAGCCCGTCTTCGCCAGCGAAGCCTGCGTCGCACACCACTGCTGCCAGCAGCCGCGCAGGGCGGCGGCGAAGCGGGCGGACTGGGCGGCGTGATCGAGGAGCGGGCTGCGGCGCATCTCGTCGCGAAGCCCGGCGCGTATCGCCCGGAGCCCGGCGCGGTCGGCGGCGAGGCCGGCGGCGATCCGGACGTAGTCGTCGTCGGACCCCGCGATCCACTCGGGGCGGCCGACGGCCGTCAGGAGGCTGGCGCTGACACGGGAAACGTGGCGGTCGCCGAGCAGCGTCACCACCGGCACGCCCATCCACAGCGCCTCGCAGGTGGTCGTGGTGCCGTGGTACGGAAAGCAGTCGAGGGCGATGTCGACGTGGTGGTAGAGGGCGAGGTGAGCCGCCGTCTCGGCGGTGCGCTCGAGGAGGTCGACCCGCTCGGCCGGCAGGCCGCAGGCGGCGAAGCGCGCGAGGTAGCGCCCGCGCACGGCGGCCTCGCTCAGGCCGCGGCCCTTCAGCACGAGGCGCGAATCCGGCACGGCGGCGAGCAGGCGGGCCCAGACGGCCAGCATCCGGTCCGTGACCTTCGTGAGGTTGTTGAAGCACCCGAAGGTGAGCGGTCCGCCCGCGGACGCCGGCGGCTCGTTCGGCAGCGGGGCGTTCGCCGGCGGCTCGTAGGCCCAGGCGGTCGGGGCGAAGCGCACGAGGCGCTCGGTGGCGAAGGCGTCGGCCTCGCCCTCGGGATCGGCGATGGCGTCCGTCAGCCGCCAGCCCATGGCCCGCAGGCCGGTGGTGTTCGGGTAGCCCAGGTAAGTGACCTGCACGGGCGCAAGGTGGCGGGCAAAGAGCGGCAGGCGGTTGGTCATGCCGGTGTGGCCGGCCAGGTCGATGAGGATGTCGGGCTGGTCCGCGCGCACGGCCTGCTCGAACGCCGCCGCGGACTGGCCGACGAAATTGCGCCAGACCGCGGCCAGGCTGCGCAGGCGCGCCGACACGGCGTCCTCGCGGAAATGATCGTGGTAAAGGTACAGCTCGTACCGCGCGGGGTCCAGGTGGCGCAGGAGCGGTTCGAGGAAGTAGGCGCAGGAATGGGCGCGGAGGTCGGGTGACAGCACCGCCACGCGCAGCCGGCGCCCTGGATCCGGTGACTGCGGAAAATGCGGCGCGGGCCGCTCGCCCACGGCGCGGCCGTACTCCAGGTGCTCGGCGAAGAGCTGCTCCCGCGTGAGGCCGTCGAGGTTGTTGAGGGCGAACAGCCGGTAGCTGCGGGCCTCGTGCCCCTGCGGCTCCCGTTCGAGGTAGCGGCCGTAAGCCTCGATCGCCTCCGGAATGCGGTGGGCCTGCTGCAGCGCCTGGGCCCGGCCGTAATGCGCCTTGGCGTAGCGCGGGTCGGCGGCCAGCGCGCGGTCGTGGCAGGCCAGGGCGTCGGTCACGGCGCCGAGCAGGCTGAGCGTGAGACCGTAGTTGTACCAGCCCTGGGCGTGGCCCGGCTGCAGCGCGACCACGCGCGCGTGGCAGCCCACGGCCTCCTGGAGCCGGTCCTGCGTCTTCAGGCAGTAGGCGAGATTGTCCCAGGCCTCGTGGAAGTCCGGCTGCAGCTCGACGGCGGCCCGCAGGTGGACCTCCGCTTCGGCCTTGCGCCCGGCGGCGACCAGCGCCAGCCCGAGGCGCATGGCGCACGGAGCCGAACGCGGGTTGAGCTGGCGCGCGCGCGTCAGCTGGTCGAGCGCGTCGGCGATGCGCCCCTGCTGGTAGGCCAGGACCCCGGAAAGGTGCAGCACGTCAAACTGGCGCGGCGCGGCCGCCCGGGCGCGGTCGTAGAGGCGCGCGGCCTCGTGCAGGCGCCCGGCGCGGTGGTGCGCGAGGCCTTCGTTCAGCAGTTGTTGGAGCCGGGCGGGCGACATGCGGGAAAGCACGAACGTCGCCGGGCCGGCGGGCGTCGGGAACGATTCGCCCCACCCTCATCGACACCGGCGCGCGGGACTTGAGAAAAAACGCGCCGCAGGTCCTCCCCACTTAATCCCTCAACCCCGCCGCCACCGGGCCGATAGTGCAGGTGGATTCACCTCTCCCTCCTCTCCGGCCGTCCATGTCCGAACCGCTTCCCTCCGCCGCCACCACCGCCACCGTCTTTAGCCCGCAGGAAATCTGCCGGCGCGTGGACGCCTGCCCCAAGCTCGCGTCGCTGCAGAGCATCAACCAGGCCCTGCACGAGCTGGTGAATTCCGAGCAGAGCCTCTCCTCCCAGATCGCCGAGATCATCCGGCGCGATCCTTCCCTCTCCGCGCGCCTGCTGCGCATGGTCAACTCCGTCTACTTCGGGCTCTCCGCGCGCATCAACAACATCGAGGAAGCCGTGTTTTTCCTCGGCCTGCGCCAGATTCGCGAGCTGTCGATGGCCACGCCGGTGATCGAGGACCTGGAGCGTCTGCAACCCGCGAGCAGCCCGCTGCCGTGGAAGGACCTCTGGTCACACAGCATCGGCACCGCCATCCTCACCCGCGAAATCTTGGCGTCGACGCACCTGACCTTCGACGACGACACGGACTACCTGGTCGGCCTGCTGCACAACGTCGGCAAGGTGGTCATGGCCTACGCCTTTCCCGAGGAGCTGGCCCGGATCGTCTCGACGCCCTGCGCGTCGACGCTCGAGGTCAGCCGGCTGGAAACCGGCCTCATCGGCTGGGACCACGCGCAGATCGGCGCCCGCTACCTGGAGCGGCACCAGCTCAGCCCGGAGATCATCTACGCCGTGCGTTACCACAACGAGCCCGGCCGCGCGCCGCGGCACCGGCTGCTGGCCGCGGCCGTACAGGTGGCCGACCACTTGGTGCGCCACGCCGGCATGCCGAACGGATTCGAGTCCGTGCCGCCCGTCGAGGCCGACGCCTGGACCCAGCTCGAGGGCTGGAACGTGCTCTACGGAGCCGACGGCCACGAGGCCGCGCTGGCCCGGGCCTCGCTGGCGAACGCGCTGCACCGCCTGCCGGCCATGCTCAGCGGGCTGCTGTGACCCGCCGCGGGGCCCGCGCGCGTGCGCGGACGCTCCTAAAGTCCGCCGGAACTTGCGCCGATGAAGAGGCTGCATGTCTGTCGTGATTAGCGAATCCCTTGCGGGAATCGCCGGGTCCACCGTGTCCGCGGAAAACCTCCTGGGCGCGTGGTCGGCCAGCGTATTTCCCGTCTATTGCCGTGATGCCCACGGCCGCCTCCTGGCGGCCAACCGGGCGTTCCTGGGCAAGTTCGCCCGGCCCGAGGGCGAGCCGCCCCGCAGCGCGCAGGAGCTGCTGCATCCCGAGGACACCCCGATGCTGGCGGCGACGCTGGCCGCGCTGCGGCAGGCGCCGTTCCGAGTGACGCGCGAGCAGCGCTGGCGGACCACCCAGGGCTGGCGCTGGATGACGTCGGAGGAGATCGCGGTCTTCGACCCCGACGGCCGGTTCATCGGCGTCCAGGCCGTGGGTTTCGACATCACCCGCCAGCGCGTGGCCGAGGAGCTCTACCTCAAACTCTCGCGCGCGGTCGAGCAGTCGCCGGTCGCCATCGTGATCACGGACGCGGAGGGCCGGGCCCAGTACGTGAATCCGCGCTACACCCAGATTTCCGGGCACACCCTGGAGGACATCCTCGAGCAGAGCATCCCCGTGCTGCGCGAGGGGCACCCGAACGAGGAGGCGTTCCGCCAGTGCTGGCTCACCGTGAGCCAGGGTGGCAAATGGCACGGCGAGCTGACCCGCCAGAACAGCGACGGCCGCCAGGTTTGGGAGTCCGTGCAGGTCTCGGGCCTGCGCAACCCGGCGGGCGACATCACCAATTTCCTGTGCCTGCGCGAGGACATCACGGAACGGCGGCGACTGGAGCACCAGCTGCGCCAGGCCCAGAAGATGGAGAGCCTGGGCACCCTGGCCGGCGGCATCGCGCACGACTTCAACAACCTGCTGGCGGTCATCAACGGCTATGCCGAGCTGAGCCTCAGCCAGCCCGCGGACTCCGCGATCCTGCCCAAGAGCCTCGGCGAGATCCAGCGGGCGGCCCAGCGGGCCAGCGGCCTGGTCCGGCAGATCCTGACCTTCAGCCGCAAGACCGAGATCCGCTTCGCCCCGGTCGACCTGAACCAACTGGCGCGGGATCTCGTCGCCCTGCTCGGCGAGACGTTCCCCCGCAACGTGGCGTTCCACCTCGACCTGGCGGAACAGCTGCCGCCGCTGCTCGCGGATCAGAACCAGCTGCAGCAGATCGTGCTCAACCTCTGCGTCAATGCCCGCGACGCCATGCCCGCCGGCGGCGTGATCACGCTCGGCACCGCCGCCGCCGCCGGCAAGACGCTGGCCGGGCACGCGGGCGCCGACGTGACGCGCAGTTATGCCTGCCTGCACGTGGGCGACACGGGCACGGGCATGACCCCGGAAGTGCGGGCCCGGCTGTTCGAGCCGTTTTTCACCACCAAGCCGGGACACCAAGGCACCGGCCTAGGCCTGGCGGTGGTCTACGGGATCGTGGCCAGCCACCAGGGTGTCATCGAGGTCGACAGCACCCCCGGCATCGGCAGCACCTTCCGCGTGTACCTGCCCCTGGCGGAGCACGCCGTGCTCGTGCCGACAGGCCGCACGGAAAACTTCTTCCCCGGCGGCAGCGAACGGCTGCTGGTGGTCGACGACGAGATCTCGCTGCGCCGGCTGCTCGCCACGGCGTTCACGCGCAAGGGCTACACCGTGCACACGGCGAGCGACGGCCTGGAGGCGATCCAAATGATCAGCGACCCGCAGCAGCCGCTGGACGCCGCCCTGCTCGACTTGAACATGCCGGGAGCCACCGGCCTGGAAGTGCTGAAGGTGATCAAGGCGTGTCGGCCGCTCCTCCGGGTGCTGGTGCTCAGCGGGCACGTCTCATCGGAGATCCGGGCGGAACTCGACCGGCTCGGCCAGGCCGATTTCGTGCAGAAACCCTACACCCTCGACGACTTGGGGCGCCGGCTGCGGGCGCTCCTCGACACCGCCCGCTGAGGGATTTCCCCCCGCGACGCCAAGAAAATCACCGCCGCCATGCGATTTCACTCCAGATCCTCCGGAATGTGCCGAAGGGAACGTCCTGGCGAACCAGACCACCCTGCATGGACCACCCTCCGCGACATGAAAACGCATGCCTCAACGCAGCCCATGGCGTGGATGCGCCGTCTGCTGCGGCTGCTGGCCCTGCTGGTCGTGGTGACGACGGTGCCGTCGCTCTCGCCGGGCTCGGTGCTGGGGCGCCGCCGCCTGCTGGTCGTGGATTCCCCGGTTTCCGTCCCTTATCTGCGCGCCATGGGATCGCCGCCGCTGCGTTTCCAGGAGGAGCCGCCGCCGCGTCCGCCGCGCCCGGTCCCGACACCGGCCGCGCCGGAACCCCTCGCCGGCAGGGATACGGAGCCTGCTCCGCCCGACACGAGCGCGCTGCCCGCCACGCCGCCCGAGCCGGACGCCACTCACGGCGTTTCCTCAACGTCGCCCGCACCGACCCCGGAGCCCATCCTGCCCGACGAAACGCGTCCGAAGGTGCGCGCGGAGGATTTCCTGCCCTTCTTCCAGTTTCCGGCCCGCGGGGGATCCGCCGGTGATGTGACCATTATCGCTCCCGTCCCGCCCGCCCCGTCCGTTCCCAGCCACGCCCTCCCCAGTTCCGCCACCTACCGACAGCAATGAGCTCCCTCGCCCGCCGCCTCCGTTCCGCCGTCCTGCTGCTGACTCCGCTGCTGGCGGCGGGACCGGCAGGCGCCGAGCATGCCGAGCCCGCCGTGCCACTGCCCGCCGCCCCGGCGCCCGCCGCCGCCTCGATCACGACCGTCGCCCGCTCGCCGATGGAACAGGAGGCCCAGGGTCTGCTAGCGCTCGGCGCCAAGCTCACCGAGCGCGCCGACTACGCCGCCGCGGAGATCGCCTACCGCCAGATCCTCGATCACCGCGGGTTCACGGCCGACGACCAGACCAAGGCCCTCCTCGGCCTGGCGCGCATGTACCGCCGACAGGGCACGTACATCAAGGCCACCGCCATCTACGAGCGCTTCCTCAAGGACCAGCCGGAGCACGAGCTCACGCCCGACGTGATGCTGGACCTCGGCCGGACACTGCGCGCCATGGGCGCGCACAAGCTCGCGATCTCCCGCTTCTACAGCGTTATCAATTCGACGCTCAAGCTGAACAGCGAGGGGTTTGCACACTACCAGCAGCTCGCGCGCACCGCGCAGTTCGAGATCGCAGAGACCCACTACGAGGCCGGCAATTTCGCGGAGGCCGGCAAGTTCTTCCTGCGGCTGAAGCTGCTCGACTTGGCTCCGGCCGACCGGGCCCGCGCGCACTTCAAGGCCGCGTGCGCCCAGCAGCTGGACGGCGATGCCGAGACCGCCGTCACGACCCTCCGCTCCTTCCTCGAACAGTGGCCCGAGGACGAGAACACGCCGGAGGCCCGGTACCTGCTCGCCACCCTACTCCGCCAGCTCAACCGCCCGCAGGAGGCACTGGCGACCACGCTCGCCCTGCTGCAGGCCGAGCAGGCCCGGACGGGCTCGGACGCGCGTCGCTGGGCCTACTGGCAGCGCCGCACCGGCAACCAGCTGGCCAACGAATTCTTCCAGACCGGCGACACCCTCAGCGCGCTCACCATCTATCAAGGCCTGGCGGTCCTGGCCCCCGAGCCCGCGTGGCGCCTGCCGGTCGTCTACCAGATCGCGCTCTGCCACGAGCGCCTGCACCAGGCCAGCGACGCCCGCGAGGCCTACCGCTCGATTTGCGAGGCCGTCCGGCCCGCGGAAGGCGCCCCGCCGGCCGGCCCCCAGCTGACCGAGCTTGCGCGCATGGCGGAGTGGCGTCTCACTCAGCTCGACTGGCGGGAGCAGACCGACCGCCGCCTCAACCACTACTTCGACACCACTACCGGTCGCGTCACGACCCCACCGCCCCCCACCGCCCATGACGCCGATGGAAGCGCTCCAGCAGCATCAGCAGCTTTGTGACGAGCTCCACGAGCTCGCTCTATCCGAGAACAGTTTCCTGCAGCAGCACCGTCGTGCGCCCGACGCCACGCTGCTCGAACGCAAGCGGCAGCTGCTGACACGGCTCGACGCCACCCTGCAGGCCCTGCGGACGGCTCCGGCCGGCGGGCCTCGCTCCCCGGGCTTCAAGGCGGCGCTCGAAAAGACCCGCAGCCGCATCCTCCAGGTGCTCCAGCTTGACCGTGAGAACGAGCAGCTTCTGCTGCGCTACAGCCTGTCCCCCGGCCAGCCCGCGCAACCGGCCGCACCGGTGCCGGCATCGATGCTGCAGAAGATCTACCAGCGCCACGGCTGACGGCGGCGCGCCGACCCGGGTCCGGCCGGGTCGAGCAATTTACAGCAATTTTCGCCCGGCCTGGCCGATTACTACCTCGACCATGCTTTCCGCTCCGCCATACCCCCGGACGAAATCGCCCACCGCCGACGAGCTGGTGCGGCAGCTGACGCACTTCCCGTCGGCCCCGCGCGTGCTGCCGCGGCTCAAGCGGCTGCTGACGGACGGCAACTCCGCGATGGTCGACATCGTGTCCTTCATCCGGCTCGATCCCGGCATCGCCGCCCGCGTGCTGCAGGTGGGCAACAGCGCCTTCTACGGCAACGGCAACGTCTGCTTCACGGTGGACCAGGCCGTGCACCGGGTCGGCTACGACCAGATCTACGAACTGGTCTCGTACGCGGTCGCCTCGCAGGTCCTGGAGCATCCTCTGGCCGCCTACCGGTTGGAAGCCGACGACCTGTGGGAGATGTCGGTGGCCTGCGCCCTCGCCGCCGAGCACATCGCGGCGCAGACGGGCCAGGACCAGAGCATCGCCTACACGACCGGGCTGCTGCACGGGGTGGGCATGGTGGCCGTGAACGACTGGGTGTGCCGCCACCACGCCGGCTGTGAGTTGACAGTCCTGCCCCTGCCCGGCGAAGCCGTCGCGGCGGAACGCGCCCTGCTCGGCTTCACCCACGCCGAGGCCGGCGCCGCTCTGCTGAAGCTCTGGGAATTCCCGGGAGCGATGACCGAACCCGTGCGCTGGCAGTACCTGCCGCGCCTCACGGTCGCCCACAACCGGGCCGCCTGCCTGCTGCATGCCGCGAAGTGGCTGCGCACCGCGGTCTGCACCGAGAGCAGCCTCCCGCCTGCGCCCGATCCGGCGATCCTGCAGGCGCTCGGCCTCGGCCAACGCCACCTCGAGGCCTGGCTGCCCGAAATCCGCGCGCGTCTCGATGCCGTGAGCTCGCTGCTCCAGGTCGAAACCGGCGAGACCGCCGAGCTGAATTTCCCCGGCGGCCGTCGCGCCCTGAGTCTCGGGCCCGATCCCCGCGGCCGCCACCTCGCGGCCTGAGCACACGCCTCCATCCTCCCCGCGCGGCAGCCGCGCCGTCGCTCCGCGGTTTCAGTCTTGCCGCGCACCGGGCGCCGGGTGACAAGGACGGTCCCGCCCCATGTCCAGACCCGTCACTCTCTTCACCGGCCAGTGGGCCGACCTGCCGCTGGAAAAGTTGGCACCGCTGGCGAAGCGGATGGGGTACGACGGGCTCGAGCTCGCCTGCTGGGGCGATCATTTCGACGTGGACCGCGCCGCTCGTGATGCCGCCTATGTCCGGCAACACTGGGAGCTCCTAGGCGACCACGGCCTGAGCTGCCACGCGATCTCCAACCACCTCGTGGGCCAGGCGGTCTGCGACCGGATCGACGACCGGCACCGTGCGATCCTGCCTGCCGACGTTTGGGGCGACGGTGATCCGGAGGCGGTGCGGCGGCGCGCTGCCCGCAAGCTGATCCAGACCGGACGCGCCGCGCGGGCCTTTTTTTCCGCCCGGCCTGGCCGCACCCGAGCCGCGGCACTGCCGGCCGTGGTGAACGGATTCAGCGGATCGAGCATCTGGCCCCTGTTCTACGCGTTCCCGCCGACCACCCAGGCCCACTGGGACGCGGGCTTCGCCGACTTCGCCCGGCGATTCGGGCCGATACTGGACGCTTTCGACCGTCTCAATGTCAACTTCGCCCTCGAAGTCCACCCGACTGAGATCGCCTTCGACATCGCAAGCGCGCAGCGCGCCTTGGCCGCGGTGGGCGGGCACCGCCGATTCGGATTCAACTTCGATCCGTCGCATCTCGGCTACCAGGGCGTGGACTACGTGAAGTTCATCCGGACATTCGGGCCGCGCATCTTCCATGCGCACCTGAAGGACGCCTGGTGGGGGCGCGGCGACGGCACCGTGGGGATCTACGGCGGGCACACCTCGTTCGGCGACGGCCGGCGCCACTGGGATTTCCGGTCCCTCGGACGGGGCAACATCCGCTTCGAGGACATCATCGTCGCGCTCAACGACGTCGGCTACCGTGGCCCACTGTCCGTGGAATGGGAGGACATCCGCATGGATCGGGTGCACGGCGCGACGGAATCCGCCGCCTTCGTGCGCCGGCTGGATTTTCCCGTGAATGCGGTCGCATTCGACGCGGCCTTTGCCGAGCGGCGCCGGCCGGTCCGGCACCAGAAATCCTCCGCATGAAGCGCAAGCTGCGTTACGGCATGATCGGCGGTGGCCGCGGCGCCTTCATCGGCGCGGTGCACCGTATTGCCGCGGGCATGGACGGTGAAGCCGAGTTGGTCGCCGGGGCATTCTCGGCGGACGCCGCACGTTCGCGCGCCTCGGGGGCGGACCTGCACCTCGACCCGGAGCGGGTGTACGACAATTACGAGGAAATGGCTCGGGCCGAGGCCGTCCAGCCGGCCGCACGACGACTGGACTTTGTGGTCATCGTCACGCCTAACGATCGGCATTACGCACCGGCCAGGCGCTTTCTCGAAGCGGGATTCAACGTGGTTTGCGACAAGCCCATCACCTTCAGCTTGGCGGAGGCCCGACGGCTGGCCACGGTCGTCCGGCGGACCGGCAAAGTATTTGTCCTTACTCACAACTACACCGGTAACCCGATGGTCCGGCAAGCCCGCGAGTTGGTGCGCTCCGGCCGGCTCGGGCGCTTGCGGAAAGTGCTGGTCGAGTATCCGCAGGGCTGGCTGAGCACCCGGTTGGAGGCCAGCGGCCAGAAGCAGGCCGCCTGGCGGACCGATCCGAAACGCAGCGGTGCGGCTGGTGCGGTCGGCGACATCGGCACCCACGCCGAGAACCTGACCCACTATATCACCGGACTCGAGATCGAGTCGGTGTGCGCCGACCTCACCGCCTTTGTCCCCGGAAGGAAACTGGACGACGACGCGAATATCCTCGTGCGCTTCCGCGGCGGCGCTAAGGGCGTCATCCACTGCTCGCAGGTCAGCGTCGGCGAGGAGAACAACCTCAACATCCGCGTCTACGGCGAGCACGCGGCGCTCGAGTGGCGGCAGGAGCAGCCGGACGAACTTGTGCTGAAGTTTGCCGACCGGCCGCGGCAGGTCTGGCGCCGGGGCCACGCCTACAACGGCGCGGCGTCCCGGCGCGGCACCCGGCTGCCGCCCGGACATCCCGAAGGATATCTTGAGGCATTCGGCAATCTCTACCGTGAAGCATTCCGCGCCATCGCCGCCGAGGTGGCGGGGCGCCGGCCGTCCCGGAACACAGACTTCCCCACGGTCGCTGACGGCGTCCGCGGCATGGAGTTCATCGCGGCCGTCGTACGTTCCGCCCGGCGCGGGGCCCGGTGGGTGCAGCTGCCCGCCAGCTGATCAAAAAAGAGGCCCGGTCCTTCTTTCGAAGAACCGGGCCATAAACCTGGCAACGACCTACTCTCGCGGGACCTAACGTCCTACTACCATTGGCTACGCGGGGCTTAACGGCCGTGTTCGGGATGGGAACGGGTGGGACCCCCGGTATATGGTCACCAGGAAATTTGCACTCTTTGCAGAGAAATTAAAAAAGCTCAGACAAATGCATTGAGCGTAAGGAGGTGAAATAAACGCCTAGAAACTGGTATCTGCATAAACCGGCAAGGTCATTAGTAACAGTAAGCTGAACGTATTACTACGCTTGCACTTCTGTCCTATCAACCGGGTGGTCTACCCGGACCTTGCACCGTCTTGCGACGGATTGTGATCTTATCTTGGGAGGAGCTTGGCGCTTAGATGCTTTCAGCGCTTATCTCTTCCGCACATAGCTACCCGGCGCTGCCACTGACGTGACAACCGGAACACCAGAGGTGCGTCATTCTCGGTCCTCTCGTACTAGA
>JAEUGX010000053.1 GCA_016795545.1 Opitutaceae bacterium
TCTCAATCTGGTACAATAAAACCCACCGCCGGTACGGCACGCTGTGGGCGGAGCGGTTCAAAAGCGTGCTGGTCGAACCGAAGGCCAACCTCCTGGAAACCCTGGCGGCGTACATCGACCTGAACAGCGTCCGTGCAGGAAAGGCCAAGGATCCGAAGGACTATCGGTTCTGCGGCTACGCGGAAGCCCTGGCGGGCTCGCTCCGAGCCCGCCAGGGCATTGGTTCGATCTTCCCTTCAAGCCCAAACTGGGAGCAGACCCAACGGGACTACCGCCAGTTGCTCTTCGGCACGGGAGCAAGTCCCCGGGAATCCGCCGGAGGCATCACCCAGGAAGACTTCGAACGGGTGATCCGTGAACAGGGCCGGCTGCCGCTGGCCACGGTCCTGCGGTGCCGACTGCGGTACTTCACTGACGGGGCCGTGTTGGGGACCCGGGCGTACGTCGAGGCCCAACGGGAAAGCCAACGCCGGAGGTACGGACGGGAGGAACGCACCCGACCTCGACCGCTGCCCCAGGTGACGGAGTGGGGGGATTTGGCCGTCCTGCGACGGCTGCGCGGCAGGATATGAAATAGATCGAGAGCGGCGAAACTCCCTTGGTCCGCCGGAGGGTTGGCTTTGGTGAAGGGAGATTACGGAAGCAGGCAAATCCAGCTTGGAGTCGATTCTGTGCGGGATGGCGAGTGGCCGAGGTTGAGTCGTCCCCATTCCTGCGCGGCGAGATTTTCACGCTAGTTCATGGCATGAGTGTTTTCTCACAGTCGAAGGTTGCTTTCGGCGCGACGGGGTCGGCAGAATTTATCGTCGTTCGGAATATCCCATGCCCCCGGTCGCCACCACATCCGTCCAATCGGACACCGTCCTCGAGGTCGTGGATCTGCGGACGCATTTCGTGACCGACGACGGCACGCTGCCCGCCGTGGACGGCGTTACGTTTTCGATCAAGCGCGGGCGCACGCTTGCGCTCGTGGGCGAGTCCGGCTGCGGCAAGAGCGTGACGAGTTACTCGATCCTGCGCCTTATCCAGAAACCCGGCCGGATCGCGGGCGGTCGCATCCTGCTGCATTCGGCGCGGGCGGGCACGATCGACATTGCGCAGTTCAACGACAACTCGCCGGGCCTCTACGAGGTTCGCGGAGGGCTCGTGAGCATGATCTTCCAGGAGCCGATGACGGCGCTCTCCCCCGTGCACACCGTCGGGGACCAGATCGCAGAAGCGATCCTGCTTCACCAACCGGTCGGCGAGGCCGAAGCCCGCCGCCTCGGCATCGAGATGCTGCGCAAGGTCGGGGTGTCGGCGCCCGAGCGCCGCTTCGACCAGTATCCGCACGAGATGTCGGGCGGCATGCGGCAGCGGGTCGTGATCGCGATGGCGTTGGTCTGCCGTCCCGAGCTGCTGATCGCCGACGAGCCGACGACGGCGCTCGATGTCACGCTCCAGGCGCAGGTGCTCGGACTGATCCGGGAGCTGCAGCGCGACATCGGCTGCTCCGTGTTGATGATCACCCACGACCTGGGCGTGGTCGCGCAGGTGGCCGACGAGGTGGCGGTGATGTACCTTGGTCGCATCGTCGAGCACGGACCCGTGCGCGAAATCCTGAAGCACCCGCGGCACCCGTACACGCAGGGCCTGCTGAAATCCATTCCTTCTCTCAACACCGGCGCGCGGCTGGCCTCCATCCCGGGGTCCGTGCCCTCGCTCCAGGCCATTCCGCCGGGCTGTCCGTTCCACCCGCGCTGCCCGCACGCCGTCGCCGGACGGTGCGACACGGGCACGCCGCCGACGCTGCAGCCGGCCGCGGCGGCGGAGGTGACCGTCGCCTGCGTGCGCGCCGGGGAGATCCCCGTGTCGTGAGCCCCCCGCTGCTTTCCGTCCGTGGCCTGGGAAAACATTTCCCCATTTACGGGCGAGGCTTCGTGCGCAAGGTGACCGGGCTGGTCCGGGCGGTGGATGAGGTGACCTTCGACCTGGCACCAGGCGAGACGCTCGGGCTCGTCGGTGAGTCGGGCTCGGGCAAGACGACGGCGGCGCGATGTATCCTGCGAGCGCTCACGCCCACTGCCGGCACGGTGTTATTCCGACCAGATGACGGGCCCGCGGTCGACCTGGCCACGCTGCCCGAGCGTGCGTTGAAGCCGCTGCGGCCGCGGATGCAGATGATCTTCCAGGATCCGATTTCCTCGCTCAACCCGCGCATGACCGTCGGCCAGATCGTGGCGGAGCCGCTGGTCATCCACCGGCTGGCGCGCGGCGCGGAGCTCGATGACCGGGTGGCGGACATCCTGCGCAAGGTCGGCCTCAAGCCCGAGCACCGGTCCCGCTACCCCCACGCCTTCTCCGGCGGCCAGCGGCAGCGCATCGGCATCGCCCGGGCGCTGATCATGCGCCCGTCGCTGGTGGTGGCCGACGAGGCCGTGTCGGCCCTCGACGTGTCGGTGCAGGCGCAGGTGCTGAACCTGCTCAAGGACCTGCAGGCCGAATTTCGTCTCACCTACCTTTTCGTCGCCCACAATCTCGACGTGGTCCGGCATTTCTGCGATCGCGTAGCCGTCATGTACGCGGGCCGGATCGTCGAGTTGGCCCCGGTGCACGAGCTGTTCACGCAGCCGAAACATCCCTACACCCGGGCCCTGCTGTCGGCGGTGCCGTGGCCCGATCCCGACGTGAAGATGCGCTTTGATGTGCCCGGCGAGGTGGCGGACCCGAGCCGCCTGCCGCCGGGGTGTGCGTTCCACCCCCGATGCGGCGAGTGCTTTGCGCCCTGCCGCACGCTGCGGCCGGAGCTCATCGAAGCCGGCGGCGGCACCCGCGCGGCCTGCCATCTCCATGACCCGGTGCAGGCCGCGCAGCGCCGGGCGACCGGCTGAGCGGCGAGAGGCTCAGGGAGCCGGGTGCAGCGCGTGGAGCGCGCCGGCGAGGAAGGCGCCCTGCAGGCGGCGGACTTCCTCGTGGAAATGGACCCCGTCCTCGCAACCGGACGGCAGGAACGGCAGCGTAAAGGCATGCAGGTCGAGGCGCGGCACGGCGTGCTCCCGCATGACGGCGTCGGCCGCGGCGTTGTACGCGTCGACGTCGGCCTGGTACCGGTTGAAATCCTTGCGGCGCGGGACCGCGTTGTGCAGCGCCTCGACGACGGGGGTGATGCGCACCCAGGCCACGCGGAGCCCGAGTACCCGGGCTTCGGCCAGGATCGCCCGCAGGTTGGCGACGTAGTCGGCCAGGACGATCTGCCGCCGGAGCGTGGCCGGGTCGGTCTTGATGTCGTGCAGGCCGCAGTTGAGCAGGAGCCAGTCGGCGGCGAGGCCGCCGGCGGCGCGGCGTGCGCGCAGCCAGGCCAGGATCGCCGCGGAGTCGCCGCCGTTGGCGCCCTGGCCGAGGTCGAGCGAAGCCGGCGCCCCCTGTTTCCGCTCATAGCGCCACGAACCGCGCAGGAAGCTCTCGAGGTGCGGGCCGTAATGCATCGAGATGCTGTCACCGAGGACAAAGACGCGGGGCAGGGGACGATCGGCGGTCATGGGCGGGGGCGGGCTCACATCCACGCAGCACGCGCGCGCCGCGGGCAAGGTTGAAATAGGGCCTAGTTCAGGCGCCCCGAGGCGAGAAAAACGGTTGCGGCGGAGGGGGCGCCGGGGATTGGCTGGGGGCTCCATGAGCCGCACCCGGATCAAGACGTTGGAGTACTTCACCGCCGAATCGCCGTTGTCGCGCCCCATCGCGGACGCGACGCACCAGATTCCCGCAATCAACTTTGTGGTCGCGCGGGTCACGCTGGAGGACGGCACGACCGGCGAAGGCTACCTGCTGGCTTTTCACTTCAATCCGGGAGCGATCCGCGGCGCGCTGGCGGACGTGCGGGCGCTGGCGGTGGGGCGCGAGGTGTCGGACACGAAGGCCTTCAACGCGGAGTGCGACAAATCCTTCGAGTACTTCGGGGCCACCGGGCTGCTCCGCTGGGCGCGGGGCGTGGTCAATCTCGCGATGTGGGACGCCTGGGGGCGCCACCTGGGCCAGCCGGTATGGCGGCTGCTCGGCACCCACGCGCGCAGCGTGCCGGTCTACGGCAGCGGGGGCTGGCTGTCCTACTCGCTCGATGAGCTGGTCGGCGAGGCGACGGGCTACGTCCGGCGCGGCTTCACCGCCGTGAAGCTCAAGGTCGGCTCGCCGGAGCGCGCGCGCGACCTTGAGCGGATCGCCAAGGTCCGCGAGGCCGTGGGGCCGCACGTGCGCATCATGATCGACGCGAACCAGGGGCTCGACTACCCCGCCGCGCTCGAGCTGGCGCTGGGCGCGCGCGCCCACGGCATCCACTGGTTCGAGGAGCCGCTGGTGCACACGGACTTCGACGGTTACGCCGCGCTGCGGGCCAACGCCGGGATCGCGCTGGCCATGGGCGAGCGCGAGTTCGACCTGGTGCCGCTGCGCGAGTTGGCGCGGCGCAGCGCGATCGACTTGTGGCAGCCGGACATCCTCCGGCTGGGCGGCGTCGAGGGCTGGCTGGAGTCGGCCGCGCTGGCGCGGGCGCACCACCTGCCGGTGCTGCCGCACTACTACAAAGAATACGACGCCGCGCTCTGCTGCACGATTCCCGACGCCTACGGGGTGGAGTCCTTCGACTGGGTGGACGGCCTGATTGATCGTCCGCTGCGCATCGAGAAGGGCCGCGCCTACCCGGCGGACACCCCTGGCTGGGGCTTCAGCTTCCGGCCGCAGAGCCTGGTCGAGCTCAAGGTGTGATTCCCCGGCGGCCGGGCCGCCCCGCGCATCCTGCGCGGCATTTATTGTATGCGAAAGATCATCGGCGGGATTCTCCCGCCGGGCCGCGGCACCGTATGCTCCACCGGCGCCGTTCGGTGCCGAGATTTTTCGCCCCATGATCCTGTCCCCCGTCCCCCCGGCCCCGTCATCACTCCACCCGCGTAGTCGCCTGGCCGCCCGCGCCGGCGCAATCCTGGCCGCCGGCCTGCTGGCGGCCGTCGCCGCTCGGGGCGTGGCGGCCGAGCCGGAGTCCGCGGCCCGGCCGTTCCGACTCGAGACGACGGTAGATTTTGCCGATGACGTCACGAGCAGCGGCCGGCCGCTGACCGTCCAGGATATCGACGCTCTGATGGCCAAGCTGGCCGCGATGGGGATCAAGCGCGTGTGCTGGTCCTATTATGGCGACGGGCGCGGCGGCTACCTGGTGCCGAAAGGCTACCGCGAGGATTACCAGGGCGAGTGGGACAACTACGAGGCCACCTACCGCGGCCTGGGCAATCCGCTCAAGGTGGCGGTCGAGGCCGGACACCGGCACGGCCTGGAGGTGTATGCCTACTTCAAGCCCTATGAGACCGGTCCCGGCTATGTTTTTCCCGAAGGTTCGCCCGAGGCCCGGGAGTGGGGCCTGCTCGACCACCGGGGCGGGCGGATGCCGTGGCTGGATCCGTTTGTGCGCGACCACCCGGAGCTGCGCATCCGGCGGCGAACGGACGACGTCAGGCCGGCCGACGCGACCGCGCCGGTGCGGACGATCAAGCTGACGAAGCAGGATGCCGGGCCGACCCGGATCACGGAGGATGACCTGCAGATCTGGACGAGCCCGAACAACTACCGCTACCAGCCGACCCGGGTCCGCTTCACGCTGACCGACACGGTCGAGCCGGCCCGGCGCGACGTGCGCGACCAGCGCGGCCGCCTGCTCACGCGCCAGGGGGACCCGGTGCGGGTGCTGACGCTCTCGGGGCTGGACCTGCAGGACAAGTACATCCTCGTCACCACGACGTTCAAGGACGGTGCGCCGGACTTCGTGAACTCGGGGCTCGAGCTGATGCAGGCCCTGGACGAGTCGGGCCGCGAGATCCCGGGCGTGTTTGCGACCGGCGGCGCCATCGCGTTCGCGCCCTCGAACGATTTCCGGCGCGCCGGGCTGATGTACGATCACGGCTTCGGCGCCGCCGCCGTGGCCCTGGACGCGCCGAACACGAACGGCCGGCGCGGACTGATCGCGTTCACGCGGGGCCGCAACGAGTACCTGCCCGGGGCGCTCTGCGAGACCGAGCCGGCGGTGCAGCGCTTCTGGCTCGGGTGCCTGGAGGAGATGATCGCCGCGGGGGTGGACGGCGTGGATTTCCGGGAGGAGAACCACAGCACGCACACCGACTACCCGCACGAGTACGGCTTCAACGCGGTCGTACTCGAGCAGGCCCGGGTCCGCCCGGGCGACCTGCTGGCCAACATCGCCGCGGTGCGCGGCGAGGCGTACACCGAATTCCTCCGCCAATGCAAGCGCCGGCTCGGGCAGGCGGGGAAGCGGATGCGGTACAACCTGCAGCTCGACTTCTTCCGTCCGCACCCGCCGGCCGAGCGGCTGCTGGCGTATCCGCTCAACGTCCATTTCGACTGGCGCCGGTGGGTGGACGAGGGGTTGATGGACGAGGCGGTCCTGCGCTTCTTCAGCTATCCGCCGGCGGCCGTGTTCGACGATCCCATCGCCCAGGAGATGATCGCGCGCTGCCAGGCCCGGGGGCTGCCGGTCACCGTCAACCGCTACGTCGCCCAGGGCTTCGCCGGCAGCCAGGTGAAGGCGGAGCTGCTCCGCTTCCGCGCCGACGGCCGGTTCGCCGGCTTCAACTTCTACGAGGTGTACGAGTACCTCAAGTTCGGCCCCCGGCCCGGGGAGATCGAGATTTCCGCCCCCGCGGTCGCCGAGGCCGCCGCCGCGGGCCGTTGACCGGCGCCGGCCGGCGGGCGCGCGTGGTCATATCCCGTATGGCGGAAAGGAATTTCTCGACCTTGCTCGAAGAAATAAGGCGAATTTGCCTGAACATTGTGGCATTTGTTATATGGAGATGATCATTCTCGCGATTCCCGGGCGGGTTGGGATTGGCTATGCTCCGCCGCACCGACCATCCCCATCATGCGCCTGTCTTCCCGCCCCTTTCCCGCCTGGTTCATAAAAATGTTTGCCGCCCTTGGCGCCGCGCTGGCGGGCCTGCTCCTGGCGTCCGCCGCGGCGGCCGCGGGCGAACCGGAAGTCATGGCCGAGGTGCAGCTCGACGGCCTGCGGCTGCGGTTTGGGCAGCCGGTGCAGGTGGCGGCGCAGCTGGCCTGGGAGGAGGGGCCCAACCGCCGCTGGGTCATGAATCACCCGGTGGCCTCGGCCGCGCGCTTTCCCAACGGGGACTTGCTGATCTCGTATTCCCTGGTGTCGGACTACTACGACAATCCCCGGAACCTGTCCGGGCTGCAGTTCTCCCGGGACCACGGCCGCACCTGGAGCCGGCGGTACGATTTCGTGGCCGAGCACCAGGCCATGGTCTACACCCCGGGTCCGGAGGGGTCGCTCCTGGGCATCCCGGCGTACCTGTATCCCGTGACGCCGGGCGAGGAGCACAATTTCGAGGCGACGTACACCCGCATCGAACGGGCCGGGGCGCGCGTGGTGTTGGAGCCGCAGGCCGTCAAGGTCCGCGACTGGCCCTGGCCGGTCGCCGGCAAGATCGGCTGGGGATTCTACGGGGCGGATCCGGTGCCCGGCCTGACGCCGTCGAACCGCTATGTGCCGCTGGTGTTCGACGGCAATGCGCTGGAGGTGGGCGGCCGCCTGCTCGCCACGGGCTACGGGATGAGGAAGGGCGACAGCCAGTATCGGAACGTCATCTTTGCGTCGGAGGACGGCGGCCTGACCTGGAGGCATTTCTCGACGGTCGCGGACGCCACCGGGCTGCCGGGGGAAGCCGAGGGCCCGAACGAGATCGCCATGATCCAGCTGGCCGACGGTGACCTGATGACGGTGTTCCGGGTCGGGAGCGGACGGGAGTGGAAGCTGCGCCGCGCCTACAGCCATGACCAGGGACGCACCTGGACGAAGCCGGACGTGCTGCCGGCCTACAGCGTGGAGCCGAGCCTGCTGCGCGCGGCCAACGGCACGCTGGTGCTGTCGTCGGGCCGTCCCGGCATCGGGCTTTGGCTCTCCACCGATCCGCGCGGCGAACGCTGGCAGGAAGTCGACATCGTGCAGTTGCACGACCGCTGGGCACCCGACCGGACCTACCGGATCGGGCCCGACGCGGGCCCGGCTCCGGCGGCAGGGCAGCCCGACCGGCGGCACTGGCATTCGTCCTCGTACACGGAAGTGATCGAGGTGAGCCCGAACCGGCTCATCCTCGTGTACGACCGCAGCCCGAAGCCGCAGCCGGCCAACCACGCCGATCTCACGCGCATCTTCGCGCTGCCGATCGAGATCGTGCGGGAGTGAGCTCCGGCCCGGACGCTTCCCCGCACCAGGAGCAACACCCATGAAGATCGGCATTCTCGGCCTCGGCGTGGTCGCGACGGACAACTACCTTCCGGTCCTCGCCGCGATGCCGGAGGTGGAGTTTCTCTACTGGAATCGCACGCGGGAGAAGGCGACCCGCGCCGCCGCGCAATACGGCGGGCGCAGCTGCGGCTCGGTGGCCGAGCTGATGTCGCATCAGCCCGACTGCGTGTTTCATCTCACCGCCGAGACCGTCCGGCTCGAGCTGGCGCTCGAGCTGCTCGCCCACCGGCCCCGGCGCGTGCTGTTCGAGAAGCCGCTGACGGCGCGGCAGGGGCAGGCCAACGTGCGCGAGGAGGATTTTCACGAGGGGCACCAGCTGCTGCGGCAGGCTCGCGCGGCGGGCACGGAGACGGCGATGATCTTCAATTATCGTTTCTTCGACCACACGCAGGCGGCGCGCCGGCTCATCGCCGAGCGGGGACTCGGCGCGGTGCGGACCATCAACGGGCACGTGCACTACGCCTGCTGGAGCCACTGCATCGACCTCATCCAGTGGCTGGCCGGCCCGGTGCGCGAGGTCACCGCGCTGGCCGGGGACCGGCCCCATGAATTCCGGTCTACGTTGGCGGTGGACCTCGCGGCGGCGTTCCGCACCGAGGGGCAGGCGACCGGCGTGATCCTGGGCACGCAGTCCATGGACTTCGGCTTTCCCCTGTTCGACCTGACGTTCGCCCTCGAGCATGGCCGGATCAACCTGCGGTGTCTCGATGACCGCCTGGAGGTGTGGGATCATCGCGGAGGGCGGCAGGAGGTGCACGCCATCCCGCGGAATTTTTCGCGCTGGGACCAGTACAAGGCGACCTTCGCCAGGTCGATCCAGGCGTACATCGCATCCGTGCGGGCGCGGACGGCCCCACCGATTCCCGGCGTGGCCGGCCTGACGGAGCTGCAGTTCGAGGCCGCGCTGCGGCGGTCCGCAGCCTTGCGCCGGCCGGTCGATTTGGCCGCGGAGTTTCCCATCGACGCCGACCTCCTCTCCCCGCGCGTGAGCGACTGATGCCATGAAATCCCTCCTTTTCCAGGGCCAGTCGGCGATCGAGGTCGTCGAGGTTCCCGTCCCCCTCCCCGGTCCGGGCCAGGTGGCCATCGACACCGTGGCCTCCGCGCTGTGCGGCAGCGAGCTGCACGGCTATGCCGGCCCCGGGTTTCCGTCCGGCAACTTCGGCCACGAAGGGGCCGGGGTCGTGTCGGCGCTCGGGGCGGGCGTGACCGGCCTCCGGGTGGGCGACCGCGTCGGCGTCAGCGCCATCGCCGGCTGCGGGCATTGCCGCTACTGTGAGCGCCGCCAGTACACCTGGTGCGCCGACCGGCAGTTCCACGGCAGCATGCACGCGCAGACCTTCGTGACCGCGGCGAACGCCTGCCACCTGCTGCCGGACGATGTGCCGTGGGAGGTGGGGGTGCTGATCAGCGGGGATGCGCTGGGGGTGCCTTACCACACGTCGACGATGCTGGCCCGGTATCCGGTCGACACGGTGGCGGTATTCGGCCTCGGCCCCATCGGGCTGGGGCAGGTCATCATGCAGACCTACCTCGGGAAACGGGTGATCGGCATCGATCTGTCGCCGGAGCGCCGGGCCCTGGCCGAGGGCTACGGCGCCTGGCGCACGTTGGACGCGAAGGCGGTCGACGCGGTCGAGGCGGTCCGGAGCCTGACCGGGGGCGGGGCGGACGCCTGCGTGGAGGCCGCGGGCCGGGCGGTCACGGCGAAGCAGTGTTTCGCCGCGGTCCGGACCGGCGGGGTGGTGGTCTTCAACGGCGAACACCAGCACAACGTCGAGCTGTCGATCAGCGAGGATTTCATCCGCCGTGACATCACCGCGTTCGGGGCGTGGTTCTACCATTTCGGCGAATTCGACGCGATGCTGGCGCTCTACCGGCAGGGCCTGCCGATCGCCCGCCTGGTCACCCACCGGCTGCCGCTCACGAGCGGGGCCGAGGCCTTCCGCCTGTTCGCCTCGGGCCGGACCGGCAAGGTGCTGCTGACCGGATCCGGCTGACGCGGCCGGATGTCGCCGGTCCGGCCGGGCCCCGCGCGGGCATGGCGGCCGGAGCGCCACGCCCCCTTTTCCCATGAACCGAATTGTCATCCACGCCGACCAGGGCTCATTCACGCTCAACCGCAACCTCTACGGGCACTTCGCCGAGCACCTCGGCCGCGGCATCTATGAAGGCCTGTGGGTGGGGGAGGACGCCGCCATCCCGAACGTGCGCGGCATCCGCTCCGACGTGGTCGCGGCGCTCCGCCGGCTGCGTCCCGCCGTCCTGCGCTGGCCGGGCGGCTGCTTCGCCGACGAGTATCACTGGCGGGACGGGATCGGCCCGCGCGCGGCGCGGCCCGCGATGCTGAACTCCCACTGGGGCGGCGTGGTGGAGAACAACCATTTCGGAACCCACGAGTTCTTCGACCTGTGCGAGCAGATCGGGGCCGAGCCCTACATCTGCGGCAACGTCGGCAGCGGCACGGTGCGCGAGATGCAGGAATGGGTCGAGTACTGCACCTTCGCGGGCCGGTCGCCGCTGGCGGAGCTGCGCCGCGCGCACGGTCGCGAGCAGCCGTGGCGGCTGCCCTATTTCGGCATCGGCAACGAGAACATGGGCTGCGGCGGCATGATGCGGCCGGAATACTACGCCGACGAATACCGCCGCTACCAGACGTACGTGCGCCACCTCAGCGGCAATCGGGTGAGCAAGATCGCCTGCGGGCCCAACGGGGCGAATTACGAATGGACGGAGGTGTTGATGAAGCGGGCCGGGGGCCTGATGGACGGGCTCACGCTGCACTACTACGCCATGCCGCCGTGGGGGGAAGACAAGGGCCGGGCGACGGAGTTCAGCCTCGAGGAATACGGCCGGACCCTCGAGCGCTGCCTGGTGATGGACGAGCTGCTCGCCCGCCACGGCACGATCATGGACCGTTATGATCCGAAGAAGCGCGTGGCGCTGATCGTGGACGAATGGGGCACCTGGTGGGAGCCGGAGCCGGGCGCGAATCCCGACTTCCTGTTCCAGCAGTCGACGATGCGCGACGCCATGGTCGCCGCGCTGACGCTCAACCTGTTCCACCACCACGGCGCGCGGGTGCGGATGGCGAACATCGCCCAGACCGTCAACGTGCTGCAGGCGGTGGTGCTGACCGACGGCCCGCGGATCGTGCTGTCGCCGACCTACCATGTGTTCGACCTTTTCCAGGTCCACCAGGATGCCACCTACCTGCCCCTGCATCTGGCCGGCGACGACTGGGAGATCGGGAGCCGGAAGCTGCCGGCCATCAGCGCGTCGGCGTCGCGCCGGGACGGCCGGATCGCGCTGTCGCTGGCGCACACCGACCCCGGACGCGAGGCCCGGGTCGAGGTGAGCCTGCGCGGCGCCGAGGCCGGGGCGGTCGCGGGCCGCATCCTGCACGCCCCGACCGTGCAGGCGCACAACACGTTCGACCGGCCTGACACCGTGCGGCTCCGGCCGTTCGCCGGCGCCCGGTTGTCGGGCGGCCGCCTGGAGGTGACGCTGCCGCCGGCCTCCGTGGTCACGCTGGAGCTGACGCCGTAGCCAGCCGCCGCGGCGTCCCGGCCGGCCCGGGGTGGCATATACTGTATGGCAAAGATCATTCCCGCGATTCCGCCCCGGGGGCGGTTGCTCTAGGATGGCGGGCAGCGTCGCCGGCCTCGCGCGATGCTGCCTGCCCCGGGCTCCCCCCCGCCTCCCCGGCTCCGCCGCCGGCATTTCCCCGTCATCTCCCCCTCCATGAAATACGAAATCCTGTCCCAGGGCTACATTACCAAACGCCAGCCGGGCACGCCGACGGGCATCGCCGCGGGTCCCCGCTGCGTCGCGCGCGGCCGCGGCGAGGTCGCGTGCAGCTTCATGGGGCAGGAGGCGCTCGGGCGGAACGACTTCAAGCCGATGATCGCCCGGTCGACGGACAACGGGGCGACCTGGTCCGAGCCGGCGTTGATCTGGCCCGAACTGGCGGACCGCTATTCGATCTTCGGCTCGATCAGCGGCTCGCCGCGGGGCGACATGTATTTCTACGGCATGCGCACGCCGATCGACCAGCCGGGCGAAATGGCTTGGAACGAGGTGACCCAGGGACTGAAGCAGAACGACCTGGTCTGGAGCCGTTCGCGGGATTTCGGGCACACCTGGGAGCCGCTGCGGGTCATCCCGATGCCGATACCGGGCAGCGCCGAGGCGCCCGGCCCGATGTGCGTGACGCGGCGCGGCGATCTGGTGTGCTGTTATTCCCCGTGCAACTCCCACGATCCCCGGCTGCGGGCCGAGAAGAACCAGGTGATCAGCCTGCTCAGCCGCGACGACGGCCGGACGTGGTCGCACCGGTCCATGCTCCGCTATCCCGAGCCCGATGCCGCCGGCGCGGAAGCGTGGGTGGTGGAGCTGGCCGACGGACGCCTGCTCGGCACCGCGTGGCATGCGCACAAGGAGGACCGGCCCAACGCGTACGCCGTCTCGGCGGACGGCGGCGTCACCTGGAGCCCGACGCGGTCCACCGGCACGATGGGGCATTCGACGGGGCTCGCGCCCCTGGCGGACGGGCGGGCGCTCTTCGTCTATGTGCAGCGAAAGTTTGGCGACATCGGGATCTGGATGGCGGTGGCGAATCCGACGGCGACCGACTTCGGCATCCAGATCAACGAGCGCGTGTGGGCGGCCGAGGTGGCGGTGCAGGGCAAGGGCACCACGGACTTCGTCGACTGGACGAATTTCGCCTTCGGCGAGCCGTCGGCGACGGTGCTGCCCGACGGGACGATCCTGGTCGCGCTTTGGGCCGTCCAACCCTCCGGCCAGGGCATCTTCTACTCCAAGGTCCGGCTCGCCTAGGCCAAATGAACGCGCTCGCAATCAACCCCGTCACGGCGTCCGCGATTCCCGGCCGATGAGTCCCGCCCGCCCATGAACCTGAGCCGACGGTGGTCCCTTTTCGTCCTCGCAGCCGGCCTCGCGGCTTCCGCGCCGGCGGCGCCTCCCGGGCCGGACCGGCCGTTCGTGCTGGAGGCGCTCGTGGATTTTCCCGACGACACGATCAAGGCCGGTCGCGCGCTGACGCCCCGGGACATCGACGCGCTGATGGCCCGGCTGGCGGCGCTCGGCATCCGGCGGGTGAGCTGGGCCTATTACGGCGACGGGCGCGGCGGCTACCTGATCCCGGAAGGGTTTACGGAGGAGTTTCCCTACCAAGGCGACGCGAAGAGCGAGTGGCGGTACTACGCGGAGACCTACCGGGGGCTGGGCCACCCGCTCAAGGTGGCGGTCGAGGCGGGTCACCGGCACGGCCTCGAGGTGTACGCCTATTTCAAGCCCTACGAGACGGGGCCGGCCATCCTGTTTCCGGAGGGCACGGAGGCGGCGGCGCGCTGGGGCGTGCTGGACAGCATCGGCGGGCGGCTGGCCTGGATGGATCCCTTCGTGCGCGACCATCCGGAGCTGCGGATCAAGCGGCGCACGGACGACCTCCCCGACGGGGTGGCGACCGCGACGGTCCGGACGATCCGCCTCACGAAGAAGGACGCCGCACCCACCCGGCTCACGGCCGAGCATCTGCAGATCTGGACGAGCCCGAACAACCACCGCTACCAGCCGAAGCCGGTGCCGTTCGCGTGCCGGGAGACGGTGGAGCCCTCGCCGCGGGAGGTCCGGGACCAGCATGGCCGGGTCCTCACCCGGGCCGGCGATCCGGTACGCGTGCTGACGCTGACGGGGCTGGAGCTGACCGACCGGTACATCCTCGTGACGACCGATTTTGCCGGCGGCACCCCCGATTTCTCCAACTCCGGGCTGGCGCTGCTGACCGCCCTCGACGCCCAGGGACGCGAAATTCCGGGCGTGTTCGCCTCGGGCGGGACGGTGTGGGCCGCCAACCTCGTGGACTTTCGGACCTCCGGCCTGATCTTCGACTACGGCTGGGGCGCGGCCGAGGTGGTGCTGGACGCGGCGAACCGGAAGGCGGACCGGATCGCCACCGCCGACCTCCCGCTCGACGCGGCCGAGGCCAACGGCAGGCAGGGTTTCATCGCGTTCGCGCGCGGGCGCAACCAGTACCTGCCCGGCGCCCTGTGCGAGACGGAGCCGCGCGTGCAGGCGTTCTGGCTGCAGTGCCTTGATGACATCATCGCCGCCGGCGTGGACGGGGTGGATTTCCGGGAGGAGAATCACAGCACGCACACCGACCACCCCGAGGACTACGGCTACAACGACGTGGTGCTGGCCAAGGCGCGGGCGCGGTCCGGCGACCTGCGGCGGGCCATCGCCGCGGTGCGCGGCGAGGCCTACACGGAATTCCTGCGGGAGTGTCACCGCCGGCTGGCCCGGAGCGGCAAGCCCCTGCGCTACAACCTGCAGCTCGACTTCTTCCGGCCGGACCCGCCGGCGAACCGGCGGCTCGCTTATCCCGCCAACATCGACTTCCAGTGGCGCCGCTGGATCGACGAGGGCATCATCGACGCGGCGATCATGCGGTTCTTCAGCTATCCCTTCGCCGCGCTGTACGACGACGCGGTCGCGCAGGAGATGATCGCCCGCTCGCGGGCCCGCGGGTTGCCGGTCACGGTGAACCGGTATATCGAGACGCCCGGCGACCAGCTGGCCGCCGAGGTGCGCCGGACGCAGGCCGATGGCCGGTTCAGCGGCTTCATCTTCTACGAAGCCGCCTCCTACATCGGCTGGGGCCCCGAGCCCGGCGACTGCCGGGTGCGGAATCCCTTGGTACTTGAGGCCGCCGCCGCCGCCCGGTAACGCTCATCGCATTTCCCCATGAAACGAATCGTGATCGACAGCTTTTTCCACATGATGCCGGGCCACCGGCTGAGCCGCAACATCTTCACGGGCGGCTACCGGACCAACTACGGCCGGTACTCCCCGTTCGATGTCTACCACCCGAACGGGGCCTCGATGCTCTACTCCGACCTGCTCGCGAGCTATGACATCCGGCTGCTCAACCAGCCTTACAGCGAGATGACGCTGGCCGATGCGGACATCCTGATGATCCCGAACCCCGACTACCCGTTGTATGAGGGCACCTCGCCGTACCGGATCGACGCACCGGACATCACCGCGCTGCTCAACTTCCTCAACCGCGGCGGCAGCGTCATCCTGATGCTGAACTCGTTCCTGTCCCGCGCGGATTTCTGGGAGGAGAACTTCGATTTCGAGCGCGTGACGCCGCTGCTGGACCGGCTCGGGGTGCGGTGGGATCACGACTTCATGTCGGACGACAACAACATCCTGCCGGCCGTCCACGGCCAGCTGAAGGTGGGCTACGGCCAGGGCGGCCGAGTCCTGGCCGGCCGGCTGCCGGCCGGGGCGGAGCCGCTGCTGACCTATGACGGCCAGACGTTCGGCTTCGTCGTGAAGTCGGGCCGGGGCCGGCTGGCGGTCGTCGGCGACGCGGGCTTGGTAAGCAACGGGCTGTATCATTTCCCGGGCTTCGACAACGCCGCGTTCCTGGCGAAGCTGTTCGCGGACATGGCGCCGGCGTGGACGACCGGGGCGGCGCAGGGCTTCGAGTGCTTCGAGTTCGGTCACCTCAGCTGCGGCACGAGCGAGCTCGGCGTGTCCGAGAAACTCTTCCGCTCGCTGCGTCCGCAGGCCCGCTTCGAGATCGACCACCACTACCGGCACCTCACCTACGAGTCCGCGCCGGTGCGCCTGCCGGGCGCGGCGGTGGCCGCCCGGCTGCCCGTGCGCCTGGAGGCCGCGGCCGGCCGCCGCAGGGTGACGGGCCGGTTTCCCTTCGTTAACGTGACGGACGGGCGGCCGACGGCGGAAGGCGAGCTGGCGCTCAACGTCGCCGAGCGCAAATCCGGGGCCGGCACCGACTACGTCATCTCCGGCACCGCGGTGAACGAGAGCCTGGGCTGGGACGACATCGGCGCCGATCCCGCCGTCTTCGGCGCGATCGGGCAGCTCGCCCGGGTGAATACGGTGGTGCAGATCCTCGCCGGCACCAACCCCGACGGCTCGCTGCGCCACTATTCCGTCAAGCAGGGCCAGATTCTCTACGCCCGCAACGCCCGCAACCCGCACTACGGCTTCGACATCCTCCTCGGCAGCCGGAACGCCGTCTACGCGCCGGCGGTCTGAGCGCCCCGTTGCCCCCGCCCGTCACTCCCATGAAAACCCCCCGCCCCATCCTTCGCTTTCCACAGCTGCTCTCGGTCGGCGCGCTCGCCGCGAGCCTGCTGGCCCTGCTCGGCGCCGCCGGCGCCGCCGAACCGACCCGCGGCACGCGCGTGGTGCCCGCCCGCGAGATCGTCACGTATCCGGACGGACGGCCGCCGGCCCGGTTCCGCCTCGAGGCCCGCGACCACGGCCCGGTGCTCAAGCATGGCGACGGCCCGGAGCAGTGCGACTACCTCGGCGCGCGCGACGTCTGGGTGTTCGAGCAGGACGGCAGCTTCTACATGCACTATGACGGCGCCGGGGTCCAGGGCTGGCTCGCCTGCCTGGCGGTCAGCACCGACCTCGTCCACTGGACCAAGCGGGGCCCGGCGCTGCCGCTCGGCGAGAAAGGGCGGATGGACTCGGCCTCGGCCAGCTACGGCACGACCTACCGCGACGGCGACACCTGGCACATGTTCTACCTCGGGACGCCGAACACCTCGCCGCCGCCGGACCGGGTGCCCTGGTTCCCCTACACGACGATGAAGGCCAAGGCCGCCACGCCGGCCGGGCCGTGGACGAAGCAGTACGACGTCACCCCGTTCCGGCCGCAGCACGGCTCCTATTATTCCGACACCGCCAGCCCCGGGCACATCGTGCGGCACGGCGGCGAGTACCTGATGTTCTTCGCCGCGTCGACGGACAAGCCGATCCTGCGCACGCTGAGCATCGCCCGCACCCGGGACCTCGACGGCCCCTGGACCGTCGACCCGCGGCCGATCGTGCCTTCGGAAGAGCAGGTGGAGAACTCGTCGCTGTATTACGAACCCGCCAACCAGACCTGGTTTCTCTTCACGAACCACATCGGGATTTCGACCTACCGGGATCTCGGGCTCGACGACAAGAACCTGCCCAAGGAACTCGGCAACCAGACCGGGCCCGCGACGGTCGAGTACACGGACTCGATCTGGGTCTACTGGACCAAGGACCTGAACCGCTGGGACCCGGCGAACAAGGCGGTCGTGCTCGACGGCAGGAACTGCGCGTGGAGCACGACGTGCATCGGGCTGCCCTCGGTGGTGAAGCAGGGCGACCGGCTGGCGCTCTTCTACGACGCCCCCGGCGGGCGCAGCATCAGCCACATGCGCCGCGACATCGGCCTCGCCTGGCTCGACCTGCCGCTGATTCCGCCGCAGTGAGCCGGGGCGGACCCCGGCGCCGCGCCGCGTCCGGCCTTCAGGCCAGGATGCGGAGGGCGTCGACCAGGATGTCGAGTTCGGCGGTGGTCGTGAACAGGTTGGGCGTGACGCGGACGCCGCGCACGCCCGCGTCGGGCGCGTCGATCGCCACCGTCCAGAGCCGGTGCCTCTCGAGCAGGATCCGGGCGAGCTCCCCCGGGGGCAGGCGGTCGACCCGGACGTTGGCGATGGCGCAGGCGCGCGCGGACTGGGCCGGGGTGTTCAGCGTGAGGCCCGGTCGGCCCCGCACCCGGCTGGTCCAGTATTCCTGCAGGAAGCGCAGCCGCGCCTCCTTGCGGGCCGGGCCGAGGTGCGCGTGCAGCCGCAGCGCATCGAGGATGGTCAGCTCCGCGTGGACCGGGTTGGTCCCGATGTGGTTGAGCTTGCGGATGTCGTCGTCGGGGTAGCCGGTGTCGCCGAACAGCGGCCAGAGGCCCGCGATCCGGTCCCGCCGCACGTACAGCAGGCCCGTGCCCAGCGGGGCGCCGAGCCACTTGTGGAGGCTGGCGCCGAAATAATCGCAGCCCAGGTCGGGAATGCGGAAGTCCAGGTGCGCGAAGCTGTGCGCGCCGTCGACGAGGACCGGCACGCCGCGCGCGTGCGCGGCGTCGCAAATCCGGCGGACGGGCAGGATCTGGCCCGTGAGGTTCACCAGGTGGCTCACCAGGACCAGCCGGGTGCGCGGCGTGATGGCCTCCGCGTAGAGCGAGACGATCTCGTCGTCGGACTGCGGATCCAGGGGGAGGGAGACGACGCGGTTGACGATGCCGTGGCGGCGGGCCTGCTGCCGGAACATGTCGAGCATGGAGCCGTAGTCCTGCGCGGCCATCACGGCCTCGTCGCCGGCGCGCCAGTCGAGGCCGGAAATGACGGTGTCGAGCGACTCGGTGGTGTTGCGGGTGACGATCAGTTCCTCCGGCGCGCAACCGGCCGATTCCGCCAGGGCCCGGCGCACCGCGGCCTTGTCGTCGGCCTGCCGGGTGCGGAGGTAGTGGGAGCCCGCGAGATTGAGGTCCCGGGCGTGGGCGAACGACGCCTCGAGGGTCGCGTGCGGCATCACGCAGTAGTAGCCGTTCTCGAGGTTGATCCGGCTGGGATCGAGGGTGTAGGCGGCGCGCAGCTCCGCCCAGATATCCCCCGGCGCGGCCGGAGGCGTCTCAGGCGGTGCGGCGCTGCCCGGCCGGGCGGCCAGACTCCGTCCGGTCGCCGAGAGCGCCAGGCCGGAGAACGTGATCGATTTCAGGAATTCCCGTTTGTTCATGGGGGGTGGCAAAGCGCAGGGGAGAGGGAATGGCTGTGTCGGCCGGCGCGGCCAGCTGGAGCAGCTCGGCCTCGAGCTGGCAGATCTCGCGGCGCAGCCGCTGCCGGCGAACCCTCGGGTCGTCCCAATCCGAACGCCGGGCGTCGAGCGGCGTGCGGGCGGCCGCCCGGGGCTGGGGGTGGAGCAGCTCCTGCTCGAGCCGGACCGGCGCGGAGGAGCGCGGGCGGGAGGGCGGCGGCATGGCGGGCGCGATCACGAGGCGGCGGCGAGGTAGTTGCCGTAGCCCACGACCAGGGTGGAAAGGATGAGGATGGCGACGCCCGCAGCGATGAGGCGGTGGGTGCGCGGGCTGGTGCCGCGCCATTCCTTCAGCGCGACGCCCCAGAGGGTGCTGAAGATGATGATGCTCGCCATGTGCAGGGTCCACGACGAGAACCCGAACCGGCCCATCTGGGTCTCGCCCATCGTGTAGAAGAAGAACTGGAAGTACCAGGTGACGCCGGCGAGGGCGCAGAGGCCGAGGTTGCGGGCGCGCGGCACCGGTTCGCCGGCGGGCGACCGGCCCGCGAGGTATTCGCCGCCGGTGCGGTGGCGGACGTTCAGGGCCAGGCACCACACGGCGTTGCTGGTGAAGCCGCCGGCGAGGACGACCACGAGCTTGGGCAGCCCGGTCCACAGCGCGGGCGTGCCCGCGGCCGCGGAAAGGCGGGCGATCGGCTCGGCCGCCTCCAGGGCGAAGGCCATGCAGGCGCTCATGATCCCGCAGAAGAGCGCCACCGCGAGCCCCTTCCGGAAATTGAACTCCTTCACGGCGGCGTGCTTCTCGCGCTCGGGCAGCTCGCGCTCCTTGCTGAGCCCGGCCAAGGCCGACACGGCGATGCCCGCCACGCAGACGCCGATGCCGGCCAGGGTCATGCGCCCGGCCGCCGTCGAGGCGATGGCGGCCAGGGTCCCCTTGAAGGCCGGCGGTATCAGCGTGCCGCAAGCGGCGCAGATGCCGAGCGCGACCCCGTAGCCCAGCGACATGCCGAGGTAGCGCATCGTGAGGCCGAAAGTGAGGCCGCCGAGCCCCCAGAGCAGGCCAAAGCACCAGGCCCAGAACAGGGTGCGTCCGGGTGTCTGGACCAGGACTCCGACCAGGTCCTGCGTCAGGGCCAGGCCGAGGATCCAGGGGGCGGCGATCCAGCTGAAGAAGCCGCCGACCAGCCAGAAGGTCTCCCACGACCAGCCGCGCACGCCGCGGTAAGGCACGTAGAAGCTGCCGGCGGCCAGGCCGCCGAGCCAGTGAAAGACCACGCCGAGGAAGGGACCGGGGTTCATGAAGCGGGAAGCGGTCAGTCGGGCAGCGAGAGCACCGCCACGGCAAACGGGCCGAGCACGAGCGTGTCGCCCGACCAGCGTTCGGTCCGGGCGACCCGGGCGCCGGTGCGGGTGTCGATCGTCTCCAGGGTGCCGCCGGCGACCGGCGCCGGCAGCCGGACCGGGCAGTCGCGGAAGCGCTTGTTGACCAGCAGGAGCTTGCGGCCGCGGGGGGTCACGAAGCCCTGCGCGTGCACGTTGGGGTATTTCTCCCGGCTCGGCGTGGGCACGAGCCGGTCGCCGGGGCGGAAGTGCTCGTGGAGCAGCCGGAGCACGGTGAAGCGGGCGTTGGGCTCGCCGGTATGCCAGTCGACCATGGTCACGCTGGGATACTGGGTGGGAAAACCGACGAGCTGCGATACGGAAACGACCTCGATGCCCAGCTTGGCGGTCTCGATGAAGATGTAGGCGAAAAGGGCGCCGGAGGCGTTCCAGTACTCCGCGGGGATGTCCGGATCGGCGCGCGAGTCCCGCGTGCGCGCCTCGCGGTCGCCCGGCAGGATGGTGCCGATCTCGTTGAGCGCGACCTGGGTCGCGGGCGACAGCCGCCGGCGGATGGCGTCGATGTAGCGGGCGGTGGCGACGAAGCGGTCGGCCTGGTCGAAGAAGGTGTACTGCCAGTGTTCGGCCGTCTGCTCCTGGTCGACGAGCGCGTAGAAATGATACGAGATCATGTCGAGCGGGATGCCCGGCCGGTGGTTGGCGGGGTTGAGGAAGTGCTCGAACATCTCGGGGTGCAGGCTGGGCAGCGCGAGCGACAGGCCGACGAACTTCAGGTCCGGCGCCACCCGGCGGACGGCCTCCACCACGGCGTCGTAGCGCTCGGTGTACTGCCGGGGCGTCATCTGGTGCTCGAGGTCGGGCTCGTTGAAAACTTCCCAGTGCGAGACCCGGTAGCGGAGGCCCGATTCGTGCCGGCGTCCGGCCTCGTCGACGAAGCCGCCGGCGAGATACCAGCCGGCGACCCGCGCGTAGTACTCGCCCAGCTCCTGCAGCCCGCCCGGCCGCAGCTCGGTGCCCTGCGTGTAGGTCCAGGTGACCTCATCCGGGTCGCGCGGGTAGGCGACCGGCCGCTCGGTCATGAACAGCCAGGCCGGGATCGTGCTGAAGCAGGCCATGACCGGCCGGCCGCCGCTGGCGCGCATGAAATCCTCCATCAGCGGGTCGAGCAGGGAGAAATCCCACGACGTCCGCTGCCCGTCGAAAGGTTCGAGCGCCGCGACCGCCAGGCGCGGGTAGGGCAGCCACGGCACGAAGCGCACGTGATCGGCGCCGAGATCGGCCACCGCCTGGAACGCGGCCGCATGGATGGGCGAGCCGCGGCGGAGGAGGGGGTTGACCACGACCTGCAGGCTGAGTGCGGTCCGCGACTCGCGCAGGACCTGGCCCCACTCGGCGCCCACGACGGGGGGCGCCGCGGCGTCCGCGCCGCGCAGGCCGGGGTCGAGGAAGGCGAGGCAGGCGAGCAGGGGCAGCAGGCGCGGGGTCGGGGTCATGGGGCGGGCGCCGGTTCACACCACGCGCTTGGTGGCGATGCCGAGCAGGTGGCCGAGCTTGTCCAGCCGATCGGCGATGTGCCCGACGCCGACGGCGCAATGGTGGGCGGGCCCGTGGGCGTTCCAGCGGTTGACGAATTCGCGCGCGCCGCAGGCGAAGCGGTAGCGGCTATTCGTGTTGCCGATCTGCAGGATCGGACCGGGAACGGATTCGGCCTCGGCGCAGAGCAGCGCAAGGCGGCCGTCGCCGGCCTCGACGACGGACAGGAGCGTGACGGGTCCGTGCCGGACGGCCATCTCGACCGAGACGCCGCGGCCGACCTTGCCGTGGTACACGCGGAGCGGGCGGACCTTGGTCTTGCCCTGGGCGATCGCGAGGTGGCCGGGGCCGTCGTGGCCCATGAGCACGATGTCGTCGCGGAAATCCATGGCGTAGTACTCGGTGAAAGATCCGCCGACCCCGAAGAGGTCCATGATCTTCATGGCCTGGGCGTTCTTGATCTCGTACTCGCCGGCCACGGGCACGCCCCGGGCGGTCAGGAGGGAGGTGCCGAGGATGATGGAGGCGATCGTGGCCTCGTTTTCCGGCACGCCGCTGCCCTTGTGGTAATACGCCAGCGAACCGAGCTGGTGGCGGGCGACGAGCCGGTCGAGCGCGACCGAGGTCCGCGCCGCCTCGGTCAGGTCCTCGGCCGGGCAGTCGGGCTGCACGTCGAAGGTGGCGTGGATCTCGCGCAGCCGGTCCGCCAGCGCGGCGGGCGTCACCTCGCGGCGCAGGGCCGACAGTTCGTCGACCTCGAGCATCTCCACGTGGGTGCCGAACGTCGCGCACTGGGCGGTGAGGTCGGTGTAGATGTCGAGCATCCCGCCGTAATAATGGCCCATGAGCCCGAGCCGGTTGCCTTGCATGGCGGCGGCGACCCGGCCGGCCTCGACCCAGGCGTCGAGCTCCTGCCAGCAGACGGGGTCGTTTTCGAGCTGGCCGGTGATCTGGTGGAAGCGGATGCCGGCGCGGCGGAAGACGTTGGCGATCTCCGGGACCGGGCAGGCGGAGCAGTGGGCGAGCCATTCCCCGGTCATCCGGGTGCGGTCGCCCAGGGCGTTGAAGCGGGCGTAGTCGATGGCCGCCTCGGGGGCGAGGTTGAGCACGATCACGGGGACCTTGGCCCGCTGCACGACGGGCAGGACGGTCGAGGACAGGGCGTAGGTCGTGACGTAGAGCACGATCAGGTCGACGTCCTGCCGGCGGAACTCGCGTCCGGCGGCGAAGGCGCCGGCGGGGTTGTCGATCAGGCCCAGGTTGACGACTTCGACCCCGGGGCGGCTGAGTTTGGCGGCGACGCGACGGACATAGCCTTCGAGCCGCTCCTTGAGTCCGGAAAATTGGGGCCAGTAGGCGTCGAGGCCGATGCCGAACAAGCCGATGCGCAGTGGCGGAGACATCCCCCCAGCATATGATATCGGGGAGCGGGTTGCTATCTGCTGGATGATCTTTGCCATACATTAAATGACCAGGGGCGGAATCCGCGCCTTTGCGGCCCGCGGGCGGCGGGGCGGACGGGGCGGAAAACAAAGGGGCCCAGATCGTGGATCTGGGCCCCGCGCTGGCTAGAGAACCGGCGGGATCAGCGGTAGGTGTAGTTCACGCTGAAGCGGATCATACGGGGGTCGCCGATGTCGGCGTCACCCGTGCTCCAGGCGCCCGCGATGTATTGCTCGTCGAAGACGTTGTTCACGCGGACGGAGCAGCTGAGGTTTTCGTTGACCCGGTAGCCGACGAACAGGTTGGTGACCGAGTAGGCGTCGAACGACTGGCCGCCGCGGAAGTAGCGGTTGCCGGACCAGTAGGTGCCTCCGCCCACGCTCCAGCCCGCCAGCTTGCCCTGCGAGAAGTTGTAGCGGGTGAAGAAGCCGGCGCTGTCGTTGAGCGTGTTGCTGGCGCGCTTGCCGTCCGAGTCGAGGGTCTCGCCGGTCCAGGCCACCAGCGACAGCTGCCAGTCCTTGGTGAGCTGGAACTGGAGGTCGGCCTCGTAGCCCGTGTACTTGCGGGAGGGCGACAGGATGTAGTAGCCCAGGCCGCTCGAGTTGCGGGAGCCGGAAGGCACCGGAATGTTGCTCAGCTCCAGCCAGTAGTAGTCGACCGTCGCGGTCAGGAGGCCGTTGAACAGACTCGCCTTGACGCCGACCTCGTTGCCCTCGCCGAGCCGGTTGGGCAGGCGGTTGCCGTTGATGTCGATCGTGGTGGCGGACGTCGCCTGGAACATCGTCGCGTAGCCGTAGTAGACCGAGATGTCCTTCGTCGGCTTGGCCACGATGCCCGCGCGCTTGGCGGTGTCGTTGGTGTCGTTGGCCGGCGCCTGGGGATTGGTGGCTTTGACCCGGGAAAGGCCGCCGTTCACGATGAGCCGGCCGTCCAGGAGGGTGGCCGTCTCCAGGAAGTAGAAGGTCTGCGTCGTGCCGTCCTCGCGGTTGGGCGTGGGCTTGTGTTTGGGCGAGGAGGGGATCGCGATCTTGCTGAAGTCGACCGGGGTGATCAGGCTGGTGGTGATGAACCCGGGCGTGTAGGTGAACGTCTCGCCGACGCCCTTGCGGGTGTCGTAGAGGTAGCCGAAGTTGCTCTGGAGGTCCACCGGGCCCAGCGTGTACTTGCCGATGTTGTCGGTGCCGTACGCGGAGGAGATGAAGTTCTCGTCGTAGTCGAAGTAGTCGAGCGTGATCGTCTTGTTCACGAAATCCCGGGTGCCCACGTAGAGGTAGTCGATGGACGGGCGGTCGCCTTTCTCGCGCTGGTAGTACACGCGGGTCTGCCAGTTCTCGTTCCACTGGTGGGTCCCGTTCAGGCGGACGTCGTTGAAGTAGAGGCCGTAGGTGCCCCAGTCCGGCGCGTAGCGGAAGTTCTTGCCGAAGGGGGATGCGTACTGCTTCAGGATCGGGCCTGTGTTGTCGATCACGTTGGTGGCGTCGAAGGTGCCCAGCTCGAACTGATGCCAGTCGTAAGAGGCGCGGAGCGTGGTCTTGCCGTTGGTCCACTGCAGGGTCGTGTTGAGGACCTTGCGGTTGTCCCGGTACGACGCGCTCAGGCCGTCGGATTTCTGGTAGGCGCCGATGACGCGGTAGGAGAAGCCCTTCACCAGCGGGCCGGTGATGTCGACGTCCGTGCGGCGCCAGCCGTAGTCGCCGACGCTCGCGCCGAAGTTGGCCTCGAACTGCGGGAGGGGCTTCTTGGTCGTCTTGATGACCAGGCCGAAGAGGCTCGGATTGGAGCCGTAGAGCAGCGCCTGCGGTCCCTTGAGGATCTCGTACGTGTCGATGCCGGCGTTGTCGGCGAAGAAGCTCAGGTCGGGAATGTCGTCGACCATGGTGAAGCCGACCCGCTGGCCGCGGATCTGCATCTGCTCGCCGCGCACGTAGGGATTCACGCCGCTGACGACGAACTTGAGCGTGTCGCTCGCCGACTCGGGCACGCCGATGTCGTCGATCAAGTCACGCGGGATCACGGCGATGTTGGCCGGCGTGTCCATGAGGTTGGCCTTGGTCTTCATGCCCGAGACCGCCTGGCGTGCGAAGTAGCCCTTGTCCTTCGAGCCCTGGACTTCGAACACCGGCAGCTCGACGGTGTCCTTGTCCTTGGCGTCCTTGGGCGCATCCGGCGCCGCGGGCGGGGCGGCAACCTGGGCGTGGACGAGGGTGGCGAACGTGAGGGCGCCGAGCAAACAGGTCCGCAACGCGAACCTGGGTAGACTGACGGGGAGGTGATGTTTAGGTGTCATCGGTACTTGGGTGGAAGGAAAAGCGGTCGGGCCGGCGGCGTCGCACCGGCGGTGGTCGGACGGGGGGGAGGGGTGGGGTGAGCGGACCTGCGGGCCGTGGGGGAACGGTGGGGCGAAGGTGCCATTGGCGTGACATTATCCGATTGTCGTCGCGCGTTAAATCGGAGTAATGATCAATTTTATATGTAATATGCCCACCAGTGCCTCCAATTATTTTCGTTATTTCCTGCCGACGCCGGAGCAGAACGTGTGGGGATTGGGCGTGACGGCGACGGGTTTCACGCACGTGCCGCCGGGGTCCGCGTATCCGATCTCGAAGCATCCGGACGACCATCACTTCGCCTGGGAGCGCGGGCGGGTGCTCGAGGCGCTGCAGATCGTCCTGATCGAGGCCGGGCGCGGCACCTTCGAGATGAGGTCGGGCGGCCCGCGGCTGATCGAGGCCGGGACGGCCTTCGTGGTGCTGCCGGGGACGTGGCACCGTTACCGGCCGGATCCGGCGGAGGGCTGGGACGAGAGCTGGATCGAGGTGCAGGGGCCTCTCGTCGAGGGACTGCTGAAAAACGGGGTGTTTTCCGCGGATGGCGCGGTGCGCAGCGGGGCGTTCCTGGTGGGGCTCGACAAGGCGCTGGACGAGGTGCACGCGTTGGCGCGGGGGGGCACGCCGGGCTTCCATCCGGAGCTGTCGGCGCGGGCCTACGCGGCGGTCGCGGCCTGGGCGCTGATGGCGGGAAACCACGCCGCGCCGTCCCGCCTGATGCGCGCCGTGCTCAAGGGGGAACGTTATCTGGCGGAGCACTATGCGGAGCCGGTGAACGTGGAGAAACTGGCCCGGACCCTGGGGGTGGCCTACTCCCATTTCCGCCGGGCTTTCCGGCGACATACGGGATATGCCCCTTGGCAGTACATCCTGCGGCTGCGCCTGGCGCGGGCGCGGCGGCAGCTGGCGGCCAGTGACGACGCCACCTTGGAGGAAATCGCCACCCGGCTGGGCTTCAGTTCCGGCTTCCATTTCTCGACCAGTTTCAAGCAGGCGTTCGGCGTCGCGCCCGACCGCTGGCGTCGGCAGATGCACGCGCTGGTGGATTCCGGCGCCGAGGCGGTGCCGGCGCCCGCGCCGGCCGGCCGCGGGCGGAAGCGCGCGCCGGCGGCGGGAGGCTGACCGACCGGCGCCGGCGTCAGCCGGCCGCCTGCAGTGCGCGGCCGGCCGCGGCGAGGTCGGGGTGGACGTGTTCGGCGCCGGCGGCGCGCAGCTCCTCGGCCGAGTGGGTGCCGGTGGCCACGGCGTGGAAGGCCAGCCCGCCCTGGCGGGCGGCCGCGAGGTCGAACGGCGAGTCGCCGACGAGCGCGGTGGTGGCGGCCGCGGCCCCCAGGGCGCGCAGCACGTGGGCGGTGAACTCGGGCGCGGGCTTGAGCCAGGCCGTGTCCTTGGCGCCGAAATTGCCGTCGAGCAGCGGGGCGAGCCCGAGGTGCTCGGCGATCCGGCGCGAGGAGGCGCCGTGCTTGTTGGTGAAGACGGCGGTGCGGACGCCGGCGGCGCGCAGGGCGGCCAGCAGTTCGCGCGCGCCGGGCAGGAGCACGGCCCCGTCGAGCAGGGTGGCTTCCCAGTAGGGCAGGTAGATGGCCAGCGCCTCCGCCACGCGCTCCGGCCCCGCCAGCCGCGCGATGGCCCGCTCCAATCCGCCGCCGACGGCGGCGCGGACCTCCGCCAGCGTCGGCTCGGGCAGCCCCAGCCGGCGCAGGGTGTAGGCGTGGCAGCGGTGGATGGCGGCGAAATGATCGAGGAGGGTGCCGTCCAGGTCAAAAAGCACGGTGCGGAAGCGCATGGAGCGCCCACTGTGCCGCAGGGCCGCCCGGAATTGCACGGAAAAAATCAGTCTGGCGGACCGCCCGCCGGCCTTCACACTGGCCGCCGTCCATGCCGTCCGATCCCGCACCCAACGCCGCCCGTGCCGACGCCACCCTGGACGACGGCCGGCTCGTCGTGCGGCTGGGCGGGGACTGGCGCGTGACCCGCGCGCATCCGGACTGGCTCGACACGGTGGCGGGCCACGACGTTCGCCGGATCGTGCTGACCGGGGGCGACGTGACGGACTGGGACAGCTCGCTGGCGCTGTACCTGCGCGAGGCGCGGGTCTGGGCGGCGGAGCGCGGGATCGAGCTGGCGGACGAGCGCCTGCCCGAGGGCGTCTGCCGCCTGGCCGACCTGCTCGACGCGAAATCGGCGCCGCCGCCGCAGCCGCCGGGCCTGCCGAACCTGCTCACGGGCCTCGGCGTCGCCACGGTGCAGCTCTGGAGCGAGCTGAAGGAGCTGGCGCAGCTGGTCGGCGAATGCGTCTTCAGCGTGGCCCGGTTCTTCCGCGGCCAGGCCCAGTTCCGCTGGCGCGACTGCCTGGCCGAGATGCAGCAGTGCGGGGTCATGGCGGTGCCGATCGTCGGCCTGATCAGCTTCCTGGTCGGCGTCACGCTCGCCTACACCGGCGCCATTGTCGTGCGCCAGTACGGCGGCGACATCTGGATCGCGGACATGGTCGGCCTCGCGGTGGTCCGCGAGATGGGGCCGATGATGGCCGCGGTCGTGCTTTCCGGCCGCACCGGCGCGGCCTTCGCCGCCACGCTGGGCAACATGAAGGCCAACGAGGAGATCGACGCGCTCGAGACGCTGGGCGTGTCGCCGGTGGACTTCCTGGTCATGCCGCGGATCGCGGCGCTGCTGCTGATGATGCCGCCGCTGGCGCTGTACTCGGACGTGCTCGGCATGCTCGGCGGCATGGCGGTGGCCGCGGCGCCGCCGATCAACATCCCGCCGAACCTCTACTGGGCCGAGACGCAGACCATCGTCGACCTGTCCGACATCAGCACCGGCCTGATCAAGGCGGCGACCTTCGGCGGCCTCATCGGCCTGGCCGGCTGCCTGCGCGGGCTCCAGGCCGACCGCAGCGCCGCCGGCGTGGGCCAGGCGGCGACGGCGGCGGTCGTGACCGCGATCCTCCTCATCATCGTCGCCAACGCCATCTTCGCGGTGGTGTTCGACATCCTCGGCTGGTGAAACCGATGCGTTCCGGCCTCCAATCCTGCACCGGGCGGCGCGCCCCGGGAGGCGCCCGGTGAAGGCGGACGACACCTTCGCCATCGAGCTGGAGGGCGTCACCTGCGCCTACGGCGACCGGATCGTGCTCGAGCACGTGTCGTTCGCGGTCAAGCGCGCGGAGATCTTCTTCATCATCGGCGGCAGCGGCTGCGGCAAGAGCACGCTGCTGCGGCACATGATCGGGCTGCGGCAGCCGACCAAGGGCAACGTGCGGTATTCCGGCCGGGACTTCACGCGGGCGACGCCGGCGGAGCGCAAGGACCTGCTGCGCACCTTCGGGGTGCTTTACCAGGGCGGGGCCCTGTGGACCTCCATGACCCTGCGCGAGAACGTGGCGCTGCCGCTGGAGCTGCTGACCGACCTGACCCGCCGGGAGCGCGAGGCCGTCGTGCGCCTGAAGCTCGCGCAGGTCGGGCTCGCCGGCTACGAGGACTATTACCCGGCGGAGATCAGCGGCGGCATGAAGAAGCGCGCCGGCCTGGCCCGGGCGCTGGCGCTCGACCCCGACGTGGTGTTCTTCGACGAGCCCTCGGCGGGCCTCGACCCGATCACGTCGCGGAAGCTCGACGACCAGGTGCGGGAGATCCGCGACACCCACGGCACCACCATCGTCATCGTGTCGCACGAGCTCGCCAGCATCTTCGACATCGCCGACCGCGTGATCATGCTCGACCGCGAGGCGAAGGGAATCATCGCGGAGGGCGACCCGCGCGAGCTGCGCGACCGCAGCGAGGATCCGCGGGTGCGGGAGTTTTTGCATAGACGCGGCGCCCCCGTTCCGCAAAAAGGGGGGGACGCCACGTGAAATCCAAACTCAGCCCCGCCGCCGTCGGCATGTTTGTGCTCGGCGCCCTGATCCTCGGGGTGGTGCTGTTCCTGTCGTTTGGCGGCACCAACATCTTTTCCAAGCCGACGCGCTTTATGGTCTATTTTGACGAGTCGGTGAGCGGCCTCGATCCGGGCGCGCCGGTCAAGCTGACCGGCGTCCGCGTGGGCCGCGTGGCAGCGATCAAAGTCCGCTATGACCAGGCCAGCAAGGAGGCGCTGGTCCAGGTGATCTGCGAGATCAACCGGAACATCCTCACCGACAGCGCCGGCCGGCAGATCGACATCACCAACCCGGCCGAGCTCCAGAACCTGATCGACCGGGGGCTGCGGGCGCGGCTCAACCTCACCGGCATCACGGGCCTGCTGTTCGTCGAGCTGAGCTTCGAGGACGTGCGCCGCTACCCGCCGAACGTCCGTTTCATGGCGGAGCAGCTGCCGGTGATCCCATCGATCCCGTCGCCCATCTCGGAGGTCCAGCAGAGCATCGTCGAGATCGTGGCCGACATCAAGAAGGTGGACTTCGCCGGCCTGTCGAAGGAGCTGAAGACGCTGCTGGCCGCGACGAACCAGAAGGTGGCCGCCGTGGACCTGAAAACCCTGGCTGAGCGCATCGGGGCGGCGGCGGACGCGGTGAACGCCTTCGTCGCCTCGCCCGGCCTGCGCGACACGGTGACCAACCTGAACGGGGCGATTTCCGAGCTGCGCACGACGCTGGCGCGGATCGACGGCCAGGTCGGGCCCGTGAGCGAGGAGTTGAAGAAGACCCTCGCCGACGCCCAGCGGGCGCTGGGCTCGATCGACGCGACGGCGGTGACCGCCCGCCGGTTCGTGGTCTCCCAGGGCCAGGTCGGCGACGAGGTCACGCAGACGCTGCGCGAGCTCGCCGACGCGGCGGCGGCCCTGGAGCGCCTGGCCGACGCGCTGGAGCGGAACCCGAGCTCGCTGATCGTGGGCAAGAAAAAACCCGAATGAACCGGAGGATCCGACCGATGATGAACCTTGGCCACCGGACGAGCCGGCTTGCCGCGCTCGGCCTGCTGCTGCTTTCCGCCTGCAGCCTGCCGCAGCCGCAGGCCGACACGGTCCGCAACTTCACGCTGAGCGGTCCCGCGCCCGCCGTCGCCGACGGCGCGGTCGTGCGTCCGGTGCAGCTCGCCGGGCACCTGCGCAGCCGCGTGATGGCGGTCCGGGTCGCCGACCACGAGGTCATCTACGTCGAGGACGCCCGCTGGGCCGAGTCGCTCGACGACGCCATCACCCAGGTCCTGCGCGCTCGGCTGGGCGCCCTCGGCTCCGGCCGCGTCGTCAGCGTGCAGGTGCAGCGCTGCGAGCCCGTGCGCCACGAGGGCAACACCGTCCAGTTGGCGGCCACCTACACCATCACGAGCCCGGGCGACGACTCGGCGGAGGTGCGGCGCGGGCAGTTCACCGCGAAGCCCCGCCCATGGGACGGCCGCGACTACGGCGCGCTGGTCGGGCTGATGCGCGAGGCGGTCGGCGAGCTCGGCGACGAGCTCGCCGCGGTCCTGGCGAAATAGCCCGGCGGTCCCGCCTGCGCGGGGGCGCGGAGGATCACTTCAGCGCGGCGGCGATGCGGGCGAGGGCGTTGATGACGTTTTCGCGCGAGTTGAAGGCGCTGATGCGGACGTGGCCTTCGCCGCACTTGCCGAAGCCGGCGCCGGGGGTGGTGACGACCTGGGCGCGGTTGAGGAGCAGGTCGAAGAACTCCCAGGAGTCGCGGCCGGTGTTGATCCAGATGTAGGGCGCGTTGTCGCCGCCGATGCAGGCGAGCCCCAGCTTGGTCATGGCCTCGCGGATCAGCTTGGCGTTGCCGAGGTAGAAGTCGGTCAGCGCCCGGGTCTGGCGCTGGCCCTCCGCGGTGTAGACGGCGGCCGCGGCCTTCTGCACCGGGTAGGACACGCCGTTGAACTTGGTCGTGTGCCGGCGGTTCCAGAGCGCGTGGACGGCGTGTTCCTGGCCGGCGGCGTCGCGGGCCTTGAGGGACTTCGGGATGACGGTGTAGGCGCAGCGGAGCCCGGTGAAGCCGGCGAGCTTCGAGTAGCTGCGGAACTCGATGGCGACATCGCGGGCGCCCTCGATCTCGTAGATGCTCCGCGGGATGCCGGGGGTGCGGATGTAGGATTCGTAAGCGGCGTCGTAGAGGATGATCGCGCCGTGCCGGCGCGCATACTCGACCCAGGCGGTCAGCTGGGCCCGGGTGGCGACGGCGCCGGTGGGGTTGTTGGGGAAGCAGAGGTAGATGAGGTCCGCGGCTTCCGCCGGGGGGGCGGGCACGTAGCCGTTGGCGGCGGTCGATTCGAGGTAGAGGATTCCCTCGTAGCGGCCGTCGCGGTTCACGCCGGTGCGGCCGGCCATGACGTTGGTGTCGACGTAGACGGGGTAGACCGGGTCGGGGATGGCGAGGCGGACGTCGTGCGCGAAGATTTCCTGGATGTTGGCGACGTCGCACTTCGAGCCGTCGCTGACGAACACCTCGTCGGCGTCGATCTTGGCGCCCAGGGCCTGGAAGTCGTGCTGGGCGATGGCCTCGCGCAGGAAGGCGTACCCCTGCTCGGGTCCGTAGCCCTTGAACGTGGCGCGCTGCGCCATCTCGTCGGTGGCGGCATGCAGCGCCGCGATGCAGACGGGCGGCAGCGGCTCGGTGACGTCGCCGATGCCCAGCCGGATGACGGGCTTGTCGGGGTTCGCGGCGACATAGGCGTTCACGCGCTTGGCGATGTCGGCGAAAAGGTAGGAAGCCTTGAGTTTGGCGAAGTGTTCGTTGAGGCGAATCATGGAGGAGAAAGGAGGAGGTGCGGCGACACCGCGGCCCGCAGGGGCTCCGGCGCCGGCCCGTCCCGGCGGGGCCGAGGCGAGGAGGCTTGATAAAGGTAACGGCTTCTGGATAGTTCAAGCCCGTTCCGGCCATGCAAAAAATTGAAAAAGTCGCCGCCATGCAGGAGTACGCCGCCGCGCTGCGGCGGGACGGCCGGCGCATCGCGCTGGTGCCGACCCTAGGCGCCCTGCACGCCGGCCACGCCAGCCTGATCCGGCTGGCGCGGGGCAAGGCGGCCGCGATCGTGTCCACCTTCGTCAATCCCCTCCAGTTCGGCCCGAGCGAGGACTTCGCCCGTTACCCGCGAACGGCCGCCGGCGACGCCCTGCTGTGTGAAAAAGAGGGAGCCGAGGTCCTGTTTGCGCCGGCGGCGGACGAGATGTTCCCGCGGGGCTTCTCGACCCATGTGCAGGAGGACGCGATCAGCAAGCCCCTGTGCGGGGTCTCCCGCCCGACCCTGTTCCGGGGGGTCCTGACCTGCTGGCTCAAGTTGTGCAACATCGTCCGGCCCGACCTGCTGGTCATGGGCGAGAAGGACCTGCAGCAGGTGGCGGTGGTCCGAAAGGTCGCGGCCGACCTGCTTCTGCCGGTCGAGATCATCACTGCGCCGACCGTGCGGGATCCCGACGGGCTGGCCGTGAGCGCGCGCAACACTTACCTGTCTCCGACCCAGCGCGAAGAGGCCCTCGCCGTCCACGCCGCCCTGTGCCGGGCCAAGGAAATGGTCGAGGGCGGCGTCAAGAGCGCGGACCGGCTAGTGGCGGAGGTCACCCACCTGATCGCCGCCAAGCGTCGGCTGCGGGTCATCTATATTTCCATCGTCGATCGCCAGACCATGGAGCAGCTGCGCGAAATCATCCCCGGCGGCTGCCTCATGGCCATTTCCTTCTGGGTAGACGAGGTGCGGCTGACCGACAACATGCCGCTCTGACGCCTCCGATCCGGTGTGAATAACTTGTCAGTCCGCGCACCCTTTCGCTCTGTGCAGAGGCGGATCCGCGGTATGTGAACAGCAGGTGTACAGCCCTGGCGATCCGGATTCCGTCCGGGGTGATCCGCCGTTCCGAAAAACACCGCGACCGCCCGGGGTGTGGGGGAAGATTAACGGATAATGTCATAAACTATTTATTTGGAATAATTAGTGTTAGTACGCGGTCGTCCCTGCAGTGAGATTGCAGGAGCGGGTTCAGCGCAGGTCCGAAGGAATCCTCACGAATTTCCCGAGTGGCGCCCAGGGGGAATGAGGGGTGTTGCCGGGGAAAACGTCAGGTTACGGACAGGTGAAACCCGGATGTGAATGAATATGGGATTTCCCTTCCTGGGTGGCGCTCGACTGCGGGGTTGTATTTTCCGGCTTTCTTTGGGACGAGAAGGGGGTGGTGAGTGTCCATCTGCCTGAAAAACCCCGAATTGCGATTGTTGGAGCCGGTGCGCTCGGCTGCTACTACGGAGCCCGGCTGGCCAAGGCCGGCAATGACGTCCACTTTCTCGTCCGCAGCGGCCGCGCGGCGATCCTGGCGCGTGGCATCCGGGTCAAGACGCCGACCGAGCGCATCCAGGTCAAAAAAGTGCAGGCCTATGCGGCTGCCGAGGAAATCGGGCCCTGTCACCTGGTGATCATCAGCGTGAAGGCGACCGCCAACCAGGCGTTGGCGAAGATCCTGCCTCCGCTGATGGGCGCCAACACGCTGGTCCTGACCCTCCAGAACGGCCTCGGGGTCGAGGAGCCGGTGGCGGAGGTGGTCGGCGGCGAGCATGTGCTCGGGGCGATCTGCTTTGTCGGCTGCATTCGCACGGCCCCCGGCGTGGTCACCTGCTCCTTCCCGGGCCTGGTGATGCTGGGCGAATTCGGCCGGCCGGCCCAGGCGCGCACCCGGGAGCTGGCGGGCCTGTTTGCCCGGGCCGGGGTGAAGTGCGAGGCGCAGGACAACCTTGAGGAGTTGCGCTGGCGGAAACTGGTCTGGAACGTGCCTTTCAACGGCTTGGCCATCGCGGCCGGCGGCATCACCACGGAGGTGATCCTGGCCGACGAGGGGCTGCGGATGCTGGCGCGGCGGCTGATGGAGGAGGTGCTCGAAGCCGCGGCCAAGTTCGGGCACGTGATCCCGCGTTCGTTCATGGACCTCCAGTTCGAGCGCACGGCGAAGCTGGGCCGTTACAGTCCCTCGAGCCTCATCGATTTCCGCGAGGGCCGGCCGATCGAGATCGAGGAGATCTGGGGTGAGCCCGTGCGCCGCGCGAAATCCGTCGGCGTGCCCGTGCCCCGGCTCGAGACGCTCTACTGGCTGATCAAGAGCATGCTCGCACCCAGAAAACCGGCCAAGAAGGTGCGCTGATTCGCTTCCGTGACGGGACATCCCGTTCCGGCTTCGCTGAAAGTGACTAGGCCGTTGGTCGTAACGCTTTTGCTTGGATTGCGGGGGGAGAATCGAGTTCCCGGTTGCGCCGTCCGATTGACGGCGGCACGCTGCGCGGCAACCAGCACCGCCCATGGCCCAGGAATCTCCGACCCGATTTGAGCCTTTTATCCCCGCCCGGACGCATCTGGCGGAGTTTACGCTGCGCGCCGTGCTGACGGGTGCGGTGCTGGGCATCATTTTCGGGGCGTCGTCGCTCTACCTCGTGCTCCGGGTCGGCCTGACCGTGAGCGCCTCGATTCCGGTGGCGGTGATCTCGCTCGCGCTGTTCCGCGGGCTGTCCAAGCTCGGGTTGCGGGATGCGACGATCCTCGAGCACAACATCACGCAGACGGCGGGTTCGGCGGGCGAGTCGGTGGCGTTCGGGCTGGGGGTGACGATGCCGGCGATCCTCATCCTGGGTTTCGACCTGGAGCTGACGCGGGTGATGCTGGTGGCGGTGATGGGCGGGTTGCTCGGCATCCTGATGATGATCCCGCTGCGCCGGGCGCTGATCGTGCGGGAGCACGGCGTCCTGAAGTTCCCGGAGGGCACGGCGTGCGCCGCGGTGCTGAAGGCCGGGGCGAACGCGGCGGACCGGGCGGCGGCGTCGCCGTCGGCCCGCGCGGAATTTGCGGCCGCGGAGGCCGCCGGGCTCGGCGCCTCGCCGGGCGCGCGGATCGTGTTCACCGGCTTCGGCATCGGCCTGGCCTACAAGACGCTGATGCAGGCGTGCAAGAGCTGGAAGGACATCCCGGAGAAGGTCTTCGGCGCCCCGCTCAAGTCCGGCTCGGTGGGCATGGAGATCTCGCCGGAGCTCCTCGGTGTCGGCTACGTGATCGGGCCGCGGATCGCCTCGGTGATGTTCGCCGGCGGCGTGATGTCCTACCTGCTGCTGATCCCGCTCATCAAGTTCTTCGGCGAGGGCGCGGCCGCGCCCGTGGCGCCGTCGGCCGTGCCGATCGCGGAGATGAGCGCGCACGGCATCCGGAGCGCGTACATCCTCTACATCGGCGCCGGCGCGGTGGCGGCGGGCGGCCTCATCAGCCTGGTCCAGGCGTTCCCGGTCATCTGGCATGGGCTCCGGGGCGGGCTGCGCGATCTCGGCATCGGCCGGGACGGGGCGGAATCCGCCGAGACCCCTCGCACCGACCGCGATCTGTCCATGAAGGTGGTCGGCATCGGCATCGTCGTGCTGATCGCGGGCATCATGCTGGTGCCCTCCCTGCACATGAACCTGCTCGGCGCGCTGCTGATCATCGCGTTCGGGTTCCTGTTCGTGACGGTGTCGTCGCGCCTGACCGGCGAGATCGGCTCGTCGTCGAATCCCGTCTCGGGCATGACCATGGCCACGCTGCTGTTCACGTGTCTCATCTTCCTGCTCGTCGGCTGGACCGGCGGCGGCTACTACGTCACGGCCCTTTCCGTCGGCGCGATCGTGTGCATCGCCGCGTCGAACGGCGGCACGACCTCGCAGGACCTGAAGACCGGGTTTCTGCTCGGCGGCACGCCGAAGCTCCAGCAGTACGCGATCCTGCTCGGCGCGCTCGGTTCCGCCCTCGTGCTCGGTCCGGTCCTGCTCAAGCTCAACGAGACCGCGCTCGTGTACGTGCCGGCGGCCAAGGTGGCGCCGGGCCTGGTGGCGCCCGCGGGTGCCGGCGGCGACCGGGAGGGCCTGGTGGGGCCGCAGGCGCGCGACGATGCCGGCACGTACCGGGTCTGGCACAAGACCGACACCGCGGGCGGCCCGGCCGGCAAGTACCTGGTCGACGACCGCGGGGCGGCGGTGTGGCTGGTGGATCCGGGCATCAACGGGGCCTACACCGAGCGCCCTGACGGCAGCACCGTCCGCAAGTTCGACGCCCCGAAGGCCACGCTCGTCTCGTACATCATCAAGGGCATCCTGGACCGCCAGCTGCCGTGGGCGCTGGTGCTGCTGGGGGTGATGATCGCGGTGACGATGCAGCTGTCCTTCGTCCCGGCGCTGGCGTTCGCGGTGGGCGTCTACCTGCCGATCTCGTCCTCGGCGCCGATCTTCGTCGGTGGGTTGATCCGCTGGCTGGTCGATCGCCGACTGCGTCGCCAGCCGGCTTACTCCCACCTGGCGGAGGAGGCGTTCAATGCCGAGAGCGACAAGAGTCCCGGGGTGCTGATGGCGTCCGGCTACATCGCGGGCGGGGCGATCGCCGGCATCGGCATCGCGTTCCTCGCCGGGGTCATGCTCCGATTCGACACGGCGATCACAAACTGGGCCAAGTCGAGCAATCCCTTCTACCACGGCCCGTGGTCCGACGCCCTCGCGCTGCTGCCTTTCGCGATACTCTGCGCGCTGCTCTACCTGACGGCGCGCGGGAGCCTGCTGGCACCGGCCCGGAAGCGCTGAAGAGCGAAAGGTCCAGCGGTCGAGGGTTGAGTGACGGAAAGGCCGTGGAACTCAGGAAAGCGGGAAAAGGAATCGCCGGGACGGCTGTGGAAGGCACGTCCGGGTGCATGATCTCGGCGACGGCCTGGGTCCGATTGAGTTTTAAAGCCGCTCGGCACTCGACGGTCGGACCCCGTCATTCCTCCCCGTCGTGGTAGTCGACCTCGGTCAGCCGGAAAAATTTCCGCGGGCGCCGCAGGCCCCATTTACGGGAGTCCGGATAATAGAAGACGTCGTGGGGCGGATTGTCGGCGATGAGGTAATAGACCAGCGGTTCCGTGCCGGTGTTGATGAGCTGGTGCGCTTCGCCGGGCGCGTGCATGAAGGCGTCGCCGGCCCGCACCTTCACGCGGCGGTTTCCGGCCCGGGCGACGCCGGTGCCGCTGAGGATCACGAACAGCTCCCATTGCTGGAGGTGCAGGTGGTGCGGGCAGGCGGACTTGCCCGGCGGCACGCTGACCAGCTCCAGGTTGAAGGGGTGGCCCCGCCGGGGCCAGCCGTTGCGCACGTCGCCGATGGCGCCCGAGACATCCTTGTACGCCTGGGCGAACTTGCCCTTGGGCGACTGCCAGCGCTTCCACTGCAGCTGCGCGATGTTGGTTTTTTTCATGCGGGGAAGGGCGGGGAGAAGCCGGGGGCGCGGGCGGAATTCCGCCCGCGCCCCCGGGAAGTCCGTTCAGGCCGGTTCGTTCACGACGGGATTCGTGAGGGTGCCGATCCGCTCGATCTCCACCGCGAGGGAGTCGCCGGCCTTGAGCCAGACCGGGGGCTTGCGGGCCATGCCGACGCCCTGCGGGGTGCCGGTGAGGATGACGGTGCCGGGCAGGAGGGTGGTGCTGCCGCTCAGGAATTCGATGATCGTGGGCACGTCGAAGATCATGTCGGCCGTGTTCGAATCCTGCACGGCCTGGCCGTTGAGCACGGTCCGGATCCGGAGCGCATTGGGATTGGGCAGCTCGTCGCGCGTGACGAGGACCGGCCCGAGCGGGCAGAACGTGTCGAAGGTCTTGCCGCGGCACCACTGGCCGCCGCCGAACTCCTTCTGCCAGTCGCGGGCGGAGACGTCATTGGCGCAGGTGTACCCCAGGACATGCTCGAGGGCGTTGGCCTTGGTGGCGTTCTTGCAGGGCTTGCCGATCACGACCGCCAGCTCGCACTCGAAGTCGACCTGGGTGCTGGCCAGCTTCCGCGGCAGCTCGATGTTGCCGCCGGGGTTCTGGACCGCGCCCGGACTTTTCATGAAGAGCACGGGCCACTTCGGGATCGGGGAGCCGGTCTCGGCGGCGTGCTGGCGGTAGTTGAGCCCGATGCAGAGGATCGCGGTCGGCACCAGAGGCGCGAGCAGCTTGCCCGGCGTCACGACGCGGTCGGTCACCCGGTGGGCGCCGAGGGGGTCGCCCTCGATGGCCAGGGCGGATCCGTTGGATTGCAGCGCGGCGTAGGCCGGGCCGGTGGGGGTGAGGTGGCGGATAAGCTTCATGTGTAACCGGGCCAGTCGAAGACGGATCCGGCCGGAAGTCCCGCCCAAAAGTCCGCCGCGGCTCAGCGGGCGGCGGCGGGGGGCGCGTACGCTTCCATGCCGACGCACGAGCAGACGAGGTGGCGGTCGCCGTACACGTTGTCGACGCGGCCCACGGCCGGCCAGAATTTGGCGGCGCGCGTCCACGCGTCGGGGAACGCGGCGGTCTCGCGCGTGTACGGGTGCGGCCAGTCGGTGGCGCAGACGGCGGCGGCCGTGTGCGGCGCGTGTTTGAGCGGGTTGTTGAGCTTGTCGCTCTCCCCGCTGGCGACGGCCGACATCTCGCCGTGGATGGCGATCAGGGCGGCGCAGAAGCGGTCGAGCTCGGCGCGGGTCTCGCTCTCCGTCGGCTCGATCATCAGCGTGCCGGGGACGGGGAAGGACATGGTCGGGGCATGGTAGCCGTAATCCATGAGGCGCTTCGCCACGTCCTCGACCTCGAGCCCCTGCTTCTTCCAGGGACGGAACTCGAGGATGCACTCGTGCGCGACCAGGCCGCTGGCGCCCTGGTAGAGCACGGGAAAATACGGCTCGAGCCGGCGGGCGACGTAGTTGGCGTTGAGGATGGCGACCTTCGTGGCCCGGGTGAGGCCCTCGGCTCCCATCAGGCGGATGAACATCCACGAGATGACGAGGATGCTGGCGCTGCCCCAGGGGGCGGCGGAGACGGCTCCGGTCTGCTTGCCCGCATCGCCGGCGGCGGACTCCGGCCGCGTGCGCACGACCGCGTGTCCGGGCAGGAAGGGGGCCAGGTGCTTGGCCACCCCGATGGGGCCCATGCCCGGCCCGCCGCCGCCGTGCGGGATGCAGAAGGTCTTGTGCAGGTTCAGGTGGCAGACGTCGGCGCCGATGTGCCCGGGCGAGGTGAGTCCGACCTGCGCGTTCATGTTGGCGCCGTCCATGTAGACCTGGCCGCCGTGCTCGTGCACGATCCGGCAGATCGTCTTGATGGAAACCTCGTAGACGCCGTGGGTGGACGGGTAGGTGACCATCAGGGCGGCGAGGTTGGCCGAGTGCGCGGCCGCCTTGGCCTGGAGGTCGACGACGTCGATGTTGCCGTTTGCGTCGCAGGCCACGGGCACCACCTGGAGGTTGCACATGGCGGCGCTGGCGGGATTGGTGCCGTGGGCGCTGGTGGGGATGAGGCAGATGTTGCGGTGGCCCTCGCCCCGCGACTCATGGTAGGCGCGGATGACGAGCAGGCCGGCGTATTCTCCCTGGGAGCCGGCGTTGGGCTGGAGGGACACGGCGGCAAAGCCGGTGATCTCGGCCAGCCATTTTTCCAGGTCGGCGAAGAGGCGGGCATACCCCTTGGTCTGCTCGGCGGGCGCGAACGGGTGCAGGCGGCCGAACTCCGGCCAGGTGACCGGCAGCATTTCGCTCGTGGCGTTGAGCTTCATGGTGCACGAGCCGAGCGAGATCATCGAGTGGCAGAGCGAAAGGTCCTTGGCCTCGAGTCGGCGGATGTAGCGCAGCATCTCGTGTTCGGTGTGATAGCGGTTGAACACGGCGGCGGTGAGGTAAGCGGAGGCGCGGGCATGCGGCGCGGCGTAGCCGGCGTCCACGGCGGCCGCGTCGGGCAGGACGGCGGATTCGCGGAAGCAGGCCAGCAGGGTCTGGACCTCCTCGAGCGTGGTGGTCTCGTCGAGCGCGATGCCCACGGAGTGGGCGTCGAGGGGGCGGAGGTTGAACTTCTTGGCGGCGGCGGCGGCGTGGACGCGTTCGGCGGCGAGCCCGCCGACGACGAGCGTGTCGAAGACCGGTCCGGAGTTGACGGTCGCTCCGGCGGCCCGGAGGCCCTCGGCGAGGAGCCGGGTGAGGAGGCGGACGCGCTCGGCGATGCGCCGCAGGCCGGCGGGACCGTGGTAGACGGCGTACATCGCGGCCATGACGGCAAGGAGCACCTGGGCGGTGCAGATGTTGGAGGTGGCCTTGTCGCGCCGGATGTGCTGCTCGCGCGTGCCCAGCGCGAGGCGGAGGGCCGGCTGGCCGTGCACGTCCTTGGAAACGCCGACGAGCCGGCCGGGCATCTGGCGCTTGAACTCGTCGCGGGTCGCCAGGAAGCCCGCGTGCGGGCCCCCGAAGCCCATCGGCACGCCGAAGCGCTGGGCGGAGCCGACGGCGACGTCGGCTCCGAACTCGCCGGGGGGCCGGAGCAGGGTGAGCGCGAGCAGGTCGGTCGCGACGACGCCCAGGGCGCCGGCCGCGTGCGCCCGGGCGAAGAACGCGCCGAAGTCGTGGATGTCCCCCGACGTGTCGGGGTACTGCACCAGCACCCCGAAGACCCGGCCGGCGAAGTCGTAGGCGGCGTGGTCGCCGACGACCACCGTGACGTTCAGCGGCCGCGCGCGCGTGCGGACGATGTCGATCGTCTGCGGGTGGCATTTTTCCGAGACGAAGAACACCGCGGGATCGTGGCTGTCGCCGAGCTTCACCCGGTGGGCGAGCATCATGGCCTCGGCGGCCGCGGTTCCCTCGTCGAGCATGGAGGCGTTGGCGATCTGGAGTCCGGTGAGGTCGGTGACCAGGGTCTGGAAGTTGAGCAAGGCCTCCAGCCGGCCCTGGGAGATCTCCGCCTGGTAGGGAGTGTAGGCGGTGTACCAGCCCGGGTTTTCCAGGATATTGCGCTGGATGACGCCCGGTGTGGCCGTGTCGTAATAGCCCATGCCGATGAAACTGCGGAAGATCTTGTTGCGGCCGGCCAGGGCATGCAGTTCGGCGAGCGCCTCCCGTTCTCCGAGCGCCGCCGGCAGGCGCAGGCTGCGCTTGAGCCGGATGTTGGCTGGCACCGCGGCGTCGGCGAGCGCGTCGATCGACGCATAACCCACGGTCTTCAGCATTTCCGCCATGTCGGCGTCATCCGAGCCGGTGTGGCGGCGTTCAAAAGTGTCGAGCGGAGCGAGCGAGTCGCGGGACAAAGACATGCCTGCGGACGGTAGGCTGGCGCCAAGTCGGAGCAACTGCGATTTGGACGGAAAACCGCGGCATTAAGTCGGATTTGAGGCCGCAACGTCCGGCTAATCCCCAGGAGGATTCCGTCTGGCCTCAACCGAACGAAGTCGCGTCTTTTCGCGTGATTCCCGGGGCGAATTTGTTAGGGACAGGTTAGTGCGAAACGGAGTTAAACGGAGTTAGGGACAGGCTGTTAGTGATCGGCAGTCATGACCAAACCATTCAACACCAAGCAGACCCGCGCAGCATACGTCGATCGGCGTCTCGAACAGCTTTATCCGGAAACCCCCATCCCACTGGATCACCAGGATCCATTCACCTTGCTGGTGGCCGTCCTCCTTTCAGCTCAATGCACCGACAAACGGGTGAATCAGGTGACGCCCCAGCTTTGGGCGTTGGCCGACAATCCTGCCGCTATGGCCAAACAGCCGATCGACCGCATTCAGGAGATCATCCGGCCTTGCGGTCTTTCACCCCAGAAGGCGAGGGCGATCAGCGGGCTCTCCCGTCTGCTGCTTGAGCGCCATGGCGGTGCGGTGCCGCGAACCTTCGAGGAATTGGAGTCGCTGCCAGGAGTGGGACACAAGACGGCGTCGGTGGTGATGAGCCAGGCCTGGGGGATGCCGGCGTTTCCAGTCGACACCCACATCCATCGCCTGGCTCAGCGGTGGAAGCTGACCGACGGACGCAGTGTCGAACAGACCGAGCGGGACCTGAAACGACTGTTCCCTGAAGAGCGCTGGAACCCGCTTCACCTCCGGATCATCTATTATGGCCGCGAGCATTGCACGGCCCGCGGGTGTGACGGCACGGTATGTGAGATCTGCCGCACGCTTTTCCCGGCTCGGACCAAACCGGTGCCGATCCGCAAGTGATCCAGAACCACAGCCTGCGTTCCCGGACCCGCGAGCTTCTGCTTCCTCTTTGATTTGCAGTGAATAGTGCAAGAAATGCGCAGCGGAGACCACCCTTCTTTGTGATACTCGCCGTTCAACTACACCCCCCATCATGATCGCACTGCGGTTATCAACCCCTTGGCGGATCACCCTGTTCTTTGCTTTGGCCTCGGCGATCTGGATCGTGAGCAGCGATTACTTGTCGTCCCGCCTCGAGCGGCCGCAGGCGGCGCACTGGTTCTGGGACTCCGCGAAGGGGCTGGCCTACGTCGGCGTGACATCGGGCGTGATTTATGCCCTCACCCGCGAAATGGCCCAACGTTATGAAGCGGCGGAATCCGCCATGCGCGACAGCAAGATGCGCTGGCAGTTCGCGCTCGAGGGAGCGGGCAACGGCATGTGGGATTGGAACCTCGTGACCGGCGAGGCGTTCTTTTCCCGGCAGTGCAAGGCGCTCATCGGCTACGAGGAACATGAGCTGGCGAATCACATTGACGAATGGAAAGCGCGAATACACCCGGATGACCGCGACGAGGTTTACCGCGAGATCGATCGTGCCTTGGCCAGCCAGAATCATCTCTACTCGTGCGAATACCGCATCCGCTGCCGCGACGGCAGTTACAAATGGCTGCTGGCCCGGGGCCAGGTCATGGAGCGCGACCCTTCCGGTCGCCCGCTGCGTTTCATCGGACTGGTGTCCGATGTCTCCGCCCGCCGGATCGCCGAGCAAAAGGCCAATGACACGCTGAATTTCGTCCAGGCCATCCTCGACGCCAGTCCCATTGGCATACTGACCTACCGACATGACGGCGTATGCCTCACGGCCAACGCCACGGCTGCGCGGATGGTGGGAGCTTCGGTCCAGGAACTGACCGAGCAGAATTTTCGCGAGCTGCCCAGCTGGCGCGACTCGGGACTGCTCGCCGCCGCCGAACGAGCGCTGGCTTCGGGCGAGCCCGTGGCGCACAGTGGCCGGATCCAGACCACGTTTGGGCGTCAGCTGTGGGTCGAGTCGCGCTTCACCGTCTTCCAGTATGATGGCCAGCCACACCTGCTCGCGGTGATCCTCGACGAGACCGAACGCAAGCGGGCCGGCGAGGAACTCGACCTGCTGCTGGCCGCGGTCCAGGCGGCACCCAATGGCTGGGTGGTCACCAAACCCGACGGCATCATTGAGTGGGTGAACCCGGCCTTCACCAAGATCACGGGCTACAGCTTCAGCGAGGTCGTCGGTCGGAACCCCCGCGTCCTGAAGTCGGGCGAACATACGCCCCAGTTCTACGCGGATATGTGGTCGACCATCCGGCGCGGCGAGGTGTGGCGCGGCATCCTGCGCAACCGACGCAAGGACGGCTCGCTCTACCATGAGGAGATGACGATCGCGCCCGTGCGCGACTCGCAGGGTGAGATCACCCACTTCGTGGCCCTGAAATACGACATCTCGGAACAAAAGCGGCTCGAGCAGCAGGCGGCCCGGACCCAGCGACTGGAAAGCATCGGCCTGCTGGCCAGCGGGATCGCCCACGACCTGAACAACATCCTGGCGCCGGTCCTGCTCTCGATCGAGTTGCTCAAGATCAAGTACCCGACCTCCGACGCGCGCAAGTGCATCGACGTGATGGAAAACGCCGCCCAGCGCGGCGCCGGCATCGTGAAGCAGGTGCTGACCTTCGCCCGCGGCATCGACGGCGAGCGGACGGAGGTCCGGCCGAAGTACCTGCTCAAGGATATCGCCCGCCTCGTGGAGGAAACCTTCCCGCGCAACATCAAATGCCAGGTGGAGATCGCGGCGGACGTCTGGAACATGGCCGGTGACCTCACCCAGCTGCACCAGGTGCTGCTCAACCTGGCGGTCAACGCGCGCGACGCCATGCCGGCGGGCGGTCAGCTGACCCTCGGAGCCGCCAATGTCGTCGTGGAGGAGACGGGCGTGCGCCTGCACCAGGAGCTGAAGCCCGGACCGTACGTGGTGCTGTCGGTGGCCGACACGGGCACGGGCATACCGCCCGACGTGCTCGAGCATATCTTCGAGCCGTTCTACACCACCAAGCCGCGCGACAAGGGCACCGGCCTCGGACTGTCCACGGTTTATGGCATCGTGCGCAGCCACGGCGGCATCGTGGAAGTGAAGACCGAGCTCGACGCCGGCACCGAGTTCCGCGTGTTGCTGCCGGCCAGCGCGAGCCAGCCGGCGCGCGCGGCTTCCAACCCGCCGATGGCGAACAGGCCCGAAGGCGGCGGCCGCTGGGTCTTGGTGGTCGACGACGAGGAATCGATCCGGGTCGTCACCGCCGGCCTGCTGGACGGCTGCGGGTTCGTGCCGTTGACCGCGGTCGATGGCGAGGACGGCCTGCGGAAATACCGCGAGCACCCGGACCGTTACGCGGCCATCATTACCGACATCATGATGCCGCAGATGAACGGTTATGATTTCATCCGGCAGGTGCGCGCCCAGGATCCGGCCGTGCCCATCATCGCGTCGTCGGGCATGACCGGCGACGGCGCTCCCGGCGAGGACCGCGCGGAACTCTCCCGGCTGGGGGTCAACCACATGCTGGTGAAACCCTACGGTGAAGCAGCCCTGCTCCGCGCCCTGCGCGCCGTCCTCTGAAATCAGGACCGCGGGCCTGCCGGTTCCGCTGCCCCTCGCGTCCCGCCGGCAGCGGAACATCGGCAACAAAACAGGATTGATTCGCGCCGCTTGCCCGTTAACCGTCTGCCTCCCTTTGGACGCTTAGCTCAGTTGGTTAGAGCACGTGCTTCACACGCACGGGGTCACTGGTTCGAGTCCAGTAGCGTCCACCATTTGGGGTCTACACCAAAGATTGGGGACAGAGGCCGTGTAGGGGGCAGGGTAGGGTTAATGGTCCGCGCTCAGAGCGAGCCCGGTTGTCGTTCGTTGCTACAAAGTGCCCTTGTTCGCCGCCGCAAGGGTGCCCGGGCTGTCGTGGCGGGACCCGCTCAGGTGGTAGCGCCGCGACCCTGCGCCCGCAGGCGGGTGGGGGAGACCCCGTGGGCGTGCTTGAAGCGCCGGGAAAAATGATAGGGGTCGGCAAAGCCGACGTGGGCGGCGGTCTCCTTGACCAGCGCGCCTTCCTGCAGGAGATGCTCGGCCGCGAGCTCCATCTTCCGTTGCATCAGGTAGCGGAACGGGCTGAGGCCGAGATGCTGGCTGAAGAGCTTGCACGCCGCGACCGGCGTCACCCCGGTCTGCCGGGCGATGTCCTGCAGGCTTCGGAGCCGGCCGGCGTGGGCCTCGATGAACCGCTTCACGCGCAGGTATCTCTCGTAGCCGGGCGGCGGCCGCCGCGACCGCCGCGCCAGCGCCTGCCGGATCTTCAGCAGGGTCAGCAGCAGCAGCGCGTCGCAGATCGCGCTCGAGTGCCGCGTGCGCGCCTGGCCTTCGTGGATGACCTGCGCGAACAGCGACTCGATGTCGGCCCGCGCCGACAGCTGCACCGCCCGCCCGGGCGCCACTCCCGCCTGGCGCAGCCGGGCGGCGGCGTCGCGGCCCGACAGGCAGATGAAATACTTCAACAGCCGGCGCACCGGGTCGGTGTGGATCTCGCACGCGGTGTCGCGCTTGTAGGCGAACACGGAGCCCGGCCCGAGCGGAAATTTTATCCCGTCCAGCACCACGTGGCCGGCGCCTTCCGCGACGCACTCGATGACGGTGAAGCCGTACTTCCGGCGCCGGATCAGGTAGTCGGGGTTGCACCGCTCGCGCCCGGCCGCACTGACAGTGCAGCTCTGCCGGCCCGCGGGACGCAGGTTGGGGAAGCAGTAGACGGCGTCGCTGACCTGGGGGGACAGGGGGATGCCGGGCGGGGAGGCGCGCATCCCCGCTGGCTAGCAGAGCGGGAAATTTAATCCATCCTTTTGAAAGCAAAGGCATCCCTATCCGCTCGCCCTCGCGGCGCGGAAGGCGGACCGTGGGGCCAACCCCCTCCACTGCCATGCCTCGTGCCCGAACCGTCCTCCTGGTCGCCAGCGGCGACCTGCGCCAATCCGCCAACGAAACCTGCTGGCCGGCCCAGTCCGCCATGGAGCAGAAGCTCACGGCCGCCGTCGCCGCGCTGGGCTATCGGCTGACCCGCGCCCATCCCTACAAGCCCGACGTCCGGCACGGCTTCATCGCCTCGCAGAAGGAGGGGCTCGAGGTTTTCGCCGGCCTCGATCCGGACGCCCCGCTCATCGTCGCGGAGGCGGTCTGGCAGTACTCGCACCACGTGCTCGGCGGCCTGCTGACGCACCGCGGCCCGATCCTCACGGTGGCCAACTGGAGCGGGCAGTGGCCCGGCCTCGTGGGCATGCTCAACCTCAACGGCTCGCTGACCAAGGCCGGCGTCAAATACGCCACGCTCTGGAGCGAGGACTTCGAGGACGATTTCTTCCGGGCGGGGCTCGCGACCTGGCTGAAGACCGGCGCCCTGAGGCACCGCACGCCGCACGTCCGGCCGTTCGCGCGGGCGGCGGTGCCCGGCAGGGCGAAGGCGGTGGCCAGGCGCATCGCCGCCGACCTGCGCCGGCGCAAGTCGATCATGGGCATCTTCGACGAGGGCTGCATGGGCATGTACAACGCCATCATCCCCGACGACCTGCTGTTCCGGTGCGGCGTGTGCAAGGAGCGCCTGTCGCAGTCGGCCCTCTACTACGCCGCCACCCAGGTCAGCGACGCCGAGGCGGAGGAGGTGTTCAACTGGTACGTGGCGCAGGGCTTCACCTTCCGCTTCGGGCCCGACGAGGCCGTCGACCTCACGAAGGCCCAGGTCCTGCTCCAGTGCAAAACCTACATCGCCGCCTGCCGCCTGGCCGACGAATTCGGCTGCGAGACGATCGGCATCCAGTACCAGCAGGGGCTCAAGGACCTCCTGCCGGCCTCGGACCTGGTCGAGGGCACGCTCAATTCCAGCAGCCGCCCGCCCGTGCGGAACGCGGCCGGCCGCGTCATCCGGCCCGGCGGCCCGATCGTGCACTTCAACGAGGTCGACGAATGCGCCGGCCTCGACGGCCTGTTCACCAACCGCGTGCACGCCGCGCTCGGCCAGCCCGTGGCCACCACCCTGCACGACCTGCGCTGGGGCGACCGCGACCGCTCGGGCGCCACGGACGAGTACGTGTGGGTGTTCCTCATTTCCGGCAGCGCGCCGGCCGACCACCACATCGGCGGCTGGGCGGGCTCCGACTCGCTGCGCCAGCCGCCGATGTACTTCCGGCTCGGGGGCGGCTCGCTCCGCGGCATCGCCAAGCCCGGCGAGATCGTCTGGAGCCGCGTGTACGTGCAGGGCGGCGGCCTGCATCTGGACATCGGCCGGGCCAAGGTCGTCGCGCTGCCGCGCGCGGAGACCGAGCGGCGCTGGCGTGAGACGACCCCGGCCTGGCCGATCATGCACGCGGTCACCTACGGCGTGTCGCGCGACCAGATGATGGCCAAACACCAGGCCAACCACATCCAGGTCGCCTACGCCAACTCCGCGCGCGAGGCCGACCTCGCCGCCTACGCCAAGGCCGCGCTGGCGGCCGAGCTCGGGCTCAAGGTTTCGTTCTGCGGCACCAAGGCCGACGGCCGGCCGTTCTAGCGGGCGCCGGCGAGGCGCCGGAACGACCGGGCAAGGGATGTTACCAGAATAATCCCTTTGTGGACGCCCGGCGGGCCGGCTTGCCTCCGCGCTGTGCCGCGAGGCCCATGCCGGGTCCGCGTCCCCTTCGTGCCCATGAATATGTTCGCCCCTCTCGTTCGACGTTGGCTTGGAATGGCGATGGCGGTGGGAGCGGCCGCGGCGGCGGCCGGCGCGCCGGTGGAGCCGGCCGGCGGGACGCTGGAGGTTTTTGCGCCCGTCACCCTCGGCGCGGCGGCCGGCCGCGGGCCGGGCGGATGCGCCGTGGCCGAGCTCGGCGGCGGCCGCTGGGCGGTGCTCTGGCTGGACCCCGCGGGCCGGATCGTGCAGGCCACGGGCCGGTTCGACGGCCCGTGGTCCGAGCCGACGCCGGCCCTGGCCGACGCCGGGATCACGGGAATCACCGCGATCGCCCTGTCGGGCGACGCGCGCACGGGCTGGCGGCTGACGGCGCAGCCCGCCGACGGCCCGGCCGCGGCCTGGCGGCGGCGCTCGTGGGCGGAGGCGTGGCAGCCGGCGA
>JAEUGX010000076.1 GCA_016795545.1 Opitutaceae bacterium
GTTTATCAACCTCCAGCACGCCCGGGATCTGCTCGACGCCTTCCGGGATGACTACAACCAATCAAGACCTCACAGCTCGCTCGGTGATCTGACGCCGGCCGAGTTTGCCGCCCAGGCGGCGCGGGCCCCCATGGGGGCCCCGCTGGACCCAACCAACCCTCCACATGGAGTCGTAACCACAAACCCTAAACCATCCATCACCACCCCGGGACTCTCATTTTAACCCTCCAGTTCCGGGGGGCAGGTCAGGGTATGAGAGAAGAGCGACGCCACTTTCGGTGGAGACAAAACAACGACGGCTTGTGCCAATTGAATATGAGAGATGATAAACACCGCTTCCTGAGTCTCATCGGACAGCTGCCGGTGCGGCTCACGTCAGAGCAGGCGGCCTGGGTTCTTGGCTGCCAGGCGCATGATGTGTCATTGCTGTTGGCCGCCAAGTTGCTGAAGCCTCTCGGGAATCCGCAGCCCAATTCGGTGAAGTATTTCGCCGCGACCGAGATTCTGGAGAACGGCAGGGATCGCGGGTGGCTGTCGCGGGTGACGGCGACGCTGGGCGAGCATTGGAGGAGGAAGAATGGGAGGGGGGAGGAGTTGGGATCGGATGGGGGAAATGTCAGCGGTCACCCAAAGTGAGCCACGAAAGAACACTTTAAAGTGAGCCACCCCTAGGGAGTGTTTGCGTGCCGTGCGGCAACTTCTGCCGCACAAGGCACGCGAATGAATACCCTCCACGTGGCTCATCAAAACAGCATATCAACCCTCGCTTCGCGCGGCTGGTCCGCGCGCAAGATTGCGCGCGAGCTCGGTGTCAACCGGGCCACCGTCCGCCGCTATATCCGGAAGGCCGCCGGTAACGCCGGCGCCGTTGCGCCCAAGCCACCGGCGCCCGTCCGAAATTCCCGCAGCAGTTGTGCCCGCTGGCGCGACGTCGTCACGGCCGCCCTCGCCAAGGGCCTTTCCGCGCAGCGCATCTATCAGGATCTCGTCACCGAATTCCAGTTCCGGGGCAGCTACGAGGCCGTGAAGCGGTTCGTGCGCTCGCTCGGCCAGCGCGAGGAGCTGCCGTTCCGCCGGATGGAGACCGCACCCGGGGCCGAAATCCAGGTCGATTTCGGTCAGGGCGCGTGGGTGACGCTCCCCAACGGCAAGAAGCGCCGGCCGCATCTGTTCCGCGCGATCTTATCGCACAGCCGCAAAGGGTATTCCGAGGTCGTCTGGTTTCAGAACACGGAAACCTTCCTGCGGTGCATCGAGAACGCCTTTCGCCACCTCGGCGGCGTGCCTGCGTCCACCGTGATCGCCGCCCTCGGCAAGGGCCTATCCGCCCAGCGATTTTCCACTCTGCGGTCGAATGTTGCCTTGCAACGTGGAGATCAGTGGCGGGAGTACCTCATGCAAAATCCACCACAATTTGCACATCGATGGGGTTTTCGGTGCGGCTGGCAGATGCTTCAATGTCCGGAGCGTTCGAGTCGGCAGTTGGGCCAGTGTGAGTGATTCCTGCTTGGCAAAGCGACCCAGAGCAGCACGGGCAATCCACAGTCGAAAAATCAGAGCGTCTCGTAGTTGTTGATCCGACTTGAACCGGTCAAACGAGCATTTGCCTAGATGATCTAGCGGGCGCTGCAAGGCCCGGAGTAGGTGCGCACTGCGGCGCGTTGTTCTATTACCAGGCATTAGATGACGTTTGCCTCCCGTCCGCTTTATTCCTGCTGTCCGTACACCAATGTCATCCAACCGTGCGTTCCAAGGGATTTTACTTCCTCGATTAGGCAGGCATTATACCGGCCATCATAACAGTGTAAACCGGTAAACCAGCTGATAAGCTGCGAGATGCCCTGTTGCTCTCCGAATTTCAGGTCTTGGATGGCGCGTGCAGTCAGTGTTCCATCCGGGGGCATGCCAGTTAACTCGCAATAGTCTTGGCCAAGCCATAGCGTTTCCGGTGAAACCCGGCGGCCGGCGGGTTCCCCCAGCCAATTCCAAAGAAAGACCGCGGCGGGTGCGGGAAACAGATCCAGTTCGAGCGCCCGGTAGGCTGTCGACGTGAGCGAAGTGCCGAATACCTCAGCCAATCCCACGATGTGGTCAAACGCAGTCCCTGATAGAGCAGCTTCCACCTCGCGGAAACGCTCTTCAGGCATCAGAAGATTGGCGGCAAATATATCCGCCTCATGCTCGAAGAGTGAGCCTCTCGACCCACGGTGCAGGGAACGGGTAGCCCACATCCCGGAAATGAGTGCCGCACGATGGTCCTCGAGGAAGTAGTGACCCAACTCATGCGCAAAAGTGAATCGGCTGCGCACCGAATCCCTGGGTGCTCGGCACTCGTTGCCGACCATGACAAAGCGGCCGTTTTCATGCAACAGGATGCCGTCGATGGCTTGGGGAAAGGAGCCGTACGCGATGACAATACCTTCTTCGCGTGCGAGCCGTACTGGATCGATGAGGCGTTTGCCAAAACGCCTGATTGCCAGGTCCTGAGCGAGAGCGGTGATGTGATTGCCTTTGCTGGCTGCGTTACGCTGTTTGCCATGCCTTAGTCCGCGCTCAATCTCGGCTTCTGCCTAACGCATTCGGCCCGGCGGGGAAACCCGCCGGGCCGGCACACACACCCAACCCTGACAAATTTACTTGAGCTGCGCGATCGCCCGGACTGTGTCCGCTGCGACTACGCGGTCGATATCCAGCAGGGTCTTCACCTGCCCCTTCACCTTCGCCATGCCGAGGAGGTAAGTGGTGTCCACCCGGCTGCCGAATTCCGGCGTCGCCTCAATCTCACCGGCGCCGAGGCTCACGACTTCCTCAACACTGTCCACGATCAGACCCATCGGCACCACCTGCTCGCCGCCCAGCGCGACCTGGACCACCACGATGCAGGCGCGCTCTGTGATCTCAGCCGGCAAACCGAATTTCACGCGCAGGTCCACCACCGGGATGACCCGCCCGCGCAGGTTGATGACGCCTTTCACAAAGGCCGGCATCTGCGGCACGGGCGTGACCTTCTGCATGCGGATGATCTCGCGGACCTTCAGCACGGCGATGCCGTACGCCTCGTTCTCGAGCACGACGGTCAGGTACTTGCCGGCCAGGGCCGGGACAGGGAGGACGGTGGAAGGTGAGTTGGTGCTCATGCGCAAGGGGGCTTTCGCTGCGGACCGACATGGTCTGGCCCGACGCGCCTGGCGCATCAATCGGCCACCCGCAGCTTTACTTTAGCCGGTCGCCTTCGCCCGGACGCACTTCCCGAGCGCAAATCTGGTAAGATTTCGGTAAACCCGGCCGCTCTTTGCGCCGATGTAGGCAAGGCACCCACACCTGCGTATCCATGTCTCTTTCCTCGGATCTTTTCGCTGCGATTGAACAAACGGCCAACCGACTGGCCACCGAGCTGGTCCTGGCCGCGCCCGGGCGGGACGACGGCCTGGTGCCGACCTACAGCCTCGTTTCCGAACTTTGCGAGCAGTGCATGCTCGAACCTCGCCTCCGTGAACCGCTGGCGGCCATCCAAGCCGAACTCGACCGTCGCCTGGAGGCGGCCCAGCCTTTCGACGCCGACTGCCTCGGCCGCCTCCGTTGCCTGGTCGAGTGGCTGCCCGCCGCCCTGGCCGCCCTCAAGTTTGGCGCTGATCCGCAGCCGCTGGCTTCCGCTCGCCCGGCCGCCACCACCCCGGCTCCGGCCGCCACCTCCGAACCGGTCCCGACCGCCGACGTCCTGCTTGAGCTCAATCTCGGGGAAAACCGCGAACTTCTCGCCGAATTCCACGCGGAGGCGGTCGACCACCTGCAGCAGATCGAGGCGGCCCTGCTTGCGCTCGAGCACCAGCCTGACGACCCCGAGGCGCTCAGCTCCATCTTCCGCTCCTTCCACACCATCAAGGGCAACGCCGGCTTCCTCGGCCTCGTGCCCATGCACACGCTCGCGCATGAGGTCGAGACACTCCTCGACCTCGCGCGCAACCACCGGCTGCGCCTCAATTCCGCCGTCATCACGGAGATCCTCCGCAGCCGCGACGCCCTCCAGGAGCTCACCCAGCAGGTCGCCCTCGCGCTCGAGCGCGGCGTGCTGCCGTCGCAAGTCATCCCCGTCGGCCACCTGATCCGGGCGGTCAAGCTCCTGGCCGAGAGCCGCGGGGTGAGCCCGGCGGCCGCGCCGGCTGCGGCCCCGGGGCCGGCGGCGCCCACGGTCGTGCCGCTTCCGGTCGCGTCGGCCCTGGCGGCGGATCACGCTCCCGCCGCCGTCGGCGGCGCCCCGAAGGCCGCCAGTCACACCGTCCGTGTCAGCACCGACAAGCTTGACTCGATCATGGACGTCGTGGGCGAACTGGTGATCGTCCAGAGCCAGCTGATCGAGACCGCCCGCCGCCACGGCGACGACGGCTCGCCGCTGCAGCGCAACGTCGCTCAGCTCGGCCGCATCACCAAGGAGCTGCAGCATACCGCGATGGCGCTGCGCATGATCCCCATCAAGCCCACCTTCCAGAAGATGGAGCGCCTCGTGCGCGATCTGGCCCGCGATTTCGACAAGAAGGTCGAGTTCGTCACCGAGGGCGAGGACACCGAGCTCGACCGCACCGTGGTCGAGGAGATCGGCGACCCGCTCGTGCACATGGTCCGCAATGCGCTCGACCACGGCCTCGAGACCACCGCCGGCCGCCTGGCCGCGGGCAAGCCCGAGACGGGCACGGTGCACCTCCGCGCCTACCACCAGGGCAGCAACATCGTCATCGAGCTCCGCGACGACGGCCGCGGCATCGACCCCGACCGCATCTACCGCAAGGCCGTCGAGAAGGGCGTCATCGCCGCCGGCGCCGTGCTGGCGCGCGAGGAGATCTTCGCCCTCATCTTCGCCCCGGGCTTTTCCACGGCCGAGAAGGTCACCGCCGTCTCCGGTCGCGGCGTCGGCATGGACGTCGTGAAGCGCAATATCGAGAAGCTGCGCGGCAAGATCGAGATCGACTCGACCGTCGGCCGCGGCTCCACGTTCAAGATCCGGCTGCCGCTCACGATGGCCATCATCGACGGCCTCGTCGTCCGCGTCGGCGCGGACCGCTTCATCCTCCCGAGCACCACCGTCCAGGTGGCGCTCCGCCCCGCGCGCGAGCACGTCACGACCGTGCAGGGGCGGGGCGAGGTCCTCGACCTCCGCGGCCGCCTGCTGCCGCTGCACCGCCTCCACCGCCGCTTCGGCATCCCCGGCGACGCCCAGCAGCCCTGGGAGGGCATCGTGGTCGTGGTCGAATCCTCCGGACGTGTCTGCGCGTTGCTGGTCGACGAGATGATCAGCAAGCAGGAGGTCGTCATCAAGAGCCTCGGCGCCTTCATGCAGGGGCTACCCGGCGTCGCCGGCGGCGCGATCCTCGGCGACGGCAACATCGCCCTCATCCTCGACCCCGGCTCGCTGCTGCAGGCCGCCTGAGTCTCCCGCCCATGACCCGACTGCATCCGCCCACGCTCAAGGAGGTCTGCACCCAGGCGCTGAGCCTGCCGTGCTCCCCCGCGCTCCTGCCCCGGCTCATCGCCGCCCTGCAGCGGGAGGAGGCGACCGCCAGCGAGATCGAGGCCATCATCCGGCTCGACAGCGCCCTGGCCGCCGCGACCCTCCGCCTCGCGAACTCCGCCGCCCTGGGCGGCGGGCGCGAGGTCGACTCGCTGGAGGGCGCGATCCTCCGGCTCGGGCAGCGCGAGATCTTCCGCCTGGCCGCCCTGGCCCTGGTCAACCGCTGGGAATCGTCGCACGGCGCCGCCCTTCGCTGGGAGCCGGGCGACTTCTGCCGCCATGCGCTCTGCACCGCGCTCGCGGCCGAGGCGCTGGCCGAGCAGACCGGCCGCGTCGACCCGCAGCAGGCGTACGCCGCCGGCCTGGTGACCGACATCGGCAAGCTGGCGCTCGCCCATGCCTGCGCGTCCTTCTACCCGGGCATCCGCGCGTTCTGCGAGCAGACACGCTGCACCTGGGAGCAGGCCGAGAAGAGCGTGCTGGGCTACCACCACGCCGAGGTCGGCGCCGCCCTCCTGCGCGCCTGGCACTTCCCGGAGGTCTTCGCCCTCTGCGCGGATCACCGCGTCCACCCCGCCACCGCCCCGGCGGCGGCGCAGCCCCTCCTGGCCCACGTCCACGCCGCCACTTATATCGCCACCGCGATGGGCCCGGGCGCGAACGACGACAGCTTCTGCACCGCCGTGCCTGGGGCGTTCCTGCGCGATGCCGGCTTCACGCTGGAGCTGCTCGAGCTGACGATGGCCCAGGTGCTCCCGCTGGCCCACGCCCGCCTGGGCGACAGGCTCACCCACGGCGCCGTCGCGTTCTGAGCGAGACGAGCGGCTCCCGGCCGCGCCTAGCCGGCCAGCGCCTGGCGCAGCTGGACCGACAGCGTCTGCAGGCTGTACGGCTTCCGGACGTAGTGGATGATCCCGAGCGCCTGAGCGGCCTCGGTGGCCTTGGTGCCGAGGAAGCCGCTGGTGATGATCACCGGCATCCCGGGGCGGATCGTCCGGATCTCTCGCGCCAGGTCGATCCCGGTCAGCCCGGGCATGGTCAGGTCCGTGAGCACCGCCTCGTATCCGCCAGGCGCGGCCCGGAACGCCTCGAGCGCCGCCTCGGGCGCGGTGAAGTTCTCGGCGACATAGCCGAGCCGTTGCAGCAGGCTCGTGGCTACCCGTGCGACCGCCGCCTCGTCGTCGACGACCAGGATGCGTTCGCCGGATCCGTGGAACAGCACCGTCGGGGCCGGGACGGCGGCGCTGGCCTCCCCGCTGGCGGGCGGCAGGTAGAGGTCGAACGTCGTGCCTTCCCCGGGACGGCTCTCGACCACGAGCGCGCCATGGTGGTCCTGCACGATGCCGTGCACCACGGGCAGGCCCAGCCCGGTGCCGGCGCCGGGGCCCTTGGTCGTGAAGAACGGCTCGAAGATGCGTTCGAGCGTGGCGGCGTCCATGCCGCAGCCCGTGTCGCTGATCGAGAGCGCCACCGTCTGCCCGGGCAGCACCTGCGGGTGCCGGGCCAGCGTTTCCGCGTCGTGCTCCACGGTCTGGAGCGTGACGCTGATGACGCCGCGCCGGTCGCCGATGGCGTGCGCCGCGTTGGTGCCGAGGTTCATGATGACCTGGTGGAACTGCGAGCCATCGCAGTGCACGGGCGGACACTCCGGATCGAGGTCGGTCCGGATCTCGATGGTCGCCGGCAGCGTCGCCCGCAGGAGCCGCAGCGCCTCCTCCACCACCGGCCCCAGCCGGGTCGGCGCCCGCTGCTGCTCCTGGCGCCGGCTGAACGTGAGGATCTGGGCCACCAGGTCGCGCGCGCGGTGGCTGGCCTTCTGTGCGTCGGCCAGCAGCGGACCCACGTTGTGCCCGGGCGGCAGGTCGAGCTCGATCAGCTGCAGGTTGCCCATGATGCCGGTCAGGATGTTGTTGAAGTCATGGGCAATGCCGCCGGCCAGCGTCCCGATCGCCTCCATCTTCTGCGCCTGCCGGAGCTGGGTCTCGAGCGTCTTGCGCACCTCCTCCGACTCGATCTGCTCCGTGACGTCGCGGGTGACGATGACGCCGTGCACCTCGCCGAGCGAGGTCTGGAACGCCCGGCCTGACGACTCGAACCACCGCCAGAACCCGTCCTTCCGCAGGTAGCGGTAGCGGCCGGTGGCCTCGCGCGACTGGATCTTGGCCAGCACCGCGGGACGGTCGGCGGGATGGATCAGGTCGAACACGCTCCGGCCCACCAGTTCCGCCGGCGCGTAGCCGGTGATCTGCTCGTGGTTCGGGCTGGCGTAGAGGTAGCGGCCCTCGGTGGAGATCTCGACCACCAACTCCGATGAGTTCTCGACCAGCAGCCGGAACCGCTCCTCGCTTTCGCGCAGGATGTCCTCGCTCTGCAGCCGCTCCAGCTCGATCGCCGCCCGCGCCGCGAAGATCTGGAGCACCGAGCGCACCAAGCCGGCGTCGGCCACCGGGCGCTCGAACATGACGCCGATGGTGCCGACGTTGCGGCCGGCGGCCGTGCGCAGCGCGATGCCCGCGTAGCTGGCCACGCCCCATTCCACGTAGCGCGCGGCCCGGTGCGGGAACTCCGCCCGCACGTTCGGCCAGTAGGCGAACTCACCGCGGCGCAGGATCGCCTCGGAGGGCCCGCCGCTGGCCGCGCGCGTCTGCGACGGCACGAGCCGGCCGCGGTCCCACACGATGAGCGGGTCCAGCGTCTCCTCGGGTCCGCGTCCGATCCGGCTGATAAAGACCCGCACGGCGCCGAGCAGCGTCGCCGCCTCGACGGCCAGCTGCTCGAAAAACGCCTTGCCGACCGCGCCGCCGAGCAGGAACTGGCGGACGCGTTCGTGAACCTTGGACGCGGTGATGTCGCTGAGTGCGACCAGCAGCCGGGGCCGGCCCTCGAGCTCGATGCTGATGAACTGCGCGAGGACCGTCGGCCCGGGCCCCTCGGCCCGCCGCAGCGGCACCTCGACGCCCACGGGGTGGCCCGTCCGCACCTCCTCGATCAGCCGCTCCCGCGACCCGGGCGGCCAGGCGGTGAAGTCCGTGGAGCGCCGGCCGACGATCTCCTCCCGCCGCGCCCCCACCATGCGGCAGGCCGAGAGATTCACGTCCAGGATCGTGCCGTCCTCGAATTCCGTGATCACCAGGCCGGTCGGGCTCGAGCTGAAGATGGTGGCGAACCGCTGCTCGCTGGCCGCCAGCCGCTCCACGTCCTCGCGCTGGCGGGTGACGTCCCGCGAGATCACCACCGCGCGCGCCTCGCCGAGCGAGGAGATGAACAGGCGGCCGCTGGTGGCGAACCAGCGCCAGGCCCCGTCGCGCCGGCGCAGCCGGTGCTGCACCGGCCCGCCCGGCTCCTGGAAGCGGCGGGGCAGGTCCTCCGCCGGCAGGTCCTCCGGGGGAATGAAGTCGCTCATCCGCCGGCCCACCAGCTCGTCGGGTTCGTAGCCGGTCAGCGCCCGGTGGTTCGGGCTCGCGTACAGGAAACGGCCCTCGGGATCGAGCAGCGCGATCAGCTCGCCGGAGTTCTCCACCAGCATCCGGAACCGCTCCTCGCTCTCGCGCAGGGCCAGCTCGGTGCGCTCGTTCTCGGTCACGTCGGACAGCAGGTTGATCCGCCGCGGGCCCACCTGCTTGAAGCGGAACTCCACCCGGCGCCGGCGGCCGTCCGGGGTGGTGACGATCGCCTGCATCGGGCGCATGTCGCGGCCGGCGGCCATCGCCTCGGCCACGCGCGCCTGCCACTCCGCCTGCACCTGGCGCCGGTAGACGGCGTCCGGGTAGGCCCGCGGCCACCAGTCGTCGATCGTGCGCAGGTCGGCCGCGGTGTAGCCGAACAGCTCCGTGAAGCGCCGGTTCACCAGCTGGACGTTCCGGTCCGCATCCGTGACCACGATGCCGATCGGGGAGAAGTCCAGCACGTCGCGCAGCTGGTCCTCGCTGGACCGGGCCTCGGTGATCCGCTGCTCGAGGTCGGCCAGCGTCGCGCGCAGCTGCCGGGTCATCCGGTTGAAGGCGCGGGCCAGCGTTCGCACCTCGGTGGCGCCGCGCTCGGGCACCTCGGTCGCGGCATGGCCGGTGCCGAAGGATTCCGCGGCGGCGGCCAGGCGCGCCACCGGGCGGACGAGGGTGGTGGCGGCCACCAGGCCGGAAACGAGGATGAGAGCCACGATCAGCCCGCCGAGCGTCAGCAGGCTGCGGCTCAGTTCGATGGCGTTGGCGTTGTAGGCCGCGCTGGTCTGCACCACGGCCACGAGCCAGCGGGCGTGGACCAGGGGCACGAACGCCACGCGGGCCGGCGGCTCGCCGTCGCGCATCCCGGCCCAGTTGAGGGTCACGACCTGGCTGGCGGCCCGCTGCGCCGGCGGCGCCATGATCGGCAGGGGCAGGCGGGCGGGATCGACGGCGGGCAGCGACGTGTCCTGGGCCAGCAGGCGGTTGCGCTGGTCGATGACCAGGGCGTAGGCGCTGTCGCCGGTGTCGACGCTCAGGTGCGACACGATCTGTTGGACCGCGGCCGGCTCGCAGCGCAGCCGCAGCACGCCGAGGATCGCGCCGGTGCCGTCGCGCACGGGCGCGCTGAACCACAGGGCCGGCCCGCCGGGCCCCTCGCGCCGCGACACGATCGCGGGCAGGCCGGAGGTCAGCGGGCCGCGGATCCACTCCTCGCCGGACTCGTCGAAGTCCTCCAGGCTCGGGGCCGTCTCCACCAGCTTGCGGCCGGCGCGGTCGAAGAGCGCGCACGAGCTGAAGTTCACCGGGTCGCTGATCACCGCCTCCCGCAGCAGCTGGGCGATGCCGAGGCGCTCGGCGGCCTGCGTCGCCGGCGCGGCGGCCAGGAAGGCGGACAGCGCCGGGATGAGCGCGTCGCTGCGGACACCCTCGCGGCTCCGGTAGACGAAGGCGTCCACCTCGCTCGCCACCCGCCGCGCCAGGGTCTTCAGTCCCAGGTCGGACTGCGCGTGCAGGCGGGCGACGCTGGCCCGGTACATGAAGACGCCGGCGGCGATCAGTGGCACCAGCGTGACCGCCGCCAGCACGGCCAGGAACTGGGTCCGGATCCTCATTCGAGATAGCGCGCGTCGAGCAGTTCGGCGGGGCCGAGGCGGCGGGCCAGCAGGCCGCGCGAGATGTAGAATTCGATGTAGGCCTGCGCCGCGGCCGGCAGCCCGCCTCCGGGGCCGGCGCCGAAAACCCGGCGGTTCTCCTCCCGGCCCAGCAGCCGGATGCCGTCGAGCGTGACGCTGCCGGGCGGCAGCTGCAGCCGCGCCTCGAGCAGCCGGTTGCCCTCGGCGGGGTGCGCCCGCCACCAGTCCACCGCCCGGAACCAGGCGCGCACCAGCCCGCGCCACTGCGCGGCGTCGCGCTCGAGCGAGGTCATCTGGACCATCAGCCCGTCGAGGATCAGCCCCGGCGTGTCCGCGCTGGTGAACCACGTCCGCCACCCCGCCGCCCGCGCCTGGGCGGCGTAGGGCTCCCAGGTGTGGCCGATGTCGATCTCGCCGCGCTCCAGCAGCGCGGGCACCGCGGCCGAATCCACGTTCACCATCTGCACCTCGTCGGCGCGGACGCCATGGCGGGCGAGAAACCGCCGGACCAGCAGCTCGCCGAACCCGCCGAGCGCCGTCCCGATCCGGCGCCCCCGGATCTGCGCGGGCCCGTCCAGCGGGCCCCGGCCCAGGATCTGGTCGGCCCCGGCCGACTCGTCGGTGCAGAGGATCATGCGGATGTCGGGCCGCACCCGCGTGGTCGTGACCACGTCGCCCAGCGACACCCCGACCGCGTCGTATCGCCGGGCGGCGAAGTCCGCCAGCATCCGGTGGGTGTCCTGCGGCAGGCTGATCTCCACGCGCACATGCTCCGCCGCCAGATAGCCCTGCTGCTCGGCCAGCAGCAGCGGGTAATAGCCGGCCCAGAGGTCGAGCGCGATCCGCAGCGGCGGGGGGGGCGGCGGCGTCTCCGGCCGGCAGGCCGCCAGGAGCAGCGAAAAGGCCGCCACGGTCGCGGGGACAAGGCAGCGAAGGAGCGTCATGGGACGATGGGCGTGGGTCCGGACCGGCTCAGGCTGGGAGCGGGCAGCCACAAAGGCAACAGGGCATTCGGCCCCGCCGCCGCTCAGGCGGCCAGGCTGACCTGGTCCTGGCTCGACGGTTTCTTGATCGTGACGGCGCCGGTGGAGACCTCGAGGTGCAGCGTCCGGTTATGGATCCCGCCGACGTCCGTCAGCGCCACGCGGATGGCGTGCTGCTGCAGGAAGGCGAGCGTCGCCTTCGTGTTGCGCTCCCCGATGCGAAAATTGTCCTGGCCGGCGATCACACTGGCGCCGCCGGCGACAAAGACGCGCACGGCGCTGCGCTCCGCCTTCAGGCCGCCGAGCTGCCGGAAGAACTGCACCAGGCCCGTGTCGGCGAACATCGCCGGCTGCCGCGCCGCCTTTTCCGGCGCGATCGCCGATTCGGGCAGCATCAGGTGCAGCAGGCCGCCGATCTTCCGGGCCGGATCGTAAGCGACCACGCCGATGCACGAGCCGAGCGCGTAGGTGCTGAGCACGACCTGGACGTTGTTCGACACGGCCAGGTCGCCCACGCCCACGACGACCCGCTGCGCGAACAGGGAGGCTACGCTCGGTGAGCCCGCCATGGTCAGGCAAACCCGGACCCGGACCGGTCCGCGGCAAAAATGAAGGAGTGGGAAGACATTGGCCCGGGGCCAAATCGGACATCCCGGCGCGGACTTGAGGACGCCGCACGATTTGTATCGCGCGTTTACGGAAAAGCGGGGCGGAGGGGGAGAAAGGAGAACGGACGGGACCGCGCCGGCGTTTGGGCGCTCAGCTGTAGACCAGCAGCCGCTGGTTGATCGGGGCAATCTGGTTGTGCGTGCGGATCTTCGCGATGGTCGCCGGGCCGAGGGCCTGGCCCTCGCCGATCAGCAGCAGGCCGTGTGGGCTGTAGATGCCGCTGGCCAGGACCATGCCGGGCTCGAGCTCGTCCAGCAGGATCTCGCGCACCTGCCGCGGCAGGTGGACCAGGTGGGAAACCTTGATGAACAGGCGCACGGCCTCCGGATCGTATTCCTTGCCGGCCTTGGCGAGCAGGGTGTCGATGGTGGCCTGCTTGGGCAGGCCGGATTCGACGAAGCCGACCGCGACCGCGAGGCAGCGGGCGGCCCACGGGATCTTGGGCCCGGAAAGGCCGTCGGGATAGCCGGCGCCGTCGAAGCGCTCGTGATGGGAGCGGATGACCTCGCCGACCTCCACGCGCGGATCGACCAGCGCGGCGAGGGTCTGGCTGTAGATGGGGTGGTGGTGCAGCATGGCGCGCTCCCGTTCGCTGAGGCTCTCGGGCTTGCTGCGGAAAGAGCGCAGGAGCTCGCGCGGCACGCCGATCAGGCCGACGTCGCACAGCCACGCGGCCGAGCGCAGGGCGTGGCGCTCGGCGTCCGAGAAATGCTCCGTCTCCGCCATGCGCGAGGCGAACTCGACCAGCGCCTTCGCCTGGCCGCCGAGCACCGGGTCGTAGGCGGTGAGGATGCGCCGGCAGAGCTCGAGCGAGCTCTCGTAGCGGGTGTTGAGCTCGCGGTTGGCGGCGTCCAGCTGCCCGCGCTGGTGTTCGAGGTCCCGCACCCGCGCCTCCAGCTCGCTGTTGGCGGCCATCAGCCGCGCGTTCAGCTGCTGGGTCTCGGCCTGCAGCGCCTGGTTGTGGGTGATGAGCTCGTGCCGCTGGATGGCGTTGCGCACGGTGGCCAGCATCTCCTCGCGCAGCCACGGCTTGGCCACGAACCGGAAGATCTCCCCCTTGTTGATCGCGTCGACGATCGTCGGGAGCGCCAGCACGGCGGTGACGAGGATGCGCGAGGCGTGGGGCTGCAGGCGGCGGCTCTCGACCAGGAAGTCGAGCCCCATCATCTCGGGCATGCGCTGGTCGGAGATGATGACCGCAAAGGGCCGCTCGGCGAGGATCGCCAGCGCCTTGACCGGGCTGGTGCACGCGACGACGTGGTAGTTCTCGCGTTCCAGGGTCTCCTTGAGTGCGACCAGGACGATGGGCTCATCGTCGACGATGAGGATTTCGGACGGCGGGTTGGCGGGGTTCATGGTGTGGCGGCCGCGGCGGCGGCGGGTTGAGTGAGGGTGGCGGCCTGCCGGGCGACGTGGCCGGCGATGCGGTCGAGGGGCAGGCGCAGCTGGGCGGCGCCGAGCTCCCAGGCGGCGCGGGGCATGCCGTAGACGACGCTCGTGGCCTCGTCCTGCGCGAAGGTGGCGGCGCCCTTCTCGCGCAGGCGCAGGAGGCCCTCGGCGCCGTCGCGCCCCATGCCGGTGAGGACGCCCGCCACGGCGTGCGGCGCGGCGCCGCAGTCGGCGGCGGACTTGAAGAGCAGGTCCACCGCGGGGCGCTGGTGCCAGACGGGCGGGCCGTCGACGACGCGCACGGCGTAGTGCCCGGCCCGCCACTGGAGCAGCAGGTGGAAATTGCCGGGCGCGACCAGCGCCAGGCCGGGCGTCAGCCGGTCGCCGTCCGCCGCCTCGCGCACCTCGAAGCGGCAGAGCGCGTTCAGGCGGCTGGCGAAGGCGCGCGAGAAGACCGGGGGGATGTGCTGCACGATCGCGATGCCCGGCAGGCCCGCCGGCAGCCCGGTCAGCACCTCGCGCAGCGCCTCCGTGCCGCCCGTGGAGGCCCCGAGCAGGACCACCGCCCGGGGATCGTGCCCGCCGGGGCCGGCGGCGGCCGGGGACGGACGCGCCCTGGCGGCCGGCGCGACGGCGGCGGACGGCTTCCGCCCGACCTTTGCGGCTGCGGCGGCCTTCACCTTGGCGATGAGCTGCGGGCCGAGCTGGCCGAACGAGGAGGAGCCGGCCGGCTTGCCGAGCACGTCGACCGCGCCGAGCCGCAGCGCCTCGAGCGCGTGCTCCGAGCCGGCCGACGACAGCGAGCTCATGACGATCACGGGCAGCGGGTGCTGCTCCATCAGCAGGCGCAGGAACGTGAGCCCGTCCATGCGCGGCATCTCGAGGTCGAGCGTCAGCACGTCCGGCACGAGCTCGCGGATCTTGTCGCGGGCGAAATACGGGTCGATCGCGGTGCCGACCACCTCGATCTCGGGGTCGGACGCCAGGGCGTCGCTGGCCAGCTTCCGCACCACCGCGGAATCGTCGACGATCAGCACTCGGATCCGGCGCGCGCTCATGGTCAGGAGGCCGGCGGCCGGCGGTAGGTCGCGGGGCGCACGAGCTGGAGCGAGTGCCGGATCCCGGTCAGGCTCTCGGAGTGCCCGACCAGCAGGTAGCCGCCGGGCACGAGCCGGCGGGTCAGCCGCCGCACGAGCTCCTCCTGCGTCGGCCGGTCGAAATAGATCATCACATTGCGGCACAGGATGACGTGGAAGGGTTCCGTGAACGGCGGCTCGCCCTCCAGGAGGTTCAGGTGGCGGAACGACACCGTGGCCTGGAGCTCCGGCCGCACCCGGTAGTTGCCGGCCTGCGGGCCGCTGCCGCGCTGGAAATGCTGCCGCAGCGTCGCCGGCGGCAGCCGGCCGACCGTTTCCTCGCGGTAGATGCCGGCGGCGGCCTTCGCGAGGATCCGGCGCGAGATGTCCGTGGCCTCGATCCGCCAGGACCAGCCGGTGCCCGCGAGCGCTTCGGCGAGCGTGATGGCGAGGGAGTAGGGCTCCTCGCCCGACGAGCACGCCGCGCTCCAGGCGTGGAGCCGCGTCCAGCGCTCGGCCCGGCCGCGGGCCAGCATCTCCGGCACGACCTGCGCGCGGACGAAATCGAAGTGCACGTTCTCCCGGAAGAAGAACGTGTGGTTGGTCGAGATCACGTCGATCAGGTGACCGAGCTCCTCCTCCGCGCCCGCCGAGCGCAGCAGGTCGCAATAGGCCCCGATGTCGGGGGCCCGCGTCGCCCGGAGCCGCTTGCCCAGCCGCGCGGTCACGAGCTCGCGCTTGTCCGCACCCAAATTGATGCGGCTGCGCTCGTACACGAGCGTACGGATGAACTCAAACTCACTGTCCCTCATGAGGTTTTATCCCCAGGTTTTCGGCACGCCGGGCCCGGGAATTAAGGAGAAACTCCGGCCGACCTGCATCCGCCCGCCGCAGCGCCCGGCAATTTTTTCCGTTTTTCCCCGCCGCGCGCCCCCGGGGCGGAGGCTTCGCCCGCCCAGGATGAAGAAAAACTATTTATCTCATTGCCGGACATTTTCTTCCGGTTCCAGGCGTCCGGCTGGCACGAACCGTGTTTATTGGCGCCGTCCATGATCGACCCGGTCTTTCAGTCCACGAACTACCAGCTCGCCTCCAAGCTGCTGGACGCCGCGGCGCTGCGGCAGCAGGCGATCGCGGCGAACATCGCCAATGCGGACACCCCGGGCTACCGCCGCGTCGACCTGGCGCCGGACTTCGGCGCGCAGCTCAAGGCCAGCCTGGCCCGGCAGGGCGGGGCCAGGGATGCGGTCGCGACGGTCAAGGCCACCCTGGCCGAGGACAGCCACGCGCGCAGCGTCCGCCCCGACGGCAACAGCGTCGACGTCGAGCACGAGCTCATCGCGATGAACCGCAACGCCGTCGAGTACGAGTTCCTCAGCGAGGTCGTCACCCGCAACATCAAGCAGCTCAAGCTGGCCATCACCGGCCGCAACGTCTGATCCCCCGCATGAACCTCATCGCCGGCATCGATGTCACCTCGGGCGCCCTCGCGGCGCAGAAGACGCGCCTCGACATCGTGGCGCAGAACATCGCCAACGCCCAGACGACCCGCACGCCGCAGGGCGGGCCGTACCAGCGGCAGATCGTGACCTTCGAGAACGCCCTCGTGCGCCAGGCCGGCGGCGTCTCGCTGCAGACCGTGCATGTCGGCGGCATCACCACCGACCGCACTTCCGGCCAGGTCGTGTACAACCCGCAGCATCCCGACGCCAGCGCCGACGGCATGGTCAAGATGCCCAACGTGAATCTCGCCTACGAAATGGTCGACCTCATCACCGCCTCCCGCGCCTACGAGGCCAACCTGTCCGTCGCCAAGAGCGCCCGCCAGATGGCGCTGAAGACGCTGGAGATCGGCAAGTGACCGCGGCCGCGCCGTCCCCCGCCTGACCGCCCCGAGTTCCCATGTCCCCGCTGGCCTCCGTCAATCCCGTCCTGAACGCCTCGCCGCTCCTGCGCACCGAGGGCGTGCAGCCGCGGATGCCGGCGGCGCTGCCGGACGACCTGCGCGCCGCGCCGCCGTCCGGCGGCTTCGGCTCGATGCTCGAGGGCCTGGTGTCGACCGTCGGCACCAAGGAGGCGCAGGCGGCCGAGCTCACGCGCAGCGTCCTCCTCGGCGATTCGAACCAGCTGCACCAAAGCGTCATCGCGATGCAGGAGGCGTCCGTCGCCTTCTCCCTGATGGTCGAGGTGCGCAACAAGCTCGTCGACTCCTATCAGGAGCTCATGCGCATGCAGGTGTGAGCTGACCCCCTTTCATGAAACAATTCTCCCAGTCCCTGCTCGCCCTCTGGCAGCAACTCGGCCTCAACCAGCGCGTGTCCCTCGGCGTCGCGGCCCTGGCGGTCGCCGGCGCCATGGTCGCGCTCGTGCTCTGGTCGCGCCGGCCCGAATACCAGCTGCTCTACGCCGGCCTCGGCGAGAAGGACGCGGCCGCCATCATCGGCCAGCTGCAGACGCAGAACATCCCGCACCAGGTCTCCGCGGGCGGCTCGTCCGTGCAGGTCCCGGCCAAGCTGGTGTACAAGCTGCGCATGGATCTCGCCGCCAAGGGGCTCCCGAGCGGCGACGGCGTCGGCTTCGAGATCTTCGACAAGGGCCAGTTCGGCCTGAGCGACTTCGTCCAGCGCACCAACTACCTCCGCGCCGTGCAGGGCGAGCTCGCCCGCACCATCACCCAGGTCCAGGGCGTCCGCGCCGCCCGCGTCATGATCGTCCAGCCCGAGAGCCGCCTCCTGCTCACCGAGCAGGGGGTCAAATCCACCGCGTCCGTCTTCGTCGACCTCGGCGGCGGCCGGCTCGACTCCGACCAGGTCAACGCCATCCGCCACCTCGTCGCCAACGCGGTGCACGGGCTGCTGCCGGACCAGGTCGCCGTCGTCGACAATCACGGCCGCGTCATCTCCGAGGAGCTGAAGCAGGACCCGACCCTGGCCAACGCGTCGTCGCAGATGCGATACCGGCAGCAGGTCGAGGACTACTTTGCCCGCAAGGTCGAGTCCATGCTCGCCGCCGTCATCGGTCCCGGCCAGGCGGTCGTGCGGGTGTCGGCCGAGATCGACAGCGAGGCCACCACGCTGACGCAGGAGAAGTTCGATCCGGAGGGCCAGGTCGTGCGCACGCAGACCATGACCGAGGACACCAACAATTCCACCGAGGCGCGCGCCAACGGCGGCTCGGTCGGCGTCAGCGCCAACGTGCCCGACCAGGCCGGCGCCGCCCCCGCCGCGGCCCGCCCGGTTTCCACCACGGAGCAGAACCGCAAGAACCGCACCACCACCTACGAGATCAACCGCACGCTCACCAACACGACGCGCAACCCGGGCACCATCCGCAGCCTGACCGCCGCCGTGTTCATCGCGCCGCGGCCCGCGTCCGCGCTGGCCGCCGGGGCCGCGCCGGCCGAGGCCGTCGCGCCCAAACGCACGCCCGAGGAGCTGGCTGCGCTGCGGCAGGTCGTGATGAACGCCCTCGGCCTCAAGCCCGCCCCCGGCCAGTCGCCCGATTCCCTGGTCACGCTCCAGGAGCTGCCCTTCGTCACCGAGCCCGTCTCCCAGCAGATCCAGGCCATCCAGGCCGAGAACCGCTGGCAGGGCTGGATCGAGGCCGGCAGCCGCTGGGCCGCCGTGCTCGGCGCCGCCGTGGTCCTGCTGCTTTTCCTGCGCCTGCTCTCGCGCCAGAAGCCCGAGGCGGTCCCGGTCGAGATGCTCGCGATGCCCGCCGACCTCGGCGCCCGCTCCCTGCCGGTCTCCGGCCAGGTGACCGCGGAGATGCTCAACGAGCTCATCCGGCAGAAGCCCGCCCACGTCGGCAGCGCCCTCCGCGAATGGGTGGCCGCCAACAAGAACTGAGCTGCGCGATGACCACCGCCCCCGAATCGCTGTCCGCCGCCCGTCCGGCCGCCGGCCTCCGCCGCGAGGAGGCGATCCGCCTGTTCCGGTGGATCGCGACCTTCGGCGGCGCCGCGCTCGGTGGTTGTGCGCGCGACTACCTCGACCGCATCGCTGCCGGGATCCCGCCCGCCGCCCCGGCCGCCCCCGCGCGCACCGATTCCGCCGTTCCGTTTCCGCTGGGCGGCCCGACCTCCCCCGACTTCCATGGCTGACCTCGACTACGCCAAGCTCACGCGCCAGCAGAAGCTGGCCGTCTTCCTCATCGTCATCGGTCCCGAGGCCGCGGCCGAGGTGCTGAAGCAGTTCGACGACGCCGCGATCGAGCTGCTCTGCCGCGAGATGTCCACCATCCCGGTCGTCTCCGAGGCCGTGCGCCGCCTCGCCATCGAGGAGTTCACCGGCCTGGTGGCGCAGAGCGCCAGCTCGACCATGGGCGGCCTCGGGTTCGCCCAGCGCACGCTCGAGATCGCCAAGGGCGACTACAAGGCCTCGTCGATCATCGGCCGCGTCGGCCCGGTGAGCAGCTCGATCGACGTCATCAAGGACATCAGCGAGATGGAGGGCCGCCAGATCTACAACCTGATCAAGGCCGAGCAGCCCCAGACCATCGCGTTTGTGCTCTCGTACCTCGACAGCGCCAAGGCCTCCGAGGTCTTCGCGCTGCTCAGCCCCGAGCTGCGCGAGGAGGTCATCGAGCGCCTCGGCACCATCGAGTCGACCTCGCTCGATCTCGTCGGCAAGATCGTCCGCAGCCTCAGCAAACATTTCGACAGCAAGGCCCGCCCGGCCTTCCACCACAGCGGCGGCGTCCGCTCCGTCGCCGGCCTGCTCAACGAGCTGGAGAAGGACATGAGCAAGACGCTCCTGGCCCGCCTCGAGGAGCGCAACGCCAGCCTCGGCGCCGCCATCCGCAAGAAGCTCTTCAGCTTCGAGGACCTCAACCGCCTCCAGCCGTCCGACCTGCAGCGCGTGCTGCGCGAGGTCGACAGCGGCAACCTGGCCACCTCGATGAAGTCCGCCAGCGAGGCCCTGCGCGAGAAGATCTACGCCTCCCTCTCCAAGCGCGCCGCCGAGGGCCTGCGCGAGGAGATCGAGCTGCTCGGCCCCGTCCGGCTCAAGGACGTCGAGGCCGCGCAGGACGCCATCATCCAGGCCGTCCGCCGGCTGGAGGAGGAGGGGCAGATCTCCCTCGACGCCGAGGCCGCCGCGACCGTCGCCTGATCCCATGGCCTACGCGCGACTCATTCCCTTCGACCGTCCGCTGGCCGGCGCCGCCGTGCCCGGCCGGCCCGGCCGCCTCCTGACGGAGGCCGAGGCCGCCACCCGCACCCAGGCCGCGTACCGCGAGGGCATCGACACGGCCCGCGCCGCGGCCGACCAGCAGATGGTCGAGTTCCGCGCCGACATGGGGCAGTTGAGCGACGGCGTGCTCGCCCGCCTGGCGGGCGTCGAGGCCGCGCTGCTCGCGCAGATCCGCGACGCGCTGCCGGGGCTGGCCGTCGAGCTGGCCCGCCGGCTCCTCGCCGGCTACGAGCCGCCGCCCGAGGTCGTCTCCCGCCTCTGCCAGGAGGCCGTCGAGCAGCTTTTCCCCGAGCGCGACGGGCTCGAGCTCAGCGTCAGCCCGCGCGACGCCGCGCTGCTGGAGCAGCTGAAGCCCGGCTGGCTCGGCAGCTATCCCGGACTCCGCATCCGGCCCGATCCCGCCCTCGCCCCCGGCGACTGCCAGGTGCGCAGCCGGTTCGGCCTCACCGACGCCCGGCAGGCGACCAAGCTCGCCGCGGTCGAACACCATCTCAGCGGCGCCGCATGACCTCCTCCGTCGCCCCCCTCGTCGATGTCCTCCGCTCCCAGGTGCGGCACCTGCCGCCCGTGCAGCGGGTCGGCGCCGTCACGGGCGTCGCCGGCCTCGTCATCGAGTCCGAGGGCCCCAACGTCGGTCTCGGCGAACTCTGCCTCGTCCGCTCGCCCCGCACCGACTTCAGCGTCCGCGCCGAGGTCGTGGGCTTCCGCGAGCAGCGGGTCCTGCTCATGCCGCTCGGCGAGACCGCCGGGCTGCACGTCGGCTGCGAGGTCGCCGCCGCGGACCGCCCCCCGCTGCCGCGGCCCGGACCGGAGCTGCTCGGCCGCGTCCTCGACGCGCTGGGCCGGCCCTACGACGGTCTCGGGCTGCTTCCGGTCGACCGCGCCGCGACCGGCGCGGGCGCGCCGCCGCATCCGCTGCGCCGCCAGCGCATCCGCGAGCCGCTCGCCACCGGCGTGCGGGCGATCGACGCCTTCGTGCCCGTCGGGCGCGGCCAGCGCCTCGGCCTCTTCGCCGGCTCCGGCGTGGGCAAGTCCACCCTGCTCGGCATGATCGCCCGGGGCTGCACCGCCGACGTCGTCGTCGTGGGCCTCATCGGCGAGCGCGGCCGCGAGGTGCGCGAGTTCCTGGAGAAGGACCTCGGCCCCGAGGGCCGCCGCCGCGCGGTGGTCGTCGCGGCCACGTCCGACACGCCGGCGCCCCTGCGCCTGCGCGCCGCCTTCACCGCCACGGCCATCGCCGAGGCCTACCGCGACGCGGGCAAGAGCGTGCTGCTGCTGATGGACTCCGTGACCCGCTTCGCCATGGCGCAGCGCGAGATCGGCCTGGCCGTCGGCGAGCCCCCGACCACCCGCGGCTATACCCCGTCCGTGTTCGCCCTGCTCCCGCGCCTGCTCGAGCGCTCCGGCGCCGGCGAACGCGGGGCCATCACCGCGCTCTACACCGTGCTGGTCGAGGGCGACGACATGAACGAGCCCGTGGCCGACGCCGTCCGCGGCATCCTGGACGGCCACCTCGTGCTCTCCCGCGCCCTGGCCCATTTCAACCACTATCCCGCCATCGACGTGCTCGAGAGCGTCAGCCGCCTCACGGGCGACATCTGCACGCCCGACGAGGCGCGCCTGGCCGCCGCCGCGCGCGAGCAGCTGGCGCTTTACCGCAAGAACGAGGACCTCATCGCCATCGGCGCCTACCAGAAGGGGGCCAACGCCGCGCTGGACCGGGCCGTGGCGCTGCACGAACCGCTGCGCGCCTTCCTCCGGCAGAGCGTGCACGAGCACGTGCCCCGGGCCGACACCTACCAGCGCCTGCAGGGCATCGTCGCGCCATGAAGAAATTCCG
>JAEUGX010000047.1 GCA_016795545.1 Opitutaceae bacterium
GCGGCGCTGTGAGGCGGCCGGACGCAATTTCCACCTGGAGCCGGGCGAGTCGTGGCGTGCGCTGGCGGAGCTCGCCCGGCGGGAGGCGCGGCCGCTGCCGCTGCGCGTGGCGTGCGCCGCGCTGGCGTCGTTCCTGCCCGCGAAGCTCCCGGCCGCCGAGGCGCCGGGCCGCGGGCGGTTCGCCCCCGTGACGCTGACCACGCGCCGGCGCGCGGCCGGCGTCGGCTGGTCGCACCTCGTGTTCGTCGAAAGCAACGCCGGGTGCTGGCCGGCGCGCACCGAGCCGAGCTGCTGGCTCCCCGACGAGGCCCGCCGCGGCCTGCAGGCCGCGGCGCGGTTCTCGCTCGGGGTCTACACCAGCGAGGACCGCGCCCGGCTCGAGCGCCAGGGCTACGCGGCCCTGGCGCGCGACACGCGGTGCGAGGTGGTTTTCTCGGCCGCGCTGTTCGACGAGGAGGAGCCGGAGCTGCGGCTGGCGCCCAATGCCTGGCTGGAGCGCGTGCTGATCGCGCAGGGGCACGGCGCCGCGCTGGAGGACGTCTTTGCGGGCCTGGCGCGGACGGCGCCGGCCGAGGCCGGATCCGCGCCCGCGGCCTGGCTGGACATCTGGCGGCGCCGGCGCGACCCCGCGGCTCCGTTCGACGACCATTTCCTCGGCGGCCCGGTCGAGGTGACGCGGCCGGCCCGGCTGGCGGCCCGGCAGGTCGAGCGCGGCGTGCGCGATCCGGCCGAGCTGTGGTTCGAGGGTGTGCTGGGCCTGCGGCGCGTCGGATGGCTGCCGCTGACCCGCGCCCGCAAGAAGGCGCTCGGGCAGCTCGCCCACCGGATGCTGGCCGGGGCGCTGCGCGGTTCGCCGCTGGCAGGGCCGTTCGCCGCGAAGCCGGACCGCGCGACGGCGCGGGCCCGCCTCGAGGAGGCGCTGGCCGCGCTGCGGGCCGGCTGGCCCGACGATCGCTTCCGGGATTCGCTCCACGGCGAGCTGAGCGAACTGTGCCGGGTGCTGCTCGACAAGGTCATGGACCTCGACACCGGCCCCGTGGTGGCGGTGGAGGCGAGCCTGCCGGCGGGCGCGACGGTGCCGCTGGGGCCGGGTGCGGAACTGGCCGTGTCGGGGCGGATGGACCTGGTCTTCCTGGACCGGCCCGGCTGGCCCGGCGCCCGGGTGGACATCGTCGACTTCAAGACCGGGGCCGATCCCGGCCTGTCGGTGGCGCGCATGGCGCGCGGTGCGTCGCTGCAGCTCGGCGTCTACCTGGCCGCGGCGGCCTCGCTCGGGATCGCGGACGGACGGGTGTGGATGCTGAAGCCGGAGACCGGGGCGGGAACCTCGCTCGCGCTGGCCGACCTGCCGGCGGCGCTGGCGGCGCTGGCGCGGCTGCGCCGGCATCTCGAGACCGGCTGCTACGGGGCGCTGACGCCGGACCGCACGGAGTATGCGCACGGCTTCGAGTGGCCGCTGGCGTGCACGCCGGTGCGCCACGCCGTGCTCGCGCAGAAGTTCGCCGTGACCTTCGGGCAGGGCGCGCCGGAGGAAGTGGGGGAGGAGGCCGCCCATGAGTGAGCGGCCGGCAGCGACGCCGGGGGCCGGGCCCGTCGACCAGGCGGCGCGGGACCGTTTCCGCGACGAGTGGGACCGCAATTTCGCGGTGGGCGCGAGCGCCGGGTCGGGCAAGACGACCGCCATTTCGGAGCGGCTTGCCGCGCTCGCGCTGCTGCCGCAGGGCGGGGAGCTGCTGGCGAAGACCGCCGTGGTCACCTTCACGCGGAAGGCGGCGGCGCAGATCGGGCAGCGCGCCCGGCAGGTGCTGCTGCGGCGGCTGGCGGCCGAGGGCCGCACCGACCTGCGGCCGCTCGACCTCCTGGAGCGGGCGTTCTTCGGCACCATCCACAGTTTTTGCCTGCTGCTGGCGCGGCGGTACGGCCAGGCGCTGGGGGTCAACCTGAACCCGGCCGTGGTGGCGGAGGACGACGACGCGCTGTGGGAGGAGTTTCTCGAGCAGGACCCGATGCGCTTCAGCGCGCTCGCGCCGGCGGCGGTCGCGGCCTTCCTGCGGCACGCGCCGCTGGAGTCGATCTTCGGGCTGGCGCGCCGCCTCGACCGGGAGACCGCGCAGCGCTTCCGGGCCCGGACCGTGGCCCCGGCGCCGCCGGAGCCCTCGGCGGCCGCGCTGCAGGACATCCTGGCCGCCTCGACGCGACACGCGAAGTCGGCGCCGGCGCTCCAGCGGAACCAGGCGGCGGCGGTGCGGTGGCGGGAGCGTTTCCGGAACGAACGGGAGCATCTGCCCTTCCTGCAGCCCGAGGGCACGGCCGCGAAAATCCCGGAGCTGTTCGCGCGCTTCCACGCGCCGGTGAAGGCCTGGCTGGCGGAGGCGGGCGCGGTGCTCGCGGCGGAGCTGGCGCTGCGCTACCGCGCCTGGCGGTTCGAGCGGGGCGTGCAGACCTACGCCGACCAGGTCGACGCCGCGCTGGCGGTGCTGCACGATCGGCCGACGCTGGAGCGGATCCGGGCCGAGGACTGGAGGGTGATCCTCGACGAGGCCCAGGACACGGATCCGCAGCAGTTCGCCGTGCTGGTGGAGATCACGCGTCCGCCCGGCTCGCCGCTCGGCGAGTGGCCGGAAGGCGGCGCCGGACCGCGGCCCGGGCGCTTCTGCCTGGTCGGCGACGGCCAGCAGGCGATCTACGGCAGCCGGGCGGACATCCGGAATTTCCAGCGTCACCTCGAGGCGTTTGCGCGGGGGACCGACGGCGAGCTGCTGACCTTCGACGTCACCTTCCGCGCGCCGCACCGGTTGATCGAGCTGCTCAACCGGACGCTGCCCGCGGCCTTCGGGACCGGACGCGAGCACAACCTGGACCTGCCCCAGGGAGACGCCGAGCCGCCGCGCCGGCTGCAGGTGGCGTACAGCCCGCTGGTCGCGGGGCCGGACAACGTGCCCGGGGCGGTCGGCGTGCTCCCGCTGGCGGCGGTGGGCGAGGGCTCGCGCAAGGTGGCGGACCGGCTCGCGGCCGAGGTGAGGCAGGTCGCGGCGTTCCTCCGCGCGGCCGGGCCGGCCGGGGTGGGGGCGTCGTCGTGGGGTGAAGTCTGCCTGCTGGCCCCGCGCAACGAGTGGCTGATCGTCGCCCGCAAGGAGCTTGAGGCTGCCGGGCTGAAGGTGGCGCTGCAGATGCGCCGGAACCGCAACGGCGACCATCCCGTTTACGCCTGGATCTGCGGGCTGCTGGCGGCGCTGTGCGATCCAGAGAACGCTTTTGAATGGACGGGCGTGCTGCGCGAGATCTTCGGCGTCAGCGATGCCGCGATTGCGCGCGCCCTGTCCGGGTCGAGGCGTTTCCGCTGGGACGAACCGGAGACCTATGCGGACGAGTCCCTGCGCTCGGCCCTCGCGACCCTGCGGCCGCTGGTCGAACGGGTCGACGCCGAGGCGGAACCGCTGGACTGTTTGGCCCGCGACCTGGTGCAGGTGACCGGGCTGGTGGAAAAGGCGCGCGCCGTGGACCCGTCCGGCGGCCTGGAGGGCGAACTGGAACGCCTCGTGGCCCAGGCGGCGGAACTCGGGCTGGATGGCGCCGGCCCGCGCGAATGGCTGCGCGAATTGCTGGCGAAGCTCGAGGAAGGCCGGCCGGCGGGCAAGTCGAGCAGCGAAGCGATCAACCTGCTGACGTCGCATTCGGCGAAGGGGCTCGAGTGGCCGGTGGTGATTCCGCTCGGTCTCTGGCGTCCGATCGGCAGCCGATCCGAGGAGGGGCTGAGGCTGGTGACGGGGCGGGGCGGGCAGGAACGGGTGTTTTTTGATGCCGAGAGTCTGCCGGCCGAAACCCGGCTCGCGCGCGAACGGGAACGATTGCGCGAACTCGTCCGGCTGCTTTATGTGACGCTGACCCGCGCGCGCCGGTCGCTGGTGCTGCCTTGGGGGGCGGAGTTTTCCGCGGCGGAAGCCGGCAGCTTCGCGAGCCTGTGGGGCGCGGATCTCGGGGAGACCGCCGGGTTCGTGGCTCCGGACGTGGCGCCGCCGGCGAGACCGCTTCCGCCCGCGCTGCCTGAGGAAACCCCGCCGCTGGCCGACCGGGAAGCCCGGCCTCCCTACCCGGCCCGGATTCTGCCGCATCAACTGGCGCGCAAGCCCGACCTGGTGCGCCTGCGCCGGCACGAGTCCGCGACCGACGAGGCGCCGCCGGCGGACCGTGAGGACCCGATCGAGTACGGGCTCTGGTGGCATGAAACGCTCGAGTTCGTGCCGTGGCGCGGCGACGAGGACGCCGTGAACGCGCACCTCTCCCGGGCCCTGGAGCTGGCGGCCAGGCACGGGTTCCGCGAGCGGGCCGCCGTGGAGGCGGCGCGGCTCCGGCAAAGCCCGCTCTGGCGGGAGCTGCGCCAGGAGCGTTGGGAGATCCTGGCGGAATTGAGCGTGGTCGCGCCGCTGGGCGAGCGCGGCTGGGTGGACGGGGTCATCGACCTGGTCGCCAGCGACCGGGCGGGGGACGGACTGCTGGTGCTGGATTGGAAGACGAACCGTCCGCTCGTCGGGGAGGGCGCTGAGGCGCTGCTGGGGCGCCTGCTGGACGAGTATCGCGCGCAGCTCGAGGCGTACGGCGAGTGTCTCCGCCGGTTTTTCCCTCACCGGCGCGTCCAACTCGGCGTGTACGCCACCGCCGTGGGCGAATGGCGATCGCTCTAGCCGCGTGTCGAGGGAAAATGCTTTACAGGATGAGCGGGAAACCGCACGTTCGCGGGCCAAACTCATCACTGACCACCATGGGCAACCTGAAGAAGAAACGGCGTCTTAAGATGTCGAAACACAAACGTCGGAAACGCCTGAAGGCGAATCGGCACAAGAAGCGCACGTGGCAAAAATAAGCTACGACGCTCCTTCGCATCGTTCCTGCTTCCGCAAACCCGCCCGAAATAGGCGGGTTTTCTGCTTTTTTAGTAAGCTGTCCGTTAAACACGCGAAGATATGGCAAACTGTTGGAAACAAGGTGGTCAGGCCATGTTTTCGTCTTGTCAGGCCAGAGGGGGCCCCCTATCCAGCATGCCCTGTAAATGATTTTTGATTGGTCTGTTGTGCGGGTATCCAGTCCCGCCATGTCCTGTCATTAAACATCGCACACCTGCAACGTCTCCCAGCACCCGCATGTTTTTCGCTAAAAAATCGAAGGGCTTTTGCGTCGAAATAGGCGAGCACGCAGCGCTCATGGCGCGTATGTCTCGGTTGGATGCTCCCTTCATCGTGGAGGAGCTGAAGGAGTTGCCTGCGTCCGACACGGCGGGAATCACCGCTTGGGTCAAGGGCAACGAGGGCAAGAGTTCCACCGGCTATGCCATGTCCATTTGTGGTGTCTACCCGCCCAAGCGCCTGTTGCGTCACCACACCCTGGATCTGAAACGCGTGAAGGATCCTGCCTACTTCAACGAGATCTACTCGCAGCAGTTCCGGATTGAGCCGGACAAGTATACGATCCGGGCCCTGAATCCCGAGGACGGCGGTGATTACGACTCCACCAAGACGACGCAGAAGGAAGTCTTCTTCTGCGGGCTGCCGTCGGATGACGTCAACTCGTTGCAGGACAGCCTGCTTGAAATGGGCGTCTATCCCGAGCGCCTGGAACTGGGCACGCTGGCCACGCTCGGCGGCCTGGTGAGCTACCTGAAATTCAAGCAGAGCAAGACGCCCATCCTCGTGCTGGAGATCGGAGAGGAGACGACGCACAGCTTCATCATCAGCGCGGAAGGCGTGGATATCTCGCGGCCGATTGCCAGCGGGGTGGCGGCGATGATCCCAGTGGTGCAGAAGGAACTTGGCCTGAAGGACGAGGAGTCAGCCCGGAAGCTCTTCTATTCAAACACCTTTGATTTCACGAGCATGGGCGGCGCATTGGTGAAGAAGCTGCTCAAGGAGCTGCAGTCGTCCATCGGCTTCTATGAGGTCAACACCGGCCAGTCGATCGGTGGGGTGATCTGCAACCAGCTTCCCGCCAGCCTGAGCTGGCTCGGCACGACGATGGCCAGCGCACTGGGCGTTGCGCCGGTGAAACTCGACCTCATTCCCTGGCTGGAATCGCTCAACATCAAGCTGGCCGATGGCGTGACGCTGAGTCAGCCCGAAGAACGCTGGATCGGACTCTTCTCCCTGATGGGAACCTATCAAAATGCTGTCCCTGACGAAAAAAAGTGAGGCGGACCAGATAGCGGTGCGGCACTGGCACCCCAATCTGCGCAACTTTGAACGGTTGCCTGACCCGAAGGG
>JAEUGX010000052.1 GCA_016795545.1 Opitutaceae bacterium
GGCTCCGGCTGCCGCCGTTGCGGGAGCGGGTGGAGGACGTGCCGCAGATCGTCGATTTTTTCCTGCAGAACCTGGCCAAGGCGAAGAAGACGAAGGCCCGCAAAGTCTCGCCCGAGGCGCTGGCCATCCTGTGCCGGCACAGCTGGCCCGGCAACGTGCGGGAGCTCGAGAACATGATCTACCGCAGCGCGGTGATCGCCCAGGGCGACGCCATCCTGCCGAAGGACCTGCCCGACGAGCTGCGGCTGGGCGCCGAGACGCCGGCCGCGGCGGGCCTGGAGGCGCTCTTCGACCAGCTCCACGCCCAGCTGCAGGCGGCGCATCCCGACGACATGCTCGAGGTGGTGCGGCGCGCCCTCGAGGTGCGCGGGGCTCCGGCCCGGCCGGCCAAGAAGGCGGCGGCCAAGCCGAAAAAGAAGAAATGAGCCGGTGGCGGCCGCTCAGCGGTCGCCGTAGCCGCGGGGGTGGGCGGAGTGCCAGCGCCACGCGGTCTCGACAATGGGTTCGATCGACTGGAATTTGGGCCTCCAGCCCAGTTCCCGCTGCGCCTTGGCGGAGTCGGCGTACAGGGCGGGCGGGTCGCCTTCGCGCCGGGGGCCGAAGGTCACGGGGACCGGGCGGCCCGACACGGTCTCGACGGCGCGGATGACCTCGCGCACGGACGTCGGCCGCCCGGTGCCGAGGTTGTAGAAAAAGGCGGAGCCCGGCTGGCCCAGGCGGTCGAACACCGCGATGTGGGCGCGGCTGAGGTCGTCGACATGCACGTAGTCGCGCAGGCAGGTGCCGTCGGGGGTCGGGTAATCGGTGCCGAAGACCTGCAGCGCGGGCCGGAGTCCCTGGGCGGCCCCGATGGCGAGCGGGATCAGGTGCGTCTCGGGGTCGTGGTCCTCGCCGATGCCGCGGTCCTCGGCCGCGCCGGCCGCGTTGAAGTAGCGGAAGGCCGCGAAGCTCAGCCCGTCGGCGCGGGCCAGCGACCGCAGGGCGTGCTCGACGTCGAGCTTGGTCTGGCCGTACGGATTGATCGGCGCCTGGGGCATGTCCTCGACGATCGGCAGCCGGGCGGGGACGCCGAAGGTGGCGCAGGTGGAGGAAAAGACGAAGCGGCGCACGCCGTGGCGGCGCATGGCGTCGAGCAGGGTGTAGGTGGCGGCGACGTTGTTGAGGTAGTATTTCAGCGGGGCCTGGACCGACTCGCCGACGTAGCAGAAGGCGGCGAAGTGCATGACGAGGTCGACGCGCTCGGCCGCGAAGACCCGGTCGAGCGCGGCGGCGTCGGCCAGCGAGGCCTCGTGCAGGCGGACGCCGGCCGGCACGGCGCGGCGGTGCCCGTAGGAGAAATTGTCGAGGATCACCGGTTCGTGGCCGGCGGCGAGGAGTTGGCGCACGCAGTGGCTGCCGATATAACCGGCACCGCCGGCGACAAGGACTTTCATGTTCGAGACTTGTATTGCCTTTCGATTTCCGATGGCTAGGCAAATCTGCTCTCCTCGGAAAACCGCATGAAGCAAGGCCGCATCGTCATCACTGGCATCGGGCTCACCGCCCCCAACGGCAACACGCTCGCTGAATTTCGCGGCAACCTGCTGCGCGGCGTTTCCGGCATCACGACGGTCGACGTGCGCTACATGGGCCGGCATCCGGCCGGCATGTGCACGTTTGATCCGTTGAAGTACCAGCGGAAGAAGGACGTCCGGATCGGCACGCGGGCCGGCGGCATCAGCATCTACTGCGCCCGGGAGGCGCTGGCGGACAGCGGCGTGAACCTGGAGGGCCGCGACCGCGGCCGGGTGGGCATTTATCTCGGCATCACCGAGCACGGCAACGTCGAGACCGAGAACGAGGTCTACAACATCTCGCAGTTCAAGTACGACACGAAGTTCTGGACCCACCACCACAACCCCCGCACGGTGGCCAACAACCCGGCCGGCGAGGTGTCGCTGAACCTCGGCGTGACCGGGCCCGCGTACACGATCGGCGCCGCCTGCGCCGCCGGCAACATGGGCCTGATCCATGCCGCGCAGATGCTGCGGCTGGGCGAGATCGACTTCGCGCTCGGCGGAGGGGTCAGCGAGAGCCCGCAGACCTTCGGCATCTTCGCCGGTTTCAAGAGCCAGAACGCCCTGGCCGCGCACGCGGATCCCACCAAGGCCAGCCGCCCCTTCGACCAGGCGCGCAACGGCATCGTCATCTCGGAGGGCGGCTGCATCTACACGCTGGAGCGGCTGGAGGACGCCCGGGCGCGCGGGGCGAGGATCTACGGCGAGATCGCGGGCTACTGCGTGAATTCGGACGCCACGGACTACGTGCTGCCCAACCCCGAGCGCCAGGCGGAGTGCGTGCGCAAGGCGATCGCCCACGCCGGCCTGACCGTCGAGGACATCGACCTCGTGAACACGCACGCCACCTCGACCCCGCAGGGCGACATCCAGGAGTGCCAGGCCATCGGCGAGGTGTTCCGGTCGCGGTCGACGCCGCCGCACATCAACAACACGAAGAGCTTCATCGGGCACGCGATGGGGGCGGCCGGCGCCCTCGAGCTGGCCGGCAACCTGCCGAGCTTCGCCGACCTCGTGGTGCACCCGACCATCAATGTTGATAACCTTGACCCGCAGTGCGATATACCGGGGCTGGTGATCAACCAGCCGCGGACCGCAAAACGGGTTGACGCTATCCTCAACAACTCCTTTGGTATGCTCGGAATCAACTCCACGCTGGTGGTCAGCCGGTTCCGCGACTAATTTTCCGACAATCCATGACGAAAGAAGACTGCAAGAAGCTGGTAATCGACATCATCGCCGACATCGCCCCGGACGAGGACCTCAGCGCGATCAAGCCGGACGTCCGGCTGCGCGACCAGCTGCAGCTGGATTCGATGGACTTTCTCGACATCGTGATGGAGCTCCGCAAGCGCCACAATATCGAGGTGCCCGAGGCCGACTACATGCACCTGGCCTCGCTCGAGAGTTGCGCGGAGTATCTGACGCCGAAGTTCCAGGCCAAGGCTTGAGCTCCGCCCCCGCGGCGGCCGGGAGGGCGACGGAGACCGTCCGCGTGAAAGACTCCCACTACGACGCAGTCATCATCGGCGCCGGCATGTCGGGCCTCGCCGCCGGCATCCGGCTGGCCCATTTCGGACGCAAGGTCTGCATCCTGGAGCGCCACAACGCCCCGGGTGGACTGAACAGCTTCTACAGCCTCGGCGGTCGCCGGTACGACGTCGGGCTGCATGCCATGACGAACTACGTGCCGCCGGGGGTGAAGGGGACGCCGCTCGGCAAGCTGCTGCGGCAGCTGCGGATCGACCGCGACGAGTTCGCGCTCCGGCCCCAGCGGCAGTCGCGCATCGCCTTTCCGGATTGCGCGCTGCGCTTCACGAACGACTTCGCGGTCCTGGACGGCGAGGTCGCGTCCCGCTTCCCGGCGCAGGCGGACGGCTGGCGGCGGCTGGTGCAGGCCGTGCGCGCGTTCGACGACGTGGCGCTCGACGCCCGGCCGGAGTCGGCCCGCGCGGTCGTCGCGCGCTACCTGGACGACCCGCTGCTCACGGACATGATCTTCTGCCCGGTCATGTACTACGGCAGCGCGCAGGAGCGCGACATGGACTTCGCGCAGTTCGTCATCATGTTCAAGGCGCTGTACCTCGAGGGCTTCGCCCGGCCGCTCGAGGGGGTGCGCGTGATCATCCGCGTTTTGCTCGACAAGTTCCGCCAGGCCGGCGGGGAACGCCGCATGAAGTGCGGGGTGGCGCGCATCGTCGCGGACGGGGGCCGGGCGGCCCGGCTGGTGCTCGACGACGGCACGGAGATCACGGCCGACCACGTCCTGTCCTCCATCGGCCGGCCGGAGACGCTCCGGCTGTGCGAGCCGGCGTCCGCGGCCACCGACGCCGGAACCCCCGGGGAGCTGTCGTTCATCGAGACCATCAGCGTCTTCAACCGCCAGCCCGCGGAGTGGGGCTGGGGCGAGGACACGATCGTGTTCTTCAACGATCAGCCGCGCTTCGAGTACGCGCGCGCCGAAGGGCCGGTGGACGTGCGCAGCGGCGTCATCTGCCTGCCGAACAACTTCGACTTCGGGGACGAACGGCTGCCCGAGGGGATCTTCCGGGTCACCTGCCTCGCCAACTATGCCCGCTGGGCCAATCTGCCCGAGGAGGAGTACCGGGCCGAGAAGCGCCGCTGGTTCGAGGCGGCGGTCCGCAGCGCCCGGCGTTTCCTGCCGCCCGTGGACGACGCGACGCTGGCGGCCGCGCAGGTGGCGACCGACATGTTCACACCGCGCACGATCCGCAAGTTCACCGGCCACCTCAACGGCGCGATCTACGGCGCGCCGCACAAGGTCCGGGACGGCCGGACGCACCTGGCCAATCTTTACCTGTGCGGCACGGACCAGGGCTTTCTCGGCATCGTGGGCGCGATGCTCAGCGGCATCTCGATGGCCAACTACCACGTGCTGCAGGGCAAGGGCGGGTAGGGCGGCGCGAAAGCCGCGCTTGGATCAAAGTTTTAAGGGATAAGCCGTAAGCGATGCGGCCTCCGGAATGCCGGGGGTCGGGGCGGTTTCCGGATTTTGGCCCCTCCCACGCCGTTCGCCCGCGCCTTACTCCTTCATGGCGCGGCGGAGGATGCCGGCATGCTGTCGTCCCGAACGGACTTGCCAAGACCCTGTCCCGGAGGACAGCGGTTGCACGGAGGGCGTCCGGGTCAAAGCACCACGGTCCAGTAGCCCACGTCGATCCACCGGCCGAACTTCCGGCCGACCTCCGGGAAGTGCGCGACCTTGGCGAAGCCCATCTTCTCATGCAGGGCGACGCTGGCGGCATTGGGAAGCGAGACGCCTCCGATGACGGCGTGGCAGCCGCGCTGCCGCAGTTCCGCGAGCAGGATCGTGTAAAGCTGGGTGCCCCAGCCGCGGCCGACATGCGCCGGGCCCAGGTAGACGGTGGACTCGACGGAATAGCGGTAGGCGCTGCGGGTTTTCCAGGAATTGGCGTAGGTGTAACCCACGACCTCCCGGTCTTCCACCGCCACGAGGAAAGGCAGCCGGGCGGAGATTTCCCGGATGCGCCGGGCCATTTCGCGCCGGCCGATGGGCTCCTCCTCGAACGTGACCACCGTGTTCTCCACGTAGTGGTTGTAGATGGCGGCGATCGCGGCGGCGTCCGCCGTGGTGGCGGCGCGGATCATGCCGGGGAGCGAGCGGCGTCGCCGCCTGCTCGGGGCGCGAGGTGGCCGGCCGCGACCGCGGCGTCGATCATGCGGACGGCGTATTCCCAGAGGGCCTGCGACCCCTCGGCGACGTGGGCGTTGCGGGCGAGGACCCGGTCCTGGGTCACGCCGTGCTTTCGCCACGCGTGGCCGTCTGTCAGGCAATTGAGCAGCATGGGGTGGAAGCGGTCGCAAGCGGCCGCGAAGCGCGCCTCGGGGGTGAGGCGCTCCTCGAATTCGTCCCACAGGGCCCGGAATTCCGCCGCCTGGTCGGCCGGCAGCAGGCCGAAGATGCGGTCGGCGGCCTTCGCCTCGCGCGCGTGCTGGTCGGCCATCTGCCGGGTGTCGTAGGCGAAGGTGTCGCCCGCGTCGATCTCAACCAGGTCGTGGATCAGCACCATCTTCAGGATGCGCAGGACGTCGAGCGCAGGATGGTTGGAGTGCTCGGCGAGGACGATCACCATGAGCGCGAAGTGCCAGGAGTGCTCGGCGCTGTTCTCGGCGCGGCGGCTCTGGGTGACGATGGTCTGGCGGAAGACCTCCTTGAGGCGGTCGACCTCCACGATGAAAGTCATCTGGCGGCGCAGGCGTTCGGCGGCGGAAAGAGAGGTGTTGGGACCCACGCGAAAACGGAAGACCGGGAAACGGGAAAGCGCAATGGCGCAGACGGGCGGCACTCCGGCCTTGCCTCGCCTCCGCCGCGGGTTTCTCGTGGGCGCATGGCTGCTTCCCTGACCACTCTTCCGCTCGGCGGCACCGGGCTGCGGGTCTCCGCGATCGGGCTGGGGTGCATGGGCATGAGCGACTTCTACGCGCCGCGCGACGAAGGCGAGTCGGTGGCGACGCTGCGGCGCTACCTGGAGCTGGGGGGCAATTTCCTGGACACGGCGGACGCCTACGGGCCGTTCAAGAATGAGGAGCTGATCGGCCGGACCCTGCGGGAGGCGGGCGGGGCGCGGGGAGCGGTGGTGATCGCGACCAAGTGCGGGGTGGTGCGGGACCCGGCCGACCCGGTGAAGCGCGGCTTCAACAACACGCCGGCCTACATCCGGGCGAGCTGCGAGGCGTCGTTGCGCCGGCTCGGGCTGGAGACGATCGACCTCTACTATTTGCACCGCTTCACCGGGGAGGTTCCGATCGAGGAGATTGCCGGCGCCTACGCCGGCCTGAGGCAGGCGGGCAAGATCCGCGGCTGGGGGCTGTCGGAGGTTTCGCCCGGCACCCTGCGCCGCGCGCACGCCGTGCTGCCGGTGGCGGCGCTGCAGAGCGAATATTCCCTGTGGTCTCGCGATCCGGAGGAGGGCGTGCTTGCGGCGTGCGCGGAGCTCGGGGTGACCTTCGTGCCCTACAGTCCGCTCGGGCGGGGCTTCCTGACGGGACAGATCCGCACGCCCGCGGATTTCGCGCCGGACGACGTGCGGGCCGCCATGCCCCGGTACCAGGGAGAGAATTTCGCGCGCAACCTGGCCCTGGTCGACCAGGTCGGGGCGCTGGCGCGCCGGAAAGGATGCACGCCGGCGCAGCTGGCGCTGGCCTGGGTGCGGGCCCAGGGCGGTCACCTCGTGCCCATTCCCGGGACCCGCCGCCGGCGCAATCTCGAGGAGCTGCTCGGCGCGCTGGACGTGGCCTTGGGCGCGGAGGAGCTGGCGGCGATCGCGGCGATCTTTCCCCGGGAAGCGGCCGCCGGCGCGCGTTTTGTGCCCGGCATGCAGGCCGTGATGGGGCGGTAGGCGTCGGCCGCCGCCGGCCTCCGGCTCAGTGCCGGCGGAGAAGGGCGACGTAGAAGCCGTCGGAATCGCGCGCGCCCGGCAGCAGGAGGGTGCCGAGGCCGTCGAACTCGCCGCCGAAGGAGCGTGCGGGAGGTTCCGCGGCGAATTCCGGGTGGGCGGCCAGAAAATCCGCGGCCACGTCCCGGTTCTCGTGATGGCTGAGCGAGCACGTGGCGTAGACGAGCTGGCCGCCGCGCTTCACTCCGGGCGCCTGGGCCGCCAGGATCTGGCGCTGGGTGCGGGCGAAGGCGGCGATCGCGTCCGGTTTCACGTACCACTTGAGGTGCGGCTGGCGCCGCCAGGTGCCGGAGCCGGAGCAGGGCGCGTCGACCAGCACGCCGTCGTAGGTTCCGGCCGGCGCCGACACGAGGGTGATGGTGTCGAGGCGGGCGCGCCGGGCCCGCTCGCGGAGCTCCTCGAGGATTTCCGGGCGGACGTCAGTGGCGTCGACTCGTCCGCCGGGGCCGAGCAGCCGCGCGAGCTGGAGCGTCTTGCCGCCCGCGCCGGCGCAGGCGTCGAGCCAGCGGCCGCCGGGCGGCACGGCGGCATGCGCCAGCACGAGCTGCGATCCGAGGTCCTGGATCTCGACCAAGCCGCGCCGGTAGGCGTCGGTCGCCGCGACCTCGGCGTTGGGGGGCAGCCGGACGGCCGCGGGGCAGTCGGCGGGCTGGTCGAAGCTCCAGCCGCGGGCCCGGAACTCGTCGAGCACGAGCGCGGGATCGGCCGCCTGGATCCGGACCCAGACGCTGGCGCGGCGGAGCAGGGCGTCGAGGTGCGGACTGGCGAAGGCGGCGGGGCAGTGCTCGCGGAACCAGTCCGGCAGCAGCGCCTCGGGGGTGGGGGCGGTGCCGAGCCGGGCGCCGAGCACGGCGGCCTTGGCCGCGAGGGAATCCGGCGCCGGGGGCCAGTCGCCGCAGAGCGCGGCGCGGTAGTGCGCGGTGGGCTTGAGCTCGGGCGCCAGCCAGGCCGTGGCCTGGGCCGCGGCGTCCGGGCGGGCGTCGAGCAGGGGGTCGATCCAGGGCAGGAAACGCAGGTAGGTGTAGACCAGCTCGCGGTAGAGCTTGCGGTCCCGCGAGCCGATGGCGCGGTGCCGGGCGAACGCCTCCTTGATCCGCCGCGGCAGCGCGCTGTCGCGGCGGACGTGCGGCCGCAGCTCGGCGACGAAGGCCAGGAAGAGGCGCTGCTGGTTCGCGGCGATCGCGGGATTCATCGGGCGGCGGGAGGCCGGCTCAGAACCGCAGCAGCTCGACCTCGACGTTGAACGCGAACGAGCTTTCGCGCCGGGGGCCGTCGAAGAAGGAGACCTCGTACTTGACGGCCCAGGTCTGCCCGAGGCGCTGCCAGACTCCGTAGCTCTGCTCGTTGAAACGGCTGTTGGTGGCGTCGTAGCGCCACAGGCCGGTGACATCGAAGACCTCGTTCAGCCGCTGGCGGTACTCGAGGAAGTACTCCTCGTAGTCCTGCTTGAGGAAGTGGGTGGCGAGCCGGACCGACCACCATTCCTGGTCGGCCAGCTCGAGGCCGGTGTTGAGTTCCTGCTGGCCGGGCGTGTGGAGGTCGAGGCGGTGGAAGACCTCCCAGCGCAGCCACGGGGCGGGCGTCAGCGCGAGGGTGGTGTAGAGGTCGGAGAGCGGGCGCTGGCCCGGGAGCCGGTCGAAGCGGTAGTCGGCGGCGAAGTCGAGCGAGGCGAGGTTGCGCGAGCCGTAGGTGCGGTCGCGCGTCTGCAGGGTGTTGCCGAGCTGCAGGCGGAGCGTGTGCAGCGCCTCGAGCTCGTCGACCGCGCGGGTGTCGGCGATGGACAGCGGCTGCAGGTAGGTGGAGAAGGCGCGGCGGTCGATGGGCGGGAGGTAGGGCCGGCCATCGTCGGCCTCCGGCGCGTAGCGGTAGGAAAGGGCGGGCTCCACCAGGTGCCGGAGCCCGTCGATCTCCCAGACCTCGTTCTTGTAGTCGAAACGCCCGCTGGCCCGCAGGCGCGCGTCGAAGCCGACCTCGCCCAGTGTGCGGGTGTAGGTGTCTCGCCCGCCGCGGGCGTCGGTGTAGGAGGTGACCCGGCCGCCGGCCACGGGCGTGAAGGTGAACCAGCGGGTCGGCGCGAAGGGGCGCTCGACGCCGTAGTACGCGTCGAGCCGGTGCGTGCGCCAGGCCGGGTCGGCGCCGTAGGCGTCGGCCTCGAGCAGGGCCGCGGACGCGGCGAAGCGGTCGTAGACGCCGAGCGCGAGCGGCGAGGTGAACTGGTCGTAGCGCAGCTCGGGCAGGCGTTCGGCCACCCGGTGGTACGGGTTGGGGTGGAAGCGGGCGAAGGCGCTGAGGGCGGAGTTGTCGAAGGCGTAGGCGGCCTCGAGGAACGAGTCCGGCTGCTGGACGCGGTCGAACTGCTCGTGGCGGAAATCCCGGAGCACCTCCGAGTCGCTCCAGTAGTTGAACCGGCCGTCGAGGGTGAGGCGCGGCCCGACGCGCTGGCGGTGCTCCCAGGTGACGAAGCTGCGGTCGCGCGGCACCGGATCGCCGAGGATGTCGGTGCGCCGGTCGCCGCTGTCGTGGATATAGCCGGTGCGCAGCGTCCCGGAGACAAAGCGGGCGCCGTCGTCGCGATCGTAATAGGCCGAGGGCCCGACCATCACGCCGCGGGAAGAGTAGAGCCCCAGGCCGGCGCCGGCCATGAAGCCCGGGGCCAGGGGCAGGTGGGCGGTCAGCTCGGCCAGCGCCCCGAGCCGGCCGCGGTAGCCGACCTTGGCGCTGAGGTGGGAGACAAAATCGCCGGCGAGGGACTGCTCGAAGTGCGGCAGCGAGAGGAAGTGGCCGCCGTGGAGCCCGATCCGGAGGCCCTCGGCGCGGATGATCTTGCCGCGCGCGTAGACGAGGCGCGCCGCGCGGACGGAGGGCGTGTAGGCGGCGTCCTCGCGGAAGAAGACGACGGCATTGGTCAGCTCCAGCTGCTCGGGGCCGCCGTCGGCCGACATCGTGCCCTCGGCGGTCTCGCCGGAAAGGTAAACGGGAAACTCGCCGAGACGCAGGTTGCGGACCTGGAGCTGGCGGGTGGCGAGGTTGTAGCGCCCCTCGTCGGCGATCAGCCGCCGGCTGCCGGAGGTCAGCACGAAGCGCCCGCGGGCCGAGGCGACCTGGGTGGCCGCGTTGTAGCGGATCTCGTCGGCGGTGAGCAGGGTCGCTCCGTACACGAGGCGGGCGTGGCCGCTGACGACGGTCTCGCGGGTCTGGTCGTCGTAGTAGGTCCTGGTGCCCGAGGCCTCGGGCGCCGGCGCCTGGGCGTGCGCCAGGCCGGCGAGCAGGGCCGGCAGGGCCAGGCGGACGAGGAAGCGGCGGACGCGGGCGGGAAGCATGGTTCTTGAAGTGGCGGGCGGGGCGGGAGGGTGCAACGAGATTTCGGGGCGGAGGAACCGAGGTGGACCCGCGTGGCCGGAAAGAGTTGCGCGCGGCCGCGCGCGGCTTTCGTGCTAGACGCCGGGGGTGACCCCGGCAGAGTAGCGGGCGCACCCGTGATCATTCCGGTCAACGAACTCAACGCCTTCCTGGGGAATCACCAAGCCAACCCGCACGGCTGGCTGGGCATGCACCCCGCGACCCACGAGGGGCGGGACGGCGTGGTGGTGCGGGCGTTCATCCGGGCGGCGGTCCGCTGCGCGGTGGTCGAGCTGGAGGCGGCCGGCGCGCCGGCGCATCCGCTCACGCTGCTGGCGCCGGAGGGTTTCTTCGAGGGCTTCCTCCCCGGGAAGGCGGTCTTCCGCTACCAGCTGCGCTACGAGACGGCCTGGGGGGACATTCACCAGGTGCACAACGCCTACTCGTTCCTGCCTTCGCTGTCGGAGCAGGACCTCTACCTGTTCAACGAAGGCAACGAGCACCGGGTGTACGACAAGCTGGGGGCGCACGTGCGGACGATGGGCGACGTGCCCGGCGTGGCGTTCGCCGTCTGGGCGCCGGCGGCGTCCCGCGTGTCGCTGGTCGGGAATTTCAACGAATGGGACCCGCGCTACCATCCGATGCGGCCGCTGGGCGGCTCGGGGGTGTGGGAGCTGTTCGTGCCCGGGGTGCGCGAGGGCGAGCTGTACAAGTTCGCGGTCTGGGACCGGCAAGGGCACATGCGGCTGAAGACGGATCCCTACGGGACGTCGTTCGAGGGGCCGCCGAACAACGCCGCGATCGTCTGCGACACGCGCCGTTACGCCTGGGGCGACGAAGCGTGGCTGGCCCGGCGCCGGGCCCAAGCGGGGCAGCTGGACCGTCCGCTCTCGATCTACGAGGTGCATCTCGGCTCGTGGAAGCGGAACCTGGCCGAGGCCGGGCGGCCGTTCACGTACCGCGAGCTGGCGCCGCTGCTGGCCGACTACGTCAGCGACATGGGCTTCACGCACATCGAGGTCCTGCCGGTCAGCGAGTTTCCCTTCACCGGCTCGTGGGGCTACCAGGTGACCGGCTACTTCGCGCCGACGCACCGCTGGGGCACGCCCGCGGACTTCCAGTACTTCGTCGACCACCTGCACCAGCGCGGGATCGGGATCATCGTCGACTGGGTGCCGGCGCACTTCCCGCGCGACGCGTTCGCGCTGGCGCAGTTCGACGGCTCGCACCTCTATGAGCACGCCGACCCGCGGCTGGGGGCGCACCAGGACTGGGGCACGCTGATCTTCAACTACGGGCGGCACGAGGTGCGGTGCTTCCTGATCGGCAGCGCGCTGTCGTGGCTCGAGCGCTACCACATCGACGGGCTGCGGGTGGACGCGGTGGCGTCGATGCTCTACCTCGACTACTCGCGCCAGCCGGGCGAGTGGATCCCCAACCGGTACGGCGGCCGCGAGAACCTCGAGGCGATCGGCTTCCTGCGGCAGGTGAACGACCTGGTGCACCACTACCATCCCGGGGCGCTGATGGTCGCGGAGGAGTCGACGGCCTTCGCGATGGTCAGCCGGCCGACGCGGGACGGGGGGCTCGGCTTCGACTACAAGTGGAACATGGGCCTGATGCACGACACGCTCGCCTATTTCCAGAAGGACCCGGTGCACCGCAAGTGGTCGCACGACAAGCTGACGTTCGGCATGATCTACCAGTATGCGGAGAACTTCATCTCGGTGTACTCGCACGACGAGGTCGTGCACCTGAAGGGCTCGATGCTGGCGAAGATGGGCGCGGGCAGCGTGCCGGAGAAGGCGGCGAACCTGCGGGCGCTCTACGCCTACGTCTGGCTGTACCCGGGCAAGAAGCTGCTCTTCATGGGCAGCGAGTTCGGGCAGCGGGGCGAGTGGAACCACGACGCCGGGCTCGACTGGGCGCTCTGCGCGCAACCGGAGCACGAGGGGCTGCGGCTGCTGGTGCGCGACCTGAACCGGCTCTACACGGGCGACCCGGTGCTGGGGCAGTCGGACTTCCGCGCGGCCGGCTTCCGCTGGGTCAACTGCCACGACGGCGACCACAGCGTGATCAGCTTCCTGCGGCTGGACGAGGGGCAGAAGGCGGCGTACCTGGTGGTCGGCAACTTCACGCCGGTGACGCGCACCCGCTACGCGGTCGGGGTGCCGTACGCCGGCTACTGGAAGGAGGTCTTGAACACGAACTCGCAGTACTACGGCGGCACGGGCTTCGGCAACCACGGCGGGCGGGCGTCGGCGACCGTGCCGGCTGACGGGTACGAGCAGTCGTTGAGCCTGACGCTGCCGGGGCTGTCGACCCTGGCTTTCAAGTGGACGGCGCGGGAGTAGGCGCCCGCGGCGGGGCGGCTACCGGGCCAGCTTGCGGCCCAGCAGGTAGGTGGGCATGGGCGAGGCGTTCTTGATCTCGATGATGCCCATCGGGGTCAGCTCGTAGCGGCCCTCGAGCAGCCGCTTGGTTGCCTCCGACACCTGGATCTTGCCCGGCTGGCCGTGGGATTCCATGCGGCTGGCGATGTTCACGGTGTCGCCCCAGAGGTCGTAGGAGAACTTGCGGGTGCCGATGATGCCGGCGACGACGGGCCCGCTGTTCATGCCGACGCGGATGTTCCAGTCGAGCTGGTGGCGCCGGTTGAAGACGCGCACGGCCTCGACGATCTCGATGGCGGCGGCGGCGCAGGCCTCGGCGTGGTCGCTGCGGATGACGGGCACGCCGCTGACCATCATGTAGGCGTCGCCGATGGTCTTGATCTTCTCCATTTCGTGCTGCTCGGCGATGCGGTCGAAGCTGGAGAAGATCTCGTTGAGCAGCTGCACGGTGCGGTGCGGCGACTGGCGCGCGGCGATGCGGGTGAAGCCGACGATGTCGGCGAAGAGCACGGTGGAGTCGATGAAGCTGTCGACGATCGTGCGCTGGCCCGCCTTGAGGCGCTCGGCGATGGCCTTGGGCAGGACGTTGAGCAGGAGGCGCTCGGACTTGGAGCGCTCGAGCTGGAGCTGCGCGAGGTAGGCCTGCTCCTGGTCGCGGAGCCGTTTTTTTTCCAGGGAGGCGGTGATACGCGCCCGGAGGACGACGGGGTTGAACGGCTTGGGGACGTAGTCCTCGGCGCCGGCTTCGATGCAGCGCACGGTGCTGTCGACGTCGTCGAGCGCCGTGAGCATGATGGCCGGGATGTGGCGGAGGGCCGGGTCGGCCTTCATGAACTCGAGGGTCTGGAAGCCGTCGAGATCGGGCATGAGGATGTCGAGCAGCACCAGGTCGAAGTTGCCGGCCTTGAGTTTCTGCAGGGCCTCGCGGCCGTTCGCGGCCTCGGTGACGTCGTAGCCGAGCTTCTGGAGGCGGCGGACGAGCATGTCGCGGTTCATCTCGTCGTCGTCCACGGCCAGCAGCTTGGCGTTGGGCATGGGCTGCGCGGAGAGGCCGAAGTCGGGCGGGGCGGCGGGTGCGGCGAGCGGCGGGACGGGCGGCACGCCGGTGCCGGCGGGGGACTGGCCGGCGGTGCCGTCGTCGGGCGAGGCCGAGCCGAGGTCCATCTTCTCCGGGTAGGAGCTGCTCTCGAAGAGCGCGTCGAGGTTCTGCGCGGCGCGGAGGATCTTCTCGAGGTCCTTGACCAGGTCCGCCTGGCTGCCGGCGCGGGCCTCGTCGAGGCAGAGCTCGGCGTAGCCGATCACGGCGCTCAGCGGCGTGCGCATGTCGCGGCGGAGGGTGTTGAAGTCGACCTTGCCGGTCTCGACCTTCCACGGGGCGAGCGCGTCGTTGATAAGGGCCAGCAGCTGGCCGCCGCAGGTGTGGATGCGCTTGAGGTCGGGGAGGATGGCGTCGGCGTGGTTCTCCTCGGCCGACTCCATGAGCAGCTCGCTGTACCCGATGATCTGGTTCAGCGGCGTGCGCAGGGCGTGGCGCAGCTTCGAGAGCGACTCGAGATCGTGGGCCCGGAGGGCCTTCAGGAAGGGTGTGAGCGAAGCGGGCAGGGAGCCGCCCCCGTCAGGGGAACTGGGGCCGGATCCACTCATGCCTTGGGCGGGAACTTCTTGAGGAGCTCCTCGATCTTCACGAGCAGGCGCGCGAGCTCCACGGGCTTGGTGTCGAAGTCGTCGCAGCCGGCCGCCAGCGCCTTCTGCCGGTCGCTGTCCATGGCGTGCGCGGTGAGGGCGATGATGGGGACCTTGGCGGTGGCGGGATCGGCCTTGATCTGCTTGGTCGCGTCCCAGCCGTCGATGACGGGGAGGCTCATGTCCATCAGGATGAGGTCGGGCGCCTCGCTTTTGGCCATGGCGACGCCGGCGGCGCCGTCGACGGCGATGGCGAGGGTGTAGCCGCGCTTCTCCAGCCGGCGGGAAAGCATGTCCCGGTTCATTTCGTTGTCTTCGACGAGCAGTATCTTTGGCATGAGGGAAGGAGGTTGGGGGGTGGCGGAATCAGGCGGGCTTGGCGGCGGGGACGGGCGCCCCGCCCTGGATGACGGGGCGGATGAGGTCGGCCAGTTCCTCGCGGCTGAACCGGCCCTTCTGGAAGATGGCGGTCACCCGGGTCTGCAGATAGTCGCGCATTTCCGGCGTGATGTCCATTGAACTGACGATGGCAACGGGGATCTTGCTCCAGGCCGGGTTTTTCCCGATGACCTCGAGGAGCTCGAAGCCGTTCATGCCGGACATCTTGAGGTCGAGGATGATGAAGACGGGCGCGGCCTTGTGGAGGACCCGCAGCGCGGCGTTGCCGTTGACGGCGGCGCGGAACTGCCAGCCCTCCTTCTCGAACATCCGGATGAGGAGGTTTCGGGAGTCGGGGTCGTCCTCGACGAGCAGGACGAAGCTGCCGTCGACCGGGCAGAGCTGCATGGCGATCTCGGCGGTCAGCCGGCTGGCGTCGACCGGCTTGAGCAGGACGCTGGCGGCGCCGAGGGACATGGCCATGTCGCTGTCGCTGACGGCGCTGAGCACGATGACGGGCACGTCGGCCAGGCGCGGCTTGCTTTGCAGCTTGGTCAGCACGGTCCACCCGTCGATGCCCGGCATCATGACGTCGAGCAGGATGAGGTCGGGGGCGGACTGGTCCGCGAGATCGAGCCCCTGCTGGCCGGAGGCGGCCTCGATGACCTCGTAGCCGCTCATGTTGAGCAGCTCGGCGATGACGATGCGGATCTCCTTGTCGTCGTCGATGACGAGGATTTTGGGCCGGGTCTGGGTGGGGAAGGGCGAGCGCGTGAGCTTGGGGCTGGAGGTGCCGACGATCTTGGGCTGCTTCGACTGGACGTTGGCGGGCAGGCGGATGGTGAAGGTGGAGCCGACGCCGGGCGTGCTGGTCACGTTGATCTCGCCCTTCATCATCTGCGCGAACTGCTTCGAGATGGCGAGGCCGAGGCCGGTGCCGCCGTACTTGCTGGAGGTCGAGGCATCGGCCTGGCTGAAGGCCTGGAAGAGGCGGGCCAGCTGTTCCGGCGTCATGCCGATGCCCGAGTCGATGACGGCCAGCTCGATGTTGTCCTCCGGCTCGCCGCGCTGGCGGCGGACCTTGAGGGTGACCGTGCCCTTCTCGGTGAACTTGCTGGCGTTGCTCAGCAGGTTGAGGAGCATCTGGCGGAGCTTGGTGGCGTCGGCGTGCATCGTGCCGATGTCGGGCGGGCAGTCGACGACGAGGGAGTTGCCCTTCTTGGCGACGAGCGGCGACGCGGTGGAGATGACCTCGGTGACGACCTTGCTGAGCTCGAAGGTTTCGAGGTAGAGTTCCATCTTGCCGGCCTCGATCTTGGAGATGTCGAGCACGTCGTTGATGAGGCCGAGGAGGTGGCGGGCGGCGCTGAGCACCTTGTCGAGGTCGTCGGCGGTGCGGGTGTCGCCGTCGTCGACCGCGTCCTCCCGCATGATCTCGCTGTAGCCGATGATGGCATTGAGCGGGGTGCGGAGCTCGTGGCTCATCTTCGCGAGGAAACTGCTCTTCGCCTTGCTGGCCTCCTCGGCGTCCTTCACGGCCTTGGCGAGGAGGCGGGTGCGGTCGACGACGCGGGCCTCCAGCGTGCGGTTGGCCTCCTCGAGCTGGTCGTTGGTCTGGTGGATCTTCTCCCGGGCCTCCTCGGCGGCGGCGCGGGCGCGCTCGAGCTCCGCGGTGTTGGACTGGATCGTGTCGAGCATCGCGTTGAACGACTGGATCAGGTCGCCGATCTCGCCGCTCGCGGTGGTCTGGACGCGCTCGCTGTAGTCGCGGCTGCGCTGCACGTGGGTCGAGACGCGGGCGAGTTCGGTGATCGGCTGGGTGATGCGGCCCTGCACGCGGAAGGCGACGGCGACGGCCAGCATCGCCGAGGCGAAGAAGATGATGAGGGAGCCGCGCATCAGGTTGGCGAAGCGGTTACGGTCCGCCTCGCTGAGCTCGGCCTTGAGGTAGAGCTGCCCGAGCGGCCGGAGGCCCGAGGTGATGGGCAACCACACCGCGCCGCGCTCGGGGGTGAGCTGGCTGAGCAGGCCCCTGGAGGGGGGCACCTTTTCAACGGAGCCCGGGCGGACGAACTGGCCGAGCAGCCGGTTGTCGCGGGAATAAATGGCGCCGGCCGCCACCTGGGTATTGCCGGCGAGCACCTTGAGGGAGAGGCCCGTGGCGTTGGGGTTGTGTTCCAGCTGCGGCAGCACGCTCTCGATCACGGCGGCCTGCGAGCTCTCGAGGCGGGTCTGCACCTCGGCATTGAACTGCTGTACGTCGTAGAGGTAGAGGCCGGCAAATGCGAGTGACAGCGTCACTCCGGAGATCATCAGAATGAACAGCGTCAGCTGCCAGCGGAACGAGAGGCTTTTCACAGTGGATTTTGCACCAGTCCCCTCCAAGCCAACGGATTACGTGGCAAAGTCAATGTGATAGCTGACGACACGAATGCCTGTCCACGGGTGTCCGCGGGCGGACTGGAATGATCCGTTCCGGCTTTCGGGCGGCGGGCACGGCTTCAGGGGCTGCGACGGTAATCGGCGTATGTCACGCGCAGGTTTTCCTCGACGCCGAAGAAGAAGATGCGTCCGACGAAGCGGGAGTTCGTCTCGCGCGGGAGGGACGGGCGGTCTTCGGCGGGCGGGAGGTAGTCCGTGCGGACCACCAGTGAGCGCATCCGAACACCGAGCACGGGCGAGTAGGGGGCCTTGAGCTCGAGCACGCAGGCTTCGACGTGGGGGCCGGTCCGGTCGACGATGAGGCGCACGCTCAGGTGTCCGAGCATCTTGTCGGGACCGGCGGCCTCGGCCCGGAATTCGCCGAGGAATTCGCCCCGCGCGGCGTCCTCCCGCACGAGGGTGAAGCTGCCGAGGTCGAGGTCGGACTTCTGGAAAGTCGCCTGGGGCGCGGTGGCGGTGCCGGCCAGCCGGGCGCGCCCGTACTGCTCCAGCTCGCGGGGCTTTGGAGCGCGGCCTTCAGTCTGCTCCAGGGTCCAGCGCGCGGCGGGCGGCCGCGCCGGGTCGAAGCGCTCGCGGATACCGGCCTCGTTGCGCACGGTGGTGAGGGTGTAGGCCCAGCCGGCCGGCACGTCGGGGCTGAAATGGGCGAGGGCCTGGCGTGCGTACTCGGGCAGCCCCGCGGCGGCGGCGCCGAGGGCCAGTCCGGCAAACAGGAGGCCGGCCAGAGCCCGGCGGCAGCGGTCAGAGCTGCGGCGGCGGCACGCGGGAGATGAACCAGTCGAACTTGCCATGAAAAGTCAGCGTGCCCGCGCGGTCCTTGAGATCAACCCGGATAACCGCGGCGGCCCGTCCGCGCGCGGCCAGGTCGGGGAGCAGCCGCCGGAGCGTCTCCTCCTCGGGCGAACCGAACGCGAGCAGGTCGGACGTAGCGGGTTTGCGGTAGCGGACCTCGACGCCGCGCACGACGGCGAAAACGTCGCCGGCGGCGGCCCCGAAATGCCGCTGCAGGCATTCGGCGCTGGCGGCCTCGGCCAGGGCGAACTGCGCGGCGGCGTGCAGGGTGCCGAGGTGGTTCCGCAGCGAGGGCCCGAACGGCAGTTCGAGCAGGTGCGCCGCGCCCGCGGGCGCCGGCGCGATGCCCAGCAGCCGGCTGAGGGCGAGGTCGGTGGCTTTCATCGCGGCTCCGGTTTCTCGCGGCCCCCGGCGGAAGGCAACGGCGAAGCTTCACCGCCCCGGTCGGACCCTAAGAAAACGGCGCCCCGCACGTCATAGGAGGAAAGGAGGCACCCATGAACATCAGACGATTCCGGTTGGCGGCGGTGGTGGCGGCGGGCCTGCACGGCGCGCTTTTTCTCGCGTTCTCCGACGGTGGGCGGATCCCCCCGGCAGCAGCGGAGCCGAAGGTCGAACCCGGGGCGCCGCCGGTCCGCATCGACCCCGCCGAATTCCGCTCGGCCGAGCCTTCCGACTCCTCTCCGGCGGGCGGCGGCGATCCGCTGCCCGAGTTGCCTGAGGTGCCGGCGCCGCTCCCGGAGTCCCCGGTGTTCGCCGTCAGCATGGAGCGCGCAGCGGTCGACAGGAGACTGGTGCCCGACCGCGGGAAGATCGAGGTGGGGCCGCCGGGCGAGGGCACGGGTCCGGACTGGAGCACGCCCGGCGGTGGCGGGCCCATCGATTGGAAGCTGCTGGACCGGGCGCCGCGCGCCAAGGTGCAGGGGGCGCCCGTGTACCCGGCGCGGCTGCGGCACGAAGGCGTGGAAGGCGAGGTCACCGTGCGGTTCGACGTGGACGCGACAGGCCGGGTGGTGCGGACTGAGGCGGTGTCCTGGAGCCATCGGGAGTTCGTCGAGCCGGCGCTGCGGGCCGTGGCGAAGTGGGTGTTCGAGCCCGGCCGGCGCGACGGCAAGGCGTTGGCGTTCCGCGGGGTGGTGTCGATCGAGTTCGGGCTGGGGCGCGATTGAAGACCGGTCCGGGGCTTCCCGCGCGGGGCCCCGGACTCAGCCTGCGCGGGCGTGCATCAGGCGGTCGACGCGTCCGACGAGGTCGCGCGGCTGGAACGGCTTGGTGATGTAGTCGAGCGCCCCGAGTTCGAGGCCCAGGTTGCGGGAGTCGGTGGAGGACCAGGCGGAGACGATGATGATCGGGATGGTGGCCGTGTCCGGATCGCGCCTCAGGATCTCGCAGACCCCGAAGCCGTCGAGGTCCGGCAGCATCAGGTCGAGCAGGATGATGTCCGGCCGGTGGGCGCGCACGGCGTGGATCGCCTCCCAGCCGTTGGCGGCGGTGTCGACGGTGTAGCCGGCGCGCACCAGGTGATAGTGCATGAGTTCGGTCAGCTCCGGTTCGTCGTCGACGGCGAGGATCCTGGCGGTCGCGGGCATGGCGCCACTGTGAACCGCGTCGGTGGCAATCGCGTTAAAGGCCGGTGACAATCCGGCAACAAATCGGGCTGTGCTACCAGCGGTGGTAGGCGGGGTGTCCCGGCTTGACCGCCACGAAGGTGCCCCGGCAGGTGGCGCGTGGCTTGCCGTCGGCGGACAAGATGCCCTCGACGGTGGCCCGGTCGGCGGACAACTCCACGACCCGGGCTACCAGTTCGATAGGGCCATTTGTCGGGGTCGGACGCAGGAGCTTGATCGCGTAATCGGCGGTGACGGTGCAAGGCGGCTTGGCCAGCTGGTCGCGCTGCATGAGGAACCAAGCGGCGGTCCAGTTGCAATGGCAGTCGAGGAGGGAGCCGATGATGCCGCCGTTGAGCATACCTGGGAAAGCTTCGTGGTGTTGCTCCGGGGTCCAGGTGGCGACGACGGCGTCGCCGGCGACGCGACTGCGCAGCCGCAGGCCGCGATTGTTGGCGGGACCGCAGCCGAAACAGATGCTTTGCGGCGCGAATTTCTCCTGCAGGGAAGCGTCGATCATGCAACGAGATTGAGATGTAACCCGGGCTCTGCAGGAATCTCAAAGTTAGTAAGATTTTTAACTCGCGCCCCGGAACTCATGTGCCATGTTGCGAAAGGAATCTCTCCCTCGACCAATGGCACGCAAGATAGCCTTCCTCAACTACAAGGGCGGTGTCGGCAAGACTTCGCTGATCGTAAATACCGCCGCCAGCCTGGCCCGTCGCGGTATGCGGGTTCTCCTGCTCGATTTCGACACCCAGTCCAATGCGAGCATCTGGTTGTTGCGGCTTGAACGCTGGAACAAGATCAATGCGACGGGAGTGGGCTCGGTGTATTCCATTTTTGATCCGGGCACGGCGCGGTTGAAGGACTGCGTGGTCAAGGACGTGGTGGAGGGCAAGGACGGCGAGAAGCTGCTGCCCGGCCTCGACCTGGTGCCGACGACCTTCAATCTTGTGGACCTCGAGGGTGAGTACAAGCCGGACCCGAAGCGGCCCTCCTACGTCATTTTCCAGGAGCAGTTGGCGGAGATCGAGAAGAACTACGATTTTATCTTGTTCGACTGCCCGCCCAACGTGCTCCGGGCCTCGCAGAACGGCGTCTACTGTGCGAACGAGATCTACGTGCCCTCGAATCCCGACGCGCTCAGCCTGATCGGGTTCACGCTGCTGGTGGAGAAGATGCTGCGCTTCCAGCAGGCGTCGGCGAGCTTCCGGACGACGGCGATGGGGCCGGCCGCGATGGTTTACGGCATTGTGTTCAATTCGATCAAGACCAACACCGACATCGAGGTGCCGAAGATGCGCATGCAGCTTCGCCTGAATCAATTCAAGACGCAGAAGCGCGGCTGCGCGCCGGCGGCCAAGATCTGCACCACGCAGATCCGCGACGCCATGATCGTGCGCCGCGCGGTCACCCTGGGCCTGCCGGTTTTCCTGGTCGGCACCGAGGGCTCCGAGGAGGACAGCGTGGCCAATGACTACCTGAAGCTCGCCACCGAGATCATCGAAAACGCCCCGCCGGCCTGACGCCTTTACCCGCCCATACCACCATGGCCAAATTCAATTCCACTGAATGGGATGAAATCCGCAAAAAATTCCGTCACTCCATCATGGCGGACACGTCGTTGGTGAGCCTCGCGCAGAATCTGGACACCAAGCCGTGGCCGCATGCGGCGGAGGATGAGAAGCCGTCGAAGTACATCGATTTCAGCTACGAGGAGCTGATGATGCTGCCGGAGATCGCCGGCAGCGCCGAGCGGGCCGACCACCTGATCGGGATCCTCAAGGAGACCTTGGCGTTTGACGATCCCTTCGGCGATATGGTGGCGCAGGTGGAGCAGACGGCCGCCAAGGAGAACCCGATCCTCAAAACGCTGGCCCGGCTCGGCATTCCCGAGTCCTTCCCGCTGCTGCTGGCCAATCTTTCGGAGGGCACGCGGGCGGTCTGCAATTCGGAAGGCATCAAGACCATCGGCGAGTTCGCCAACCTGGGGCAGCAGATGTCGACCCGGGTCGTGCTCGGCGGCGACTTTCGCAACATGCTCAATGCGCTGACGCACGGCGACGAGGAGGGTATCGGGCTCTTCCTGCCGTACCGCAAGGGTTCGACGGGGCTGCACCTGGCGGAGTCCATCGGCCTGGTGGCCGCCGGCCTGCCGCGGCCGGACCAGTTGTCGCTGGCCAAGTATTACGGCGCCAAGCTCAGCACCACGGACGCCGCGGCCGCCCGTCCGATCACCAAGGAGCAGGTGGAGAAGCACGAGTCGCTGATGCGCGCCACCGTGGCGTCCGCGCTGGCCTGGTTCAAGGAGGAGAAGGCGGCGTTGGTGAAGCAGGTCAACGACGGCGGCACTCTCGAGCGTTACTTTGTCGTCCTCAACGATCATGCGCGGGAGGCCATCGCGGTCCGCCTGACCGCCAAGGCCCTGCAAGGAGAGATCAAGGTGCAGGCTGCGCCGACGGCGGAAGCCAAGAAAGGCGGGCTCTTCTCGCGGTTCTTCGGCAAGAGCTGATTCGGATTCCGTCCTTGGACAACAAGTCGCCATCTCCTCCCGGGGCGCCGTTCCCGCCTCCGTCCTTTCCGCCGCCCGCGGCGAAATCCGCCGGTCCCGGACCGGCGCCCGCGCCCTCGTTTCCCCCGCCGGGTGAAATCAAGTTCCCGCCGAAGCCCAGCGGGATCAAGCCGCTGGTGCTGCCGCGCCGGGCGAGCCCTCTGCAGCGCGCCCAGGAAGCCTCGCAGGCTACGGCCGAGGCGCGCCGATCGATCGACGCGATCATGTCGCAGTCCCGCGCCCCGTGGGGCGGACGCCCTTCGCTCAGCGGGGCGCAGATCGAGCACCTGGAAAAAGCCCTGCGCGCCCTCGAGGCCAAGGTGGGGGAGCGCGAGATGGCGCTGGCCGAGGCGGAGACCAAGCTGGCCGAACGCGACCGGGCTCTGGCCGAGACCGAGGCGCTGCTCCAAGCCCGCGAGAAAGTCATCGAGGCCATGCGCAAGCAGGCGCCGACCCAGGCACCGGGGAGTGTCAACCCCGAGGAACTCGAGGCCCTGCACAAGCTGAAGGAGGAGCTCGACCGCCAGGAAGCGTCCATCAAGGAGCAGAAACAGGCGCTGAAGGAGCGCGAGGAGTTCGTCGAGCAGAGCGAAGCGGCGCTTTTCCAGAAGATGCAGGAGCAGCAGGAGCGGGAAACCGAACTGGAGCAGAAATCCGAGGACGTTCGCCGGGCGATGAAGGCCGCGGGGCTGCTCAAGGACGAACCGAAAGAGCCCATGGAAAAGGCTTGAGGTGGAACCTCGGACCTTTTCGCATTTCCAAGCTGCACGTCTCTTTACATGGCCTATTTCCGTCCGACTCATCGCCTAGGTTCAATTGCCGCGCTGGCGGCTGTCATCGCCCTGCCCGCCACGGGCCTGGCCCAGACCTCGGCGAATGAGGACGAGCGCCTCGAAGCCCTGGCCCGCGATGTGGAGGCATATGTCCCAAAAAGTTCGCTGGCGGTCGGTTTTCGTGTTTTAAGTTCCGGAGCCAAGGTTAGTTACGGAAATCTTGGCTCGGTGCCGTTCGCCAATACGGCCGCTCCCCTTTCCGAAGGATCCGTGAGCCGTAATTATGACAATGGAGCGGTGCTCAAGGATTCGCTTCGCGACAACGAGAAGGATACGAACGGCAACCAGACCTCGACGCCGGGCGGACGTTACACGACGACGAGTACCAGCACGGTAGACGTCAAGGATGCCGATGGAAACGTGATTGGCACCCAAGACGTTACGACCATCAATGGGGACTACCTCAGTTACACGCCCGGGCTCACCCGGCAATGGGGGTACGGTTCCGAGGCGCAGCTGCAGCAGGCCGCCGGTTATGTGGCCATGAGCAACTACCGGGCGATCAGCGAGGGAGGAATGGCCAATAAAAAGCAGGGGCCCAATGGCGGGGTTGAGTTTGAGCTGACGCGGATCATCGGAAGAATTTCTGGTCGTATCCAGTGGGGCCTGGCGGCCGGGGTGGCACTGAACGACATCAACAACAAGGTTGGCGGTTCGGTTTTGTCGACCTTGGTGACGCAGACCGATTATTATTATCTGAACGGGCAAACCGCGCCGACGGCTCCCTACACGGGTCCGAGCTATGTCGATCTGCTGGATGCCAGTGGCAATGTGATCACGACGCAGGGGCTGGAGACCACCACGCCGATCAGCGAGCTGCCGACTGCAGGAATGAGCACGGAGACGATCACGCCCGGCGGCGTGACGGTCCGTGGCAACTGGCAGGTCAAGGGCGCTTACTTCATGATGCGGGTCGGCCCGGCGCTGCGGGCGCAGCTGACGGAGCGCCTGGGGTTGAATGCCAGCCTGGGGGTGGCCGGTGCGTATTCCGGCACCAAGTACACGGCGGTGGAGACCTTCGATGTTCCGAATGTGACCGATGCGGTGGTGACCACGACCGAGGAGAGTTCTGCGAGCAAGTTCCTGAGCGGCTATTACGCCGACGTGAACGTCGAGTGGTCGGCCAACGAGCGTACGGGGCTTTTCGGCGGCGTCAGCGCCCAGCAGTTCGGCGATTACCAGCAGACGGTCGCGGGACGGACCGCCTTGATCGATCTCGGCAGCGCGGTCGGCATCCGCGGCGGCATTACGATCAAGTTCTGATTCGGCTGCCGGAAAAACGGACGGAGACAAAGGAGCCGCGCTTCCTGCGCGGCCGCGTTTGCCTCCAGTCTAGGCGGCGCCCAGGCCGGCCAGCACGTCATCGACGCTGCGCAGCTGTTCGGCCGGGAAGAAGGAATTGATTCGGGTGATGACCTGCTGCACGAGGCCGTCGGGGCAGGAGGCGCCGCCGGTGATCAGCACCTGCTTGGTGCGCAGGTCGTTGGGCCAGAGGGGATGAATTTCCGTGTGGCCGCCGCGGCCGTGCCCGGCGGCGGCAAAGACATAGTGCTCGATCTCCTCGCGCGAGCGAATGCTGGCCTCAGATTGGATGAAGAAGGCGCGGTGGCCGAGTTTCTGCTCGCAGATCCGGTAGAGCTGGTAGGTGTTCGAGCTGTTCTTCCCGCCGACGATGAACGCCGCGTCAAGCGGCTGGGCGAGCGCGCGCTGCAGGGCATCCTGGTTGACCTGGGTGGCATAGCAGAGCGTGTCTTTTTTGCCGGCGCCGCCGACGTGGGCGGGGCCTTCGCTCTCGCCGTATTTGCGGACAAAAACCGACTTGAAATGGTCGATGATGGCGGCGGTTTCGTTCATCAGCAGGGTCGTCTGGTTGACGACGGCAATGCGGTCCAGGTCGCGGGCGGGATCGAGGCCGGGAGTGTGGAGGCCGGCGAAGCGCTCGAGCAGCGCCGCGGCCTTGTTCGGAGTGGGGGCGGTGATGTAGTCGCCGAGGAGGCGGGCCTCGTCGAGGTTCCGGACAATGATGGAGGGGGCGTGCCGGCGGGTGTTGGAGAAGGTGGCCTTGGTCTCCTCATGCTCGCTCTTGCCGTGGATGACGACGGTGTATCCCTCGCGCCCGAAGGCGCGGGCGGCCTTCCAGACCTTTTCCACGAGCATGCAGGTGGCGTCGAACTGCGCCACCCGGATGCCCTTGCGCACGAGCTTCTTCTTGTCCTCGTCGGTCGCGCCGAAGGCGGGGATGACCACGATGTCGGCGGCGGTGAGGGTGTCCCAGAGAAGGGTCTCGCCCGGCGCGCCGGTGGCTACGGTGCCGGCGGTGGTGAAGGGGCGGCCCTTGTCGGTTTGCAGGAAGCGGAGGCCCCGGCGCAGCAGGTCCTCATTCACGAAGGGATTATGGATGAGCTCGCTGAGCATGAACACCCGGCAGCCGGGATGCTCGGCGAGGGTCTCGTAGGCGCGTTCGATGGCGTTCTTGACGCCGAGACAGAAGCCGAAGTGGCTGGGGATGATGTAGCGGACCGCCCCGAAATCGAGGACGGCGGGTTCGGATGCCGAGCGCTCGTTGGTGCGGGCCAGGGCCTTGATCGCCTCGCACAACCGGCTTTGGTAGAGGGCCCGCGCGGCGGCGTCCTGGGCGTAAATCGCGCGATTGCGGCTCTTCTCGACCCGGAACTTGTAGATGTAGTCGTTCTCGCCCAGGTGCAGGTAAGGCACCTCGATGAGATAGGGGTCGATCGCGTCGAGGACCGCGGCCAGCGCCGGCGCCAGCTGCGGCCGTAGTGCCGCGAGCTGATCGAGGGTGAGGAACACCAGTTCCGAATCCGCCGGCTCTCCTGGCACCTGGCAGAAGCATACCCGGCAGGACTGGCCGCGATCAGCGGGCAAAACGAAATACTCCACCGGCCGAGTGTGGCTGGAGAAGCCGGCCTGCAGACGAGACAGTGCCATCGGTTCATCGGCGCCGACGAACGCCAAGCCGAAGCGCGTGCCGGCACGGCGCACGGCCAGCCGGTTGCTCGGATCGAAGGCGAGCAGCGTGCACAGGGTGGGAGCGGGGACGGTCTGGATCACCGGCCCTTACCATCGCCACCGAGCGGGCGGGGTCAAGCTGCGGCGCGGACAGCCACTTTGGGCTCGATGAATGAGGGGAGTCAGCTAGACATCTCCCGGGCCGGCCGAATGAAAGTTCGGCAAGTGAATTCTTGCATGCACCTCCATCCGGCTTCCTCACAGCATAGCACCAAGCGCCTTTCCGGCACTTGGCTCATGGCCGCCAAAGTGGCCGCGATCTACGGAGCCCTTTCGGCGATCTGGATCGTGCTGTCCGACACTCTGGTGGCCGAGCAGACCGGGATGAGCGGCGAGATTGTCACCTGGTCGATCTGGAAGGGGCTCGGTTTCGTGCTGGTGACCTCCCTCCTGCTCCTGTTCCTGGTGCGCCATTTCCTGCGCCTGGCGCAGCGGGCGGAGAGTCGGCGCTGGGCCGGGGAGCCGCAGTTCCGCTCCCTGGTGGAGCAGTCGCTGGTCGGCGTTTACCTGGTGCAGGACGGGCGTTTTGCCTATGCCAATCCGCGGTTCGCCGAGATTTTCGGTTATCCGGCAGCGGAGATCATCGCCAGCCTGAAGGTGGCGGATCTCGTGGCGGCGACCGACCGCTCGCTGGTCGAAGAGAATCTGGACCGCCTGTTGCGAGGCGAGACTTCCGGCATGAATTACTCGTTCCGCGGCCTGCACCGCAACGGCTGGCCGCTGCAGATCGAGATCTTCGGCAGCCGGACGGAGCACCAGGGGGCGGCGGCGGTCATTGGCACGCTGCTGGACGTCACCGACCGCTACGAGGCGGAGATCGCGCTGCGGGAGAGCGAAGCCCGCTACCGCCTCCTGATTCAGACGGCGCCCGATGCGATCCTGGTGTTGGACTTGGAGCTGGGCCGGTTCGTCGACTACAACCAGCAAGCCGAACGCCTGTTCGAGCTGCCCGGCGAGGAGCTGAGCTGGCATGGCCTGGCCGACTTGAGTCCCGAGCTGCAACCCGACGGCCGGAAGTCCGCCGAAAAGATTGCGGAATACGTGGCGCAGGCGGTGGCCGGGGGGCTGCCGGTGTTCGAGTGGGTGCTGCGGAGCCGTGGCGGACGCGAGATTCCCTGCGAGGTGCGGCTGGTCCGCCTGCCGGCCCAGGGCCGGACGCTCATCCGCGGCAGTGTCACCGATATCACGGAACGCCACCGGACCGCGGCCGCCTTGGCCCGCAGCGAGGAGAACTACCGCCTGCTCTTCGAGCAGGCCACCGACGCGATCTTCCTCTGCTCCAGCGACGGGCGCCTGGTCGACGTGAACCGGCACACGATCGGCCTCACCGGATTTACGCGGGAGGAGCTGCTGCAGAAGGACACTTTCGGCATCATCGCTCCCGAGGATCATGATTACCTCCGGCATTGCCTGCAGGAGCTGCGCCGGCAGGGCACCCGCTTCAGCACGTACCGGTTCGCGCGCAAGGACGGCTCCGTCTTTTTTGGGGAAACCAGCACCAAGCTGCTGCCGGACGGACGCCTGCTGGCGCTGGTCCGGGACATCACCGAGCAGCGCCGCGCGGAGGACCACCGGCGGAAACTGGAGGAGGAGCTGCGCCAGGCCCAGAAGCTCCAGGCGATCGGCACGCTGGCCGGGGGCATTGCGCACGATTTCAACAACATCCTCGCGGCCATTCTCGGCAACGCGCAGCTCCTCAAGTTCATGCTGCCGCCGAGTCACGAGGGGCAGGGCAAGGTCTCGCAGATCCTGGTGGCCAGCAATCGGGCCAAGAACCTGGTGCAGCAGATCCTGATGTTCAGCCGGCAGCGCGAGCAGGAGAAGCGGGTGGTCCAGTTCGGGCCGATCGTGCTGGAGGCGGCCAAACTGCTGGAAGTCACGCTGCCCACCGGCGTGCAGCTCGAGCTCGCGGTGCCGGCCCACCTCGCGTCGGTCCTCGCCGACTCGACCCAGGTCCACCAGGTCGTGATCAACCTCTGCACCAACGCGATCCACGCCATGCGCGGAAAAGGCGGCATCCTGCGGATCGAGCTCCTCGAGGTCACGCTGCCCGAGGAGAGTTCGCTCTCGAAGCCGAGCCTGCCGCCCGGACGGTACGTCTGCCTGCGCGTCTCCGATACCGGCCACGGCATGGATGCGGCGACGCTCCAGCGGATCTACGAACCTTTCTTCACGACCAAGCCGGTGGGCGACGGCACCGGGCTCGGGCTGGCGGTCGTGCACGGCATCGTGGAAGCCCACGGCGGGGCCATTGCGGTCTCGAGCAGGCCAGGGGAGGGCACCGTCTTCAGCCTGTATTTCCCGGTGCACGGGGGCGAGGCCGGCGCCGAACCGAAGCCCGCGCCGGGTCCGGGACTCGGGCAGGGCCAGCACGTGCTCTTTGTCGATGACGAAGGGCCGATCATCGAGGTGGCCGAGGTCATGATCCCGCAGCTGGGCTACAAGGTGTCCGTGTTCCGCAAGCCGGCGGAAGCGCTGGCGTTCCTGCGGCAGAACTACGGCGGCGTGGACCTGCTGATGACCGACTTCAGCATGCCGGAGATGAACGGCATCGACCTTATCCGTGAAGCCGTCGCGCTCAAGCCGTCGCTGCCCGCGGTGCTGCTGACCGGCTACGGCAAGGCTTTCGACTCCCGCGCCACGGTGGGGCTGAACATCCGCGAGGTGGTGACCAAGCCTTTCACCATGGACGCGCTGGCGGCCGCGATGCAAGCCGCGCTCGAGTCGGTGCCGCGCTAGCTAGGCGCGGAACAGCCTAAAATCCGCGCCGGCGAGGACCGAACCGTTGACCATGATCTCCACGCGATGGCGGCCCGGGTGGTGGCGGCGGGTGCTGAGATCGGCCAGGCGCAGGCGCTTGGTCAGCGGGATCGCGGCGCCGGGGGCGAGGGCGACTTCCTTCAGCTTGAAGACCTTCGGTCGGGTGGCGCCGGACTGTTTGACGTAGTGCACCACGAAGTCGACGACCAGGCGCTGCGGGCGGCGGGCGCGGGACTCGAGCGTGAAGGCGAACCTGATCTCGCCGCCGAGCACGACGCGCGGGGGCTGCAGCGTGAAGCGGCTGACCCGTACGGAAGCGCCTCGGGTGGCGCCGATGGCCGCGAGGGCGCGGGGATGGCCGCGCTTGACGAGCGTCCGCAACCCGCGGCGCAGGATCCAGGCCGTGCTCGGATGCTCCCGGGGCCAGCAGGCGGTTGCCCGGAAAAGCCAGTCGGGATGGTCCTTGGAGATGTCGTTGAGGTGGTTCGCCACCGACTTGCGCACGTAGAGGCTCGGGTCGGACCGCAGCGCCTCGAGGATCGGAAAGGCCAGCGCCGGGTTGGCGACCAAGGGCTGGAGGCGGAACGACCACGGCAGCCGGGGTCGGCTGCCTTCGCTGGCAAGGCGACGGACATGCTCGTTCTCGTCCGTGGCCCAGGTGCGCATGACGGCCAGGGTGCGCGGCAGGTCCCGCTTCAGGAATTCGCGAATGGCAAACTCGGCCGAGCTGAAGCGGGTGAGGTGGTGCAATGCCTCCAGGGAGGCGTCGAAGTGTTCCTGGCCGTAGAGCCCGACATAGTCGCAGGTGAACAGGCTGACGAAGTTGTGATCGAGCCGCGCCGCCACGCGACGGAGGATCGCCACGGTTGCGTGGTAATCGTCGGGCAGGGTGGCGCGGCAGGCCTCGGTGGTCCGGCGCAGGCGCTGCAGCAAGGAGCGTTCCGCCAGACCGTCGGTGGTCAGCCGCAGGAAGCGCCGCCGATCGAAGCGCGGATATTCCGCGGCCAGCAGGTCGGCGATCCGTCGATACCGGGCGGTATCGAACATTGCCTTGAGCTGGGTCGGAGCGTCCGCAGCCATGGCCGCGGCCTCAGGCCTGCAGCACGGCAGCCAGCCGAGCCACGTCTTTGCCTCCTCCCATGGCGAAGTCCGGTTTGCCGCCGCCCTTGCCGCCCAGTTTCTGGGACAGTTCACTGATGAGGCGGCCCGCCTGGTGTCCGGCCTTGACGGCCGCCGGCGAACAGAAGGCGACTACGCTGGCCTTGTCGCCGAAAGCGGCTCCCAGCACGACCACGCCTTCCCCGGCCTTCTGCAGGACCTGGCTGCCGAGCGCGCGCAGGGTGTCGGGGGATTCGGTGGTGACCACGCCGGTGACAAACTTCAGTCCGTCCCGCACGACCGCCCGACTGGCGAGCTCCTCGGCTAGACCCGCGGCGGCCTTCGACTCGAACGCCTTGAGTTTCCGCTCGAGTTCCTTCTGGTGTGCGAGCACGGACTCAAGCTTCTGCGCCACGTCCTGGACGCCGGCGTTGAGCCGAGCGTTGACGGCCTTGAGGGCGGTTTCCTCGGTGAGGATGAAATCCAGGGCGGCCTGGCCGGCCACGGCCTCGATGCGGCGGGTGCCGGCGGCGATGGCCATCTCGCCCGTGATCTTGATCAGGCCGATTTCCCCGGTCGTGCCGACGTGGGTGCCGCCGCAGAGCTCGCGCGAATAGCCGCCGATGTCGACCAGGCGAACGTATTTGCCGTACTTGTCGCCGAAGAAGGCCAGGACGTCGGCCGGTTTTTTCTCATATTCGATTTCTCGCGAAACCACCGTGGAATTGTCGAGGACCTTCTGATTGATGAGCTGCTCGCACTCACGGATCTGGGCGGCGGTGAGCGCTTCGAAGTGGGTGAAGTCGAAGCGCAGCCGGTCGGGCGTCTTGTGCGTGCCGAACTGACGGACATGGGTGCCCAGCATCTTGCGCAAGGCCCAGTGGATCAAGTGCGCGGCGCTGTGGTGACGGGAGATCGCGCGGCGGCGCGACAGGTCGACGGTGAGCACGGCCGGGCTACCTTTGTGGCCTGGAAGCTGGGCCTTGAGCTCATCGCCGACGGCGGCCCGGTGGAGGTGGCGGCCGGACTTGTCCTTGATCGTGTCGGCGATGTCCACGTGGTGCCCGGCAATGAGCGCGTGGCCGGAATCGCCGACCTGGCCGCCCATTTCGGCGTAGAAAGGCGTCTGATCGAACACGAGGAACAGGTCCTTGTCGGTCTGGACCACATCCACGAGTGTCGCGTGGGTGGCGGTGGCCGGCGCCAGCTCGTAGCCGGTGAAGCGGGTGGGCTCGGCCTTCGCGTCTGTTTCGGTCGCGCCGACGATGATGTCTTTCTTCTGGGCCGCGCGGCCGCGTTCCCGCTGCTTTTCCATTTCCGCCTCAAAACCCGCGGCGTCGACGGTAAGACCGCGTTCCGCCGCCAGCAGCTGGGTCATGTCGAGAGGGAAGCCGTAGGTGTCGTAGAGCTCGAAGGCGGCCGCCCCATCGATCCGGCCGGCGCCCGCCGCGCGATTGAAGATCTGGAGGCCGCGGTCGAGGGTGCGGCCGAAGGACTCCTCCTCGGCCCGGATGGCGCGTTCGACCATGACCCGCTGGGTCTTGAGTTCGGGGAAAACGTCGCCGAGCGACGTGACGACCGGGCCGACGAGTTGCTCGAAAAATCCGGATTTGAGGCCGAGATTGCGGCGGCCGTACATGATGCCGCGGCGCAGGATGCGGCGGATGACGTAGTTGCGTCCGTCGTTGCCGGGAATGATGCCGTCGGCGATCGCACATGAAACGCAGCGGGCGTGGTCGGCGAGGACCCGGAAGGCGATGTCGACCTGGTGCTGCTCGTCGAGTCCGGAGCGGGAGGCGGGCACGGTGCCCCGGTAGGTCCGGCCCGACAGTGCGGCGACCTGGTCGAAGGTCGGCTTGAACACGTCGGCGTTGTAGTTGGAAGGTTCGGCAGTGAAGTTGCGGAAGCCGCCGGTGGTGGCATGGATGCCGGCAACCCGTTCGAAGCCCATGCCCGTGTCGACGTGTTTGGCCGCCAGCGGCGCAAACGTGCCGTCGGCATTGGCGTTGAACTGGATGAAGACGTGGTTCCAGATTTCGATGCAGCGGGGAGAGGAGCTGTTCACCAGCACGCGGCCGGCCTGCTCGTCGTCGGCGGGCAGAAGGTTGAAGTGAATCTCGGAGCAAGGCCCGCAGGGCCCCGTGTCTCCCATCATCCAGAAATTGTCCTTCTTGTTGCCATTGACGATGTGGATGCGCGGGTCGAGTCCGGCCGCGCGGAAGATGTCCGCCCAGATGTCATAGGCCTCCTGATCAAATTCGGCGGGATCGCCCTTCGCCTTGTCCGGCGCATAGACCGTGGCAAAGAGGCGTTTGGGCGGAATGCCCCAAACCTTGGTCAGCAGTTCCCATCCCCAGGTCAGCGACTCGCGCTTGAAATAGTCGCCGAAGGACCAGTTCCCCAGCATCTCGAACATCGTGTGGTGGTAGGTGTCGAAACCGACGTCCTCCAGGTCGTTGTGCTTGCCGCCGGCCCGGATGCATTTCTGGGTGTCTGCCACCCGCTTCCAGGGCGCGGCCTGGTCGCCCAGGAAATACGGGACGAACTGGTTCATGCCGGCGTTCGTGAACAGCAGGTTGGGCGCGGTCGGCATCAGCGAAGCCGAGGGGACGATGGCGTGCTGTTTCGAGCGGAAGAAATCGAGAAACGACTGGCGGATTTCGGCGGAGGTCATTGCGGTTTTGGTAAGCGTAAGAAAACAGCCGAGCCGAGGCGGGATGGCAAGTGCGGGAATTTACGTTTGCGGGCGGGAGGCGCTGCGCGCATGTAAGGCGCGTGAAAATCCATGTGCTGCCCTCGGGCCCGATTCAGACCATCGGCTACTTGCTGACTGAACCTGATTTGGGCGAGGCGATCCTTATCGATGCCCCGGGCGGGATCATGGAGCGGATCCGGCCGCTGCTGGCCGCCCAGGGATGTCGGCTGAAGGAACTCTGGCTGACGCATGGGCATTGGGATCACACGCAGGAATCGGCGAGGGTGAAACGAGAATGGGGGGTCGTGGTCCGGGCGCATCCGGCAGACCGCAACCTTATTGAGACGCCTGAGCTGATGGAGGAGTTCATGGGCGCGAAGCTCGGCCTCGAGCCCGTCCAGGTGGATGCTTGGCTGGCAGCCGGAATGCGCCTGCGGGCACTGGGCCGGGAGTTTGAGGTGCGGCATGTTCCGGGACACTGTCCCGGAAACGTGCTCTTCTATGCGCCCGCGGCAAAATGCGCGTTTGTGGGAGACGCGTTGTTCAACGGCGGGGTCGGACGCTGGGATCTGCCCGGCGGCGATTTCGACGAGCTTGCAGCCTCGATCCGCGAGCAGATCTATACGTTGCCGGAGGAAACGCTGGTCTTTCCCGGACATGGCGCCCGCACGACGGTGGCGGCGGAGCGGGCTGGCAATCCGTACGTGCCGGCCGTCACTCGATGAGCGAGCCCGATCACGACACCTTCATGAGACGCGCGCTGGCTGTTGCCCGGCGGGCGTGGGGAGACACGCACCCCAATCCGATGGTCGGGGCGTTGGTGGTGGAAGACGGAGTGGTCGTCGCCGAGGGGTATCACGCGCGGGCGGGCGAGGCCCACGCCGAAGTCAGCGCGCTCCGCGCCCTGGGTCGCCGGCCGCGTCCCGGAGCCGTTCTTTACGTCACGCTCGAACCCTGCAGCACCCACGGCCGCACGCCGCCGTGCACCGACGCCATCGCCGCGGCCGGACTGAGACGGGTGGTGGTGGGCGCGTCCGACCCCAATCCCGCTCACGCCGGTCGCGGCTACGAACTGCTTCGCGCCAGCGGCATCGAGGTGATCACGGGCGTGCTGGCGGATGAGTGTGCGGACCTGAACCTGATCTTCAATCACTGGATCACCACCGGCGGACCGCTGCTGGCCGCCAAGTCCGGGGTGACCCTGGACGGCAAGGTCGCCACCCGCACGGGCGACTCGAAGTGGATCACAGGCGAAGCGGCGCGGGCGGACGGGCATCGCTGGCGCCGGCTGTTCCCCGCCATCGCTGTCGGCGCCGGCACTGTGCGCGCCGACAACCCCCGCCTGACCGCTCGGTACGCAGGAGTAGAATGGTGTCCTTGGCGATTTGTCTTCGATGGCCTGCTCCGGACGGTGACGGACAAGATGGTGCCAAACATCTATACGGACGAGTTCCGGGAGCGAACCATCGTTGTCACCACCCCGCACGGCGGCATGGGCTACGTGCGCAAGCTCAACGCCATGGGCGTGAATGCCTGGGTGCTACCCTCGCAGTCACCCAAAGTTAATTTCGCCGATTTCCGGCGCCGATGCGCGGAGCAAGGGATTCCCGGCGTGTTTTTCGAAGGGGGCGCGCAACTGCTGAGCGAAATGCTGATCGCGCGGGAGTTGGACTATCTCTTCACCTATCATGCCCCGGTTCTATTCGCCGATGACAAGGGCAAGAGCATCCTGCGCGGCCTGCGCACGGAGACGCTGAGCCAGGCGATCCGGCTGGACAAGGTCCGGCACGAGATTCACGGCGACGACACCCTGATGCGGGGATTGGTGCGCTATCCGGAGAAGCTCCACGCTGACGAGGCGATTTTTACGCGAAAAGTATATGGAGAATAGCTTGCGGTGCATCCACCTCGCCACCGCCAACGCACATAAGGTGGCGGAATTCGCCGCTTTTGCCCGTCAGGCGATGCCCGAAGTGGAATTTGTCGCCGCCCGCCGTATGCCTGCGGTGACGGAGGATACCGGAACATTCACCGGCAATGCGCGGAAGAAGGTGGCTGCCTTGCGCGCCGTGCTGCCGGAGCGATCCTGGGTGCTGGCGGACGACAGCGGGCTATGCGTTGCGGAACTGGGCGGAGAGCCGGGGGTGGAGTCCGCCTACTACGCCGGTCCGCAGGGTGATTCAGCGGCAAACCTGAAAAAACTGGTCGCGGTCATGCGGGACGTGCCACAGCTTCGGCGAGGCGCCGAGTTTGTCTGTGTCCTTGTGCTCTGGGACGGTGCGGCAGGCCAGGAGCACGTTTTTGAAGGACGCTGTCGCGGCTGCCTGCGAGTCGAGCCGGTGGGGGGCGCGGGATTCGGGTATGACCCGCTGTTTGTGCCCGACGGATTCGACCGCACCTATGCAGAGCTCGGGGACGCCATCAAAAACGAGATCAGCCACCGAGCGCGCGCCCTGCAGGCGCTGGCCCGGTGGCTGAAGGCGAAAGACGCGCAGCCTTAGTGCGGCAGCGCTTCGATTACGGTCTTCTGCGCCGTATATTCGGCGGGACTCAGCTCCCGGAAGCGCATCCGGCGCGCATTGAGCACAATGGGCTCGAGAGGAACGTCATGGCTCGGGCTGCGGAGGGATTCGTGCAGGCCCCAGTACCGGTCGGGAGCTGCGTAAACCCGGATGTTCCAGGGTTCCATGGCCACCCGGCTTTCGAAGAGGGCCACCATGGACCCGCGGATATAAAGCCCCTGGGTGTCGCCGCTGCCCATGTCGGCGTGCCAATCCTCCAGCAGGCGGGGAAAGTTATGCGCACCACCGCTGTACTGCTGGTTGGCTCCACTGCTGGGAGGACCGTCGGTCAGGCCGGACGGGTTGTGATTGCTCGGCACCATGCCGACCAGGAGGGCGACCGAATATTCCGAGGTGATGGGCGGGAGCTTCGTTGTGCGGGTGGATCCGCCGCTTCCCGGGTAGCTGTTGGTAGGCATGGCGCCGGGCCGGATCGCGGTGGTGCCGACACCCTCGTAATTGTTGCTCGAGCTCGGGTTTGAGGAGCGCCAGGTGTTCGACCAGCTGGTGGTGGTGATACGGAAGGCGCTCAAAGCGTCATTCCAGCCACTGGTTTGATAATACGGGCTCGAGGCGTTGGTGAAGACCGGCTGAGAAAGCAGGGTGACGGCATCGGCCATCACGCAGGCCAGCATCTCGCTGGCGGAATCGGGGAAGCGGGCACTGTAGCCGCCGTTGCCGGTGGAGGAGGTCGTGGCGTTCACGCTGCCATCGGCATTGAAGTGGCCGACGATGTAAGCGGCATCATTGGTTACGAAGGTGAAGCCGGTTTTGTTGGGGTAGCTGGCGCCGCTCAGCGAGACGACCGGGCCACGGCCGTTCCAGAGCCGCACACCAGAATCGATGCGCGATCCACCCCGCACCTCGGCGTCCACGGAGTGGATGTAGATCGTGATGCCGTCAAACCAGGGGCTGGGGTTGGTGGTGCTGACCAGAGCGGCCGCCGTGACCAAGAAGTTGCCGGGACTCGAGGTGATGAGCGGATCGACGGGATTAGCCGGCACGTAATACATCTTGAAGGGGTCCTGGGCGGTGGGCGTGAGCACCGTCGGGAACACGGCGTAGAGCGCGCCTACGCCAAGGCTGATGGCTCCAGGCGTTCCGGCGGTGTTGTAGATCGAACGAGTCCAGTTGGTGGCCGTCGGCACGCCGACGTTGTAGACCGTGCTGGTAAGGGCGTTCGAAAGCGTCCGGTCGACTGTCATCTTGAACCGGGTCATGTCGAAATCGATCTTGGCTACGGCGCGCGGCACATAGTTGGTCGTTGAGCGGTTGTAAGGATATCCGGAATTGCCGGTGGCCCGCCGGAGATCGAAGAAATAGGCGTCGGCCGGGAACGGATTGGCGGAAGCTTCGGTCGGGAAAGTGGCGCCGCTGTTCGTGACCGGAGAAGAGGAGGACGTGGCATAGCCGGTGAGAGTGCCGGCGGTGGCGAAACCGGTCACGATGGCGTCGCAGGCCCGCCCACTGGTGGGAATGCGGAGCACCTGATTGTGGCCAATCGCCGTCTGATCGGTGAAACGGTTCGGGTAGTTGTTCTGATACATCGTGTCATCGGCCAGGTTGCCCGGCGTGCCATTGTCATTGTACCCGTAGCTCGGTTGTCCCGGCAGCACCACTTCAACCAGGGTGTGGCTGCCGTCGCTGTTCACCGTGTTCAGCCAGCAACGGTAGGAACGAGCGAGCATGTTGATGTTATTGCCGTTAGGCAGAACCCCGGTGCGAGCTTCATCATCAGGATTGACGATGATATACAGGCCGGCTTTGCGGGAGATCTTGGCTTCCTGGATGGCGGCGCTGTCGCTGGCGTCCGGCGGCTCAATGATCTGGCGACCGTTGTTGCGATCGTCCTCGGGAGTGCTGGCAAGATTGGTTTCGCTGTAGGTGCCGATGGAGGGAAGCTCGAGCTTCGTCACGCCGTGGACATTGGTGCGCACGTTGCCCGTGTAGGTGGAGGTGGCGAAGGTCTTGAAGTTATTCAGCGTGGTCGTCGTCTCGCTCGTGCCGCCCCAGCGATGATCGCGCCAGCGGGCGGGCGAGCCGCCGTAGAGGTTGGTGCGCGTGCCGGAAACGCTCGTGTAATTGACGGCGCCGGAACCGCCGTCACCGGACGTGTTGCCGCCCGAGCGATTCCGGTAAGCCACCTTCATCTGGCCGTTGGCGTAGAGGCCGCCGGCTGCGGTTACGCGCTCGGCAAATGTCAGAACCGCGCTACCGCCCACCTCGCCTCTAGCCATGAGGCGTCCGTTGGTGTGCACCGGCCCGATGATAGTCATGTCCTGGCCAGGGAAGAATTCCAGGTCCATGTTGTAGAAAATGCCGAACTGGAAGAGCGGGATCATGGCGACCTCCATGTCCTGTTCGCAGTAGGCTGACACGCTGCCCATGGAGGGATGGCTGGCGGTGGCTTTGGCGATGATCGGCACGACGCTGGTGCTCACGCTCAGGCCGATGTTGGGGTTGCTGGCATTGGCGGCCACGGCCGGATCGATATAAGTCAGTCCGGTGGTGGAGGTCAGCCCGGCGCGCACTTCCATGCCGGTGGTCGAGGTGAAATCAGTCGTGAGCACCGAGGATGGCGGCAGGTAGACCTGGTTGCTGCCGGTCATGAAGGCCATCGGCGTCGCGCTGCGCAGTCGGTACAGCTTTGTGGTCAGCTGCTCGGCTGCGTAGATGGAGATGTTTTCCGCCATGTTGCGCGCGCGCAGGATGAGCCGGTTGCGCACGTTGGCGCGGTTTTCGCCCGCACTGTAGTGAAGGATGCTGGCGGTCAGGATCGTCATGATCCCGATCAGCATGATGACCGTGATGAGTGCGGAGCCACGCTTGTTGCGGACAATGGACTTAGGGGAAGCGTTCATGGCGGTTACCTCCGGGGTGAGATGGTGTAATTGAAGCTACTGCTGGAGAGCAGGTTGTTGATCGAGCTGCCGTTCAGGAATTCGACGTTGATGGAGACGTTCTCATTGGTCGGCGTGGTGGTTGCCGACTCGGTCGAGAAGATGGGGTAGTAGTTGCTCGTGCTCCCGATCCGGCGTCCGCGAGCGATCTTAGCCAGCACGCGCGAGCCGGAATAGGCTGGGGTCGCGTTCAGGTTGATCGCGTTGAGCAGCGCGGTGAGGGAAGTGCTCGTGCCGCTGCTGCCGTAATCGGTGCTCTCCCAGTAGCGGATTGGGCCATCGTTGTTGCTGTTGGTGACCTGGCGATAGTAGATGCGGATTTGCCGGATATTGGCGGTCGTGTCGTCGACGCTGACGCGGGTGATGAGCACCAAGCAGTCCCCGTAAGCGAGGAAGGTGTCGAAGCTGTCGGCCGTGAGCGTGGAGACGTCGTTGGTGAGATCCACGTTGCCGTCGAGGGCGGTGTAGAGCGGAAACACGTAGAATTCAGAGGCGTCGATGGTCTCCTTGGAAATCTGCGCGGTGAAACTGCGCAGGCTGGCGTTCGTCTGCAGGCGCTCCATGTCGCGATACATGGCCTTCAGGCCGAAGAGGAACGTGCTGAGCGCCAGGGAAAGAACGAGCACGACGATCGTGAGGCTGATCATCACCTCGACCAGCGTGAAGCCGGCCCGGGAGCGCAGGGGGGCGGAGGAAGTTTTCATTGGTCGTAGCGGGTGCGGATGAATACTTCGCGGTCACGGACGGTGTGCGTCGCCGCGCCGTCGTTGTAGCTGTAGGTGTACACGAGGGTGATCTTCTTGACCTCGGAAACGTCGCGGGCGGAGTCGGGGATCTCGTCGATCCACAGCCAGATGTTCAGGGAAAGCTGCTGGGCGCGCGTGCCGGTCACGGTGGAAAGCGGGAGCGATCCGATGAAATTGTCGATCGCGCCGACGCTGGCGGCCGTGGCATTGGGAGCCGGAGTGGTGTTGGGGGCCGCTGGGGCCGGGGTGCTGCCGTCGGTGGGCGCCGGCGTATAAACCGGCCGAAGCCACACGGTGAGGTCCGGGTTGATGCGCACCCGCACGTAGGGAGGAGTGAGCGAGGCGGGGGCCGCGTCATCGACCTCACCGCTGGGCAGCAGCGTGGTGTAGTCGAGGCCCTTCATTTGCTCGATAATGCCGTACACCAAACTGGTGGCGGCCGCGTGGAGAACGTTTGATTCCGTCACCCGGCGCGACTGCATGAACGCGCTGATGAAGCCGAGCATGACGGTGGCCATGAGGGTCAGCGCGACCATGACCTCCACGAGGGTGACGGCCCGTGACGAGCGCAGGCGGCGCAACGGTGTTTCGTCTTCGATCGCCGAGCGCGTGAAGTCGATTCCCGGGTGGTCCGGCGAAGCAGGCGGACAGGCGGATGGATAGCACATAACGGCCCCAGTATGCCCTAATCCGGTAAATCCGTAATGGCCCTAAGGCTCTGTCTAAAGACTCTACTTAAAGTAGAGGCTTAAGCCTCTATTTCGTATTTGGCTGAGTGGTGCGTTTTCTCTTTCGAAAAGAAACCAGATAACGCTTAAACAATTATTGTTAATCGCCTTAGGTCTCTCTTCGCGGATTTCCGTTCGCCTCGACAAACAGTGCTGCCGCTTGCGCACGCCGGGAGATGTTCAGCTTCGAGAAGACGGTCGCCAGGTAATTCTTTACGGTCTTCTCCGTCAGGCCGAGGTGGTCGCCGATTTCCTTGTTGGTCTTGCCATCGGCCAGGAGGGCAACGACGCGGCGTTCCTGGTAGGAAAGTTGGTTCAGGCGTTCGGTCGCGGAAGGTGCGCCGCGGTTTTTCACGAGATTGAGCACCTGACCGGTCATGGAAGGATCAAGCACCGGCTGGCCGGCCGCGACCGTGCGGAGCGCCGCCGCGAGCGAAGCGCCGTCGTTTTCCTTGAGCAGGTAGCCGCGGGCACCAGCCGCCATGGCGTCCTGGACGTTTCGCTCATTGCTGCTGGAAGTCAGGATGAGAATGTTCAGCTGCGGCCGGAGCCTGAGCAGGTCGCGGCAGACCTGCAGCCCCGACTTGTCGGGGAGGTCAAGGTCGAGCAACACCACGTCGGGCTGGAGGGTTCCGGCGGCCGACAAGCCGGCGGCGGCGGTGCCCGCCTCGCCTACGATGCTGATATCATGGAAGTCCTCGAGCGCGCTGCGCAGGCCGAGCCGGATGATCGGGCTGTCGTCGACCAGCAGGACGCGAATGGGTTTGAGGCTGGGGGTGGTCTGGCTCACGCGACGGAGGGAACGGGGAGGTGAAGGAGGACGCGAGTACCTTTTCCCGGGCTGGATTCGATCCGGAGGCTGCCCCCAAGCGCCGCGGCCCGGGCCCGCATGTTTTCCAGGCCATGCCCGCCGGCGGGAGATCGATCGGGGGTGGTGCCGAAGCCGCGTCCGTCGTCCTGCACGGCGAGGGCGAGTTCCTGCTCGCTCCGTCCCGCGCGCAGCGTGATCGTGCGCGCCTGGCCGTGCCGCAGGCTGTTGCTCACGGCTTCGCGGAGGATGTTCATGATCTCCGCGACCTGCTGCGGCGGGACGAGTTCGACCGCCGTTTCATCAAGCCGGTGCTCGATGCGGACTCCCTCGGGCAAGGCGAGGGAGGCGAGCATGGCGGCGAGCGCGTCGGCGAAGGACTGGCGGCGCAGCTGGGCGGGCTCGAGATCCTGGAGGTAGGCGCGGACCTCGTGATTGAGGCGACGGAGTTCGGCCAGGCACTGGTCCATGCGTCGGCTCATCTCGGGCGCGAGTCCGGATTTCTTTTGCACGCTCTCCAGCGTCAGGCAGACGGCATAGAGGGTCTGGCAGATGTTGTCGTGCAACTCGCGGCCAAGTTGGATTCGCTCGGAGACGGAGCGGTCGAGTAGCGTGCGGTTGAGCTGGAGGTCCTGCTCGGCGCGCAGGCGGGCTCCGTGCTCCTGTTCCAGCGCGGCGGAGCGTTCATGACTGATCTTGGCGAAGTGCTCGATCCCGGCAGCCTGGGCCCGCGCGGCGGCCCAGGGGACGCGGGTGCCGCCTTCGGGGGAGGCGGCGCGGCGGCCGCCCAGCAACGCGATGAGCAGGGGCACCAGCGCCAGCAGAAGGGAGAGGAGCACGATCACGGCCAGCATGCGCTGATGGAGGACTTGCACGCGGAGCAGGGCCGGCGAGGCGAACGTCACGCGGGCCTGCCAGCCCGGGGCTACGGCGAGGTCGTGCGTGAAAGCCAGCGCCCGCGGCGGCCGGACGGCGGACGCGGGTGAGGCGTCGGCGCGGATGAGCTCCACCGAGCCGCCGAGCATGGCGCTGAGATCGCGCTGGAAGTCGGCGTCCCACGACGCTGGCGCGCGGCCGCTTACGGCGAGAGCCCGGTCCAGGCGGGCGCGCAGCTCGTCCGTGGCGATCACCTGCAGTCGGTGCGTTTCACGGGACAGCCACCACTGCACGCTCAGCGCCGCGGCGAGGAACAACAGGAGCAGCACCAGGGCAATGCCGATCGAGCGCGAGGTGAGGTTCATGGCGGGTGCGGTCAGCGATCATACATACCCTAGGCGGTGGCGTCCTGTCGCGTCAAAATCTTCGACATTTGCGGGCGGAGGGGTAGTTTTACCCCCTTTTATGGAGTCATTCTACATCACGACGGCCATCGATTACGTGAACGGGTCGCCGCACCTGGGCCATGCCTATGAGAAGGTGCTGACCGACGTCATTGCGCGTTTCCGGCGGCAGAGGGGTGACCGGGTCCATTTCCTCACGGGAGTCGACGAGCACGGGCAGAAGGTCCAGGCCAGCGCCAAAAAAAGGGGCATCCCGCCGCAGCAGTTCTGCGACGAGGTGAGCGCGGAATTCCGGGCGCTCCTGCCGAAGCTGAACATCACCAACGACGACTTCATCCGGACCACCGAGGCCCGGCACCAGCGGGTGGTCCGGCAGGTGCTCCAGCAGCTCCACGACCAGGGGCAGATCTACCTCGACGAATACCGCGGCTTTTACTCCACGCGGCAGGAGCAGTTTCTCCAGGACAAGGACCGCAACCCGGACGGCTCCTGGCCGGAGATCTACGGCGAGGTCACGGAAATCACCGAGTCCAACTACTTCTTCCGGCTGCGCCAGCACCAGGAGTGGCTGGTGGATTTCCTCATGCAGAACGAGCACTTCATTTTTCCGGCCTACCGGCAGAAGCAGGTGCTGGAATTCCTGAAGGAGCCGTTGAACGACCTGTGCATCTCGCGTCCGCGGGAGCGGCTGGAATGGGGCATCCGCCTGCCGTTCGACGAGAACTACGTCACCTACGTGTGGTTCGACGCGCTGCTCAATTACTACTCGGCCGTTGCGGACAAGCCGGGCGTCTGGCCGGCGACGATCCATGTCATCGGCAAGGACATCCTGGTACCCCCGCACGCCGTGTACTGGCCGATCATGCTGCACGCCGCCGGATTGCCGCTGCCGAAGGGAATCGTCGCCCACGGCTGGTGGCTGCAGCGCGGCGCGAAGATGTCCAAGAGCACCGGCAACGCCCTGAACCCGCTCGATCTGGTGGCCGAGTTCGGCGTGGACGCCTTCCGCTATTTCCTCATCCGCGAGATGAACGTGGGGCAGGACAGCGACTTCACGCTCGAGCAATTCATGGTGCGCTACAACAGCGAGCTGGCGAACAACCTCGGCAACCTGGTCAACCGGACCCTGAACATGACGACCCGCTTCGCGGGCGGCGTGGTGCCGGCCGCCGGCCCCGACACGGAGCTCGAGCAGGGGCTGCGGGCGCTCTGGGCGGCAACCCGCGACGCCTTCATCCCGCTGTGCGAGGATTTCCAGTTCCACACGGCGCTCGAACGCGCGATGGTGTTCCTGACCGAGACGAACGCCTATATCGAGAAGCGGGCGCCCTGGAAGCTCGGCAAGTCGGCGGCGCCCGAGGATGCGGCCCTGCTGCGGACATCGCTGGCGACGATGGCGGAGGCGCTGCGCCTGGCGGTGACCCTGATCCAGCACGTGACGCCGGCGACCGCCGACAAGGTCCGGGCCGTGCTCGGCCACGCGCCGGGACCGGACTGGAAGGCCGAACTCGACTGGGGCGGCAGGCTGACCGGGGCCAAGGTGGCCCCTGCGCTGGTGCTTTTCCCGCGTCCGGCGCCGCCGACCAAGCCCTGATGCGCGGGGGCCGCGCCCATCGCGTCCATGACCATTCTTCCGATCGACCCGACCGCCAACGCGACGCCTGCGTCGTTGCACGGCTTCCTGGACCAATGCCGGAGCCGGGCGGAGCAGGCGGGGCGCCCGGTGCTGGCGAGCATCAGCCTGGCCGTGGACCATCTCGATCCGCTGGCGGTCCTGGAGTCGATCTTCGAGCCGCGGGAGCTGCATTTCTACGCGGAGCGCCCGGCTCAGGGCTTCGCGGTGGCCGGGGCGGAGGCGGTGGTGCAGTTCGCCGCGGCCGGCCCGGGCCGGTTTGCGGCGGCGCGAAGCTTCATCACCGAGACGCTGGCGCAGGCGGTGGCTGTAGGGCCGCTGCACGAGCCGTTCGCCGGCCCGCATTTCTTTTTCGCCGCCGGCTTTGGCGACAACGCGCCGGCAGACGCGCCGTTTCCCGCCCTGCGGGTCTTCGTGCCCCGCTGGCAGGTGGCCGCGTGCGGCGACAGCACCGTGGCCGTGGCGAACCTCCTGGTGCCGCCCGGCGCTCCGGTTGAACTGATGGCGGCGAAGGTCTGGAAGGCGCACGAGAAGTTCCGGGCTTTCGACTACCGCGGGGCGCGGCACCCCGACCGGCCGCCGGCGCCGCGACACGCCGAAGAGATCGGCGGCGAGGGCGCCTATTCCCGCGCGGTGTCGCGAGCCCTGGAGGAGATCGCGCGGGGCGACTACCGGAAGGTCGTGCTGGCCCGCGCGCGCCGGCTGACCACGACGGAGGCATTCCATCCCCTGGGGGTGCTGAACCACCTGCGGCAGCGTTATCCCGGCTGCTATGCCTTTTCCGTCGCGAACGGCCGCGGCCAGAGCTTCATCGGCGCCAGTCCGGAACGGCTGGTGCGGGTGGCGGGCGGGCGCATGCATACGGAGGCGCTGGCCGGTTCGGCACCGCGCGGCGCTTCGGCCAGCGAGGACGCCGCGCTGGCCCGCGCCCTCCTGCAGAGCGAGAAGGACCTGCGCGAACACCGCCTGGTGCTGGAATCGATCGCCCGGCGCGTGGCGGACCTCGGGCTGGCGCTGGAGCACCCGGCCCAGCCGCGGGTGCTGGGGCTGGCGAATGTCCAGCATCTGCACCTTCCCATCAGCGCGACCCTGCCGGCGGGCGTGCACCTGCTCGACCTCGTGGCCCGCCTGCACCCGACTCCGGCGGTGGGCGGCACGCCGCGGGCCCCGGCGGTGGCGGCGATCGGGCGACTGGAGGCGTTTTCGCGCGGCCTGTACGCCGGCGCCCTCGGCTGGGTCAACGCCCGCGACGAAGGCGAGGCGTTTGTCGGCATCCGCTCGGCTCTGGTGGAGGGAACGACCGCGACGGTGTACGCGGGAGCCGGCATCGTGGCGGGGTCGTCGCCGGAGAAGGAATTTGCCGAAACCGAGCTGAAGTTCAAAGCTCTCGTCGAAGCCCTGACCCATACATGAGCGCCGTCGTGCCCCTGGATGATCGCAACACCAACAGCCTCTGGAGCGGGGTACTGGTCGAGACGCTGCACCGACTCGGCCTCCGCCACGCGGTGATCTCGCCCGGGTCCCGCTCGACCCCGCTGACGATGGCGCTGGCCCGCCACGGCGCGATAGCGGCGCTGCCCGTGCTGGACGAGCGGACGGCGGCCTTTTTCGCCTTGGGGCTGGCCCGCCAGCAGCGCCGGCCGACGCTGCTCGTCTGCACCAGCGGCACGGCCGGCGCCAATTATTTCCCGGCGGTCATCGAGGCGCGCGAGAGCGGCGTGCCGCTGCTGGTGATCACCGCCGACCGGCCGCCCGAAATGCGGGAATGCCGTTCCGGGCAGACCATCGACCAGCAGAAGCTGTTTGGCGCGCACGTGAACTACTACCACGAGTACGCCGTGCCCGAGGCGAGCCTGGCGACGCTGCGCTACCTGCGGCAGACCACCGCGCACGCCTGGGAACGGACGCTCCGCCCCGGACCCGGCCCGGTGCACCTCAACGCGCCGTTCCGCGACCCGCTGCCCCCGCTGCCGGACGATCGGGCGAGCCGGCTCGCGTCCAAGCTCGATACCCGGCGGTTCTTTTCCGCGTTGCGGCCGGTGCCGGAGGGGAGCGCGGCCGCGGACGGACCGCTCCGGCTGGGCGGTCGCGGTATCATCGTGGCGGGCCAATCCCGGGTTTCCGATCCGGCGGCCTACGCGCGGGCCGTGGGACGACTGTCCCGGCGCCTCGGCTGGCCCGTGCTGGCGGACGCGCTGTCGCCGCTGCGGAGCCATGCCGCGCAGGTGCCGAACCTGGTCACGACCTATGACCTGATCGCGCGCACCGCCCGCCTGCGGGAGGAGCTGCGGCCGGAGCGAATCCTCTGCCTCGAGGACTGGCCGACCAGCAAGGCGCTGCGCCAGTGGTTGGAGAGGGACGATGCCGAGGTGATTTTCGCGGGACCCGGGCTCCGCAATCCCGACGCCCTGCACCTCCGCACGCGCTGGTGGCGGGGCGACATCGCGCGCCTGCCCGACCGGGTGCTCGCGGGCCGCCGTCCGGCAGGCTGGGCCAGCCGCTGGCGGGAAGCCGACCGGGCCGCCGCGCGGCGGCTCGCGGCGGAGCTCGCCCGGTCGCCCGCGGATTTCGAGGGTAGAGTGGCGGCGTTGCTGGCCGAGGTGCTGCCGCGCGGCACGCCGCTGGTGGTCGCGAACAGCATGCCGGTGCGCGACCTCGAGTACTTCTGGCGTCCCCATCACCGGGGCCAGGTCATCCACTGCAACCGGGGGGCCAACGGCATCGACGGCACGCTGTCGACGGCGCTCGGAATCGCGCATGGCCAGCGTCCGGCCGTGCTCCTAACCGGCGATTTGGCGCTGCTGCACGACACGAACGGCTTCCTGCTGCGCCCGAAGTTCCAGGGCAGCCTGACGATCGTGCTCATCAACAACCACGGCGGCGGCATTTTCGGGCACCTCCCCGTGGCGCAGTTCGAACCGCCGTTCGAGGAGTTCTTCGCCACGCCGCAGGAGGCCGACTTCCGCGGCCTGGCCCGGGCCTACGGCGTGAAGCACCACCGGGTGGCCAGCCCCTCGCACCTGGCGCGGCTGCTCCGGACCCTGCCGGCCCGGGGCATCCGGATCCTGGAGGTGCGCACGGACCGCCGGCGGGATGCCGCGCAGCGCCAGACGATGTTCGCCGGCGTGGCGGCTCGGCTGGAACGGCTGGCGCGCGGCTGAATTCAGCCCGGGACCGGCTCAGCCGGCCATCGGCAGCTGGAGGATGAAGGTGGTTCCCGCCCGCGAGGTGCGAAAGTCGATCGCACCGCGGTGGGCCTCGACGATCGATTTCGCGATGGCGAGACCCAGGCCCGTGCCCCCGCTCTTGCCGTGACTGACGAAGGGCTCGAACAAGGTTTCCCGGATCTCGCGCGCAATGCCCGGGCCGTTGTCGGCGACCGTCACCTCGCAGTGGTGGCGGAGCCGCCGCGCCGCCACGGTGACCCGGCCGCCGCGGCGGCGGCCGAGCGATTCCCGGGCATTGCTGACCAGGTTCTGCAGCACGCGCTGGAAACGTTCCGGGTCGAGGGCGAGTTGGATCGGGCTGGGACGCACCTCGAGCCTCAGCCCGGCCCGCTCGAAGGCGGCCTGGTTGCCCTCCCGGAGCAGGGCGAAAAGATCGCCGAGCTGCACCGGCTTGAGGCGCAGGCGCGTTTCCCCGCGGGCAAACTCGAGCACCTCCTCGACCATGCCGCCCAGGCGTTCGACCTGGCGCAGGATCATGCGGCAGAGCTCCTGGGTTTCCGGCGCCCGATTCCGCTTGGCCACCAGCTCCGCGGCCAGCTTGATCGTGGAGAACGGGCCGCGGAAGTCGTGGATCATGGAGTTGGCCATCTCGCCGATCAGGGTGATCTTCTCCTTGCGCACCACTTCGCGGACGTACCGTTCGTTGGTGGAGCGGAGATTCTCGCTGACGTGACTGAACAGGCGGAGCACCGTATGCCACGAGGATTGGGACAGCAGCTGGAGGAAAGGCTTCTGCGCGATGCGGCCGAGCTGCACCGGCCCGTCCGCGGTGGCGGAGGTGCTGCGGGTCGAGCCGTCGAGCACGCCGAGTTCCCCGAAATAGTCGTCCGGCCCCTTGTAGGCGATGACCTGCGGCGCTCCGCCGGCGCTCTTTTTGGTCAGCACGACGCGCCCGGTGAACACCAGGTAGATGCAGTTCGAAACGCGTCCCTCCGCGAAGATCAGGGCCTTGTGAGGAAAACGAACCGGCTTCACGTGCCGGATGAGCTTCGCCCCCTGCGCGGCGGAAAAATGGCTGATGAAGCGGTGGGAACGGACGTCCATCAGCCCAACGCATACACGGTGGAGCCCACCGCGCAAGCCGCTACAGCTGGATCGGCAGACCGACCTCGATGATCTGCATCGGAGGCAGCCGGTAGTAGTCGCGCACCGGGCGGG
>JAEUGX010000063.1 GCA_016795545.1 Opitutaceae bacterium
CTCGAGGCCCTGCTCAACGAGGACATCTACCTGGCCGGCTCCCTGCTCGTGGTCTTGAGCCTGCTCGGCATCCTCGGCACCCTCGTCAGCGACCTCCTCCTCATGTGGCTCGACCCCCGCATCCGCCTCGGCGCCCGCTGACCCCCCCAGCATCCCTCCTCCCGCTCCCGCCCACCACCCTTTCTCCCGCCCATGCCCCCCGCCGCTCCCGCATCTCCGGCTGCCGCCACCAAGCCGCGCAAAGCCCTGGCCCAGATGTCGCAATGGCAGCTGATCCGGCGCCGCTTCGCCCGCCACCGCCTGGGCCGGATCGCCCTCGACATCCTGGTCTGCTTCTACGCGCTCGCGTTGCTGGCCGAATTCTTCGCGCCGCAGGATCCGCTGCGCCGGGACCTCGACTACATCTTCTGCCCGCCCCAGCCGCCGCGCTTCTCCTGGGAGCACGGGCTCCACAGCCGCGCCCTGCTGCGCGAGACCGATCCGGTCACGCTGCGGCAGGTCTATCGCGAAGATCCCGAACGCACGATCCCGCTGGCGTTCTTCACGCGCGGCGACCCCTACCGGCTGTGGGGGCTGATCCCGGCGGAGCGGCATTTCCTGGGGGTGGACCGCGCCGCCTTCGCGGCCCGGCATCCCGGCCTGCCGGTGCCGACGGTGCACTTCCTCGGCGCCGACAAGTACGGCCGCGACATCCTGGCCCGCGTCATCGCCGGCTCGCGCATCAGCCTCTCGATCGGCCTGCTGTCCATCCTGGTCACGCTGACGCTCGGCATCCTCATCGGCGGCGTGTCGGGCTATGTCGGCGGCGGCCTGGACAACTTCATCCAGCGCTCCATGGAGATCGTGAATTCCTTTCCCCGCCTGCCCCTCTGGCTGGCGCTGGGCGCGATCATGCCGCGCGAGTGGTCGGCCATGGCCGTGTATTTCGCGATCACCATCGTCCTGAGCCTGCTCGGCTGGACCCAGCTGGCCCGCGTGGTGCGCGGCAAGATCCTCTCGCTGCGCGAGGAGGATTATGCCGTCGCCGCCCGGCTCCTGGGCGCCAGCCATGCCCGCATCCTCTTCCGGCATCTTTTGCCGGGCTTCACGAGCCACATCATCGTCGTGGTGACGCTGTCCATCCCGGGCATGATCCTGGGCGAGACCGCCCTGAGCTTCCTCGGCCTCGGCCTGCGCGCCCCGATCGTCAGCTGGGGCGTGATGCTGCAGGACTGCATGAGCGTGCAGATCATCGCGAGCGCGCCCTGGCTGCTGACCCCGGTCCTGGCGATCATCCTCACCGTGATGAGCTTCAACTTTCTCGGCGACGCCCTCCGCGACGCCGCCGACCCCTACGAACGATGACCCCGCGGCCGGCGGCAGCCGGTCCCTCCCCAATCCCAACCCCATTTCCCTCCCATGCAGAAATTCAAGATCGCCACCGTGCAAATGAACGCGCTGAAGGACGACCTGCAGCACAACCTGGACGTGCACGTCCGCTTCATCGAGCAGGCCGCCGGAGCCGGTTGCGCGCTGGTCTCGTTCCCCGAGACGTCCGCGACCGCGCACTACGGCAGCCCGGAGGTGAACAAGTTCGCCGAGCCGGCCGGAGCCGGCCCCGTCTACCGCACGCTCGCCGAGCAGGCGAAACGGCACGGCATCGTGGTGGCGTACGGCTTCGCCGAGGAGGCGCGCGGCACGTACTACAACGCGCACGCGCTCGTCGGACCCGCGGGCCTGATCGGGATCCAGCGCAAGGTGCACTCCTCGGGCGACGAATATTATGTGTTCCGCATGGGCCGGAGCTTCGAGGTGTTCGACCTGGGCTTTTGCCGTGTCGGCACGCTCATTTGCTACGACTCGATATTTTCCGAGAGCTGGCGGGTGCTGGCCCTGAAAGGGGCCGAGCTGATCCTGGCCCCGCACGCCGGACGCAAGGGGGGCAAGGACCGGAGGGTGCCGCCCGAGGGACAGCTCGAAAACCTCCGTCAGCACCGGGAGCAGATGCCCGGACCCTGGGGCGTCTTCGCCGCCGAAAATGGCGTCTTCTGCGGGCACTGCGGACAATGGGGCTTCAACGGCCACTCGACCCACAAGGGCGGCGCCTGCGTCGTCGACCCGCTTGGCCGGATGATCGCGCAGGGGCCGCTGCAGCTCGAGGACCTGATGATCACGGCCGAGCTGGATCCCGCGGTCCAGCAGGAGGCGCGGGCCCGCAGCGGCTACACGCTGCGCACGCGCCGGCCGGAGATGTACGGCGAGCTGACCAGGCTGGAGTAGGCCGGGACCACTCGAACGGGATCCGGCAGTTGCGTGCTGAGTGCCATCCCGCCGGGATCGATCAGCGCGGCAACGGCATGGGCCCCGCTCCGGACCCGCGCCGCGCGTTCCGGCGGCGCCGGTGGCCGAGGCCCAGGAGCGCGAGGCCCGAGGCCAGGAGCGCGTAGGTCGACGGCTCGGGCACCGGGCTGAAGTTCAGCTTCAACTGGTTGCCTTCCTGCGAGAGGAAGAACCACCCGCTGCCCGCACCCGCGTCGAGGCTGTTGCTGAAGAGCGAGGTGTCGAGGATGACCTTGGCCGGGTCGAAGCCGGCGATGCCGGACGTGTCGAAAATCATCCAGCTGTAGGCCTGGGACGGATTAAAATCCGCGAGCAGGCCCTGGGAGCCGTTCAGCTGCCGCGAGATCACCTTGAGCGTGAACCGGGTCGCGGCGCTCGGCGCGTCGAGGAGATTGATGCCGGTGAAGTCCAGGGTGCTGGAGGCATACACCTCCACCACGTCCCACGCGAAAGCGGTGGGGTCGGCCCTCAGGATGTCCCACTCCATGGTGCCACCGGGCATCAGGCCCAGGTGCTCGAAGCGCATGAGGCCCACGGGATTCCCGCCGCTGAAACCGTATCCAGGCGAAAGGGTCGCGCCGGCGCCGATGTTCAGGTCGGAGCTGAAATAGCCGTAGCCCGCCAGCTTGCCGCCGTTGTCGATGACAATGGGGTTGTAGATCGAATTACCGCCCTCCACCGCGAGCGTGCCCCCGTGCACCCAGACCGTGGGCGCCGAGCCCTCCAGGTAGAATGCGGAGCCCAGGATGAGGGTGCCCTGGTTGACCTGCAGGCTGACGTTCGGCGTGCCCGGAAGACTGGCCTCCGGCGTGCCGTTGTAATAGTAGAGGCCGCCCTGCGCCAGACGCAGCAGCCCGGTGCCGGACTTGACGACCCGCGTATTGTCGCCGGGCGCCGCGATGAGCGAGCGGAACTCGCCGTTGAACGCGGAATCGGTGTTCTGGTTGAGCGTGATGACCGTGTTGGACAGCGTCGCGGAGAGCTCCGCGTAATCATTCTCGGAGTAGCTTGCCAGGCCGCCGAGGATCGGCGTGGCGGTGCCGAACTCCACGCTGGCGTAGGAACTGCCGCCGAACTTCAGCAGGCCGCTGCCGCTGGCGTGGTCGTGCTGGAGCAGCAGGCTGGAGGAACCGTGGAGGTAGACGCCGCCGCTGAAGGTGTTGTTGCCGGCAAGGGTCAGCCGGATGTCATCCTCGATATGGATGCCGCCGGCGCCGGAAATGACGCCGGAGAGCTCGAAATCCGGATAGCCGCCCACCTCCAGGTCGGTGTTGAGCGTGACCACGTTGGGAATGATCGTGTCGAAATCCTCCACGACGAGCCGGGGGCGCGGAAAGGCTCCGGTGGTCGGGTCGCTCCACTCGGTCGGCAGGGTCATGCCCTGCACGATCAAGCTGCCGGAACCTAGGGCGTTGGTCGGATCGATCCCCACCGTTCCGTTGGCCTGCCCGACGCCGAGCTGGCCGCCGTAGAGCACGACGTTGCCCGACAGGCCGGCGTTATTCCCGGTCAGGGCGACCGTGGAGTACTCGCCGTACTGGAAGTCGCCGAAGGTCCCGACGGAGTTGGGGTCGCCGACGTGGATGCCGTTGGCGCCGGTGAGGGCGGTCGCGATTTCCAGCTGGCCTCCCTTGTAACCGGCGAAACGGTATGGCGCGGCCGCGCCGCCCGCCGGCGTGATCGCGCTGGTGACCCGGATCCCGGAGCCAAAACCGTCGTCGATGTAGCCGAGAACGGAAGACCCGAGATAGAGGGGGCCGGCGAATCCGCTAAGGTCGACGGGCGCAGCCAGGTTGGAGCCGAATTCGAAGCCCACGGCGCCGACCGAGGCCGCATTGATCACCCCGAGGCTGCCGAGGATCATGGTGTCCTGGCTCTGGTCGCCCCAGTCCGCGAACCCGACGTAGCCGCCGGCGTTGATCGTGATCGATCCGGGCCCGTAGGGCAGGCCCGGATTGTAGCTCGCGTCGCTGCCCAGGAGGAGGCCGGAGTTGGTGACCGTGGTGCCGCCGCTGAAGGCGTTGCCGCTGTTGGTGAGCCGGACGGTGAGCGGATGGGCCGCGGGGGAATCGAGCACCAGGCTTCGGCTCCCGGGGCCGTTGGTCAGGATGGAATCGATGCGCAGGTAGCCGCCCCCGCCGCCGAAACGGTAGGCCGTGCCCTGCGGCGTGATCAGGCCGGAAAGAATGGCGGTGGTGGCGGACCCCAGCTTGGCGCTGGCGGCGAAGCCGGTGAGATTGATGCTGCCGGAAAAATTGTTGGCCGAACCTTCCGGGTCGCTGTCGAAGCCGATGATGCCCAGCGCCGACGCCTTGTTGAACCGGTCGAGGAAGAGCCCCTGCGGGTTGGTCAGCGAAGCGCCGCTGTTGGTGCTCCCGTTATCGCCGAATCCGATGTAGCCCGCGGCGGCGGACGTCAGCATGTTCGTGGCGGGAGCAGCCGGCAGGCTGGCGACATTCAAGAAGATCAGCAGGCCTTTCTCGACATGCGTGCCGCCGGAGTAGGCGTTCTGCCCGGTCAGGACCAGCGCGCCCGTGCCGTCGAGGGTCAGCTTGCGGGCCCCGCCCGTCTCGATGATGTTGCCGTCGAGGTAGAGCGGCGCGCCACTGGTGTTGACGGTGGTGTCGGCGCGCAGCTCGATCGTGGTAGGATCCACGCCGTGATTGCCGAGGTGCAGTGCGACGCCGTTGACGGTCGTGATGGCGCCATTGCTGACGATATCATTGCTGGTGATTCTGGCCGCGCTGTCGTCGTAGACACCGTAATAGGATTGCGCCTTCGCGATCAGGACGCCGCCGTCGAAGGTCAGGACTCCCGTGCCAAAGGGTGTGATCTCCAAGCCCTGATCCGGGGAGATCACCACGCTGCCCTGGGAGAGCTTGAAGCCGCCGGTCCACTCCGAGGAATAGGAGCTATGCAGCTCCAGCACGCCCGCGCCTGTCTTGGTCAGCTCGGCCAGATTGTAGACCATCGTGCTCGTGGTGTAGTCGAAGTAGGAATCGGCGACCCAGTCCTTGAGCACCAGGGTTCCCGAGGCGATGTTCCAGGTCTGGCTTTCCTCGAGTTGGATCGAGCCGGCAATGGTGGAAGTCACGGCGCCGGCGGGCGTGTAGACGATGCCGCCGTCGCCGATATGCGTCGTGTCGTAGTCGCCGTACAGGATGTAGCCCCGCGTGTTGCCGCTGATGGTCAACTGATTCACAAACAGCTGGTAGTACAGCGGCGCCGTGCTCGGCACGTTGCCGAAAACGAGCCGGGTGTTGAGCAGCGCGTTGTTCACCGCGACCGAGTCCATCGGGTCGACGTCCTCCGGAGCCAAGCCGTCGGCCCAATTGCGCGTATCGTATAACGCGTTGATCTCGGCATTGGAACCGAGCCATGTATAGACGACCGCTACCTGGGCATGCAGGCGGCTCACACCCGCCAACAGCCACGCTCCCACGCAGCATGCTAAGAGTAACCGCCGATCCATAGCTCCTCTAAAAGGTAAAAACTACGGAGCATCAAGATCATATAATGCAAATGTTTGTACCGAGACAATCCGTACACCCATGCTGCGCGGGTTAAGGCTGGAGGCCGCTGTCATCGTAAAGCTGTTTTCGCAGCCGCCGCAGGACGCTCCAATTTCCCCAGTTGGCGACGGGAGGCAGGGGATAGGCGGCGGGGGGAGCGACTGCGTTCCGGCGGCGCCAGGCGGCGAAGCGGGATAGGAGGTAGGCGCGGGAGCCGAGCACCGCCCCGTCGGTGAAGTACCGGATCTTGCAGCGCAGGACCGTGGCGAGGGGCAGCCGGCCGTCCTCGCGGAGCACGCGGGCGAATTGCTCGGCGGAGATGGTCGCGCCGGCCACCCGGGGAGACGCGGCGCTGCCGAAGAGACGTTGCCGGTAGGCAGCCTGAATGCTGGACCAGGAGCGCGCAGGCCGCGAATGGACGGCTGCGAGGCCGGAGCGGGCGCGTTTGTTCCCGGCGACCGCCTCGGCATAACCGCAGAAACGATAATCCTTGGGATCGCGAGCCAGGCCGGCGCGAACGCAGTTCAAGTCGATGTAAGCGGCCACGGTCGCGAGCAGATCCGGTTCGGGTTCGAGGAGGACGCTCTTGAAGCGTTCCGACCAGAGGGTGCCGTAGCGGCGGTGGGTTTGGTTGAACCAGATGGAGAACCGCTGCTTGAGCAGCTTCATGAACGCGGAGACGTCGTTCATGAGGGCCCGCTGGCGAAGGCGCCACGCGACGGCCTCGGGGCCATTGGCGGCCAGCAGGGCTTGGATGACCTCCCAGCGCTGGGTTTGGAAGCGGGTCGGATGCGGATAAAGAATCCGGTAGCGGCGGAGCAATTCGGCATCGGAAACGGAGGATTGCTGCGGCACCCGCAGCAGCACATGGAAATGGTTGGAGAGAATCGCGTAGGTGTGGATTTCGACCCCGCAGTATTCGGCCACCTGCCAGAGCTGCCGGCGCAGGATCTCCTTGGCGAGGTCGTCGAAGAGGCGTTCGCCGTTTACGGTGCGCGTGACGACATGGTAGGTCCCCGGGCCCTCGTCCGACGGAACCTTGATCCGGGCCTGCCGCATGCGAGGCCGCGACCATGCGCCGGCCCCACCACCGCCGTCAACGGATTACAGCCTGTCCCTTGCTTGGATTAAGCATCATCTGAAGGGAGCAACAACCTGTCCTTATTGCAGAACCTTGACCAGGCGGAGGCCGGCGCGCCACCAGTCGGCCAGCGGGCCGGGTTCGAGCGAGCGCAGCCCGTTCTCCGCCGTCGCCTCCGCGAGGTCGAGCGTCGCGATCAGGACCTCCTCGCCGATGATCGAGGCTTCGTGCATGATGCTGCCATCGGGCGCCACGATCCGGCTCTGCCCATGCGACCCGCGGAAATCCGGATCGGCCGGGGCATTGGCGTGCACCACATAAACGCCGTTCTCCACCGCCCGCGCCTGCACCTGCGCCCGGTACGGCCCCATCTTGCCCTCCTTGCGCAGCGACGCCTCGTGCGACAGGTAGAAAAGCACCTTCGCTCCGGCCAGCACCGGCAGGCGCGCCAGCTCCGGATAACGCGAATCATGACAGATGAAGACCGCGCACGGCACCCCCGCCACCCGGAACACCGGCGACGGCATCCGCCCGGGCGTGCAGCCCCACTCCTCGTCCTGACCCACCAAGTGCAGCTTCAGCTGCCGCGCCCGCACGCGTCCGCTCCGGTCGATGATCAGGGCGGCGTTCTCGACCTTCCCGCCCGTGCGCCACGGCGTGCCGATCAGCGCGTCGATGCGGTACCGCCGGCAGGCGTCCGCCAGCCGGCGCTCCGCCGCCCTCAGCTCCGCCGCCGTCGTCCGCTTGATGGTGTCGTGGTTGTAACCGGTCACCACACACTCCGGAAATGCCGCGATGCTCACGCCGCGCCCTGCGCACTCCGCCAGCACCTGCTCGATACGCGCCAGGTTGGCGGCCAGGTCGGGTCCGGTGCGCAGCTGCACGCTCGCGACCCGCAGCTGTCGGCCGGGTTTCTTGGTCGTACTTTTCTGCTTCCGCATGTTCATAGGCGATAAGCGTCCGGCCGGCGCTGATTGAGGAACGATCCGGGATTCGCCCGCAGCGCGCGAACTCCGCCCAGGTTGATCTCGGCCACCGAAAACCCGGACTCCGCCGTGCGCTCGTCGAGCAATACCTCGCCCTTGGCATCGGTGAAAAGCGACTGTCCGGGATGCGTGAAGACGATCGGGGTCTCGCTTTCGAAAGACCGCGTGCGCACCAGCCAGCTGTTCTTCTCGTCTTGCTGTCCGTAGGTCGGGTTGAAGATGACCAGCGCCCCCTGGAGCGCGAGCGTGCGCACCGTCTCGGGCCAGCGGCGGTCGGCACAGATCATCACGCCGAACCGGCCGAAATCCGCCTTGAACACGGGCAGCGTGCGTCCCGGGACGAATTTCCGGTCGTCTCCTCGGCAGTGAACCTTGTCGTAAGCGCCCACGTAGCGGCCGCGCCGATCGAAGATCACCGCCGAATTGGCCGCGCCGCCGCGCACCCGGCGCGTGCAGCCGAGGATGACCCAGCAGCGGTGGGTGCGGGCCCATTCCGCCACCCGCCGCGCCGCCGGCGAGCGCTCCGGATCGATGGCCCAGCGCACCATGTTGCCGCGCGTCACGTCGGACCGGAAGGCCAGGTACCCGTCGAGGAAACACTCGGGCGTCACCACCACGTCGGGATGCTGCCGTCCCACCTGTCCGAGGATTTCCATCAGCCGCTCCAAGTTCGCGTCGAGGTCGCCCTTGGCGGGGTAACTGCGCACCGCGGCCACGCGGATCTTCTTGGGGAATTTTTCGGTCATCGGCGACTGGCTTAGCCGTCGTGGAAGGACTCCGGCGCGTAGAACGGGCCCAGCTTTCTGAGATGCACGCGCCGGTAGTAGCCCGGCGCTTCCTTTTCGAGCAGGTCCAGCTGGTCGCGATGACCGAGGTGGCGCACCACGGCCCATTCGCTCGCGTGCGGCGGGCGGCGCTCACCATCCCACAGCGCGAGGCCGTCGGCGCCCGCCTCGTAGTAACCCCGCGCCTGCTGCACGTGCTTCACGCCGTCCTGGGTGCGCGGCTGCATGTCGACCCAGAACTTCACCCGGCCCTGGGCCCGCGCTTTCCAGGCGCGCAGCGCCTCGGGGACCACGGCGGGCGACGGCATCAGGTAGTCGGCGAGCTCTTCGTCGATCCAGCGGTCGACGTCGCAATTGTAGCGCAGGGGGTGAAAGCCGCCCTGGCCGTCGTACTTGTGCGGCTCGCCGTAGAACGTCACGCCCACCGTGCGCCCGGGCCGCTCGTCGACCAGAGCCCGCACCTCGCGCAGGAACTGCGTGAGGAAATCCGCCTTGTGCTGGACCAGGCGCGGATCCTCGTCGGGCAGCGTCCGGGGGTCGACCCCGAACTTCTTCTGGAAGGAGCTGACGACCGGCTCCTCGAACATCACGAACGGCTGGCTGCGCTGCAGGTGCAGGTGCACCCCGTCCACGCCGCGCTCGAGCGTCTCCCGCAGCAGCGACAGCCAGTACTGCCGCACCTCCGGGAACGCGATGCTGAGATTGGTGCAGGGCATGCCGTCCCGCGTCCGCTTGGCCCATTCCGGATGCTGCCAGTAGAAACGCGCCCGCGCGATCGGGGCGTCGATCATCGGATATCCCGGCCCCATCATGCGCAGGCCCGCGGCGATCTTCAGGCCGTGCTGCCGGCAGAACTTCACCGCCTCCACGAGCGGGTCGAGCCACTCGTCGTGCCAGCGGTCGTCGGGCGAGCCGATGTCGCCCACCTTGGTGTGAAAGCAGCAGAGGTTGCCCCGCACCGCCTCGAACACCAGCAGGCCGATGTCGTTGCCCACGAACGGCGCCAGTTCGTGCCGGATCCACGCCGGATCGGTCGGATGGTACGGCTCGTTCCCCATCGCGTGACCGCTGAGCATGCCCGAGCACCAGAGCAGCGCCATGCGCTTCGTCTCGGGCGTGGACTGCAGCGCGCGCCGCGTCGCCTCGGCGGCCGCATCCAGCGGCTCGCACCGCACATAGGAGATGTTCGCGATCTGCTGGACGCCCGCCTCCAGGTACGGCTCCTCCATCGGCCGCACCACGATGTGCCCGACGCCGGTCAGGTCGGCCGTCTTCCAATAGACCTCCTGCATCGAGCGGTAGATCTCGCTGTCCTTGCCCACGCGGCCCTTGTTCGGCGTGCGGCCCCAGCCGACCTCCAGCGCGAAGCGCGTGAAGCCAACGTCGCCTTCCAGCGCCAGCTGCACCTGCCCGTAGATGGGCCACTCCGAGTGATGGAGCAGGTCGCCGTGGGGGGCGCGCGTGTAGTTGATGCCCACAAAAATCCGGTGCGGTCCGCGCAGGGACACCGGCAGCCGGATCTCGGGCGTGTGTTCGCCCGGCGCCGCGTACGCCATCACGCCCTTGATGCCGTCCATCGTCTCGTACTCGACCAGCCGCCACCGGCCGCGCTGCCGCTCGCGCGCCAGCGCCGCGGCCGGCTCGCACCGCGACATGTCGGACAGAATTTCTCCTCGGGGCCGGGGTGGGATTGGGGCGTCGCTCATCGTCAGGCGGCGAAAAACTACGGACCGCGCCGCGGCACCGGCAACGCAAATGCGCCGGCGGCCGCGGATTAATTCTGAAATAGAACTCTATTTCAGAATCACGCCGACGGCGGCGCCGAAACTCGGGCCGCCGCCAGATAATAACGTGAAATAGCTGCCGCGTCTCGACTCGTCGGCGCGATCTCCGCCACTATCCCCGCGCCCGTCGACTCCACCCTCTCGCCCCGCCTGCCGATGAAGACCCCGCCGCTCGCCGTCCTGCTCCTGGTCACCACCCTGCCCCTGTCCGCCGCGCGCGACCGCAGCCCGCAGCACGCGCCGCCCGAGGCGTACCTGCCCGGCGATCCGCTGCCGTACTTCGGCAGCGAAAATCCCTGGGACCAGCGCTGGTTCTTCACGCCGGTCCTCCAGGAGACGCGCGCGGGCCAGCGGGCGCAGCTGCTGCTGCTGGAAGGGCGCGCGGCCGAAGCCGAGCGCTTCTGCCGCGCGCGCCTGGCCGAGTTTCCGCTCGAGCTGGAATCCCATTTCAATCTCGCGGTCGCGCTCGCGGCGCTCGGGCGCACCGACGAGGCGGGGGCGGCGCTCGCCGGCGCGCTCGACCTCGGGCTGCCGCCCTCGCGCGTGCTGGCCGGGCCCCGCGCCCAGCTGGCGCCGCTGCGCGCCACCCCCGCCTACCGGCGCGCCCGCGAGGCCTGCCAGGGCCTCGTACACGGCCCGCTCCTGGGCGCGGTCACGCCGGCCGCCGCGCGTTTCTGGGTCCGGACGGAGGAGGAGTCCGCCGTCGAGGTGCGCTTGAGCCGAACCGGCGACTTCGCCGCCCCCGAAGCGCGCGGCACCGCCCGCACCCGCGCCCGCGACGACTACACGGCCGTCGTCGCCGTGGACGGCCTGGCGGCGCGCACGCCCTACCTCTACCAGATCTACCTCGACGGCCGTCCCGTGCCGCGCGACGAAGTCTGGCGGTTCGTCACGCCGCCGCCGGAGGCGGCGCCCGGGCCGGTGCGGGTCGCTTTCGGCGGCTGCGCCCAGTACGAGCCGGCGCGCGAGCGGATCTGGGACACGATCCGCCTGCGCCGCCCGGACGCGTTCCTGCTGATGGGCGACAACGTCTACGTCGACCTGCCCCGCGCGATCGGCCCCTTTCACCGCTATACCTACTATCAGCGGCAATCGCGGCCCGAGTTCCGCCGGCTCACGGCCGGCGTGCCGGTGTACGCCTTCTGGGACGACCACGACGCGGGGATCGACGACGTTTTCCTCGGGCCGTACCCGGACCGCCCGGCCTGGAAGCTCGAGTGGTTCCACCACTTCCGAGAGAACTGGAACAACCCCGCCTACGGCGGCGCGCCGGAGCATCCGGGGCTCTGGCACCGGTTCCGTATCGGCCCGGTCGAGTGCTTCATGCTCGACGGCCGCTACTATCGGGAGAATTTCCTGAAGCCCAACCCCTCGATGCTCGGTCCCGTCCAGAAAGCCTGGCTGCTGCAGTCCCTGCGGGAATCCACCGCGCCCTTCAAGCTGCTCGTCTCCCCGGTGGCCTGGGCCGACGACGCCAAGATCGAGCAGACCTCGTGGGGCGAGGCCATCCCCGCGCAGGACATCTGGTCCGGCTACCGCGCCGAGCGGGAGGAGATCTTCGCCTTTCTCGCCGACCACCACATCGGCGGCGTCCTGCTGCTGTCGAGCGACCGGCACCGGCACGACGTCCGCCTCAACCGCCGCGCCCGCGGCTACCCGCTGCTCGAGTTCGAGAGCGGCTGGCTGACCAACGAGACCGGCACCGAGGGCTCGGGCCGGCCCCTGTTCGAATACCTGGACGGGCCGGCCTTCGGCTTTTTCACCTTCGATGCCTCGGGCCCGGCGCCCGGCGCCCGCTTCGAGCTGGTCAACGCCGACGGCGAAGCCGTCTACCGCCGCGACGTCCCGCTCGCCGAACTCACCGACGCCGCCCAGCCGTGATCGCCTCCGCCCCCGTCACCTCGTTCATCGCCGGCGCCTGGCGCCCGGCCGCGTCGCGCGTGGTGCTCCGCGAGGACCCCGGAAACGCCGCCGCGACCGCCGCGCGCTGGTGCCCCGCCTCGCCCGCGGACGCGGCCCGCGCCATGGACGCGGCCGCGGACGCCGCCGCCGCGTGGTCCGCCGTGCCGCTCGAGGCGCGCAGCGCCCTGCTCGGCCAGCTGCTCACCGCGGTGGAGCGGAGGACGGAGGACTTTGCCCGCGTCATCACCCGCGAAAACGGCAAGCCCCGGCGCGAGGCCGTCGCGGAGGTCGCCGCCGGCCTGCGCGACGCGCGGCACGCGCTCGACGAGGCCCAGCGCCACGGCGTGGCCGAACGCGCGTCGCCCGGCAGCGCCGCCGTGCGCAGCGAGCTGCTGCTCGAGCCCGCCGGCGTCCAGCTGCTCATCACGCCGTGGAACTTCCCGCTCGCCACCATCCTCCGGAAGCTCGTGCCCGCGCTCCTCTACGGCAACCCCGCGGTCGTCAAGCCCTCGGAGCTGACCCCGGGCCCCGCCGGACTGCTCTTCGCCCTGCTCGCGGGCCTGCCCTTTCCGCCGGGCGCCGCCGCGCTCGTCCTCGGCTACGGCGCCGAGCTCGGCCCCGTCCTCACGGGCCATCCCGCCCTGCGCGGGCTCTCGTTCACGGGATCGACGGCCGCCGGGCAGGCGCTCGCCCGGCAGGTCGCCGCCCGCGACGTGCGCCTGCAGCTCGAGATGGGGGGCAAAAACTCGCTGGTGGTGCTGGCCGACGCCGACCTCGAGGCGGCGGTCGACGCCGCGGTGACCGGCGGCTTCAGCTGCGCGGGCCAGTGGTGCACCGGCACGGGCCGCGTGATCGTGGAGGCGCCCGTGCACGACGAGTTCGTGCGCCGCCTCGCGGCGCGCGCGGGGCGGCTGCGGGTCGGGCCCGGCGACGGCGATCCCGACGTCGGCCCGGTCGTGTCCGCCGAGCGCGCGTGTTTCGCCGCGACGGCCACCGCCGCCGCCGTCGCCGCGGGCGCCCGGGCCCACCGCGGCGCCCCGCCGCCCGCCGGCGGCCACTTCGTCGCGCCGACCGTCCTCGACGGCGTCACCGCCGGGATGCCCGCGTTCACGGAGGAGCTGTTCGTCCCCGTGCTGCCGGTCGCGGCCGCGCGCGACGCGGAGGACGCCGTACGCCTGGCCAACCTGGGGCGCTACGGGCTGTCCGCGTCCGTCTTCTCCGCCGACACCGCGCGCGCGACCGCGCTGGCCCGGCGGATCGAGGCGGGCATCGTCCACGTCAACCTGCACACCTCCTACCGCGAACCCGCCCTGCCGGTCGCCGGCTGGCGCGACTCGGGCCACGGCCTGCCGGAATGTGGCCGGTTCGCGCGCGATTTCTTTACCCGGCCCCGCGCCCTCTACACCGCGGTCCGCCCGCCCCCGTCCTCACGCCCATGAAGCTCACCCGCCTCCACGCCCAGACCGTGCCGCTGCGCTCGTCGATCCGCAACGCGCTCGTCAGCTTCGCCGAGATGACCGGGACGCTGGTCGTCGTCACCGCCGACGAGACCCGCGACGGCCGGCCGGTCTCCGGCCTCGGCTTCGGTTCCATCGGCCGGTACGCCGCCACGGCGATCGTGCAGGACCGGCTGGCGCCGCGCCTGTTGGCCGCCGCGCCGGCGGCCTACACGAACGACGCCGGCGAGCTGGACCCGCTGCGCGCCTGGGACGTGATGCTGCGCAACGAGAAGCCCGGCGGGCACGGCGAGCGCAGCGTCGCCGCCGGCGCGATCGACATGGCCCTCTGGGACCTCGCCGCCAAGCTGGCCGGGCGGCCGCTCTGGCGGCTGCTCGCCGACCGCTTCAACGGCGGCCGGCACGACGCGGCCATCAGCGTCTACGCCGCCGGCGGCTACTACCAGGACGGCGACGACCGGGCGGCCCTGCGCCGGGAGATCGCCGGCTACCGGGAGTCCGGCTACACGGCGGTGAAGATCAAGATCGGCGGCGCGCCCTTGGCCGACGACCTCCGGCGGGTGGAGGCGGCCGCGGAGGCGGCGGGCGGCATGGAGCGGGTCGCGGTCGACGCCAACGGACGGTTCGACGAGGCGACCGCACTGGCGTATGCCGCCGGGCTGGCGCCGCTCGGCGTGCGCTGGTACGAGGAGGCCGGCGATCCGCTCGACTACGGGCTGCAGGCCCGCCTGGCCGAACGTTTTCCCGGACTCGCGTACGCCACCGGGGAGAACCTGTTCTCGCATCAGGACGTCCGGAACCTGGCGCGCCACGCCGGCCTGCGGCCCGCCCGCGACTTCCTGCAGATGGATCCCGCGCTGTCGTACGGCCTGCCCGAGTACCTGCGCATGCTCGACGTGCTGCGGGCCGCGGGCTGGTCGCCGCGCCGGTGCATCCCGCACGGCGGCCACCAGTTCTCGCTGCACCTCGCCGCCGGCCTGCAGCTCGGAGGCAACGAGTCGTACCCCGGGGTCTTCCAGCCGCTCGGAGGCTTCGCCGACGGCACGGTGGTGACCGACGGCACGGTGCGGCTGCCCGACGCGCCCGGAATCGGCATCGAGCTGAAGTCGGACCTGTTCGCCCTGTTCCGCCCGCTCCGGCCATGAACGCCGCGCCGAACCTGCTCTTCCTCTTCTCCGACCAGCAGCGGCCCGACACGCTCGGATGCGCGGGCCAGCCGGCCGTGCAGACGCCGCACCTCGACGCGCTCGCCGCGCGCAGCCTCTGCTTCGAGCGCGCCTACTGCGCGGAGCCGATCTGCACGCCCTCGCGGGCCGCGCTGCTCACGGGCCTGTGGCCGCACACGACCGGCGTCACGGTGAACGACCGGCCGCTCCCGGCGGCGGCCCGGACCATCGCCGAGCTGCTGCCCGCGGGCCGGACCTGCGCCTACAACGGCAAGTGGCACCTGGGCGACGAGATCTTCCCGCAGCACGGCTTCACGCACTGGACCAGCGTCTCCGACGGCTACCGCGACGGCTATTCCCGGCCCGAGCACCTCGCGCGGATGAGCGACTACCACCACTACCTGCTGGGCGAGGGATTCCGCCCTCAGCACGAGTTCCGCGGCGCGATGACCTTCCGCGCCAACCAGTCGGCCCGCCTGCCGCTGCCGCACGCCAAGCCGATGTTCCAGGCGCGCGCCGCCGCGCGCTTCATCCGCGAGCAGCGCGGCCGGCCCTTCGTCGCCTATGTGAGCTTCATCGAGCCCCACCGGCCCTACTATTCGCCGCTCGACCACCTCTACCCGCCGGAGCGGGTGCCGGTCGGGCCCGAGTTCCGCCGTCGGCCGGACGAGGACGTCGCGCTGGTGAAGCGCCTGCTGCACGAGCATTACCTGCGCCGCGGCACGCTGGACGACCAGGATCTGACCACCGACGCCGGCTGCCGCCGCCTGCGGTCCAGCTACCTCGGCATGTGCACGCTGGTGGACCGGGCCGTCGGCGAGATCCTCGCGGCGCTCGACGACACGGGCCAGCGCGACCGCACGGTCGTCGTCTACACGTCCGACCACGGGGACCTGGCGGGCGACCACGGCATCTGGGGAAAGAACGTCACCTACGAAGCCTCGGTCCGGGTGCCGCTGATCATCCACGTCCCCGGCGCGGCGCCGCGGCGGATCGCCGCGCCGGTGAGCCACATCGACCTGGTGCCCACGCTGCTCGAGTGGCTGGGCGCGGAGGCGCCCGGGCACCTGCCCGGCGTCAGCCGGGCCCGCGAGTGGACCGGCGGGCCGGCGGCGGACGACGGCGACGTGTTCTTCGAGTTCGAAGGCGAGGACGGGCTGCCCAAGCGCGGACCCGACAGCCCGTTCCCCGCCGCGTGGCATGACCGGATCCGCGGGCCGTGGCGGAGCGTCGTCACCCGCGACGGCTGGAAGCTGAACCTGAGCCCCACCGACCGCAGCGAACTCTTCGACCTGAACGCGGACCCGACCGAGGCGCGCAACCTCCTCGACGATCCCGCGCAAGCCGGCCGCGTCCGCGACCTGGCCGCCCGGATCCGCGCCTGGCAGCGGCGCACCGGCGACCGGGCCGAGCTGCCCCGCGGCGCGTGAACGCCGCGTCCCTCCCCTCCTCATCCCACCCACCCATGAAAAGAGACCGCTGGTCCCGTCCGTTCAAGAAGATGGTCACGCTCGGCGAGAGCCACACCGCCGGCATCTCCGCCACCCGCCGCGAACTCGGCTGGGCGCCGGTGCTGAAGGGCCTGATCGACCAGTTCCAGGAGAAGCCCGTGACTCTGGTCAACCAGGGCATCGGCGCCGACATCCTTTCCCCCGCGTCGCCCATGTACGCGTACTACCGCGGCTGGCGCCCGATCGGCCTCGAGCGCTACGGCCGCCACGTGATCGCGGAGAAGCCCGACCTCGTGATCGTGAGCTACGGCTACAACGACCTGCGTTCGGGCACGCCGGTGGCCGCGTTCGAGCGCGACCTGCACCGGATGCTCGCCGACCTCCGCCGCCGGGTGCGCGGCGTGATCGTGCTGCTCGACACCTACTTCATCACCGCCGACGGCTACCGCGACCGCGTGGGCGGCACGGAGGCCGGCAAGGCCTGGAACCGCGGATCTCCGCGCATCCAGGCGCGCTTCAACCGCGTGCTCCGGCGCGCCGCCGCCAAGTTCGACCTGCTCTTCGCCGAGGTCTCGCAGGCGCAGGGCGGCGCGGAATGGCTCATCTGCTCGCCCGACGGACGCGGGGATGCCCACTGCAACGACCTCGGCCACCGGCTCATCGCGCAGAAGATCTTCGAGGTGCTCGCGTCCAACTGCCGCGGTCTGAGCCTCAAGGCCCAGGCGGACCGCCAGCGCGTCGGCAAGAGCCCCTGGCGGCACGAGCCGTACCGGCCCGGCTCCGATTCCTCGTGGGAGGAAAAGCTCATTCGCGATTTCTACCCCGACAGCCGGATGGACCGGAACCAGCAGGTCGGCCCGGCCCGGCCGGGGACGCCGTCACGCGCCGCCGGCTAGCGCGGGTCCCTGGTCCGCGGGCTCCAGAACGTGAGGTCGACGACGTTCTCGGGGCGGTAGCCGCCGCACAGCCGGCTGGCGAGCCACCCGGTGCCGAAGAGGACGAAATGGCCGAACACCCCGATGAGGATCGGATTCATCTCGAAATTCCATCCGAGGTCGAGGAGCCGGCTGGTCGGCTCGGTCAGGATCGCCCAGGCCGTGAACACGACGCAGCAGGCGATGCCGATGTAGCAGCCGCGGCGGGTGGCGGAGCGCGTGCCGAAGCCCAGGGCGAACAAGCCCAGCTTGCCGCCGGAGAGGATGGCGCCGATCGTGAGCACGCGCTCGCTGATCGGCGCGGTCTCGCGCCCGGGGATCAGCATGATCGCCGCCCAGCCCGACAACAGGCCGCCCGCCAGCACCATCAGCCGCCCGAACAGGAGCCGGGCGCGGTTCGAGAGGCGCGGCAGGAAGACCGAGACGTAGTCGGTGGTGGCGACGGTCGAGACGCTGTTGAGGTCGGAGCTCACGGTGGACATCGCCGCGGCCAGGACGCCGGCCATCACCAGGCCCAGCACGCCGGCCGGCAGGTAGTGGCCCATGAAGTAGGGCATCACGCTGTCCGCGATCTCGGGCACCGGCGCCCGCGTCAGCGCGAAGAACCCGTAGAGGCAGGTGCCGATCAGCATGAACAGCGAGAAGACCGGCAGGCAGATCATCGCGCCCACGAAGGTGGCGCGGCTGGCCTCGGCGTCGCTGCGCGCGATGAGGTAGCGCTGCACCATGTGCTGGTCGGTGGCGTAGCGCCGCGCGAACTGTACGGCCATGGCGGCCGTGAAGAGCCACACCGTCGTCACCTGCGTGTCGAACAGGCTGGCCCAGGAGAAATCCCAGCTGCCGAACGTGAAGCGCCCGCCGCGCCAGGCCTCGCCCACCACCGCGAACGGCGCCCCGGCCTCCGGCGCGAACAGCAGGCGCAGCAGCACCAGCAGCCCGCCGAGGATCAGGATCGTGCCCTGGGCGACGTCGGTCCACACGACCGCCTTGATGCCGCCGAGCAGCGTGTACGCCGCCGTGAAGAGGGCCACCCCGAGGATCACGGCCTTGAGCTCCCAGCCGGTCAGGACATTCACCGCCAGCGCCGCGGTGACCAGCGTGACGCCGATGTCGAAGATCCGGTCCACCAGGAAGCCGAACGACGTGTAGAGCCGGCCGCCGAGGCCGAAGCGCAGCCCGATGTACTCGTAGGCGCTCATGCGGATGACGCGCCGGTAGAACGGGACCACGTACTTCGCCACCAGCACGAACACCACCGGCAGCACGAACTGCGGCAGGAAGAGGAAGAGCCCCTTCTGGTACGCCGCGCCCGGATGCCCGATGAACGTGCCGGTGCCGATGATGGCGCCCATCAGCGTGAACGCGACCACCCAGCCGGGCAGGCTGCGCTCGGCGGTGAAGAACTTCGCCGTGGTGTTCTGCCCCCGCGAGGCCAGGAACCCGATCGTGCCGATCACGACGAAATAAAGCAGGATGACGATCAGGTCGAGGGGCCGCAGGCTCATGGTGGGGATTCGGGGTTGGGCCGAGGGGCGCCGTTACCACGCGTAGGCCTTGGGCCGGCGGGTGTTGAGGAACGAGTCCGGGTCGGCGCGGAGGGCGCGGACGCTGGAGAGGTTGACCTCGCACACCGAGAACGGCGGCACGGCGCACGTGTCGTTCACCAGGACGTCGCCGGCGGCGTCGGTGTAGAGCGACTGCCGGGGATGGGCGAACACGATCGGCGTCTCGCTCTCGAACGAGCGGGCGCGCATGACGCAGACATTCTTCTCGTCGTGCATGCCGTAGGTCGGGTTGAAGATGATGTGCGCGCCGCCGAGCGCCAGCGTGCGGACGGTCTCGGGCCAGCGGCGGTCGGCGCAGATCATGACGCCGAACCGGCCGAAGTCCGCCTTGAACACGGGCAGCCGCTGGCCGGCCACGAATTTCCGGTCGTGGCCGCGGCAGTGGACCTTGTCGTAGATGCCGGCCAGCCCGCCCTGGCGGTTGTAGATCAGGGCGGAGTTCGCCACGCCGCCGCGGACCCGCCGCGAGCAGCCGAAGATCACCCAGGCCCGGTGCTGGCGCGCCCAGTCGGAAACGGCGCGGGCCTGCGGCGCGGTGGCGGGGTCGATGGCCCAGGAGGAGAGGTTGCGGGCGGTCACGTCGCCGCGGGTGACGATGTAGCCGTCGAGCCAGCATTCCGGCGTCACCACCACGTCCGGCCGCTGCGGCGCGATCTGGGCGAGGATTTCCATGAGCCGGTTGAAGTTCGCCGCCAGGTCGCCCTTGGCGGGGTAGCTGCGGACCGCGGCCACGCGGATTTTGTGGGGCAACGTTTTGGACATAAGTTCGGTTCAGCGCCGGTAGACGTCGGGGCGTCGTCTCCGGAGGAAGGAGTTGTGCGCCGCGCGCACCGCGCGGACCAGCTGCAGGTTCACCTCGCCGACGGAGAAGGCCGGCATCGCGGCGACCTCGTTGACCACCACCTGGCCCTCGGCGTCGGTGATCAGCGACTGCCCCGGATGCGCCATGGCGATCGCCACCTCGCTCTCGAACGAGCGGGTGCGCATGAGCCAGAGGTTCTGCTCGTCGGTGGCCCCGTAGGTCGGGTTGAAGATGACGAGCGCGCCGCCCAGCGCGAGCGAGCGCGCGGTTTCCGGCCGGCGGCGGTCGGCGCAGATCATCACCCCGAACTTGCCGAAGTCGCCCCGGAAAACGGGCAGCGCGCGGCCGCGGATGAATTTCCGGTCCGGTCCGTTCAGGTGCAGCTTGTCGTAGATGCCGGCCAGCCGGCCGTGCCGGTTGAAGATGAGCGCCGAGTTCATGCACCCGCCGCGGACCGGCCGGGTGCAGCCGAGGATGACCCAGCACCGGTGCCGGGCCGCCCACTCCGCCACCGGCCGCACCCAGGGGGAGTCGGCGTCGACCGCCCAGCGCCGCAGGCTGGCGCGGGTGACGTCGCTGCGCGTGACGACATAGCCATCCAGCCAGCACTCGGGCGTGATCACCACATCAGGCCGCTGGGGCGCGAGGTCCGCGAGGATCGATTGCAGCCGCTCGGCGTTCGCCCGCAGGTCGCCCTTCGCCGGGTAACTGCGCACCAGGGCCATGCGAAGTTTCCGGGTCTGGTAGCGGGCCATGGTGTTTTGGGGTCAGGACTGCCGCTGCCAAGCGTGGTCCCAGAAGCCCCATTCAAGCACGCGATCCTCCGCATAGACCAGAAAATCCGGCAGCAGCTGGAGGTTCAGCCCGCTGCCCCAGCAGATGGCGTCGGGCGTCACGCCGCCGTGGACCGCCACGTAGCGCGCGGGGTTCTCCGGGTGGGGGAAGATCGCAAAGACCGCGACGCGCGGGGCGGCATAGGTTCGTCCCGCGAGCCGGATCTCCCCGTCCGCGAACGCCAGCGGCAGCCGGTCGGCGTAGCGGGCGAGGACGGCGTTGGACGCGGGGCGGCCGAGCAGCAGCAGGTTGTTGGCGCCGCGCGCCTCGGCGGTGAGATCCCGGTCGGCGATGACCGGCAGCTCGACCGCGTTGTCGCCGTCCTTGCCGCCGCGGTTCACGCCGCCGTTGCGCTCGCGAAAGAACCGGGGGACAAATCCGGCCAGGGTCGCCGCATGAAAGGTCTCCTCGTCGCTCCCGGTGGTCCCCGGCACCAGCACCAGGCCGTCGAAGCACAGGTCGCCGATCGGCCCCGAGCAGGCGTGGCGCTTCGTCCCGGGGACCGCCGCGCCGCCCCGCCGCCACCGGCCGTCCGGTCCCGCCGTGAACTCGACCCGGCCGCCGAAATTCGCCGCGCCCAGCTCTTGGCCGTCCACGGCCACGCTCGCCCGGCCGCGATGCCGCACGGGGCCGAGCGCGAAGGCCCGCACGCCCTCGGTCCGGACCTCGAGCCGGTCCGGCGCGGCGAACCGCGCGTCGACCAACCCGCGCTCGCCGTACCGCGCCAGGCCCCCGACCTCAACCCAGTATGAGCGGGGGTGCCGGAGGCCGAAGGTCGCGAAGGCCACGTGGTCGACGTCCCGCGGCTTCCGCTGGTCCAGCAGCCAGAGGACGACCCGCTCGAGGAGTTCCGCCAGTTCCCGCTCCTGTTCCGGCGCCGTCGGCGGCTTCAGCCGGGGAGGGACATTGCCCGGCAGCTCGCCCGCGCGCGACCGGCAGGCGTGCCCCGTCTTCGGCACCTCGGTGTAGGTCGGCCGGAAGCCCCGCTCCGCCAGCAGGCGCGCCATCTGCCGCGACTGCTCCACCGGCACGCCGCCGCCCACCGCCCGGTCCCACTCGCCGTGCACGATCCAGACCGGGGTGTGCGCGAAGTTCTCGAGCAGGAACACCGCGGAACGGGAGCGCAGCGACGGCTCCTCCCACTCCTGCATCGGCACGGCCAGGCCGCCGCCCGGCTTGCGCCACAACCGGTAGTCGCAGTAGCCGCAGAACGGCGCCGCGGCGGCGAACCGGTCGGGGTAATGCGACACCAGGTACCAGCAGGCGGCCCCGCCCATCGACGCGCCGGTGAGCAGGATGCGCTCCCGGTCGATGGCGTAAAGCGAGGCGGCGAACTCGATGGCCTCGCAGACGTCGACCTCGCCGTAATTCTGGTAGACCGACCCGCCGCCGCGCCCGGTGGGACGCAGCACGACGCACGACCGCCCGTGGCGGGCGGCGATGCGCGCAAGGGATTCGGCCTGCGAGACGGCCCGCGGCAGGTTCCGGTGCGCGCTCGGGCTGAGCTCGACGATCAGGGGCTTGGGCGCCGGCGAGTCGTCGGTCGCGCACAGGGCGACCGGATGCTCGCGGCCGTCAACCGCCGAACGAAAATGGAGCAGCCGGCCGGTGGGATTCATGCCCGCGAGCCGGCCCGTTCAGCCCTCCAGTTCGTAGAGCCGCACCTCGTCGACGCCGTGCGCCGCCGTGTACAGGGTGGCCCGCTGGGGGCCGTGGGTGACCACCGTGAGCTGCGAAGGCCCGATGCCCTCGTCGATCACCGTGTACTTCGGATCGATGGTGCCGCCCGGGCCCGGACGGTACAGCCGAAGCTCGCGCCGCTCGCGGCGGCTCCCGGCCAGCAGCGCCGGCCCGCCCAGCAGGTCGCCGGCCCAGACGATGTGCCCGAGCGCAAGGTCGTCGTGGATGAGCGTCCGCTTCCAGCCCGCCGCCGTCTGCTTGTGCACCGACAGCACGTTGCCATGGAAGGGACTGATCGAGAACACCTCCGGCACGCCGTCCCCATCCCAGTCGAACGCGAACGCATCGCTGTTCTCGTCCGCGCTGATCTGCTCCACCGGCCAGGCGCCGTCGGGGTTGGCGGGCAGCGGCATGAAGAAGAGCCCCTCCATCGCCGACAACAGGTAGCCCGGCCGCTGCTCGCGCCCGAGCCGGGCGAAGTCCATGCCGTGGTTCTTGTTCAGGCCCGGCACGATCTGCCGCATCGGCCAGGGCTGCGTCGGATCCTTCGGCGCCTCCGCCAGGTGCACCCCGCCCGGCTGCGTCCAGTCCTCCTTGTGCGACTTGGCCTCGCACAAGGTCGACGCCAGCAGAAACTCCCGCCCCTGGTGGTGCAGCAGCGTGATCCGATGCGTGTAGGGCAGCTCGGCCACCAAGGTCGACGCCGGGTTCTCCCCCGCATCCAGCGGGTAGAGACGAATCGCCGCGTCGGCACCGTTGAAGCCCGGCTTGAACATCGTGGTCGCAAGCACATAGCGGCTCCGACCACGGATCAAAGGACAGGTGCTGATGTAGCCGCCCGGCGACGAGGCGATCACCTTCGGCTGAAACGCCGGCGATTCAAAAAACAGCAAACGATCTTCCCCTTCACTCCCCGCAAGAAATGAAGGCTTCTCTAACCCATTGGGTGGAAGCAGCGCGATGCTGTAGCCCCTTTCCAAACGGGCCAAAGTACGGTGTGTGACTCTCATGAGCGATTCCTGAATTTGGGGTACTGGGGAGGTAAAAGCTTGAATTTATGCTTGTGTAATTGAAGCACAATTCTTTTTTCAAGTGAAATTTCATTGTCACGTAAACTTTCATTTGAAAGGTAGTTGACTGATACGTTGCACCCCCAACTTGCTGTCTATTCAACGTATGTATTTATAAATTCATGGAAACTAAAATTGATCCGACTCTCGTTCGGAATCTTGAGTTTTCGCAGGTCGCGGAGCCCGGTGTGGTGATTTCGAATGCGTGGCCTCAATCGCGTCAGACTGAAGGTGCCACGCTGAAGGCCATTGAAGAGGTGCTCGCCCGTCACCCGCTGTTCGAAGCGTATCAGACGGTCGACATCCCGTTTGCGGCCGAGCGCCGAGCGATCAAGCGTTTGATCGGCGACCGGGGCCGGGTGCACACCTACACGCTGACGCGGGTCTACGCGGAGCTGAACGTGTCGCTTTCGGCGCTTGATGCCGGCGTCCGGCAGCGTGCGATTGATGCCACGGTCACCCAGTTCGAGCACGCCCAGGAAGCGGGCGCGCGGGTGGTGGCGGTCATCAGCGGGCCCCGGCCGGCCGACCCGGCAAAGCGGGCCGAGGCGCTCGCGGGGCTCGAGGATTCGCTCGCCCAGCTGGCTGCGGCCATCACCCGTTTTCCCGGGCTGGAGCTGCTGATCGAGCCGCTCGACCACGAGGCGCACAAGCGCAACACGCTCGGCACCACGCCCGAGGCCGTGGCCATCTGCCGGCGCCTGGCTTCCCGCCAGCTCCGGCTCAACCTCTGCCTCGACACGTCGCACCTGATCCTCAACGGCGAGGACACCCTTGAGGCGGTGGGACAGGCGCGCGACTTCATCACCGAGTTCCATTTCTGCAATCCCGTGCTGGACCGCGCCTCGCCGATCTACGGCGACCAGCACCCGCCGTTCGGTCCGCCGGGCGTCGTGGGCTTTCCCGAAATCGCCTCCCTGCTGGCCGGCCTCTACCGGATCGGTTACCTGTCGACCAAGGCCCGCCCGCGCGTCTACTGCGAGGTGCTGAAATCGGCCACCCTGGATTCGATGCCGGTCGTCGCGCACTGCCAGGAGGCCCTGCTTTCCGGCTGGGCCCAAGCCCGACGGATTCTGACGGCATGATCCGCCGTCGTTTGACTTCCCCATGCCACTCCACCTCCCCGCCTCCCGGCGTCTGGCCGTCCTGGTCGCCGCCGTTGTCGCGCTGGCAACCTCGGCCGGCGGCGCCCGGGAACCCCGGCCCGACGGCAGCCCGGTCAATGTCGTCCTGATTCTCGCCGACGACCTCGGTTACGGCGAGGTCGGCTACCAGGGCCAGAAGCTCCACCGCACCCCCAACCTCGACCGGCTCTCCGCGGAGGGCATCCGCTTCTCGCAGCACTACGCGGGCAGCGCCGTCTGCGCGCCGTCGCGCTGCACGCTGCTGACCGGCCGCCACACGGGCCACGCCCGGATCCGCGACAATGTCGGGCTCGGGCCGCAGGGTGAGGAGGTCCGGCCCGCGCTCCAGCCCGGGGATGTGACCGTGGCGGACGTGTTCCGTCGCGCCGGCTACGCGACCGGCTGCTTCGGCAAATGGGGCCAGGGCGACGAGGACACCCCGGGCGTCCCGTGGCTCCATGGCTTCGACCAGTTCTTCGGCTTCCTGCACAACACCCACGGCACCCGGTATTACACGGAGTTCATCTACCGCAATGCCGAGAAAGTCGCGCTGCGGGGCAACTACGGACGCTGGCGCAAGCAGTACTCGCCCGAACTGATCTTCAACGAGGCCGTGCGCTTTCTCGAACAAAACCGCGACCGGCCGTTCTTCCTCTACTACCCCTTCAATCTCGTGCACGGCGACTTTATCGCGCCGCCGGCCGAGTCCGACGACCCGCCGCCGCCCGCCGGGGTCACCCTTTCCGAGAAGGAGCGCAACTACCTGGCCATGGTGCGGCGCATGGACCGTGACGTCGGCCGGCTGGTCGCCCGGATCGACGCCCTGGGCCTCGGGGAAAAAACCCTGATCCTCTTCGCCAGCGACAACGGGGCCAAGGGACTGGGCGAACCCAACGATGCGCTCCTCGCCGCCTCCGGCGGGTTCCGCGGCGGCAAGGCCGACCTGTACGAGGGCGGCATCCGCGTGCCGATGTTCGCCCGCTGGAAGGGCGCCATCGCCCCCGGCCGCACCACCGACCTGCCGTCGGCGTTCTGGGACTTCCTGCCCACGGTCTGCGCGCTCATCGGACAGCCCGCGCCCGCCGGGATCGACGGCGAGTCCTACCTGCCCACCCTCCTGGACCAGCCGCAGCCGGAGCGGCGGAGCGCCTTCTACTGGGAGCTGGCGAAGCGGGATGAACCCCAGGTGGTGCCCAAGCAAGCGGTCCGAAGCGGGCCATGGAAGCTGCTGTTGACCGGCGACCGGCCGCCCGAGCTTTACCGGATCGATGCCGATCCGCACGAGACCCGGGACCTCGCCGCCGAGCAGCCCGCCGAAGTCGCCCGACTGCGGGGGCTCTTGGCCTCCTCCCGGACCGACGATCCCCTGTTCCCGCTGAAGCCGGGCCCCGGCTTCGAGTGATCCCCCGCCCTTTCCTCCTCATGCGCCTCCGCCTCCCCTTCCTGCCCACCGCCGCCCTCCTCCTGTGCGGCCTGGCCCTCGCTCCCGCCCTACCCGCCGCCGCGCCCAAGCCCGCGGTGCGGCCGAACCTGGTCTTCATCATGGCCGACGATCTCGGCTACGGCGACCTCGGCTGCTTCGGCTCCGCCCTGATCCGCACGCCCAATCTCGACCGGCTCGCGCAGCAGGGCACCCGCTTCACCCACTTCTATGCCGGCGCCCCCGTCTGCGCTCCGTCGCGCGCGGTGCTGCTGACCGGCCTGCACACGGGCCACGCCCGGATCCGCGGCAACAGCCCGGAGGTGGGCGGAGAACTCGAGAGCTTCGACGGCGGTCGGGAGGGCGGCATCCGGCTGTCGTTCACCCGCAACGAATACACCCTCGCCACCCACCTGCGCTCGGCCGGCTACGCCACGGGCGCCACCGGCAAGTGGGGCGTCGGCGAGCCGGGATCCGAGGGCACCCCGGAAAAACACGGCTTCGACGAGTGGTACGGCTACCTGAACCAGAACCACGCGCCCTATTATTACACCGATTACCTCTGGCGGAACGACCGCCGGGAGCCGATCCCTGAAAACGCCGGCGGCAGGCACGCGGTGTACTCCAACGACCTCATGGCGGACTTCAGCATCGATTTCGTCCGCCGGCACCGCGACCAACCCTTCTTCCTCTACCTCGCGTACACGCTGCCCCACGCCCGGTTCGAGGTGCCCGACCTCGGCGCCTACGCCGCCGAAAACTGGCCGGAGGAGGCGAAGATCTACGCCGCCATGGTCACCCGGCTTGACGGCTACGTGGGAAGGCTGATGGCGGAGCTCGACCGGCTCGGGCTCGCCGACCGCACGGTCATCTTCTTCACCTCCGACAACGGCCCCGCCAAGAAGCCCCACGGGCACCTGTTCAACTCCGCCCCCGGCCTGCGCGGCATCAAGGGCGACGTTTACGAGGGCGGCATCCGCGTGCCGATGATCGTCCGGTGGCCCGGCCGGGTTCCGGCCGGCCGCACCAGCACCGAGCCCTGGATGGCGATGGACGTCTTCCCGACCCTGGCCGAACTCGCCGGCGCGCCGCCGCGCGCGGGGCTGGACGGCCGGAGCGTGGCCGCCGTGCTCACCGATCCCGCCGCCACCCTCGGCGAGCGCCCGCTCTACTGGGAGGCGCCGCTGGATCGCCTGTACCAGGCGGTCCGCCTCGGACGCTGGAAGGCCGTGCGCGGCGGCCTCGACCAGCCGCTCGAGCTCTACGACCTCGCCGCCGACCCGGGCGAAAAAGTCAACGTGGCGGGCCGGGAAAAGACCGTGGTGGCCGACCTCGAGCGCTGGCTGGCCGGCGCTCGCGTTCCCTCCCCGCATTGGCCCGCCCGCTGAGGCCGCCGTCCTCCGTCATCCCCATGAGTTCCGCCGTCCTGCTCGCCGACCTGTCCCGCTGCCTGCCTGCGGCGGCGCTCGCCCGCGAGCCGCGGGACGGGACGTGGCGGCTGGTCGACTACGAGACGGAGGACGGGCGCCGCGGGGTGATGGCGTTCGCCGATCCCGAGGCCGGCGCGCCCGAGCTGACGCTGCCGCTGGAGGTCCGCGGACCGCACCGCGTCTTCCTCGGCGTCAATTACACCAAATCCTGCTACGGCGACCTGCTGCACTACCAGGAATGGTCGGTCTACGGGCAGATCGAGGTCCGCCTCACCGCCGACCGCGGCTTCACCCGCGTCGCGGCGGAGCAGTCGGTCTTCGACGAAGGCCGCGCCGCGGGCAAGCTGGGCAAGGGCAAGCTCATCAACCGCACCGTCCAGGAAACCTACTGGCGGACCGCCGACCTCACGGGCCAGGCGATGCACTTCCGGCTGCCCGGCGAGCCGTACAACCGGCCGGAGCTGCGCGACGTCGCCAACCTGGCGTGGGTGCGGCTGGAACCGCTGACGGAGGCGGAGGAGCGGTCCTGGCGCGCGGCGGCCCCTCGGCCCGACACGCGGTGCCTGGCGCATTTCTACTGCAGCGGCATCCTGAGCGGCCACATCCGCGGCACCTTCGATTACCACCCGACCGACCCCGACTGGTTCCGTCACGAGATCCAGCCCGTGCTCGACAGCGACGTCGGGGTGTTCGTGTTCGAGGCGATCCGCGGCGGCCTCACCCTCTTCCCGACCCGGCACGGCGACAACGGCCCCGAGGACAACCGCTGGCGGCCGGAGTGGATCGACCCGCTCGCCGCCTTCGCCGGCCTCGCGCGCGAGGCCGGCCTGAAGGTCTTCGCCAGCCTGCGCATGATCGGCGCCAACTACCCGATGCAGCGCTACCCGATCTCCCGGGCGCGGCACTTCTTCGCGCACCCGGAATGGGTCAAGCGGGACCGCGACGGCACGCCCACCACCAGCTGGAGCTTGGCCTATCCGGAAGTCCGCCAGTTCTGGCTCGCGCTGCTGGCCGAGTCACTCGCGCACGACATCGACGGCGTCGTCATCTACCTGCACCGCTTCCACCCCTTCGTGCTGTGGGAGGAGCCCTCGGTCCGCGACTTCATGCGGAAGCACGGCGAGGATCCCCGCCGGCTGCCGGAAGACGATCCGCGGTGGATCGACCACGGCGCGGGCTACGTCACCGCCTTCCTCCGCGAGGTGCGCCAGCTGCTCGACCGGACTCGCCCCGGCCTGGCGCTCGGCGCGACCTTCTTCGGCTGCCCCACCCGCTACGACCGGCGTTTCAAGCAGGGCGAACAGTTCGGGTCGACCGAGTGGACCCGGCCGGCCGAGGGCTGGTTCAACCCCAAGGTTTACGGCTGCGACGCCGAAACCTGGACCCGCGAGGGTCTGGTGCAGTATCTCTTCCCCATGCAGCACCCCGACCGCGAGCTGGTCGCCCGGCTCCGGGCCATCGCCGGCGACCGGGTCCACATCTGGCCCGACGTCATGCCGCGCGCCCAGCCCGGCCCCGAAATCGTCCGCACCGCCCGCGCCCACTACGCCGCGGGCGCCGACGGACTCTGCTTCAACGACGCCGAGCGCCGCGCCCCGCGCCTGAGCGAGTGGGCCGTCCACCGCCGGCTCGGCCACCGCGACGACCTCGACGCCCTCGAGGCCGAGGCCGCCGCGTATTACCGCCGCGTGGAGCTCAAAACCCTCATGGGCTATTCCACCCGCTATTCCTTCAACAATTTCGGCTGAGCCACCCCGGCGTTCCACTCCCTCCCCCTTCCTCCCTCCCTTCTCCTTTCTTCCTTCTCCCTCACTCCCTCCTCCCTGCACTCGTCCCCCATGCCGCGCCCGCCCAACCTGCTCCTGATCTGGACCGACCAGCAACGCAACGACACGCTGCCATGCCACGGCAACACCTTCGTCCAAGCGCCCGCCCTGAAGCAGCTGGGCGAGGAGAGCTTTGTCTTCCGCCGCGCGTACTGCACGCAGCCGGTCTGCACCCCGTCGCGCGGCTCCATCCTGACCGGCCTGTGGCCGCACACCCACGGCTGCGTCAACAACAACCTCCCGCTCCGGCCCGACACGCGCACGCTGGCCGAGCTGCTGCCCGCCGGCTACGCCCGCGCCTACTACGGCAAGTGGCATCTCGGCAGCGAGCTCAACGCCCAGCACGGCTTCACGGACTGGCGCAGCATCGAGGACGGGATCTACCGCGACTTCTACGCCGACCCCGCCGACCGCGCGCGGCGCAGCAGCTACCATGACTTCCTCCTCCGCCACGGCTTCGTGCCGGACACGACCGAGGAGGACGGCGCGCACCTGTTCTCGCGGAGCTTCACCGCGGTCATGCCCGAACGGTTCACCAAGTCCGGCTACCTCGCCGGCGAGGCCGAGCGCTTCCTCCAGGCCCAGCGCCGCGACCAGCCGTTCTTCCTCAGTGTCAATTTCCTCGAGCCGCACCCGCCCCCGTTCGGGCCCTACAACGACCTCTACGACCCCGCGTCGCTGCCCGTCGGGCCCGCGTTCATGGTGCCGCCCGGACCCGACGCCTCCGCCCACGCCCGGCGCGTCGCGGCCGAGGTGCACGACGAGGGGTTCAAGCGCTTCCCGTTCCGCACGCCCGCCGACGCCCGGCGGCTGGCCGCCAACTACTACGGCCTCGTCACCCTCGTCGACCGCGCCGTCGGCCGCATCCTCGCCGCGCTGGACGCGGCGGGCCTGGCCGAGGACACCCTGGTGGTCTTCACCTCGGACCACGGCGAGCAGCTCGGCGACCACGCGCTCGTGCAGAAGGGCACGTTCTACGAGCAATCCACCCGCATTCCCCTGATGCTGCGCGTGCCGTGGCTCGGACGCCGGCAGGTGATGCTCGACGGCCCGGTCAGCCAGGTCGACCTCGTGCCGACCCTGCTCGAGCTGATGGGCCTCGACCGGCCCGCCCACCTGCAGGGCCGCTCCCTGGCGGAGGCCCTGCGCGATCCGCGCCGCCCGGGCGGCGACGTCGTGGTGGAATGGAACGACGCCAAGCGCCCCGACGAGGAGGGCCGCTGCCTCGTCACGCCCGACGGCTGGAAACTCAACCGCTACCGCTCCGGGCACGTCGAACTCTACGACTTGAACGCCGATGCCGCCGAGCTGCGGAACCTCGCCGCCGCGCCCGCCCAGGCCGGCCGGGTGCGCGAGCTCACCGGGCGCCTGCGCGCCTGGCAGCAGCAGACCGGAGACCCCCTCGCCGTGGCCTGACCCGCTTTCACTCCCACCTCGCCCGCCAACTCCAACCCCCGACGCTCATGCCCCAGTCCCGCCGCCAGTTCCTCCGTACCGCGACCCTCGGCTCCGCCACCGTCGCGCTCGCCTCCCAGCTCAAGGCCGCCTCCGCTCCGAACGTCGCCCCCAAGGGCCTCGCGCGCGAACCCCAGCGCCCGAACCTGCTCTTCCTCTGGACCGACCAGCACCGCGGCGACACCGTGCC
>JAEUGX010000003.1 GCA_016795545.1 Opitutaceae bacterium
AGGGCGGGCAGCGCCTCGGCGGTCACCTGCTTGGGGCGGTTCGTGAGGGCCGAGTAGGTGTAGGGCGCGAGCTGGGCGAAATAGAACGGCGCGGCGCCGTCGTTCCAGGCGTTGCGCCAGGATTGGATCAGGCCCCGCATCTTGGCCGTGTAGCTTTCGTTCTCGGCGTTCAGGCAGTTCGCCTCGCCCTGGTACCAGAGGAAGCCGCGGAGCGCGTAGGGGGCCAGCGGGGCGATCATGGCGGTGTAGAGCTCGGTGGCCTGCAGGCCCTCGACGGACTGCGGGTACCGCACTTTCTCCAGGCCGCGCAGGGCCGGGTCGGCCTCGAAGGCGGCGAGGGGCATCCAGGCCTCGATCCGGGTGCCGCCGACCGTGGATTGGACCAGGCCGACCGGCACGCCGAGCTCGCGCACCAGCTCGCGGCCGAAATAGTAGGCGGCAGCGGAGAAGTCGGCCGCCATGAGCGACTCGGCGCTGCAGGCCAGCCAGGTGCGGGTGTGGTCGCCGGGTTGCGCGACGCCGAGCTTGGGCATGCGGAACAGCCGCAGGGGCGGGCATTCCGCCTGCGTCAGTTCGGCCTCGTAGTTGTCGGTCGGCATCTGGCGTACCCGCGGCCCGAGCGGCTTCTCCATGTTGGACTGGCCCGAGCAGAGCCAGACCTCGCCGACCAGCACGTCGGCGAAGAGCAGCGTGTTCTTGCCCCGGATGCTGAGCAGGCGCGGCTGGCCGCTGGCGGCGAGCGGGTCGAGGGTGACCCGCCAGCGGCCGTCCGGCCCGGCGACGGCCTGGTGCGTCTGGCCGCCGAACTTGACGGTGATGCGTTCGGCGGGATCGGCCGAGCCCCAGACCGGCACGGGCCGGTCGCGCTGCAGCACCATGCGGTCGCCGAAGATTGGCGGGCAGGTGACGTCGGCGGCGGCGGCAGTCGCGAGGAGGCAGGCGGCGGCGAAGAGGAGGAAACGCGGCATGGCGAAAAAAGCGAAGGGCAGCCGCATCGGCGGGGCGAGACGGAAATTCGCCGGCGGCGGCCCGCCCGGCTTCACCGGGCGCTGCGGAGGACGACCTTGCCCGGGGTCAGCCCCGGGGCGCTGGCCGTGACCGTGAGGTGCCCGATGATCGGCTGGGTGCGGATGACCGCCAGCGCCCGGCCCTCGTGCGTGCGGCGCGGGTTGGCCGGGTAGGGCTCGGTGCTGCGGAGATCGGAGCTGCCGAGGGCGGCCACGACGGCGGGCCCCGTGACCTTCACCGTCACGGGGACGGCGGCGGACGGAACGACGCGACCGGCGGCGTCGACGACCTCGATGCCGAGGTAGGCGAGGTCGTGGCCGTCGGCGCGCACCAGGTCGCGGTCGGCGGTGAGCCGGATCGCCGCCGGGGCCCCCGCGGTCTCGAGCGTGAAGCTTTGCACCTCCTCGCCCGCGGCCACCCCCGCGGCCCGCAGGGTGCCCGCGGCGTAGGGGACGGTGAAGACCGCGCGGAATTCCTCGGCGCGGGTGGTCGGTCGCTCGCCGACCAAGTCGTCGTTGAGGTAGAGCCGCACCGCCTCATGCCGGGAGTAGACCTCCACCTCCAGCTCGCGTCCCTCGCTGCCGGGCCAGGTCCAGCTTTCGCGCAGGCCCCCGTCCGGGCCCGGCGCGCGCACCGCGGCGTACAGGCGCTCGCCGCGGTTCCAGACGATGGCGCGGTAATGCGAGGCGGGCCGGCGGAAGCCGATGGCGTCCACCTCCCCGTCGGTGCAGCCGTGGCGCGGAAAGCCGGGCCCGGCGGCGTCGATGCCGCCGAGCCGGTCCTGGGCGGCCGCGGCGAAATCCCCGATGACGTACGGCTGCTCGCTCGCGGCGACCCAGTGGGCGAAGATTTCGGCCGGGCCGCCGGCCGTGCCGAGGATGACGCGCGCGGGCTGCCGGGCGTGGTCGGCGGCGTGCCGCGCCAGCGCGTGATCGTAGCCGGCGACGTCGACCGCGGCGAACACGGGGTCGAGCGCGGTCCAGTCGGTCTCGGGCCCGCGCGCGCCCAGGGCGACGGTCACGGGCCGGGTCGGGTCCAGCTCCCGGACGCGGGCGGCCAGCCGCCGGGCGAGGTCGGCACCGGCGGGCGCATCCCGCTCCGCCGGGTCATGACCCAGGCTCCACAGGACGACGGACGGGTGGTTGCGGTCGCGCTGCAAGAGGGCGTCGAGGTCGCGCCGCCACCAGCCGTCGAAATCCCGTCCGTAGTCGTGGGGCTGCTTCGGCTCCTTCCAGCCGTCGAACAGCTCGACGATCACCAGCAGCCCCAGCCGGTCGCAGGCGTCGAGGAAAGCCGGCGAGGGCGGGTGGCGCGCGGTGCGCACGGCGTTGAAGCCGGCCGCCTTGAGCACGGCGGCGCGGCGGAACTCCGCGTGGTCGAACGCGGCGGCGCCCAGCAGCCCGTTGTCGGCCTGGGTGTTGCCGCCGACGAGCTCGAGGGGCTGGCCGTTGAGCTCGAATCCGCGCCCGGGACTCACCTGCACCGTCCGGAGCCCGACGAACGCGGCGAGCCGGTCCCCCTCGTCCTTGTCCTTGTTGACGAGCAGGCGGGTCACCGCGGTGTAGAGGGCCGGGGAATCGGGCGACCAGGCCTGCGGGCGCTTCACCCGCAGCGTGAGCGTGACGGGCGCGGTGGCGCCCGGCGCGGCCTGGGCCTTGACCTTGGCGGTGTCGGCGGCTTTGCCGGCCGGATCGGTGAGGGCGGACTCGACGGTGAACGTCTGGGGGAGGGTGCCGGCGTTGCGGACCTGCGCGGTGACCTGGACCTCGGCCCGCTCGGCGGCGAGCCGGAGGGTGGTGATGACCACGCTGTCGGGCACCAGGTGCAGCGGCGGGGTGAGGCTGAGGCGGACGCGCCGGGTGATCCCGGATCCGGTGTAGTGGCCGGCGGCGGGCTGGGCCGAGTGGTCGACGCGCACCGCGATGACGTTCTCCGCGCCGATCCGCAGGTGCGGCGCCAGATCGAAGCGGAACGGGACGGCCGCGGCGGGCCGCCGGCCGAGGCGGCGGCCGTTGAGCCAGACCTCGCCGTGGCGGCTGACGCCGTCGAACTCCAGGCTGACCCCCAGGCCCCGCCAGTCGGCGGGCGCCTTGAAGCGCTTGCGGTACCAGCCGACGCCGGTGGGGAAGAATCCGCCGGCGCCGCCCGCCGGCGCGGCGGCGGCGGGCGGCAGCTCGATGCTCCAGTCGTGCGGCAGGTCGAGCTTGCGCCACCCGGAGTCGTCCCAGCCCGGCGCCTCGGCGCCGGGAGCGTCGCCGAGGTGGAAACGCCAGTCGGCGTCGAAGGGCACGGGGAAGTCCGCGCGCGCGGCGATGGCGCCGAGGCCGGCGAGGAAGATCAGGAGGGTGAGGCGAAGCCGGACCGGGCGCGGGAGCATGCCTTCTAGTTAGAAGACGCGGGACGATTAGGGAACAACGAATGAAGGGATGCCGCGGAGGCGCGGCTGTCGGTCCGACGCGGGGAAGTTCGCCCTGGCGGCCGGGGAAGCCGCGCCGCGGCAAAATGGAGTTTGAAGCCCCAGGCCAAATGCGGGATGGACCTCGCATGCGAACGGACATCGAGGGCGCCCGGACCGCGGGCGGCGGGCGGACCAGCGCGGGGCGGACGGTGCTGGCCGGGGCGGCGGCGTTCGCCCTGGCGCTGGCCGGCCGGGCGGCCCCGGACTGGGAGAACGAGCAGGTGCTGCAGATCAACCGCGAGCCCGCGCGGGCGACCTTCGTGCCGTTCGCGACGGTGGAGCAGGCGCGCGCCGGCCGGGCGGAGGCGTCGCCGTGGGTCATCGTCCTGAGCAGCCCGAACGCGTGGCGCTTCCACTGGGCGCCGCGGCCGGAGGAGCGGCCGGCCGATTGCTTCCGGACCGATTTCAACGACTCGGCCTGGGGCACGTTCCCGGTGCCGGCGAACTGGGAGGTCAACGGCCGGGGCACCCCGATCTACGCCGGCGGCGGGTACGTGTTCCGCCTCGCCCCGCCGCGGGTGACGGCGGAGCCGCCGCCGGACTACACGACCTACGCCGAGCGCAATGCCGTCGGCTCCTACCGACGGACCTTCGACCTGCCCGCGGCCTGGGACGGGCGGCGGGTCTTCGTGCACTTCGCCGGCGTGCAGAGCGCTTTTTACGTCTGGGTGAACGGCGAGCGCGTGGGCTACAGCCAGGGCGGCCGGTCGCCGGCGGAATTCGAGATCACGGCGCAGGTGCGCGCGGGCCGGAATCTGCTCGCGGTCGAGGTCTACCGGTTTTCGGACGCCAGCTACCTGGAGGACCACGAGACCTGGCGGCTGGGCGGCATCGATCGCGACGTGCACCTGTACTCGACGGCGGGGGTGCGCATCCGGGATTTTGCGGTGCGGACGGAGTTCGACGCGGCGCAGCGCGACGCGACCCTGCGCGTCGAGCCCGAGCTGGCGGCGCTGCCCGGACAGGAGACCGCGGGCTGGAGCGTGCAGGCGGAGCTCTTCGATCCCGCCGGCGCCGCGGTCTTCGCGCGGCCGCTGCGGCACGACGCGACCCCGATCCTCAATCGCGACGCGCGGCCCGCCATGCCGAGCGACCGCCCGCCCCCGCGCGGGCCGGCGAAGTTCGGCTGGCTGGCGGGGGCCGTGCCCGGCGCGGCGCGGTGGACGGCCGAGACGCCGGCCCTCTACCGCCTGGTGCTCACGCTGCGCGACGAGCACGACGCGGTGGTCGAGGCCGTGGCGTGCGACGTCGGCTTCCGCACGGTCGAGGTCCGCGACGGGCGGCTGCTGGTCAACGGGGCCCCGGTGCGCCTGCGGGGAGTGGCGCGCCACGAGCTCGACCCGGACCGCGGGCACGCCGTCACCTACGAGCGGATGGTGCAGGACGCGATGCTGATGAAGCAGGCGAACATCAACGCGGTCCGCACGGCCCACTATCCCCACGACCCGCGCTGGTACGAGATCTGCGACCGGCTCGGGCTCTACGTGATGGACGAGGCCGACCTCGGCACCCCGGCGCTGCGGGGCCGGCTGGCGGGCGACGTCCGCTGGGCGGGCGCCTTCCTCGACCGGGCGGTGCGGCTGGCGACCCGCGACCGCAACCACCCGTCGGTCATCGCCTGGTCGCTCGGCCACGAATCGGGCTACGGCCCGAATGTCGCCGCGATGGCGGCCTGGCTGCGGGATTTTGATCCCACGCGTCCGATCCACCACGAGGGCGCGCAGGACCGTCCGCGCGACCCGGCGACCGTGGACCTCATCGGCCGCCTGCACCCGCGTACCGGGGACCGGCTGCTCGATCCCGCCGCGCCGGAAAACATGCGCGGCGAGGAGCTGGCGGCGCTGGCGGAGGCGGAAGGGGAGACCCGCCCCGTCCTGGCCAGCGAATACGCGCGCGCGACCGGCAACGCCGTCGGCAACCTCGGCGGGTTCTGGCGCGAGGTCTACGCCCACCCGCGGCTGCTGGGCGGATTCATCGGCGAGTGGGCCGACCAGGGCCTGCGCCGGACCGCGGCCGACGGATCGCGGTACCTCGCCTACGGAGGCGAGTTCGGCGACCGGCCGAACCGGGGGGCCTCGGCCCTCAGCGGGCTGGTGACTTCGGACCGGGCGCCGACGCCGAAATACCTGGAGGTGCGGCAGGTCTACCAGCCGGTGCAGGTCGAGGCCCGCCAGCGGCGGGCGGGCGCGGTCGTCGTCGCCGTGCGCAACCGGCATGACCACACCAACCTGCGCGAGCTGGAGGCGCGGTGGTCGCTGGTGTGCGACGGCCAGACGCTGCAGGAGGGGGTGCTGCCGGCGCTCGACGTGCCGCCGGGCGAGGAGCGCGAGGCCCCCGTGCCGGTGGCGGCCGTCGCCGCGCCGCGTCCCGGCGCGGAATACTGGCTGCAGCTCGCTTTCTGGACCCGCCGCGCCCCCGCCTGGGCGCCGGGCCCGGCGCGCGTGGCGGTGGAGCAGCTGGCGCTCGACGCCGGCCCGGCCGCGGCCGCGCCGCCGCCGGCCGCCGCGCCGCCGCTGACCGTCACCGAACAAGGCGACCGGATCCGGATCGCGGGCCAGGGGGTGTTCGCCGCGTTCAGCCGCGCCGCCGGCACCCTGGTGTCGCTCGACTACGGGGCGGGCGAGCTGCTGGCGTCGTCGGCGCAGGCGCCGGCCGGACCGGTGCTCCAGGCGTGGCGGGCGCCGACGGACAACGACCGCGGCGCCGGCCGCTGGCTGGCGCAGGCGTGGACGGAGGCCGGGCTCGACCGGCTCGAACGCCGGGTCGATTCGGTGTCGTGGTCGCAGCCGGAGCCCGGGGTGGTGCGGGTCGAGACGGTGGCCGTGAGCACCGGCGCGGCCGGCAGCCTGACGCACCGGGCGGTCTGGACCGTGCGCGGCGACGGCGTGATCGCCCTCGACAGCGAATTCACCCCCGCCGGCCAGTGGCCGCCGTTGCCCCGGATCGGCGTGGTGCTGCGGGTGGGGGCGGCCCTGGAGAATTTCCGCTGGTACGGCCGGGGCCCCCACGAGAATTACGCGGACCGCCAGGAGGCGGCCCTGATCGGACTGTGGAAGGGCACGGTCGCCGGACAGTACACGCCGTACGGGCGGCCGCAGGAGAACGGCAACAAGGAGGCCGTGCGCTGGCTGTCGCTGACGGACAGCGCGGGCGGCGGCCTGCTGGTGGTGGCGGAGGGCGAGCCGATCGCGGTCTCGGCGCTGCCTTTCACGGCGGACGACCTCGCGGCCGCGCGCAACGCCGCGCAGCTCAAGCCGCGGCCGGAGGTCGTGCTCTCGCTCGATGTCCGGCAAAGCGGCCTGGGCAACAGCAGCCGCGGCCCCGGGGTGCTGGAGCGGCACGCGGTGCCCGCCCAGGCCTGCCGCCTGCGGGTCAGTTTCCGCCCGTGCCGGCCGGGCACCGACGCGGAGACGGCCGCGCGGGCGCGGCAATGAAAGCTTGAGGCGGGCGCGGGGGCGCCTTTGATCGCGCTACCCGCCACCCGCCGTGAAAGCCTCGGACTTCTTCGCCCTGCCGGCCTCGCTCTCCCGCTTCGCCTCCTTCTTCCCGGCGGGGGTCGCCCCGTGGGAGTGGCTCAAGCGGCTCGAGGCGGCGCTGGAGTCGGTCGAGGCCGGGGCCGGCGGTCCCGCCGTGCCGCCGGGCGTGCAGGTCGAGGGCCGGGTGTGGCTGCATCCGACGGTGAAGCTGCCCGCGTTCGCCGTGATCCGGGGCCCCGTGTTCCTCGGCGCGCACTGCGAGGTCCGGCCCGGCGCGTTCGTGCGCGGCAACGTGATCGCCGGCGAGCGGTGCGTCCTGGGCAATGCGAGCGAGTTCAAGCACTGCCTGCTGCTGGACGGCGTGCAGGCGCCGCATTTCAACTACGTCGGCGACTCGGTGCTCGGAAACGGGGCGCACCTCGGCGCCGGCGTGATCTGCTCGAACCTCCGGCTCGACCAGGGCGAGGTCAAGGTGAAGCTGGCGAGCGGCGAATTGCTCGGCACCGGGCTGCGCAAGTTCGGCGCCATCCTGGGCGACCGCGCCGAGGTCGGCTGCAACGCCGTGCTGAACCCCGGTTCGCTTCTCGGCCCGCGCGCGCTGGTGATGCCCGGCGTCTCCTTCGGCGGCCTGCTGCCGGCAAACTCCGTCGCCCGCACCCGCCAGGCCGTCACCATCACCGCGCGGCGCGACTGACGGCGGCGTCCGGCTCCGGCCGCCGGGCAAGAATTTAGTGTTCCCAGACGCCGAATAGTGGTTACTTCCTCGTTTCCTTCGCCCCCACCCATGCGCGTCCTCACCGGCATCACGCCCTCGGGCACCCTCCACATCGGCAATTATTTCGGCGCCATGCGGCCGGCCATCGAGCTGCAGGCCGGCGGCGACGCGTTCTACTTCATCGCGGACTACCACTCGATGACCGTGATCACCGACGCCGCGGAGCGCCGGGCGTACAGCCGGGGCATCGCCCTCGACTGGCTGGCCTGCGGACTGGATCCGGCCAAGGCGGTCTTCTGGCGCCAGAGCGACGTGCCGGAGGTCTGCGAGCTGATGTGGCTGCTCGGCTCCCTGACCCCGATGGGCCTGCTGGAACGCGCGCACAGCTACAAGGACAAGACCGCCAAGGGCATCTCGCCCAACTTCGGGCTGTTCGCGTACCCGGTGCTCATGGCGGCCGACATCCTGCTGTACGACACGAACGTGGTGCCCGTGGGCAAGGACCAGAAGCAGCACCTGGAGATGACGCGCGACATCGCGATCAAGTTCAACCAGACCTACGGCGACACGTTTGTGGTGCCGGAGGAGCAGATCCGCGAGGACGTCGCCGTCGTGCCCGGGCTGGACGGACAGAAGATGTCGAAGAGCTACGGCAACACGGTGGAGATCTTCGGCGACGAGAAGGCGCTGCGGAAAAAGATCATGGGCATCGTCATGGATTCGCGCACCCCGGCCGAGCCGAAGCCCGATGCCGACAGGAACCTGGCGGTCCAGCTGCTGCGCCTGGTGGCGTCGCGGGCCGTGGCGGACGACTTCGAGAACCGGCTGCGCGCCGGCGGACTCGGCTACGGTGACCTGAAGAAGGCGCTCTTCGAGCACTACTGGAATTATTTCGCGCCCTACCGGGCGAAGCGCGCCGAGCTCGCGGCCCACCCCGACCACGTCGAACGGGTGCTGCGCGACGGCGCCGAGCGCGCCCGGGCGGTGGCCGGCAAGGTGATGGACCGGGCCCGCCAGGCCTGCGGCCTGAGGTAGGACGCCATGCACACTTTCCGGGGAGTCCGACTGGCGGTGGGACTGGCGCTGGCGGCCCCCGCCTCCGTGGTGGCGGAGGTTCCGGCCGCGCGGATGACGGGCCGGTTCCACGGCATCAGCTGCGAATATTCCCCGGGACAGGAGGAGCTGGCCCGGCTGCTCGCCGAGCGACTGGCCGCCCACAATGCACGGCTGGCCAAGGCCGGCGGCGGCCCGCTGCCGACGGAAGCCTTGAGCCCCGCCGAGATGCGGAAAAACCGGAAACGATACCTGCGGGAGATCGCCGGGTTGCTCGACCAGCGGAAAATGTCGCGCGCGCAGGACGAGTGCTACGAGGCGTTCCTGGATCATTACGAGGCCACGATCCGCACCTTCGAACGCTTGCGGGAAGAATACCAGGCGGTCTCGCGGCTGACGGTCTGGCCGCGCGAGGAGCTGGTGCGGCGCCTGGCCGGCGGCGAATTGATTTCCGGGATGCGTTACGACCCCGTGACCCGGCGCGGCGAAGCGACTTACCTGGGGAGCGTGACGGCGCAGAACGATGCCTGGCTGAAGGAATTGTCGGAGAAACGACGGACGCTCCGGCAGAAATATTCGCTGGCCGTCAATAACCAGGACGGAGTCACCCGCTACTCGGCAGGTTTCGGTCCCAGGGGGGCGGCCGCGGACCAGACTGCGGGGGACGGCGCCGGGGCGGCGCGGGACGCGTCGAGCGCCTTGCCGGTGATTGTGCCGGCGGACATGCAGCTCCTGGCGCCCGCCGCGGCCGCCGAACGCCTGTGGGCCCGGACCGACGGGCCTTCCGTCTTGGGGGTACTGGAATATCTGGACAGGATGTTCCGCGGGCTTACCCGCACGGATCCCAAGATCGCTTTCATCGTGCTGCACGAGACTGCCGAGGTCGGGATCGTCGACCGATACATCCAAAGCCCGGATCGCCGCTGGTGGTGCGACGGGGTGGCGAACTATGTTGCGTGGCGGACGCTGCGCGACCTGCACGGGGAAAAGGTCGCGCGGGAGGCCTATGACCAGGATGCGTTGCGGGTCGCGTTTGCGGACCTCCGGGACCAGGTTGACCTGCGGGCGTGGCCGGCGGTGGAAAACGAGGCGGACGCAGTGAAGGGAACCCGGCTGCACGAGGCCCATTACGTTTTTGCGACCCAGGCGGTTTTTCTCATGCATGAGCGCGCGGGGGACGACATTCTGCCCCGCCTTTTCAGGGAAATGAACCTGACGCCGCGCAAGCAGGTGACCATGGCGACGGTCGAGGCGGCCTGGCGGAAACTGACGGGCACGGAACTCGCTGCACTCCTGGCGGACGCGCTGGCCAACTAGCCGCGGGCCGGGGCGCGCCGGCGATTTTGCCCTCTGCCGGAGGGTTCGTGGTCCGGGCTGTGACGTCGCCGGGGGCCGCAACACCGCCCCGACGATGCTTTTCGTTCCTGAGTTTCACCTCCTTTCCTTTCCGCACGGCATGATCACTCGCGTCACTTGGCGAGCGGTTCAATTATGGACCTGCGGGCTTTTCACGCCTGCGTTGCCGAGCTTGTCAGCTTTGCGCCCCTTCGCGCCATTCGCAGGCGGCTTTCCCCATCCCCAAGTCCTTCCGGCTGGTCGCGGGAGTGATTTAACCGGAAGGAAGTAAACGGGGACATCGCCCGGGGCCGGGGGCGGAGGTGGGTGGAAAGCGCCGCAAAATGGCTTTATCCCGGACGGCCCCTGGGCTCTAATGCGCGCATGCCCGTTGCCGTCCTCCTGATCGTCCTCGCCGCGCTCTACCGCGTGCTGCCGACGCTGGACTTGTCGCTGTCGAATTTCTCGCCCGTGATGGCCATCGCGTTCTGCGGGGCGGTGTACTTCCGCAACCGGTGGATGTGGCTGGTGCCGTTCGCCGCCCTGAGCCTGTCGGACGTCTACATCAACTGGTTCTACGCCCGGGAGTTCGGCTTTCACTGGCCGGTCAGCGGGTTCATCGCCCGGACCGCGTGCTTTGCGGCGGCGCTGGGGATCGGGGCCTGGGTGGCCCGGCGCAAGTCGTGGCTCAACCTGCTCAACGGCGGGCTGCTCGGCGCGATCCTGTTTTATCTCGTCACGAACACCCAGTCCTGGGCGGCCGACGCGTTCTACGCCAAGACGCTGGCCGGCTGGTGGCAGGCGCTGACGGTCGGGCATCCCGAGTACCCGCCGACCGTCTATTTCTTCCGCAACACGCTCTTTGGCGACCTGATGTTCACCGGGCTCTTCGCCGGGATCATGGAATGGATCGCCCGCCGCCGGGGCGAGCCCAGCCTGCTGGACGACGAGGAGGCGGAGCCGGAAGAAGACGCCGAGGAGAAGCCAGTCGAAGTCGAGGCGAAGTGAGCCGGTTCGCGGCCCGGCCTACAGCAGGTCGGCGGCCAGCTCGGCCAGCTTGGAGCGCTCGCCCTTGGAGAGCTTCACGTGCGCGGCGAGGGCGTGGCCCTTCATGCGATTGTGGCAGTAGACCAGGCCGTTGCTGCGCGAGTCGACGTAGGGATTGTCGATCTGCGCGGGGTCGCCGATGAGGACGAGCTTGGAGCTTTCCGAAATGCGGGTGATGACGGTCTTGACCTCGTGCGGCGTCAGCTGCTGGGCCTCGTCGAGGATGAAGAAGCGCCGGGCGATCGAGCGGCCGCGGATGAAACACAGGGCCTCGATCTCCACGACGCCGCTGTTGATCAGGCGCTCGTAGGGCTTCACCGGCGGATGGCCGCCGTGGTTGCCGCCGCCGTGCGCGGGCTGGGGCGAGGTCATCATGGCCAGGACGTCGTCGCGCTTCTTCTTTTTCTTGCCCGTCTTCTTGCTGGCGAACTGCGGCTCCTTGGCCGGCTTCGAGGGCATGAGGACCTCGAGCGCGTCGTGGTAGGGCTGCAGCCAGGGCTTCATCTTCTCCTCCAGCGTGCCGGGAAGGAAGCCGATGTCCTTGCCGAGGGCGATGACGGGACGCGAGATCGAGACGCCGTCGTAGCGGGAATTTTCGTCGGTCGTCTGGAAGAGCGCGCAGGCGGTCGAGAGCAGGGTCTTGCCCGTGCCCGCCTTGCCGAAGCAGGTGACCAGCGAGATGCTGTCGTCCATCAGCGCGTCGACGAAGAACTGCTGCTCCAGGTTGCGCGGGCGGATCGGGATGCCGCCGGGGGCCTTGACGAAGTCCGGGATGTGCAGGCGGCGGACCAGGCCGTTGCCGTAGTAGCGGCCGGGCATCGTCTTGCCCTCGGGTGTCATGAGCAGGACGTACTCGTTGAGGTAGAGCCGGGAGGTGTGCTCGGCCGCGAGCTCGAATTCCCCCTCCGAGCAGAAGCGCTGCATCTCGTAGACGTCGAGCGTGAGCGTGCGGTAGGAATCCTCGTCGGGCGCCTCCGGCACCTTGTCGTTCAGGTAGTCCTCGGCCTCGAGGCCGACGGCGCGGGCCTTGAGCTGCACGTTGACGTCCTTGGTGACGAGGATCGTCGGCGGCGGGAAGGTCTCCTGCACGAACAGCGCGCTCGCGATGATGCGGTTGTCCTTCTTCGTGAAATCCGTGAGCACCGCGCGGAGCCGCTGCATCGCCGGCGACGACCAGTTGTTCTCCACCAGGTAGCGGTTGATGATGACGGAGAGCGTGCCGCCGCTCGGCAGCTTCACGCCCTCGTGCATCGAGCGCGAGTCCGGCAGCAGCTCCTGCAGGATCCGGTGCACCCGGCGCGCGTTCCGGCCGCGCTCGGTGGACTGCTCGCTCTTGATCGCGTCGAGCTCCTCGAGCACCTCGACCGGGATGGCCAGGTTGTTGTCTTCAAACTTGAAGATCGATTGGGGATCGTGCAGCAGGACGTTCGTATCCAGAACGTAGGTCTTAACCCTGACTTCGACGTATTGCTGCGGTGAGTGATGAACCGCGCCTTTGGTGTTTTCCATCGAGTGGATAACTTGTGAATAAGGAATGTATCCTCTTGGGTTATTTGTAAATGCAGTAATTGCAAAACGGTGAAAATTCCAGGTTACGGAGCGGGGAGGGGCCGGGAAAGGCGGAGCCGCGCTTTCGCGGCCGCCGGCCCGGGGACCGGGCTCGGGGCCGGGCGGCGCCGGCAACAAAAAGGCCGCGCCGGGAGGCGCGGCCTGCGGGAGCCGGCGGACGCCGGGCTTACTTCGTGGGCGTCATCGCCTGGATTTCGGCCAGGCGCTTGTCGAGCGTGTTCATCTCGCTGACGAGGCGCTCCTCCACCTTCTTGCGCTCGGTGCTGTTGACGATGCTGAGGTTGGCGGCGTCGCGGACGACGTTGGCCGGTAGCGTGAGGAGGCGGGTGATGAGGCCCTGGTCCTTGAAGCTGCTCAGGTACAATGCGGTGATCTCGTGCGCGAGCTTCATGGAATCCTGCGCGACGGCCTGCGAGGCGAGCAGCTGGGCGTTCAGCTCCTGGTTCCGGGACATCTCGGCCGTCAGCACGCCGCTGATCTGGTCGGAGATGCGCTGGCTGTAGTTGTTGATCGTCTCGCGGGTCAGGTTCTGGTCCTTGGACATCTCCGTCAGGATCGGCGCGATCTTTTCGGCCATGCGGTTCGAAACCTTGTCGACCTGCTCGTTCTGCAGCTTCTCCGCCTCTTCCGGCGTCTTCGGCACCTGGCCGTAGGGCTGGATCTTCATCGCGATGGCCTCGGCGAGCTGGTTGACCTTCTCGGCGTTCATCTTCGCCACTTCCTCGTCGGTCATGAACACGTCGGCCTGCCGCTTGCTGATCGCGTCCTTCAGCAGCGTGTTGACCGACTCGATGTGGCGGCGGGTCTCCTCGGCGGAAGCCTTCATCTCCGCATTCGTCTGCTCGCGCAGCGCCGCCATCTCGGTCTGCTGCTTCGCGGTGAGGTCGGCGACCGTTTTCTGGTAGAACCAGAAGGCGGCGCCGATGACCAGCACGGCGGTCAGGATCACCGCGGGAAGTTGCTCTTTAAATTTCTGCCACATAGTGTGTGTCTTGTTTAGTGGAATGCAGACACGCATAGCAGGAGAAAGTTCAAATGCAATGCCGCGCCGCCCTGTAAAAACCCATCGATGAGTCTCAACCCATTTGAACACGCTCTCTTCACTTACTGGGAACGCCAGCCGGACGAACGCCGCCATTGGCAGGCGCGCGTGGCCGAGCTGACGCGCGGCTCCGGCTCGCCGGTCCTCCACGCCCCGGCGCTGGAGCGCGAGCTGTGGGAGCATTTTCGCGAGCGCAGCCCGCATGTGCCCGCGCTTCGCGAGCTAAATGCAGTTGGCTTGCGTCGGGTCAGCCTGCTCAATCTGGCGGAGCATGTTATCCGCCTCTGGGGCCCGGTGCCGAAGCCGCGTCGGCCGGGGGCGGAAGGGAGCCGGCCGGGCTAGGCAGACTCGGCCTCGCGGGCCATCAGCCAGAGAAGGTCGGAAAGGCGGTTCACGTACTGGAGCAGGAGCGGGCGCACGGTCCGGCCGTGGGCCGGGAGGCCGACCAGGCGGCGCTCGGCGCGGCGGGCGGCGGTGCGGGCGAGGTCGAGCGCGGCGGCGTGGGGGTTGGCGCCGGGAGTGGCCCAGCCGTCGAAGCGCGGCCGGCGGGCCTCGATGGCGGCGACGGCGGAGCCGAGGCGGGCCAGGTCGGCGTCGGCGAGGCGGACAAACTTCGACGCGGCATGGCGCGCGGCGTCGGACTCGGCGCAGCTGACTTCGCCCATGAGCGAGACCAGGTCGCGCTGGATGCGCTCGAGTTCGGCGGCGTCGGCGCCGGGCGGGCGCGTGGCCTTCGCGAAACCGAGCGCGGCGTTCAACTCATCGAACGCGCCGACGGCCTCCACCTGCGGGTGATCCTTCGGCACACGCTGGCCATAGAGCAGGCTGGTCGTGCCGTCGTCGCCGGTGCGGGTGACGATCGAGGGCGCCGGGCGCTGCGGGGAATCGCCCATGTCAGGATTTCCCGGACGCCTCGCGGGTGCGCTTCTTCAGGGCCTTGAGCTCGGGGTCTATCTCGGCGAGGACCACCTTGTCCATGCGATCGATGAACAGCACGCCGTTGAGGTGGTCGGCCTCGTGCTGCACGCAGCGCGAGAAAAGGCCGGTGCACCAGAGGGTGTGCGGGTGGCCGCCGAGGTCCTGGAATTTCACCGTCAGCTCGTCGGGGCGCACCACGTCGCCGCGGATGAGCGGAAACGACAGGCAGCCCTCCTCGTACACGGTCGTCGGCTCGGGCACGGCCGTCAGGACCGGGTTGAGGATCGCCATCGGCATGATGATCTCCAGCGGCGTGCGGGCCCCGTCGAGGAGCCAGTTAAACTTGCTTTCCGTCGGCCGCAGGTCGACGACACAGAGCTGAATGGCCTTGCCGATCTGCTGGGCGGCCAGGCCGATGCCCTGCGCCTCGTGCATGGTGGCGATCATGTCGTCGGCCAGGCGCCGGAGCGCGGCATCGAAGGTCGTGACCTTGGCGCCTTTTTTGCGCAGAATGGGGCTGTTGAAGTGAACAATCTCGAGAGGCATCGGTCTGTTTTATGGGCGCAGGTTATTTGCCTGTGCGAAGGTGCGGCAAATAAATTTGTTTCCCCGTGCCCAGCCGTTATGTCTCAACCCACCCATGCTCTTGTCCGCCTCTAGTACCGGCCAGCGCTCGCTTGTCTGGCAGCTTTGGCTGGCGCTGGGCCTGGGGCTGCTGGCGGTGGCGTGGCTGATGCCGGTGAACGTGAAGTCGCTGAACACGGCCCTGCTGCGGGAGGCCGGGCGCGACACCCCGTCGGTCTCCGGTTTCGGCCGCAGCCTGCTGGAGCTGGACAAGCCGGGGCCGGCGGCGCTGGTGCTCGAGGCCGCGCGGAAGGTCGGCGATCCCGGCGCCGGCGCCCTGGGGATCATCTTCGACTCGTTCGCGGGCCAGCATCGCGACATGATGCCGTGGGGCGGCTGGGACGTCGCACTCGAGCCGCTGCTGGTCGGGCGCAACGCGGCGTCCCCCGCGGATTCGCAGCCGGTGCTCAGCTTCATGGTGACGCAGCAGGCGCGCGACAACCTGCGCCGCTACCTGTCGGTGTCGCGGCTGCCGGCCGTGCAGACCCTGCTCAAGACCAGCCAGCTGGTGACGACGCAGCGCTTCGTGCCCGCCGGCCGGCCCGGCGGCCAGCCGCTGGACGCCGTGATCCTGCTGACCGCCTACCTCTGGCAGACGGAGCACCTCTCGGCCTCCCTGCAGCGCGAGGTGCGGGCGCTGGCGGAGACGGCGGTCGCCACCGGGAACATGGGCGAACTCGAGGACTTCTACCTGGACATCCTGACGCTCGGCCGGCGGTTGAACTGGGTGCAGATCTCGGAGTTGCTGCGCACCACCGGCAGCCTCGCGACCGTGGGGCAGTTCGCGCACCTGACGCGGGTGGCGCCCGAGCACCTGCCGGTCATCTACACGGCGGCGCTGATGGCGCGCTCGGCCGACGGGGTCGCCCGCTACCTCATCACCTTCGGTCATCCCGGCGCCGACAACCTGCAGCTGGCGCTGGCGCACGGCGAGGGCGCGGTCAACCAGCTGGTCCAGCGCCAGGCGCCCGTCACGCGCGCGGCGGGGCCGGAGTTCCAGTTCGGCGCGGGTTTCACGCTGCGGCATCCCGAGCTGGCGCTGCTGCTCAAGTACGCCTCGTTCCTGGGCGGCATCTTCCTGCTGCTCCGCGCCGTCGACCTGCGGCTCTTCTCCACCGTCGAATCGATGCTGCGCGGCGGCTTCCCCCGCATGGGCAGCGGGCTCATCGCGCTCATCCTGACCTTCATCTTCTTCGTCTTCTCCGAGCCCTTCCTGCTCAACGCCGCGCCGGTGTCGGACTACCGCATCAAGCTGACGATCCCCGTCATCGGCGCGGTCGCCCCGCCGCCCGCCGGCCAAGAATCAACCCCCTCCACCGCCATGGACATCTCCACCATCCTCTCCATCACCGCGTTCGCCGCCCTGCAGGTCGGCATGTACGTCATCTGCCTGCTCAAGATCTCCGAGATCGCCCGGCTCGCCGCGCCCGCGGCCGTGAAGCTGAGGCTGATGGAGAACGAGGAGAACCTGTTCGACGGCGGCCTCTACATCGGCATCGCGGGCACGGCCACGGCGCTGGTGCTGCAGGTGCTCGGCATCATCGACGCCAACCTGCTGGCGGCTTATTCCTCGAACCTTTTCGGCATCGTGTGCGTGGCGCTGGTGAAGATCCGGCACGTCCGCCCCTACAAACGCCAGCTCATCATCGAGGTCCAGCGCAGCGCGACGGCTTGAGGAGGCCGCGACATGAACAAGACGCTGTTACTGATCATGTGCGATTTCCTGCTCCTGAATCTCCTGGCGCTGACGCGCTGGGAGAAGGCGGAGCCGCAGCACACCCAGCTGGAGACGGCGGCCCCGCGCTCGGCGGCCAATGCGCCCGCGGTGAACGCCGACATGGTCGAGCTCATGCGGATCTCCCTCGAGGACGAGAAGACCTCGCGCGAGCAGCTGGCGCAGCAGCTGGCGTCCACCCAGGGCTCGCTGACCGAGCGGGAGAAGAACCTGGCCGCGCTCGAGCAGCAGAAGGGCCGCCTGGAGAACACGCTCGCGGCCACCCAGACCAGCGTGAAGGAGCTGGAGCAGCGCTACACGGCCACGGCCCAGGAGGCCACGATGTCGCGCGAGCAGCTGGCCAAGCTGCAGCGCGAGCTCGAGGAGCGCCGCGCCGAGGCCGAGCGCCAGCAGGCGGAGCTCGCCCGCATGGAGCGCCAGAACGCCGAGGCGCGGCAGCGGATCGAGAACCTCAACGTGGCCGTCCGGGTGGCCGAGCAGGAGAAGAACCTGCTCAACCGCAACCTCGTCGAGGCCAAGCAGCAGATCGAGGTCGAGCGGCTCGAGCGCGCCAAGGTGCAGGAGCAGACCACGCAGCTGGCGCAGGGGGTCGGGCAGCTGGCGGAAAAGTCGGGCGCGCTGGCCCAGGAGGTCCGCGACAACCGCCCGGTCAACCCGAACCTGATCTTTTCCGAGTTTCTCGCCAACCGCGTGCAGTCGCGGCTGACCGCGCGCCGGCCCGGGCTCTTCAGCCCCACCGTCCGCGAGAAGGAGACCCAGACCGTGCTCGTCAGCGACGGCGACCGGGTCTACGCGCTGATGCACCTCAGCGACACGCCGTTCACGCTCGCGGAAAGCCCGACGGATTACGACCAGGTCAACGGCTTCCTGGCGCGCGGCTCGTTCAACGCCCCGCTGGCCGAGCTGCAGTTCCTGCGCCTGGATCCGCGCGTGGTCGTGGCGCCGATCGATCCCTCGCTGGCGGCGCTCATGGGCGCCAAGATCTACAACCTCGCGCAGGAGCCGTTCAAGTTTCCCGACGCCGTGCTCGTCCGCGCCGACGACGGGCGGTACGGCGACACGCCGTTCCGCATCGACGCCCAGTCCCAGAACTACGTGAAGCTGGACAACCGGATCGTCACCCGCCTGTTCGGCGAGATCTCGCCGAAGCGCGGCGACCTCGTGTTCAGCAAAACCGGCGACCTCATCGGCATCATGGTGAACAACGACTATTGCGCCGTGCTGGGCAGCTTCGCCGCCGCCCACACCCTGCGGATGGGAGAGAATCCCGAGCCCAAGACGAGCACGATCCTCGGCGACGCCTTCACCCGCTGGCAGCGGCTGCCGATCCGCCTGCAGTAGCGGATCCCGGCGCGGCTTGGGCTCAGGCCAGCAGCCCCGACCACACAAACCAGCCGTAGGCCCCGGTGAACAGCGCCCCGGCCCAGCGGGGCAGGCCGCCGAAGAGCATCAGGCAGACGCCGTGTCCGGCGGCCGCGCCGAGCAGGAGGAGCAGCGACGACTCGGCGAAGCCCGACGTCGGCAGCGGCTGCACCAGGGCGAACACGCCGAGGCAGAGCGGGATGCAGATGTGGCCGTCGCCGACCTGCGAGGCGTAGACGACGTCCGCGCGCCGCTTCCAGCCCCAGTAGAGCGCGAGCACGCCGTTCGGCAGCACCATCAGCCAGCCGCTCAGCCAGCCGAGGTTCTCGTGGCTGACAAACCCCCCGCGCTGCGCCGAGAGCCAGGTCACGAGCCAGTCGATCGACTCGTACATGCCGTAGGCGCAGACCAGCACCAGGGCGATATCGACGTAGAACATCAGCCCGAACGAGACCCGGTGCCGCACGTTGCTCTTCATCACGTCGAAGACCTGGAAACACTGCCAGAAGAGGAAGGTGCCGACCAGGATGAGGCCGTCGGTGCGCGTGAGCCGGCCGTCCTGGCCCATCACCCACACCGCGCCCGTGAAGAAGAACACGGCGGCGAGGGTGAGCAGGAGCGAGAGGCGGTTGATCTGGCTCTCCACGCCCGCGCCGCGGGCCTGGCGCGCGGATTTGCCGGCCTTGCCGGCGGATTTCCTCGGGATGACGGCCAGGCCCCAGCAGAGCGCGGGCAGCCCGAGGAGGAGGGTGAGGTTGGTGACGTTGTTGACGAGGCAGTTGGTCAGCACCTCGGCGGCCTCGCCTCCCCGCGTCGCCATGAGGTACACGAAGATGAGGTTCCCGAGGCCCGAGCAGTACGGCATGAGCAGCGTGCCCAGGGCCGTGCCCTCCAGGCCGTGGCTGAGCATCGCCTCCAGGCGCCACACCATCACGAGCGACACGCCGAGAAAGATCACCAGGTAGGCGGCCGGATGCGCAAGCCCGAGCGGATCGAGGAGGCTGGAGAGCACCGTTCTGATTGGCGGCATCCGCCGCGGCGTGGCAAGGACGAAGGCGGACGGAAGCGGGACGCGGGGCTACTCGAGCGGATCGCTGCGAAACTTCCCGCTCAGCTCGACGAAGGGCTTCTGCGCCGCCAGCCACAGCGGGCTTTGGCGGATCTCGATCATCGACTTCGTCGTGTTGTTGCAGAAGAGGTACGCGGCCTTGCCGAGCCGCAGGCAGGCGTCGAAATGTGTGCCGTGCGCGGTGTTGACGAACTCGAAGTCGCCGATCGCCAGCTGGCGGGCCTCGATCTCGGCGCGGAGCGGCGCGATGTCGGCCTTGAACCGCGCCTGGTAGGAGTCGGCACGGGGGCCGTCGTAGGCCAGCACGGCGCCCTGTTCGCTCGCGACCTTGACCAGCACCCACTCGTCGAAGACGGGCTGGGCATAGAGCGATTTCATGCGGCCGAGGGCGGCGATGACGGCGGTGCGGGCGTCGGCGAGATTCATGGTGGGAGCGGCCGACTATTTGCGGCATCGCCCGGGGCGAGGCCAGATAATTATGAACCGGCTGCCCGACCTGCAGACAGCCCGGCTTTGAGCCTTCAGGCCTTCGGCTCGAAGCGGCGCTGCTCCCGATTCTTCCGCACCGCGCCGGCCGGCGACACCCGGCCGTTCATCGCGATGTAGACGCCGGGCGGCAGGACCTGGAGGGCGCCGACGGCGCAGCCGAGATTGAAGACGGCGTCGCTGTCGCGGAACCGCGCCGGCTGCATCGAGCCGGTGAACACGACGACCTTGTCCGGCAGGCCCTCGAGCCACGCGGCGGTCTGGGTCATGGTGTCGGTTCCGTGCGTGATGAGGATCAGCCGCTCCGGCGCCGCCTCGACGCGCCGCCGGATGAGCGCCCGGTCCTCGTCGGTCATGGCCAGGCTGTCCTTCTGCAAAACCGACTCCACCACGAATTCGAAAGTGACGTTCGACTCCCGGAAGACCGGCCCGACCTGGGGCTCGCCCACCTCGTAGGCGCTGGCGGCGTCGAAGTAGACCTTGTCGATGGTGCCGCCCGTGGCGATCACTCGTATGCGCATGGCCGGAGGCTGGCGGCCGCCGCCGCCGGATTCAAAGATTTTCCGGTCGGTCGGATGGCCGAGGCGCCGGCCGCGAGGTCACGGGGCGCCGCCGGGAAAGCACGGCTGGTCGCGCCGGACGCGGACGGCCGCAGGCGGGTGGCGGGACAGCTTGGCGGCGGGACGGATGGGACGGCGCACCAGCTCGCCGCCGCAGTTGGGGCAGACGAACGCGAGCCGGGTGGAGCAGGCGAGGCAAAACGTGCATTCGAACGAGCAGATGTGGGCGCCGGGCGCCGCCGGCGGCAGATCCTGGTCGCAGCACTCGCAGTTCGGGCGGAGTTCCAATGCCATGGACGGTGGACAGGGAAAGGCAACCGGGGCCCGGACGCGATGCGAAAGTGCCGGGCCGGGACCAACGATTTTGCTGCCGCTTTGCGGCGGAATCTGGCTATGAGTGGTCGCGCATGGGCCAGCCCAACATCCTCTGGATCGTCACGACCCAATGGCGGGCGCAGGCGACGGGCTACGCCGGCGATCCCAATGCGCGGACGCCCTGGCTGGACGCGCTGGCGAGCGAGGCGGTGAATTACGCCGAGGCCGTCACGCCGCATCCGCTGGGCCCGCAGGCCCGGGCGGCGCTGCTGACCGGCCGGCCCTGCCCGGAGAACGGCGTGCGCGACTACTGGGATCCGCTGCCCGTCCCTGGCGAAGGGCTCGCGGCGGCCGGCCGGACCGTGGCCCACGCGCTGCGCGACCGCGGTTATGCGACGGCGTTCTTCGGCAAGTGGCACCTGGCCAGGCGCGACCGCGGGGCCCCGCTGGTCGGGGAGGCGCATGCCCGGATGATCGTGCCGCCGGCGCAGCGCGGCGGCTTCGAGCTGTGGGAGGGTTTCGAGAGCGGGTTCCTGCTGAACGACCCGTGGCTGCACGGCACCCGGCTGCCCGAGCCGCGGCATTTCAAGGGCTACCAGGCGGACGTGCTGGGCGAGCGGGCCGGACGCTGGCTGGCGGAGGAGGCGGCGCGCGGCGCGGATGCGGGCAAACCGTACTTCGCCGTCGTCAGCCTCGAGTCGCCGCATCCGCCCTACCAGGCGCCGGCGCCGCACGTCGCCCCCGTCCGGCCGGAAGCGCTGACGTTGCGGGCCAACGTGCCGCTCGGCGGCGAGGTCGAGCGCCAGGCCCGGCGGGAGCTGGCGGGCTACTATGCGCACCTCGAGGCGACGGACCGGGCCATCGGCCGCCTCATCGCGGGCGCGAACCTGGCGGAAACCGCGGTGGTGTTCACGTCGGTGCACGGCGACATGCACGGCAGCCACGGCCTCTTCCGCAAGGCGTGGCCGCACGAGGAGAGCGTGCGCGTGCCGCTGCTGGTGCGGCTCCCGCACGCCGGCGCCGGCTGCGTCGACCGCAGCCCGGTGAGCCTCCTGGACCTGCCGCACCTGGCGGTGGCGTGGGCCGAGGGAAGGGAGTGGCGCGCGCGGCGCGACCACGCCCTGATCTCGATGCCGGCGGCGCCGGGCATCCCCGGGCTGTGCGACCGGGCCTGGCGCGGCTTCCGCTCGCCGCAGCACAAGCTGGTGCTCAACGCCGACGGCAGCCCCTGGCTCTACTTCGACCTCGAGCGGGACCCGCTGGAGCGGCGCAACCTGGCGGACGAGCCGGACCGGCAGCGGGAGATTGCGCGGCTGCGGGAATGGCTGTGAGCCGGACGCCGGTCACCGCGGCGGGAAGAAGCGCCGGATCACGGCCTCGAGCTCCTCGAGGCGCAGCGGCTTGGTGAGGTAGTCGTCCATGCCGGCGGCCAGGCAGCGCTCGCGGTCGCCCTCGAGGGCGTTGGCGGTCAGGGCGATGATGACGGGCTGGCTCTCCCGCGGGAGCAGGCGGCGGATCTCGCCCGTGGCGGCAAAGCCGTCCATCTCCGGCATCTGGCAGTCCATGAACACCAGGCGGTAGG